>QAKI01000028.1 GCA_003343905.1 Subdoligranulum variabile
CCAAGAATGAAACCGAGGCTTATTCCGAGGAAGAAATTAAGCTGCTGCTTGAAGAAAGCGCCGAGAGCGGATCCATCGAGCAGGATCAGTACCAGTACTTGGATAACATCTTCGACTTGGACGACAAGGACGCGAAGGCCATCATGACGCCCCGCACCGAGGTGTTGGCCATCGACTACGACGATGACCTTGAAACGAATCTCGATTTCATGGGGAAGAACAAATTCACGCGCTACCCCGTGTTCCGCGAGGATAAGGACAACATCGTGGGCTTCGTGCACATCAAGGACGCCTATCTGCTGCCCGAGGGCTCCACGATGAAAGACCTGAAGATCCGCTCTATCCAGGCGGTGCCGGAGAGCATTTCCATCGCGAAGCTTTTGCAGGTGCTGCAGGCTAAGCACACGAAGATCGCCGTGGTGGTTGACGAGCATGGCGGCACGTCTGGCATCGTCACCATGACCGACGTGGTCGAGCAGATTATCGGCCGCATGGAAGACGAGTATTTGCATGATGATCAGGACGAGATCTTGAAGGTGGGCGAGCACCATTACTTGGTTGACGGCTCGTTGCCGGTTGACCAGTTCGTCGAGTTCATCGGCTTTGAGCCCGTGCCTGTGTTCGACTACGAGACCGCGGGTGGATTGATGCTCGACCTGCTGGACAAGATTCCCGCCGAGGGCGATTCGTATGAGCTGCATCACGAGGGCACGAAGATCACGATGATGGCCCGCGTGATGGACGGTTTGCGCATCGACAAGATTGATGTCCGCTTCGAGGAAGAGCCCGAAGCCGAAGAAACCGAATAGTGGGAATTTAGGGACAGGTGCCAAATTCCCACTTGGGCATAACGCACGCAAAGAATGAGCCTCGCTTGCGCACTTAGCAGCAAGCGAGGCTCTGTTTGTTAGGTGGGGGAACGGTGCCTGTCCCTATATTCCCACTTCGCTATCGCAGCGCTCAAGTTTTCGGCGCTTGCGCCGGAAGACTGTCATGCAAGCAAACGCGGCAAGCGCGATGGCCATAAGCGCAAGCGCAAGCAGTGGAGCGTAATCGCCGGTTTTCGAAAGTCCGAATGGCCCGGCTGCGGTTTTGTCGGCGCTTTCGCCGTTCGAAGCGTTGGGTGCATTGGGGTCTTCGGCATCGGCGGGAAGCTGCTCTATCTTAGGGATGGCCGTTACGTTGTATGACCTGTGTCAAGTTTTCGGACGCGGAAGCTTGAGGAATTACGCGGCCATGGGAAGCCCCTCTTCGGCCGGCTTGGTCCGCTCGAAGAGCGATTCCATGGCCTGTGCCGGCACCTGGTAGCCGATGGTGGAGTGGGGCCTTCTTCGGTTGTAGTCCGCCTCGATGAACTCGATGACGGTGTGCTTGGCGTCGGTCCTGGTGGCGAAGCTCGATCTGCAGTACATCTCGTTCTTCAGAGTGGCGAAGAACGACTCGGCCACGGCGTTGTCGTGGCAGTTGCCGGTGCGGCTGCAGGAAAGGCGCACGTCGTTGGCCCGCGCCCACTCGGCCAAGGTCCTGCTGGTGTACTGGGCGCCCCTGGTCGGAACGAAAAATGGCGTTTCCGGCCACGTAGCCGCGCGACTTCGCGGATTCCAGGGCCGCCACGGCGATGTCGGCGGTCATCCGTTCCGAGAGCGACCAGCTGACCAAGACCTCGCCGGTCCGCATCGGAGACAATGTATGGCTGGGTGCGAACGTAGTTGTCCTCAAGGGCGTCACAATCGGGGATAACGCGGTTGTTGCCGCGAACAGCGTCGTCTCAAAAGAAGTACCTGCGAACACATTGTTTTACGAGAAGCACGAGCGGTGTTATAGGGATCTACGGTAGTCGAGAACGGTTGCGGTGATGCCCTGCTTCAATATGTTGAAGAAGCTTATTATTCCGTCCAAGAAACCTTGACCAGTCCAGTGTTCGAGAAGGGGTGACGTGTGCGCTGCGGGGCGGAATCGTGTCGCTTTCGGCAATCGCGCTCTTGTCAATGCTGCGCATGTCATATTATCAAGCTTACCGTGGCGGTTTGGGGCGGTCTTTAACCGAGGGCGTTTGGATTGCCGGAGAAAGCGGAGGAGTGTGCAACTTTGATGAGCAGGGAAATCGAAATCAGGGACAGAATCGCAAGGCTCGATCCTGCTGGCTTCCAGAACCTTGCTCAGGAATTGCTTTCGCAGCATCTTGGGTATGATAAGCCCGTACACAGGGGGTCCGCCGCCCGCTCGGCGGCAACGGCCCCGGGGACGCCGGACACAATCTGGCTTTTGCCCTACAACAAATTTGCCTATCTCGAATGCGGCCATTATCCGGAAAGAGCAGAAGCGAAGAAGAAAATCGAAGCGGATATCGAGAAGTGCCTAGAGACCGAAAGAATAGAGCTCGATTCTGGGCAGCTGGTCAAGATAATCATCGCATATTCATGTCGAAGGCTAGACAGTTCTGACCTCAGCTATCTAAGGGGCATTGACGATCGCGTCGAGCTTGTGGGTACGGACGAAATGGCGAGTTTGTTGGCCCGACGGTACCCAAATCTTGCGAAAGAGCATCTGAGCATCGAGGTGGGTACTGGGCAAATTATGTCCCCGGATGAATTCGAATCCGCGGTCGAAAGAAACAGCTTCGCCTCAACCCTGAAGGTCGATTTGCTTGGAAGGGATAAAGAGATCAATGAGCTTCTCACTGCACTCGAAGAGAATCAGTTCGTCTTGGTGCATGGGCGCCCTGGATGCGGGAAGACTAGGCTTTGCCTAGAGGCTCTACGCCGATTTGCAAATAGCAGCGGCGCGCATCCTCTTGTCATTCAATCGAACAAGTTGCCAATCTGGGACGACTTGGCAAATGATGTTCCCAAAGAGGACCCTTCGATAATTCTGCTCGACGACGCCAACGAGCTTTCCGGTCTCGAAGGATTTGCGGACTTCGTGTCTAACAGAGGTAATATCAAGGTCCTTATGACCGTAAGAAATTATGCATTCGAGTACGTGAAGGTCTCCATTTCAAAGTTCTGTAGGCCTTACCTCTATGAGATCAACCCGCTTGACGAGGAGACGGCTTTAAACGTGGTCGAGAACGGATTCGGCATCGCGAAAGGGAGAACATCTTCGGATATTGTCCGCTTGTCGAGGGGCAACATGCGGTTAGCCTGCGCAGCGGCCGAGGTCGCTAAGGAACGCGGGGTCGAAGTATTCTCCACGATGCCGAGCCTCATAGAAGCTTGCTACGGAGAGAAGGCTTCCCTCCTGGGCGGCAACGCCAAAATGGCAGCAACAATCGTCTCCGTTTTGGACTCGCACAGTGTGGAAGGAAACAAAGACCTGGATAAGCTTCTCGCCAAGGTAGGGATTTCTCATGACTGCTACGTCGATGCCTGCACCACTCTGTGCCACGATGAGCTTGTGGATGCCTGCCAGGGTATGGTGGCGGTGGCGCCGGGTGAACAGGTTTTAAGGGATTATTTGCTCTACCGTGCATTCATCGCCGAGAAAAGCTTATCTCTTTCCGACGTCGATGAGCTGGAGTGCGGCAATGCTCGATGCCCCAGTATTGTCGCCATCCTTGTAAACAATTTCTACAGCGAAGAGCTTATTTCCTCCTTGAAATCGCAGTTGGACGACATTTGGGCATTGGCGAACGAGGAGAAACGATGGGGAATGGTGGGCGAATATCATTTCCTTCTCGGCGAGAAGGGCCTTGGACACATTCTCGGGGCAATTGAAGGCTGCGAGCCCGGAAACTACGATTACCTTACTTGTCGATTCGACAAGAGCTCTGGATCTTATTTGCCGGAATCTCGGATTCTCGTATCGCTCACGCCCTTTTTTCATGCCCCTCAATTCGACGAGCCTGAAGAGCTGTTCTTCATGGCTTTGGGGAAGAACATCCTGCCTCCACGGGAGGCGAAGGAAGCCCTCACGACGGCCATGTGCTTCAACGAGGACTCGTATTCGGACGAGTTTCGATACGAAAAAGAGGTCATCGAGCGCCTTACGTCTGATTTTCGCAAAACAAAGGAGAATAGATACGGGGTTCTGCTTGCCTATTATGCTGAGGCTTTACTGGCGGCAACATACGACGGCCCGACAAGGATGGAGGGAAACAAGGTCACGTTCATCCATGGAAACCACGTCTACACCGAGGCGATGGTCGGCTTGCGGAAGCGAGCGATCGCCTGCCTCAAGGAACTCAGAGGCTGTTCGGAGCTGAGTCGTCTCTGCGATACGGTGATTACTGGTGTTCGGGGCATCGGCGGCGACGACGGGGCCGGTCGGTTGTGGAAAGAGACCCTGGAGGAGCTATATAAAGGATATGTTTCCCGAATTGAGGCGATTGAGATTTGCAGCTTGCCTGGGTTTGTCCAATTGGAGAAAGAGTTCATTTCCCAAGGTGTCATCGCTGAAGAAGGGCTCCCGTTCCTCGACGCGTCGCCCGAGGAACGGATCGCAGCCCAGATCTTCTCTGAAGACTCCTGCGGACACGATATCTCGGAGGAATTGACCGAGGTTGTTCAAGCAGCCAGCTCGGCAGAAGTGGTGAAGGCGATCTCGATTGTGTGCTCTGCCGGCCGGCAGAGCTCAACTTACATTCCTTACCCAATCCTGAGGGACGTCATGATTCTTGGTGCGGATGCTTTGACCGAATGCGCAGATTTGATTATCCTCTCTGGCGTTCCCGCGTATGCGGTCCCGGACGATTTGCTCATTCGTTGGATTGACCTGCTCGGCATCAATCGGGTTCGCGGTCTTGCTCTGAAGCGAGAGGAGAATGAGATTCTCGAATGGCTTAGTTGGATTGACGAAGTGCGGTTTAAGGAGTTTGGGGTCACTCCCGAACTGGCAAGGGACATCGAGGAAGGAGCCGACGAGTACGGCGAAACCGTTTCGTATGAGGCGGCGATGGAGATCGACTCTGCTACGCCAGGCTTTTTCGCTAAGTACGCGGCCGGCGTCCTGCAGAAGTTGGAAAGGGGCTCGCACGCCTTTCGCAGACTTCTTCCCAGCAACATCAACAATGCCGAGCAGAGGGCGTTTGCCTCCAAACCGGAAATGCTGTGCCTTGCGGAAGAAATCTTGCTTAATCTCGTAAGCGGAAGGAGTTCCTATTGGGATGAGGACCTCCTTCGTTTTATCATTTCTAACGATAGTCAATTTCCTGAGAGGGCAATGCCCGTGCTCATGGAGTTCGATGCTACTTATGCGATGGGGCATTTGGGCGAGGCGGCATGGAGGGAGGAGAACGGCGAGGCCGCAACAGATGGCGCATGGAAGGGCATAGAGGGGGTTGAGACAAGTCTGCAGCACATGTTGAAGCCTTTCGCTTTGAAGCATTTTCTTAATTACGCTATTGAGCATTGCGGCGATGCTGTCGTGACTTGGCTGGTGTCGCGTTCGATGCGTGATGGGAAGCTTGTCGACTATCTGCCAGATGTCGCAATGGAGTTACCCAAGAATCTTAAGGTCAAGTACATAGTCTTGCTATGCCAAGAGGGCCTTAGCTCGGAAGAGCTCAAAAAGGTTCCCGTAATCATGTCTTCTTTCGGCGCATCGTGGAGCGGGAGCGAAATCCCTCTTCTTCAAGGGAAGATTAACTTCATTGAAGAGGTAATCGAAAATTTACCCGGAGTAGCCCTAATAAGGCACCGTATGGTTTTGGAAGACGCGATAGCCTCTGTGAAGCGACGCATAGAAAACGCAGAGGTTGACGAGTTTCTTCATCCATTTTAGCGGTCGTGGCCCGCACCCGGCAGTTTCCTATCAGTCGTTCGGAACGGCGAGCGCCTTCGGTGGCAACACCCCCCCTGGGCCCTCTTCGGGGCAGGGGCAGACGGCCATCCGGAGGCGCCCGATCGGCGGCTTATCTCGGACTGTAATGGGGCGGTCGGGGGGTTGGTGGGAGGATGAAGTTGGGGTCCTGGCCAATTTATCGTTAATCGCAAGTGGTGCCTAGGGAGTTGTTGTTCCCTAGGCACCACTTGCTTCCGGGTCTTTGGGCTGTAATATTGAGTCATTGCATCTCGAGGGGTACATTCTGCATGGGGCGGAGGCGAGAATCTGTTTGACTGGTGGTCAGGGCGCATAACCTGTCTTCGCTTGGCGGCGTTTGACGATCATTCGACAATGAAGCAGGCTGGCCGTTTAATCTCATTGGCAATTCCTTTTATCGAGCGTATTGGCCTTTTTTGAAATTAGGATGCGTTGTTCTCGTTGGGACCGCAAAATGGGAGAATGACATGCATAGTTGGTGCCCTATTTGCCGATGGGAGGGGTTGAATGCCTCGAAAAGAAAAACACATTGAAACGTTTGGCATCAAGGGGATAAAAATTTCGAGATTTCGGGCTATGCATGACCTTGAGATTGAGCTCGGTCAGCTCGTTACAGTGATAGCTGGACAGAACGGAACGAGTAAATCAACTATATTAGGAATGCTTGGACAGCCGTTCGGGATTAGAGACAGGCGGACTATCTTTGGCAAATCATTCAGTACAAAGTTCACGGATATATTCAACATGTCGCCAGAACATGATATCCCGGGTGAGCATTTGTATTATGTTGACTTCAATGATGAGACAATTTCCGGGCCTCAGGGCCAGCATGTTCAGGTTAAGTCGTTCAAAAGGCCTGCCGGGGATAGCTCTTCTATTCGCATCGTAACTGGGGCTTCTCGAGCTAAGGGAGAGGGTAATATTGATTACCCTGTAATCTATCTGGGGCTAAAAAGGACTAATCCTGTTGGCGAGTTTTTGAACCCGCAGGCTGAGCAGACCGACTTTACCAAAGAAGAAATTGAGCAATTTAACCTGTGGTATTCGCGTATTATGGTCGATCAGGATGAGGCTACCGATGTTGTCAGGATGTCCAGGCGCGGACAAAAAGAAACGCTTCTTGTCAATACTGCTAGCTATGACTATCTTGCCAACTCTGCTGGTCAAGATAATCTCGGCCAGATTCTAGGTGCGCTTATATCTTTTGAGCGGCTTGCTAATGTAATGGGCGATGAGTACAAAGGCGGCCTCCTTCTTATTGACGAGTTGGATGTGACCTTGTTTCCCTCTTCGCAGGTGCGACTTTTTGGATTGCTTAAGGAGCAGGCGGCTGCGCAGAGGATGCAAGTTGTTTTCACTACTCACTCAATGACTCTCCTCGAGAAAGCGGTTGAGGAAACCCAGATAAAAAGCAATGCGGTCAAAGTCCTGTATCTCAGGAAGAGGGAATCCGGAATCAAGCTGACGGTCGACCCGACAATCGATGAGATACGAGCTGACCTTATGATTGAGCCTTTGAAGCCGAAGAAGGGCTTCAAAGTCGAGATTTGGTGCGAGGATGATGAGGCTAAATGGGTTCTTGGTCAAATAATGGTTCCGCGGTTAAAACGAAAATGCGAACTTGTTTCAGCGAAGCTTAGCTGCGGTGAGCTAGGTGAGCTCGCCGTTAGAGATATTGCTTCCTTGCGTAATGTTTGTTTTGTTGTGGATGCCGACTCAGATAAGGGTGCGGCAAGGCGAATTAGAGAGTGCGGGAGGAGGTTCGTGCTGCCTGGAGGCGGCAAGTCGCCCGAGCAGTCTATATATGATTTACTCCGCGACCTTTCGGACGAAGATGAGTTCTGGAACAATGATCGGCGCTACTCTAAGCAAGTTATGATTGCATGGTTCGCGGATTCCAAGCGAGAGTTTGAATGTTCTGGCGGGGGTAAGGAGCGGAAGCACTTCAAAAAGTGGTTCAAGAGCGAGAAAGCTGATGGGGTATGGGGCCAAAATGGTTCATTGGTCGCTACTCTTTGGAAAGAACAATACGAGTCGGAAATCCAGGACTTCAATGAGCGGCCTGACCGAAGGGTCGATGGGATTGTAAAACGACAGCAGCATGAACGGATGCAACGAAATGATTGATTTGGCTGTCGTTCTGAGGAGGTGAGGCAATGGCCGCTACGTATACGCCGATTAGATATCCGGGCGGAAAGACAAAACTTTACCCCGAGATTAAGGCAATTATCGAGTCAAACGGCCTCCTCGGGCATCCCTATGTCGAGTTGTTTGCCGGTGGCGCGGGGCTTGCTATCAAGCTCCTTCTGAGGGGCGATGTATCCTCAATCGTGATTAACGACTACGATCGCGCTGTGTACTGCATGTGGAACGCCATCGTGAACCATGGTGAAGAATTGTGCGAATTCATCGACTCTGCCGTTCTGGACATCAAAACTTGGAAAAAGATGCGCGGCATGTACCGGGACCACAACGGCATTAACGATCTAGAGCTTGGTAAGGCCGCTTTTTACCTCAATAGGACTAATGTGTCAGGCATTCTGAGCGGTGGCGTCATTGGCGGGCTTGAGCAAACCGGCAACTATAAGATGGATGTTCGCTTCAATCGTGAGACCTTGAAGAAGAAGATTGCAAGCATTGCGGCGAGAAGGGACGACATCGAGGTGACGAGTCTTGATGCGGAGGAATTCATCGATAATAGGATGGGCGACCCCGAGCTGTTCGCCTACCTCGATCCCCCATACGTGCAGAAGGGTCCGGGTCTGTATCGAAGCTCATTCGATGAGGGGAAGCACAGATCGCTTGCAAAAAAAGTCGGCAACGCCAAGAGCAAGTGGGTTGTGACCTATGATTCTGACAAGTTGATCGACGATATCTACGGCGATTATGAGCGCAGCGACTTTGAGATTGGCTACACGGCCAATGTGAAAACCGTTGGAAAAGAGAAGATTATCCTCGGACCAGGGCTCGTCTGGCCCGAGGAGCTAAAAAGGTGTTAGTCGGACCAATTGTTTCGAACAATAGCGCCAATAATCTGAGAATGACGCAGGATTGCACTTTCGTCTGCTGGGAGCGTTCCATGGGCCCATTTCGACACTACGCCCTCAAGGTTGATATTGCCGTTTAGCAATTCGGCTTCAAGAGATGTTGTGGTCAACAGCCTTAATTCGCAACTTTCCTTCATTTGCCTTTTCGCGAGCTTCAGGAATGGTTTGAGCGCTCCGTCTTTGAGATCTCTTTCGGGTTCGTATTCGGCAAAGTACTCCTGTCCGCATATTTCCAGGAAAAGTCTCATTGAGAAAGCAATAATCGGGAGAAAACCAGGGTGTTTCGAGGGGTTCTTTCGGTAAAGGGAATATAGACAATCTATGGCTCGATAGATCTCGTTTGCTCGCTGACCTTTCGGCCTCAAAGTCCCTCCGAAGAGCTTTTGCTGCTGTTTCGTGACGGGCTTGCGCCTCATTTTTCGCTCCGAGATGTCGGTTCGTACAGGATTGCCCTCTTCATTATTGCTGCTGCGTTCCCCTGCCAAGAAAACGCATCCATTCTCTTCTGAGAATGGGGCTATATCTGAATATTTTTCAGGAGACAATGCGGCAAGAGCCTCCTTGAGCTTGCCTGGATTGCTGCGTGCGTTGCTCAAATCCTTTTTGTGAACTTCTCCGATGTCTTGAAGAACGGCAATAGCGTCTTCCCTTGGTAGATTCGACGCGAGCTCACCATCTATGACGGAAAAACCGATATCGTTTAAATTGGTATCGGTGAGGAGTCTTTGCTGGACATATTCTTCGTTCAGCTTTGGGTTTTTGCTGACCGATCCTCCAGTTGCTTCGTCCAGTAGCATGAGACGTCCTTTTGGGCTATCTCTGAAATTATGTAAAAAATGCTCGTACTGTAGCTTTCCCCATTTATTGGATGATTTGTGGACGCGCTCAACGATGTCGAGCGCTAGCTTTCGCGTGCAGACATTGCAGGGGATGGATGTTTGCTCCTGCATTTCCTTTGACGCGTTGAAAAGGGGAAGGCGCGAAGTTGCTTCCTGATATAGGTCGGGGTCCTGAATGCACTTCATAATGGCGATACGGCGGTTTCCATCGTATACGGTGTAGGAGCCATCGGCGTTTTGCACTACGGTTGGTAGTTCATTGTATAGGTATAAATCGCCCATCTCGTTGATTAACACATCGAGATTCCAGTTGCCGCTTTTGTTTTCGATCGCCCTCCTGATGATGTCGGCATCTTTGGATGATTCATCAATGGGGTCTCTTGGATTTTCCGTCCAGAGGTGAAGTTGTGTAAGCGGGATGCTGATGACTTGCTGATCGCGATTGTTCATGAGTGCCTCTGTTGATAATTAATTATTTAAGACTATCATAGCGCGTCTACCAGGGATAACGTTGCTATTTGCGTATTTTGGGCAAGTCTTGCGCTATTAGTATCAGCTGCAGCTTAAGCAGATGGGACCCATCACGATATAATTTGCTGAAGCTTCAAGCGGGAGGATCGAAATGAATCTGGGGAGCGAAAGCGAATTCGTCGAATTTAAGAAATCGGCAGGCGAGCACAAGGAGGCATTGCAGGCGATTTCGGCAATGCTGAACAAGCACGGTCGCGGGAGCTTGTATTTTGGGGTTCGCGACAATGGCGATGTTGTTGGCCAGATGGTTTCGAATTCGACCATCAAGCAAAACCGTCCTGGATATTCCTCCGAGTGTTATTGGGCAATACGTTTCGATGGGAAACAAATCTGGGCGTATTCCCGATTCGTACGCAGGCGTTGCTGATGTTGCCGATCGCTTAGGCTTGCTGAGTGGTTCGAAATTAAAAAATGGCGCTGCCGAATTGTTTTGCTCATCGTTTCCTTGAACCCGGCTTACCATGGGTGTGCTCGCTAGCGGAAGCAAGGTCGACATTCTCGATTTGAAACATGAGGATGGCCCCGCATCGGGCCTTATCGATCTTGCGGAACGCTATGTGTTTTCCAACGTTCGTAGAAGGCTCGTGATCAAAGGCGATGCTGCGCGGGAGGAAGTCCCTGAAATACCAAGGGAGGCTATTCGCGAGGCAATTGTAAATGCTCTTTGCCATCGTGACTGCACTGTTGGTTTTGCGGTTGGGTTGAACATTTCTCCTGACACCGTTGAAATAGTAAATCCTGGGTTATTTCCTGAAGGTGATAGCCCTGAAACCCATATTGAGGGTAAGGTCGGTGCTGCTTCCGATCCGAGAAATCCACTTATCGCCAACTTGCTGTTTCGCGCTGGCATCGTTGAGCAATATGGTAGTGGCATTCCCAGGATTAAGCGCTCTTGCGATGCTGCCAATGCGAAATTTGAATATCGACAGGAAAAGGGATTTCCCGAATTATTTTCTAACGACCTGGTTCTCGGCTTTATTCCGGGAAGGCTCCCGATGATTCATTCCGCGTTGTCCCGAGCGATTTCGCGATGCTCGTTTTCGAAAAGATGAAAGAGGGCGGGTCGATAACGACCAAGCAGGTGATGTCCTTTTTTGGAACGAAAGAGCGAAAGTCTCAGCGTGCATTGAGAGAGCTTGGCGATGCTGGCCTGGCTGCTTCTTATAGAGAAGGCAGCAAAGTCGTATGGCGTCCTTTGCCTAAAGAACGACGGACGGTGACGGGCCGCGACGGGCGACAGCTGGACGATTTCACGTATGCCTGAGGCGTGTGCCTGGAGCCGTGCATTGGCGCCCACTGCAACACCCCCCCCAGCTTCGGCTGCGGCGGGTGCTGCCTGGCCAAGGGTGCCAAACGGCTGTTGGCGAACTACAAGGACGTGCCGCAGAGCCTGATCGAGGCAATCGTGGATGCCAACCGCACGCGCAAGGACTTCGTGGCCGACCAGGTGCTCTCCAAAATGGTCGAGCTTGTGTACTCCGGCACGGCGGCTCCGGCGGTGGGCGTGTACCGCTCCGCGATGAAGACGGACTCCGACAATTTCAGCACATCAAGTGTGGTATAATTAGGCCGCATAGTAACCGATGGAGGGATCAGCCATGCCGATATGCGTGCCCGTTAGGGACATGAAAAGCACCTCGACGTTTGTCGATCTGGTTGAGCGTGAGTCTGAAGTGACGGTGACGAAAAACGGCCGTGAAGCCATGCATTGCATGAGCGATGAACGCTACCAAGCTTTGTGTCAGGAAGCTGCAAAAGCAAGGCTATTGTCCCACATGCTTGTTGCGAAGCGCGAAGAAGAGGCTGGCGACTATGTGCCCTATGATACGTTTGCGGAAGCGATGAGGGATAAGTATGTCTTATCCTAGAGTTATCCTCTCGAGTGCACAGCTTGAATACGAATCGGTGGTTGGGTATCTTGCCGTTGACCTGGCGAGTCGAAAGGCCGCCGGGGCGTTCATAGCGGAATTTGAGCATCAGCTCAATTTGGTTTGCGATATGCCAGAGATGTACGGGCTTTCGCGTGTTCCAGAGCTTGCGGCAATGGGCTATAGGCCTATGCCGGTTAATCGGTATGTAATCCTATACCGATTCGATGGCGAAAAGGTTATTGTGGCGCATATCTTCCATCAAACTCAGGATTCGCCCGGTTGGTCTAGCCTTCCGTGGGAATATAGGGACAGGTCCCGTTTTCCCGCCTAACAAATAGGGCCTCGCTTGCTGCTAATTGCGCAAGCGAGGCTCTGCTATTGTGTGCGTTATGCCTAAGTGGGAATCTGGTACCTGTCCCTATATTCCCAGTTACGCCATGAACTTGTACACGGCTTGGGTGTAGGCCACGGGGTCGTCGATGGGCAGGCCCTCGGTGATCAGCGCCTG
>QAKI01000070.1 GCA_003343905.1 Subdoligranulum variabile
GGGTGGAACAGGTCGGTGCGGGTCCAGTCAAAGATGGGCATGAAGTTGTAGCAGATGACCTTCACGCCGTACTTGGACAGGTTGCGGATGCACTGTTTGTAGTTTTCGATGTACTGGTCGCGGGTGGGCAGGCCGATCTTGATGTCGTCATGGACGTTGACGCTCTCGACCACTTCGGCGGAAAAGCCCTTGGAATGGATCAGGTCCACGACCTTCTTGATCTCGTCCTCCTGCCAGACTTCGCCGGGCATTTTGTCGTGCAGCGCCCAGACGATGCTCTCGACGCCGGGGATCTGCCGGATGTCGTCCAGCGTGATGGGGTCGTTGCCTTCGCCGTACCAGCGCCAGCCCATTTTCATTTTCATAAGGGGTGTCCTCCTTGTTGGTTTGTGGTGTTGGGGTTTTGTGTTGTGGGTGAAAAAAACGAAACGCAGACCGGCAACGGGCGGTGTGGCCGAGCCCGTCCGGGCGGCCTGCAGGCCGCCCCTACAGCCGACGGAAAGGGGCGATTTTCCCGGCAGGGGTGGTGCAAGAGGGAAAGTAAGACCCCTCAGGCCGCTGCGCGGCCAGCTCCCCTAAAAGGGGAGCCTTTGGCGGGTTGTAGAGGAAAAGCCTCCCCTCGTAGGGGAGGTGTCTGCGAAGCAGACGGAGGGGTGGAAACTTTCCCATGACCCGAAACTTTCCGGGCAATAGAAACCGTCCCGCGGCGGGGTCAAGACCCCGCCCTACAGAAGTAGGAAAACGGGGTTGCAGGCCGGTGACGGACCCCTCAGTCTGCGCCTGCGGCGCATCCAGCTCCCCTAAAAGGGGAGCCTTTTGAACAGCTGCCACTTAGAAAGCCTCCCTTATGAGGGGAGCCTTTTGGATTGCTGCCCCTTGAAAAGCCTCCCCTCGTAGGGGAGGTGTCTGCGAAGCAGACGGAGGGGTTGGAACTTTCCCATGACCCGAAACTTTCCGGGCAATAGAAACCGTCCCGTGGCGGGGTACGCCCCCGCCCTACAGTTGCCCCTTTTGAATCAGGTCAAATCAGGCCAGCGCCTCGTGCAGCGTCTTGCGCACCGCGCCGGGACCCGCCAGTTCGGCCACGAAGTATTCCTCGATCTTCGCAGCCAGCGGCGTGGCGGTCAGGTCCACGCCGAAGATGGACGCATTGCTCAGGATGCCCTTGAGCTGGCCCTGATACGTCTCCGGCTTGCCCACTTCGATGCCCGCCAGCTTCGCCTGCAGGTCGTCCTTCAGCGGGTCGGCCGAAACTTCAAACGCCTTGCCCTCGTCGTCCACCGCCAGCAGGTAACGCAGCCAGCCGGCCAGCGCCAGCGGGATGGATACCAGCGTGTTCAGGTCGCGGCCTTCCGCGATGTAGCTCTTGATGGTCTCGCCAAAGCGGATGCCCACCTTCTGGGACGTGTCGGTGGCGATGCGCTGCGGCGCGTCCGGCATGAAGGGGTTGGGCAGGCGCTGGCCCACGACCTCGTCAATGAACGCTTTGGGGTCCAGGATGCCGGGGTCCACCACCACGGGCAGGCCCTCGACGTAGCCCAGCCGCTTGATGAGCGCCACGATGTCGGCGTCCTTCATCTCGTCGCAGATCAGCGTGTAGCCCAGCATGCAGCCGTACACGCTCATGGCCGTGTGCAGCGGGTTCAGGCAGGTGGTGACCTTCATGCGCTCGGTCTTGTTCACCGTGTCGCGGTCGGTCAGGTAGACGCCGGCCTTCTCCAGCGGCGGGCGGCCGTTGGGGAACTTGTCCTCGACCACCAGATACTGCGGGCGCTCGGCGTTGACGAAAGCCGCGATGTAGGTGTTCTTGGAAGTGACGATGGGCGCCATGCCCTCGATGCCGTCCTTCGCCAGCGATTCTTCCACCATCTGGTGCGGGCGCGGGGTGATCTTGTCGATCATCGACCAGGGGAAGGCGATCTTCTTCTCGTCGTTGAGGTAGTCCAGGAAGTCCTGCCCCACAAAGCCCTTCTTCTGCCAGGCTTCGGCCACGGCCATCACGCTGGCACGCAGCTTTTCGCCGTTGTGGGAGCAGTTGTCCATGCTGACGACGGCCAGCGGCGCGGCGCCCGCCTGGAAACGCTCATACAGCAGCGCGGCCACCAGGCTCATGGCGTGGCGGGCGTGGGCGGGGCCTTCGTCCATGTCGGCCTGGACCACCGGCATCAGGCTGCCGTCGGGACGGTAGAGGGCGTAGCCCTTCTCGGTGATGGTGAAAGAGATCATCTGCAGGCCGGGATCGGTGAAGATCTCCTTGAAGCGGGCCATCATGGCCGCGTCGGAGGAATCAGCGCGCAGGGCCTCGGCCACCGAACCGATGATCTCGCGGCTGGTGGTGCCGTCGGGGTTCAGCGTGACCATCATGGTCAGGTTGTCGTAGGGGGTGTAGATCTTGTCGATGATGTCATAGTCGAAGGTGTCGGCCGCGATGATGCCGCGGTCGGCCAGCCCCTCATTGAGCAGGCGCTGCTGCAGCGCGGCGATGAAACCGCGGAAGATGTTGCCCGCGCCGAAGTGGACCCAGACGGGGTGGGCCTTGGTGGCGGCGGTCATGGCGGCGTGGTCGAAAGCGGGCAGTTTGACGCCCAGTTTTTCCCATTCGGCTTTGTGCGCGGTGAGGGAAGTTGCATTCATCTGCATCATGAAACGCTCCTTTGTGTGCATGGGAATGGGGGCGGCCCTGTGCCACCCTGCTGCCTACAGTATACGCTGCAATTTTTCACAAGAAAATGGCCGATGTTGCTTGAAAGATTGCAATAATTGCGGTAAACTATTAAAGTAGTGTAAAAGGCGGGGCCCGCGGGGCAGGCCACGGAGGTGCAACATGGCAAAACCGGCGTACAATCCCTATACCGGGCGGCAGACGATGGTGGAGCCGGACTACGAGATCTATCGGTACCGGTCCACCTACATGAACGAGGTGGACCTGCACCACCACGATTTTTACGAGATCTACCTGCTGCTGCGCGGCCGGGTGGAATACATCGTGGAGAACAAAATTTTCCGTATGCGGCCGGGCGACTGGATGCTGGTCAGCCCGCTGGAACTGCACCAGGCGCGCATCGGCCCCGACGATACCTATGAGCGCATTGTGCTGTGGGTGGCGCGACCGTATCTGGAGGGGCTTTCGACCCCGCGCACCAGCCTGACCCGCTGTTTTGACACCAGCGTGCCCACCCACACGAACCTGCTGCGGCCGGGCGGCGCGGTGGGGGCGCAGCTTCGCGCGGAGGTGGAGCGGCTGTACAAGCAGCGGACCTCGCGGGCGTACGGCAGCGACCTTCTGGCGCAGGGCGCGCTGGTGGAACTGCTGGTGGGCCTGAACCGCATGGCCGAGGAGCGCAGCGACAGCGGCCCCGCGGGCGCCAGCGACGAGGCGGTGGACGCGGTGCTGCATTACATCAACGAGCATTTCAGCGAACCGCTGACGCTGGACGAGCTGGCGGCGCGGTTTTTCATCAGCAAGTACCACCTGCTGCGCAAGTTCGACGCGCAGGTGGGAACGACGGTACACCGTTATATTTTGCAGAAACGGCTTATCAACGCCAAGCAGCTTTTGGCGGGGGGCGTGCCGCCGAGCCAGGTGTGCCAGTACTGCGGGTTTGGCGATTACGCGAACTTTTACCGGGCGTTCAAGACCGAGTACGGCCAGACGCCGCGCCAGTTCGTGCAGAGCGTGCGCGGCGCGGGGGGCGTTGGGGGTGTCCTTTCTTTGCAAAGAAAGGACCAAAGAAACTCTCTATAAAAAGGCATGGGTGTACACCCATGCCTTTTTGGTGAAAATTCTTTTGGTTCTTTTCCGGGTGCAGCGGGCTGGGCAACGGTGCGGGAATGCTCGCTGCCGGGCGCAGCCGCAAGGAAGGAGGGCGCAGCCATACTGTATGTATGGCAAGGCCGAGTGACGCGGCGGATGCAGCCCGGCAGCAGAACAGGACCGCGCCGGGGATTCGGCTCCGCTGTACCCTGATAAGAAAAGAACGATAAAAAATGATTTTATGTAGGGCGGGGTCAAGACCCGCCCTACGAATTGCCAGAAACGCTCCGTTTTATCTGTGCGTTCCGGCAGCTCGCGGCCGTTCGCGGCAAAGCACACTTTTGCCGCTTTCTTTACAAAGAAAGCGGCGCAAAGAAATTCCAACCTGTCCCATCATTTCGAGCGGGCCGCAGGCCCGCGATCCACCTTATTTATTATCTATTATCTCTTATCTTTTATCTATTTTCTATGGTTCGATGGCCCGGTCCGCCGCGTCCAGCTTCTCCTCCACGCCGCTCAGGTCCATCGCCCCAAAATCCTGCGTCACGCCCGCGTCGTCCAGCAGCCCCTGCTGCGCGGCCGGGTCCTCACAGATGCTCTGCGCACACGCATACACCCCAGGCCAGTTCTCGTCCAGCGTCGCGCGCTCGGCTTCGCTCAGACTGTCCCGCCAAAGCACCGTTTCGCTGTACACCGCGTCCGGCCCGCCGTTCTCCCCGGCCAGGTAGGTCACCAGGTCCGCCGCCGCCAGGGCCGCTTTCAGGCTGCCGCCCGCGCTGCCCGTCTCGTAGGCAAGGCAGCCGTCCAGCGCGGCGGCCAGCGTCGGGGCAGGCGCGCCGTTCTCCGCGGTGGCGTTTCCGTTGGCCGTGCTTTGGGCGCTCTGGGCGCTCTCGGCCGTTTCGGCTGTGGCGGGCGGCGCCGGCACGGCGTCCGCTGTGGGCGCGGGCGTGCATCCCGCCAGCAGCGCCAGCGCGGCAGCGGTCAGCAGCGCCGCCCATGCAGGGCGGCGCCGGGATGTCCCGGTCGGGTTCGGCAGGCAGCGTTTCATACAAGATCCCCCTTTTCCTATAATCCATAGTATGTGCGGCGGCGCGCAGCGTGAAAACCTGTACCCACTATACGCCGAATTTTTATGGTTTGCAACTTGCCCCCGGCCGGGTTTTGCGGTACAATAGAGGGCAGAAGGGCGGGAACACTGCCGCCGCCCTTCCCACAGGAGGAACAGGGTGTACGATGATCGAAGATCTGTTTGAATTTTTGCAGGAGGGCGTGACCCCCTACCATGCCGCCGCCACCGCGGCTGCCTGGCTGGACGCCGCCGGTTTCACGCGGCTGGAAGAAGCCGATTACTGGAACCTGGAACCCGGCCACGGGTACTACATCACCCGGGGCGGCTCCGCCGTGGTGGCCTGGCGCGTCCCGGACCATGCCATCGGCGGGTGGCGCATCACGGCCAGCCACAGCGATTGCCCCGGCTGGAAGATCAAATCCGACACGGTGGAAAACGACGGCTGCCGCCGCCTGAGCGTGGAGGGCTACGGCGGCATGAACATGGCCACCTGGCTGGACCGGCCCCTGACCGTGGCGGGCCGCGTGCTGCTGCGCACAGAGGACGGCGTGGAAACGCGGCTGGTCCACTTTGACCGGGACCTGCTGGTGATCCCGTCGCTGGCCATCCACATGCAGCGCGACGTGAACCGCGGCCACGACTACAACCCCCAGGTGGATATGCAGCCGCTGTGGGGCCCGGCCGGCAGCCGCACGCTGACCGACCTGCTGTGCGCCGAGCTGGGCGTGGAACCGGGCGACATCCTGGACCGCGACCTGCAACTGGTGGTGCGGCAGGCCCCGGCCGTTGTGGGGCCGGAGGGGGAGTTCTTCCTCTCGCCGCGCATCGACGATCTGGAATGCGCCGCCGCCACGCTGCTGGGCTTCATCGACGCGGCCGCCGAGACCGACAGCGCCTGCGCCCCGGTCTGGGCGATGCTGGACAACGAAGAAGTGGGGTCCTCGTCCCGGCAGGGCGCGCAGAGCAGTTTTCTGCGCGACGTGCTGGACCGCATCATCGAAGCCGTGCCCCACAGCGCCCAGGGCGCCCCGCGCGCGCTGGCAAACAGCTTCCTGCTCAGCGCCGACAACGGCCACGCCGCCCACCCCAACTTTGCCGCCAAGAGCGACCCCGCCGCGCCCGTCCGGCTGGGCGGCGGCGTGGTGCTGAAGTACAACGCCAGCCAGAAATATACGACCAATGCCGTCAGCGGCGGCATCTTCCGCGCCGTATGTGAAAAAGCCGGCGTGCCGGTGCAGGTCTTTACCAACCGGGCCGACGAACCCGGCGGCAGCACGCTGGGCAACCTGCAAAGCCACAGCCTGCCCATCCCCATGGCCGACATCGGGCTGGCCCAGCTTGCCATGCACTCGGCTGTCGAGACGGCCGCTGTGTCCGACGTGAACGCTATGGTGCGCGCGGTCGCCGCCTTCTACCGCGTACACCTGCGCGCGCTGGGCGACGGCGTCTATACGCTGGAATGACGGCGGGCCGCTACGCCCCCAGCCCCAGCGGCCGGATGCACCTGGGCAACCTGCTGTGCTGCCTGCTGGCATGGCTTTCGGCCAAGAGCAAAGGCGGGAAGGTATGGCTGCGCATCGAGGACCTGGACGCCGCGCGCTGCCCCCGGCGCTATGCGGACGCCATCGTGGACGATCTGGCGTGGCTGGGACTTTCGGCCGACGGGCCGGACCCGCCGGTGTACCAGAGCGAACGGTCGGCCATCTACCAGCAGTTCTATGACAAGCTGGCCGCGCGCGGGATGGTCTACCCCTGTTTTTGCAGCCGCAGCCAGCTCCATGCGGCCAGCGCCCCCCACCGCAGCGACGGACAGGTGCTTTACCCCGGCACCTGCCGAAACCTGACCCCCGAAGAGATCGCCGAAAAAGCCCGCCGCAAAGCCCCTGCCTGGCGGGTACGGGTACCCGACGAGGAGATTACCTTCGTGGACGGCCACATGGGCCGCTACACCGAGAACCTGGCCCGCGACTGCGGGGACTTTTACCTGCGCCGGGCGGACGGTGTGTTTGCATACCAGTTGGCCGTGGTGGTAGACGACGCGCTGATGGGCGTGACCGAAGTGGTGCGCGGCGCGGACCTGCTGAGCAGCACGCCCCGGCAGTTGTGGCTGTACCGGGAACTGGGCCTGACGGCCCCGCGGTTTTACCATCTGCCGCTGCTGCTGGACCACGAAGGGCGGCGGCTGTCCAAACGGGACGGCGACCAAAGCCTGGAGAACCTGCGCGCGCGGTATGCGCCGGAGGAGGTCATCGGCAAGCTGGCCTTTGCCTGCGGCTTGCAGGACACGCCGCGGCCTGTGACGCCGGTGGAACTGGCGGGACGCTTTGACTGGGACAGAGTGCCGAGGGAGGACATCCTGCTGCCGGAAGGGCTGTTTTGAGAGAAAATAAAAAATCATAAATGCACCGGGCCGATGGCCGTGACAACAGGATTGGAATTTCTTCGCTTCCTTCTTTGTAAAGAAGGAAGGAAGCGGCGACCTGTAGGGCGGGGTCGTACCCCGCCGCGGGGACCTTGCAGACGATGCACATTGTTGGCGATTTTTCGAGGTCATGATTGGATGTAGGGGCGGCCTGTAGGCCGCCCGTGTCGTATCCCGGCAGACGCAGTGCTGCCGGGGAACGGGAGCCCTACGGTCTGCCGGAAAGTGGCAAACAAAAAATGCCGTCTGCGGCGGTTCGTAGGGCGGGGTCTTGACCCCGCCGCGGGGACATCCCGGAAGGTGCTGCGCGGCCGGGTAGCGAGACCCCTCAGGCTGCGCCTGCGGCGCATCCAGCTCCCCTGGGAGGGGAGCCTTTGGGTGAGTCGCAACACGAAAAGTCACTGCTTAGAGAGAAGTCTTTAACGGGTAGTAGAGGAAAAGCCTCCCCTCATAGGGGAGGTGTCTGCCGCAGGCAGACGGAAGGGTTTTGCACGTTCTGGCTGCCCGGAACCTTGCGGATAGAGAAAAACAAACGGCGGGGTCTTGACCCCGCCGCGGGGACATCCCGGCAGGCGGGCGTTTCCGGGTAACATTACCCCTCAGGCCGCTGCGCGGCCAGCTCCCCTGGGAGGGGAGCCTTTGGGTGAGTCGCAACACGAAAAGTCACTGCTTAGAGAGAAGTCTTTAACGGGTAGTAGAGGAAAAGCCTCCCCTCATAGGGGAGGTGTCTGCCGCAGGCAGACGGAAGGGTTTTGCACGTTCTGGCTGCCCGGAACCTTGCGGATAGAGAAAAACAAACGGCGGGGTCTTGACCCCGCCGCGGGGACATCCCGGCAGGCGGGCGTTTCCGGGTAACATTACCCCTCAGGCCGCTGCGCGGCCAGCTCCCCTGGGAGGGGAGCCTTTGGGTGAGTCGCAACACGAAAAGTCACTGCTTAGAGAGAAGTCTTTAACGGGTAGTAGAGGAAAAGCCTCCCCTCATAGGGGAGGTGTCTGCCGCAGGCAGACGGAAGGGTTTTGCACGTTCTGGCTGCCCGGAACCTTGCGGATAGAGAAAAACAAACGGCGGGGTCTTGACCCCGCCGCGGGGACATCCCGGCAGGCGGGCGTTTCCGGGTAACATTACCCCTCAGGCCGCTGCGCGGCCAGCTCCCCTGGGAGGGGAGCCTTTGGGTGAGTCGCAACACGAAAAGTCACTGCTTAGAGAGAAGTCTTTAACGGGTAGTAGAGGAAAAGCCTCCCCTCATAGGGGAGGTGTCTGCCGCAGGCAGACGGAAGGGTTTTGCACGTTCTGGCTGCCCGGAACCTTGCGGATAGAGAAAAACAAACGGCGGGGTCTTGACCCCGCCGCGGGGACATCCCGGCAGGCGGGCGTTTCCGGGTAACATTACCCCTCAGGCCGCTGCGCGGCCAGCTCCCCTGGGAGGGGAGCCTTTGGGTGAGTCGCAACACGAAAAGTCACTGCTTAGAGAGAAGTCTTTAACGGGTAGTAGAGGAAAAGCCTCCCCTCATAGGGGAGGTGTCTGCCGCAGGCAGACGGAAGGGTTTTGCACGTTCTGGCTGCCCGGAACCTTGCGGATAGAGAAAAACAAACGGCGGGGTCTTGACCCCGCCGCGGGGACATCCCGGCAGGCGGGCGTTTCCGGGTAACATTACCCCTCAGGCCGCTGCGCGGCCAGCTCCCCTGGGAGGGGAGCCTTTGGGTGAGTCGCAACACGAAAAGTCACTGCTTAGAGAGAAGTCTTTAACGGGTAGTAGAGGAAAAGCCTCCCCTCATAGGGGAGGTGTCTGCCGCAGGCAGACGGAAGGGTTTTGCACGTTCTGGCTGCCCGGAACCTTGCGGATAGAGAAAAACAAACGGCGGGGTCTTGACCCCGCCGCGGGGACATCCCGGCAGGCGGGCGTTTCCGGGTAACATTACCCCTCAGGCCGCTGCGCGGCCAGCTCCCCTGGGAGGGGAGCCTTTGGGTGAGTCGCAACACGAAAAGTCACTGCTTAGAGAGAAGTCTTTAACGGGTAGTAGAGGAAAAGCCTCCCCTCATAGGGGAGGTGTCTGCCGCAGGCAGACGGAAGGGTTTTGCACGTTCTGGCTGCCCGGAACCTTGCGGATAGAGAAAAACAAACGGCGGGGTCTTGACCCCGCCGCGGGGACATCCCGGCAGGCGGGCGTTTCCGGGTAACATTACCCCTCAGGCCGCTGCGCGGCCAGCTCCCCTGGGAGGGGAGCCTTTGGGTGAGTCGCAACACGAAAAGTCACTGCTTAGAGAGAAGTCTTTAACGGGTAGTAGAGGAAAAGCCTCCCCTCATAGGGGAGGTGTCTGCCGCAGGCAGACGGAAGGGTTTTGCACGTTCTGGCTGCCCGGAACCTTGCGGATAGAGAAAAACAAACGGCGGGGTCTTGACCCCGCCGCGGGGACATCCCGGCAGGCGGGCGTTTCCGGGTAACATTACCCCTCAGGCCGCTGCGCGGCCAGCTCCCCTGGGAGGGGAGCCTTTGGGTGAGTCGCAACACGAAAAGTCACTGCTTAGAGAGAAGTCTTTAACGGGTAGTAGAGGAAAAGCCTCCCCTCATAGGGGAGGTGTCTGCCGCAGGCAGACGGAAGGGTTTTGCACGTTCTGGCTGCCCGGAACCTTGCGGATAGAGAAAAACAAACGGCGGGGTCTTGACCCCGCCGCGGGGACATCCCGGCAGGCGGGCGTTTCCGGGTAACATTACCCCTCAGGCCGCTGCGCGGCCAGCTCCCCTGGGAGGGGAGCCTTTGGGTGAGTCGCAACACGAAAAGTCACTGCTTAGAGAGAAGTCTTTAACGGGTAGTAGAGGAAAAGCCTCCCCTCATAGGGGAGGTGTCTGCCGCAGGCAGACGGAAGGGTTTTGCACGTTCTGGCTGCCCGGAACCTTGCGGATAGAGAAAAACAAACGGCGGGGTCTTGACCCCGCCGCGGGGACATCCCGGCAGGCGGGCGTTTCCGGGTAACATTACCCCTCAGGCCGCTGCGCGGCCAGCTCCCCTGGGAGGGGAGCCTTTGGGTGAGTCGCAACACGAAAAGTCACTGCTTAGAGAGAAGTCTTTAACGGGTAGTAGAGGAAAAGCCTCCCCTCATAGGGGAGGTGTCTGCCGCAGGCAGACGGAAGGGTTTTGCACGTTCTGGCTGCCCGGAACCTTGCGGATAGAGAAAAACAAACGGCGGGGTCTTGACCCCGCCGCGGGGACATCCCGGCAGGCGGGCGTTTCCGGGTAACATTACCCCTCAGGCCGCTGCGCGGCCAGCTCCCCTGGGAGGGGAGCCTTTGGGTGAGTCGCAACACGAAAAGTCACTGCTTAGAGAGAAGTCTTTAACGGGTAGTAGAGGAAAAGCCTCCCCTCATAGGGGAGGTGTCTGCCGCAGGCAGACGGAAGGGTTTTGCACGTTCTGGCTGCCCGGAACCTTGCGGATAGAGAAAAACAAACGGCGGGGTCTTGACCCCGCCGCGGGGACATCCCGGCAGGCGGGCGTTTCCGGGTAACATTACCCCTCAGGCCGCTGCGCGGCCAGCTCCCCTGGGAGGGGAGCCTTTGGGTGAGTCGCAACACGAAAAGTCACTGCTTAGAGAGAAGTCTTTAACGGGTAGTAGAGGAAAAGCCTCCCCTCATAGGGGAGGTGTCTGCCGCAGGCAGACGGAAGGGTTTTGCACGTTCTGGCTGCCCGGAACCTTGCGGATAGAGAAAAACAAACGGCGGGGTCTTGACCCCGCCGCGGGGACATCCCGGCAGGCGGGCGTTTCCGGGTAACATTACCCCTCAGGCCGCTGCGCGGCCAGCTCCCCTGGGAGGGGAGCCTTTGGGTGAGTCGCAACACGAAAAGTCACTGCTTAGAGAGAAGTCTTTAACGGGTAGTAGAGGAAAAGCCTCCCCTCATAGGGGAGGTGTCTGCCGCAGGCAGACGGAAGGGTTTTGCACGTTCTGGCTGCCCGGAACCTTGCGGATAGAGAAAAACAAACGGCGGGGTCTTGACCCCGCCGCGGGGACATCCCGGCAGGCGGGCGTTTCCGGGTAACATTACCCCTCAGGCCGCTGCGCGGCCAGCTCCCCTGGGAGGGGAGCCTTTGGGTGAGTCGCAACACGAAAAGTCACTGCTTAGAGAGAAGTCTTTAACGGGTAGTAGAGGAAAAGCCTCCCCTCATAGGGGAGGTGTCTGCCGCAGGCAGACGGAAGGGTTTTGCACGTTCTGGCTGCCCGGAACCTTGCGGATAGAGAAAAACAAACGGCGGGGTCTTGACCCCGCCGCGGGGACATCCCGGCAGGCGGGCGTTTCCGGGTAACATTACCCCTCAGGCCGCTGCGCGGCCAGCTCCCCTGGGAGGGGAGCCTTTGGGTGAGTCGCAACACGAAAAGTCACTGCTTAGAGAGAAGTCTTTAACGGGTAGTAGAGGAAAAGCCTCCCCTCATAGGGGAGGTGTCTGCCGCAGGCAGACGGAAGGGTTTTGCACGTTCTGGCTGCCCGGAACCTTGCGGATAGAGAAAAACAAACGGCGGGGTCTTGACCCCGCCGCGGGGACATCCCGGCAGGCGGGCGTTTCCGGGTAACATTACCCCTCAGGCCGCTGCGCGGCCAGCTCCCCTGGGAGGGGAGCCTTTGGGTGAGTCGCAACACGAAAAGTCACTGCTTAGAGAGAAGTCTTTAACGGGTAGTAGAGGAAAAGCCTCCCCTCATAGGGGAGGTGTCTGCCGCAGGCAGACGGAAGGGTTTTGCACGTTCTGGCTGCCCGGAACCTTGCGGATAGAGAAAAACAAACGGCGGGGTCTTGACCCCGCCGCGGGGACATCCCGGCAGGCGGGCGTTTCCGGGTAACATTACCCCTCAGGCCGCTGCGCGGCCAGCTCCCCTGGGAGGGGAGCCTTTGGGTGAGTCGCAACACGAAAAGTCACTGCTTAGAGAGAAGTCTTTAACGGGTAGTAGAGGAAAGCCTCCCCTCATAGGGGAGGTGTCTGCGAAGCAGACGGAAGGGTTTTGCACGTTCTGGCTGCCCGGAACCTTACGGATAGAGAAAAACACACGGCGGGGTCAAGACCCCGCCCTACAGAGCGACCGGCGACGGGCGGCTATTGTGTAAAACTGCATAACGGCCGCGAACGCCCACGGGCGGCATACATGCCGCCCCTACGACTTGCCGGGACGTGTACGGCAAAATATGTTGTTTTCGGCAATTTGTAGGGCGGGGTCTTGACCCCGCCGCGGAAACCTTGTAATCAATAGAACATTGTTGGCGATTTTTGGAGTTTATGATTGGATGTAGGGGCGGCCTGTAGGCCGCCCGTGTTGTATCCCGGCAGGTGCAGTGCTGCCGGGGAACGGGACCCCTACGATCCGCCGGAAAGTGGCAAACAAAAAAATGCCGTCTGCGGCGGTTCGTAGGGCGGGGTCTTGACCCCGCCGCGGGAACATTCCGGCAGGCGGGCGTTTCCGGGTAACATCACCCCTCAGGCCGCTGCGCGGCCAGCTCCCCTAAGAGGGGAGCCTTTGGGTGAGTCGCAACACGAAAAGTCACAGCTTAGAGAGAAGTCTTTAACGGGTAGTAGAGCAAAAGCCTCCCCTCATAGGGGAGGTGCCTGCCGCAGGCAGACGGAAGGGTTTTGCACGTTCAGGCTGCCCGGAACCTTACGGATAGAGAAAAACACGACGGGGCCAAGAACATCCCGGCAGGCACAGCGTTGCCGGAAAGCACCCCGCCGCCCCGCAAAAGCCATCACGCCCCCAACGCTTTGCCGCTTTCTTTGCAAAGAAAGCGGCGCAAAGAAATTCCAATCTTCCTTATTTATTATCTATTATCTTTTATCTTTTATTTTTTTCGTATATCCGCTGATTTTTGACGTATCATTTGTGCAAGGAGTTTACTGTGTACAAGGAATTTTCTGCGATGCTGTCCACCTCGACGCGTCAAAACCGACTGATCTATAGCCTGGGCCCGCTGGCTATCCTGCTGGGTCTGGCCCTTATCCCTATGCCCGCCGCGCTCGAACAGGGCCCCGCGGCCGCCGTCTGCGGCGTCATCCAACTGATCCTGGCGCTGGGCCTGTGCTGGTGGGATCGTTCCATCCTGCTGCGCGGCGCCAACGAACTGCGCCATCTGCGCCCCCGCGGCGCGGCGCTGATCCTGCTGGGCGTCGGCGCGGCCCTCCTTTACGGCACGGCGGCGCTCGTCGGCAGCATCGCCGCGGGCGATCCCGTCCGGCAGGACTGGCACTTCGAGAGCGTCGGCCTGCTGCTGGTATGGGCTTCCTTTGCGGAACATCTCTGGAAGGTCCTGATGCACCGGGCCATGTCGCCGCTGTTCCGCATCGAACGCGAATGGGCCGAAGAAGCCCGCGTCCTGCGCGACGGCAAAGAAAAAATGGTCTCCCCGGACGAACTGCGCGTCGGGGATGTGCTCGTCCTGCGCGGGTGGGAGACCATCCCGGCTGACGCCACCGTTCTGGAGGGCGTCGGCATCGTCAACGAACATACGTTGAACGCTGTTGTGAAATCTGTCAAAAAATTCCCCGGTTCGCCGGTCTACTCCGGGGGCGTGCTGGAGGAAGGCGCCCTGACCTGCCGCGTCGAACGCGTCGGGGCCGATACCTCGCAGGCGCGCATGGTGGAACTCGTCAACAAATTCCGGCCCGAAAAAGGCCGCCTGGGCGCCCAGGTGGAACGCCTTTCGGGCTGGCTGACGCTGGCCACGCTGGGGCTGGCCGTCGTGGCCTTCCTGCTGTGGATGGCCGCGGGCAGCACGGCGGGCGACGCCATGGGCGTGGCGCTGGCCGTCGTGGCCGCGGGCAACCCGATGGCGATCCTGCCCGGCGTGATCACGGCGCTGCGCGCCACCGTGGGCACCGCCGCGTGGAAGGGCATCTACTTCCGCACGCCGGACCTGCTGCAACAGGCCGCCCATATCCGCACCGTGGCGCTGGACACCGCCGCCGCGTTGGACGCCGGTGAGCCGGAAGTGGTGCAGGTCACCGGCACCCGCCGCGTGCCGGAAAAATTCCTGCTGGGCATGGCCGCGGGCCTGAGCTTGCAGAGCGCGGACCCGCTGGCCCGCGCCATCCTGCGCCGGGCCGAGGCCGAGGGCGTCAAGTACACCGCCGTGGCCGGGGCCGAAACGCTGCCCGGCGGCCTGCGCGGCAAGGTGGCCGGTAAGGTCATCGCCGGGGGCGGGCAGGCGTTCATCACCGAAAACTGCCCCCTGCCCGCCGACCTGCTGCAGGCCGGGCAGGAGCTGGAAAGCCGCGGCGCGACCGCGCTCTATTTTGCGCTGGCGGGCAGCCCCGCGGGCGTGATCGGCATTTCCCATGCGGTCCGGCCCGACGCGGCCCCCGCCGTGGCCAGCATGCAGGCTTTGGGCCTGGATACCGCCGCCGTGAGCCATGCCCCGGACGCCGACGCGCGCCAGATGGCCCGCCAGGCCGGGCTGCGTGACGACCAGGTGCGCGCCGGGCTGGCGGACGGCCAACTGACCGATGCCGTCGCCGCGTTGCAGGCCGCCGCGCCCACGCTGCTGGTGGGCGGCGTGGACACCGAACCCGCCGCCTTTGGGGCCGCGGCCATCGGCGCGCAGATCGGCGCGGTGGACGGACCGCTGCCGCAGGCCGCGATGGTGCTGATGCGCCGCAACCTGAACGGCGTGCCGCTGGCGATCGAACTTTCCCGCCAGATGGAGCAGAATATCCACAAGGGGCTGCGCGGCGCGGCCGTGTATTATACGCTGTGCCCGCTGCTGGCCGCGCTGGGGCTGGGCTTCCACCCGCTGATCCCGGTGCTGGCCGCCTGCGCGGCGCTCCTGCTCATGGCTGTGCACAGTATGCGGCCGCGGGCCGACCTTTTCCCCCCGTGGGAAAAGGAGGAAGATAATGAGTAAACAGCGACGCCGCTGGCATTTCACCGGCCGCGTGCAGGGCGTGGGGTTCCGGTATTTTTCCGCCTGCGCGGCCCAAAAACTGGACCTGACCGGCTGGGTCGCCAACAACTGGGACGGCAGCGTGACGCTGGAAGCCCAGGGCGAACCCGACAGGCTGGACCGGCTGGTGCCCCTGATCGAACAGACCTGCCGCTGGGGACGCATCGAGGGCATGACCGTGCGCAACCTGCCGCTGGAAGAACACGAGTACGGGTTTTCGGAACGCAGCGGGGAGTAAAAAATAGAGAAAAGATAAGAGATAATAGATAATAAATTTGGTGGATCGCGGGCCTGCGGCCCGCTCCGAAAATGGGCTGGCCGGGGATAGGGCAGCAACCCGGAATGTTACGGGCCGCATCCATGCGGCTCTACGACCGAACGGATATTTGTGGTTTATTATCTTGATTCGGACTTTCCCAAAGACCGTAGGGCGGGGTCTTGACCCCGCCGCGGGAACGTCCCGGCAAAATGCGGCCCCGCAGGGGGATGCGGGGGCCCTGAAACTTCTTTTTGACAGAAAAACCGCGATAAAAAGTTAAAAAATACTTTGCCCCGCTTGTCAACGGCGGGGTTTGCGTGTATAATAGAAGAACTATGCAAATGCCGGGACGCCCCGCAGGGGACCGAACGGCGGGAAGGAGGGGGCCCCGTTGGCGGGAACGCTGTATCTGGTGGCGACGCCCATCGGAAATCTGGACGATATGCCGCCGCGGGTGGCGGCGACCTTCGGCGCGGTGGATTTTGTCGCGGCCGAGGACACCCGCGTGACCCTGCGCCTGCTGAACCATCTGGGGCTGAAAAAGCCGATGGTCAGCTACTATGAACACGCGCTGCACCACGGCGAAGCGATTTTGCAGCGCATCGAAGCCGGGGAGGACTGCGCGCTGTGCAGTGACGCCGGTATGCCCTGCATCAGCGACCCCGGCGAACAGATCGTGGCCGAAGCCCACGCGCGGGGCATCCGGGTGGTGCCGGTGCCGGGGGCGTCGGCGTGCATCACGGCGCTGGCCGCCAGCGGCCAGCCCACCGCCCGCTTTGTGTTTGAAGGCTTCCTGCCGGTCCCCAAGCGCGAACGCCGGGAACGTCTGGCGGCCCTGCAGGGCGAAACGCGGACCATCCTGCTGTATGAAGCGCCGCACAAGCTGCGCGCCACGCTGGGGGACTTGGCGGCGGCGCTGGGCCCCGAACGCCCGGTCAGCCTGTGCCGCGAACTGACCAAACTGCATGAGGAGATCGTCAAGACGACGCTGGGCGCGGCCGTGGACTTTTACCGGGAAAACGACCCCCGCGGCGAATACGTGCTGGTCGTGGCGGGCGCCGCACCAGACGCCGTGCAGGCCGACGCCCCCACAAAAGAGGATGTCGTCGCCGCCGCCCGCGCTTTGCAGCAGGGCGGCCTGCCGCCCGCCGCCGCCGCCAAACAGGCCGCCGCGGGCACGCCGTTCACCAAGGGCGAAATTTATAAGGAACTCATCGGCCGGGCCTGATCGGAATTTCTTTGTGCCGCTTTCTTTGTAAAGAAAGCGGCAGCCTGTACCGTTGTTATTCAGAGCACAACTGCGGGCAAAACCGCCCGCCGTACACGAATTTCGAGCGGGCCAAAGGCCCGCGGTCCACCGGATTTTTTTATCTATTATCTCTTATCTTTTATCTTCTGAAAGGACTTCTTCGATGCCTGAAACGACCCGGATCCTTGTGATCAGCGATGTCCATGGCCGCCTGCGCAGCCTGCGCTGGGTGCTGGACAACGAGAACGCCGACGCCCTGTTTTACCTGGGCGATGGCCTGTACGATTTGAACGCCGCGCTGCAGCTTCGCAAAACGCCGGTGCCGTACCCCATTTACCGGGTGGCGGGCAACTGCGACGTGGGCTACAGCGAACCCACCGAGGGGATGGCCCCCTTTGCGGGGGTGTTGTTCTTCTACACACATGGCCACCATTACGGCGTGAAGATGGGCAGCGAACGCCTGGCCGAAAGCGCCGGGGCGCGCGGGGCCGATGTGGCGCTGTTCGGCCACACCCATGTGCGGGAACTGACCCGCGGCGTGGGCACGGCGGCGACCGTGTTCAACCCCGGCAGCCTGCGGGACGGCGGCAGCTATGGGGTCGTGACGGTGACGGACGGCCAGTGTGAATTTGGATGGAAGCGGGTGCCGGAATTTTGAACGAGAGCGTGATCTGTTTGCCGCAGGCCGCCAGCACGAACGCCTGGGCGAAGGAACATCTGGACCGGTTCGGGCCGATCGGCGCGGTATATACCACCGACCAGACCGCGGGCCGGGGGCGGCTGGGCCGCGCCTGGGCGGGTGCGCCGGGGCAGGCGCTGTACTGCACGGTGGTGCTCAAAACGCCGCTGGCCCAGCCCGGCACGCTGCCGCTGTTCGCCAGCCTGGCCGTGGCCGATACCCTGCGCCAGCGGTACGGCGTCCAGTGCCAGATCAAGTGGCCCAACGACCTGCTGCTGAACGGCAAAAAGATCGTGGGCATCCTGTGCGAAAGCGCCGACGACGGCCACGCCCTGCTGGTGGGGGTGGGCATCAACCTGGCCCAGCCGCAGGCGTTCTTTGACGGGCAGGACCTGTCCCATGCCACCAGTCTGGCCTGCCAGGGCGCGGCGGTGGATACCGGCGCCGACCCCGAATGGCTGGCCCAGTATTTGACGGATTTCGGGTTTGACCGCGCGCTGTATACCTATGAGGTGGAGGGCTTTGCGCCTTACCGCGAACGGTATAAGGCGGCCTGCGTGAACCTGGGCCGGACCGTGACCTTTGACGGCGGCAGCGGCGTGGCCGAGGACATCGACGAGGAAGGACGCCTGGTGGTGCGCTGCCCGGACGGCGTGCGGCAGGTGTTCACGGGCGAAGTGTCGGTGCGCGGCATCTACGGCGCCGTCTGACGGTTATCGTTCTTTTCTTGCAAGAAAAGAACCAAAAGAACTCTTAATAAAAAATGTCCCGTGGGGTATCACCCCACGGGACATTTTTGGTTAGAATTTCTTTGGTCCTTTCTTTGTAAAGAAAGGACAACAAAAACCGTTGACCGGTGCAGCGGACCATGGTATGCTGTAGATAACGAAACACCGTCAAAACGAAAGGAGTCTGTGATGAAACATCGGATGTTGTTGTGCGCCGCCGCGCTGGCGGTACTGGCGGGCTGCGGCCAGCAAAAGGCCCCGGACGCCGAACAGGCGGCCGAGACCGCCCTGCGGGCGCTGTACGGCGTTGACGCCGCGGCGGCCGAAACGCTGGAAACGGCCCTGACGGACGCCGATCCGGCCGCGCTGGAAGAACAGGTGCAGGCCCGGCTGGACGGGCAGGCCAGCGACGCGGGCGTGCAGGCGGCCATGGAAAGCCGGGTGGCGACCCGCAGCGCGGCCCAGTGGCCGGGGCAGGCGGTGGAGGTGCAGGACCTGACGCTGACGCCCAGCTACACGGCCACCGACACCGAGCAGTATTTCCAGTATGAACTGACGGCCGGGCCGCAGGACGGCGAGAGCGCGGATTTTTCCGGCGAGATCACCCTGACCCTGCAGGACGGTGTCTGGCTGGTGGACGACGTGAACTGAACGGGGAAGAAAGGCCCCTGCGTCTAACGGGGGACCGGGGGGTTGAGGGAAATGTTGCGCCTGCCGGGGCGTTCCTGCCGCAGGGTCAAGACCCCGCCCTACGGTACCCTCGAAAACGGGTTGCCGGCTCGCAAAACCGCGTTGCCGCCAGGAACGCCTTCCGGGCGGCATACATGCCGCCCCTACGACCTGCCGGAACGTCTGCAATACAATATGCTGTTTGCCGCGGGGGCGGTCCGCAAAACCGCATGGCCGCCATGAACGCCTGTAATACAATATGTCGTTTGCGCCGGGTCGTAGGGCGGGGTCTTGACCCCGCCGCAGGGACTTTGCGGAAGGCAGGACATTGCGGATAATTTGAGGGTCTGCCATTGGATGTAGGGGCGGCCTGTAGGCCGCCCGTGGCACGTCCCGGAAGGTACGGTGTGGCCGGGTGATAAAACCCCTCAGTCTGCGCCTGCGGCGCATCCAGCTCCCCTAAAAGGGGAGCCTTTTTACGTGGGCAGCAACCTAAAGTAGTTCCTAAAGGGGAGCCTTTGACGGGCAGTAGAGTAAAAGCCTCCCCTTTTAGGGGAGGTGTCTCCCGAAGGCAGACGGAGGGGTTTTGCACATTCTGATTGTCCGGAACCATACAGGAAAAAACACCCCCACACACAGGAGAGAAACAATGCGCAAATTCATCCAAAAATACCGCTGGCCCCTGGTATTGCTGGTTTTGGCGGCGGCGGTCGTGGGGATCGCCGCGGTGCAACGGGACTATGCGCGCCATGCGTCGCCGGAACAGTACATCCAGGAGATATGGGGCGAACACAATATGGTCCTTCTGTGCCAGCAGGAGATCACCGCCGAGGACACCGGCGAACCTTTCACGCTGGTCGTGTATCGGACCATCGGCGGGGCGGAACAGCAGCAATATTACGGCTGTCTGTTCAAAAGATCCGAACCGCTGCCGGGCCTGACCCGCTACACAGCGGCGGCCCGGTGCCATGTGCTGACCGACGACGGCGACCTGCACCCGGCTGAATCCGCGGTCATCGACTACACTTCTCTGGGGCAGCAAGAGGCCGCGGAAGTATGGTTTTTCTTCGGGCTGCTGAACGACCCCGACGCGGCGGGGTATTCCATCGGCGGGCATCCCTGCATGGTAGCGGAAGCCACCGGCCGCTATGCGGACGTGCTGGGTCAAAGGCGGCTGCTGTATCTGGTATCTTCGCAGGTCGACGGTTCGGACCCCGCCCTGACCTGCGCAGTCACATAAAACAGAGAATAAGAGTTTGGAACTTTTTCACGATCCAACACCTTCCGGCAGGGTGAACCCCGCCGCAGAAACAGCCCGGAAGTTGTTGCGTAGCCGGGAAGTAGGACCCCTCAGTCTGCGCCTGCGGCGCGGCCTTGGCCGGGTTGCGGTTGGCGCATCATGCTGCGCGCCTTGGAGCGGCGCTTGCATTCTGCGACCGCTGCCCCTGCTCCGTCTCGCTGCATCCGCCGCAGGCGGCGCTCGACTCCGCAGCCCCTAAAGGGGAGCCTTTACGGGTGATAGAGTAAAAGCCTCCCCTTTTAGGGGAGGTGTCTGCCGCAGGCAGACGGAGGGGTTCTACTGTCCGGCCGCACCGCACTTTCCGGGACATTCCAACATCTTTTTTATTATTCCTGTATCGTTCTTTTCTTATAAGAAAAGAACCAAAAGAATTTTTACCAAAAAGGCATGGGTGTACACCCATGCCTTTTTATCTGATCTTTTCAAGTTTTCAACTGCTTTGTTAAAAACTCCGCCGTGATCCGGCACAGGTCCGCGTCCAACTGCGCGTCCGTCGCCGCGTCGGCGCTGTTATAGTTATGGTCGCCCGCCGCAAACGGTTCCGTTTCCACCTCGCACCCCGGCAGGCTCTCCACTGTGGCGATGGTCTCGGCCATCGTGCCCTCGCTCAATACGGAATCCTGCCCGCTGTAGGCCAGCAGCACCGGCAGCCCGCAGGCCCGCAGCGCCGCGTTGGGGTCGCTGTCCCGCATCTGCTGCACAAAGGACGCGCTGATCTCGACGCCCCATTTGGTGCCCGCCTTGCCGTTGGCTTCGGCTTCGGCGGCCAGTGCTTCGACCTGGCTGAAATCCTCGATGTTCAAAAACTCCAGCCCCTGCAGCCCGGTTCCGTTGGCGGGGCTCCACAATGCCAGCGCCGCCACCGGCTGCGTGCCCAACTGCGGGTACAGGCTGGCCAGCCGCCCGCCCATGCTGTGCCCCACCAGCCCCACGGGGCCGGTCACGCCGTATTCTTCCTGCATCCAGGCGATGGCGCTGTCCACATCGGCGGCCATGTTGGCAAGGGTGTATTCGGTGTAGGGTTCGGTGCTGTCGCCGCAGCCCGCAAAGTCCAGCCGCACGGTGGCGATGCCCTGTTCCGCCAACTGCGCCGCCAGCGGTTCAAAGTGGCCGTCCCCCACGCGGCTGCCGGTGAACCCGTGGCACAGCACCGCCAGCGGCACTTCGCCGCCGCGGGCCAGCTTGCCGGGCATCTGCACGGTGGCCGGGATGCTGCCCCGCGTTCCCGGTATCTGCACATCCTGCGGGGCGGGCGTGCGCAGCAGCAGGTACAGCGCCCCCGCCGCGCACAGCGCCAACGCTGCTACGCAGCCCCATAGTACGAACATTGCCTTGCGCCGTCTGGCCTGCTTCATCGTGGACCTCCTTTGCCTCACGGGTCGATACATACCCCCATTAAACCCGATACCCGCCCGTTTGTCAAGGGCGGGGCAGAGTTTTCAACACCCGGCGCCGGGTTTGTGGAGAACCGTCACCGCAATCTTTCCCTGCCGTTCTCTGCGGCGGGCGTATTCCACAAGTTTCTGCGCGTTGCTGGCGGGATGCCACACCCCGGCGATGAGATATTGTGCCCGCTCGACCGCGCAGCGGTTTGCCCGCACGATGGCGTACCGCCGCGGCACTTCTTCCATTCCGGGCGGATACCACGACCCCGCAAAGCCCGCGGGGATCTCCACCGGCTGCCCGGCAGGGTGGTACGGCAGCAACAGAAAAAGCCGCGTCTGCGGATACCGCTGCCGGATGTTCTGCAAGACACGAACGGCCAATCTGTCAAATCCACCGTAATGTCCCACCAGAAAATCCGTGACGCCCCTTTCCCGGATATGCCGTTCGATTTCCCGGTACAGCACGTCATACAGGGCTGCGTCCGCTTCCCGGTGGCCGATGAGAAAACAGAGTTTTTCCTGCATCCTATCCCTCCTTTGCCCTATTTTAACTCAAAAGAGTTAAGTTTTTCAAGCAAAGGCGGGTATCCTTTTCCTTGAAGGGCGGCAGCGAAGGAGTTTTTCCTGCCGCAAAGGAGAGGGGGCAACGCCTGTGGACGTTGGGGAAGCCGTGCGACGGCGCATTTTGCAGCTTTGCGGAGAGCGGGAGATCTCGGTGAACCGGCTGTGTACCATCAGCGGGGTCACGCAGTCCACCGTGAACAACATCCTCAGCGGGCGCAACCACAGCGTGACCGTTTCGACGCTGAAAAAGCTCTGCGACGGGCTTGGCATCACGCTGGAGGTATTTTTCCAGTCGGAGCTGTTCCACGATTTGGAGCAGGAAGTCCGGTAATTTTCTTTCTTCCTTCTTTGACAAAGAAGGAAGCGAAGAAATTCCAAACTTTTGACGGGAGACCGCAGCCGCGGTCCTCCTGATTTTCAACACCCCGCGCTGCCTTTGGGGAAAACTGACGTCTATTTTTCACGCACGGCGGGGTCAAGACCCCGCCCTACAGATTGCTTTTTCTTCCTTCTTTGACAAAGAAGGAAGCGAAGAAATTCCAAACATTTGACGGGGGACCGCAGCCGCGGTCCTCTTCATTTTCAACACCTCGCGCCGCCTTTGGGGAAAACTGATGTCTGTTTTTCACACGCGGCGGGGTACGACCCCGCCCTACAGATCGACGTTTTCTTCCTTCTTTACAAAGAAGGAAGCGAAGAAATTCCAATCTGATTATATTTTCGAGCGGGCCGCAGGCCCGCGATCCACCAAATTTATTATCTATTATCTTTTATCTATTATCTTATTTATTATCTTTTATCTCTTATCTAAACAAAAAGGACCGCAGAAGTTTTCTGCGATCCTTTCCCGTTTTCAACTGTTACAGCTCGATCTTGCCGAAGGCAAACTCATCGCCGTCATGGATGCGCTCGGTCGTGCGCGGGGCCATCGGCTTCGCGTCCGGGTCATAGGGACGGTCGGCAAACTCCCGCGGCGGGACGCTGCTGCGCGGCCCGCCGTAGCGGCGTCCGCCGCGGCCGCCATGCTCGCTGCGGCCATCGCGCCCTTCGCGCCGGGGACCGCCGTGCCCACGGCGGTCCGAACGGCGGCTGCCGCGGGCATTGCGGGCGTTGTCACGGTCAGGCAGATTGCTGGCGTCGGGGTCGGTGGAGTAGATCACCACGCGGCGGGCCGGGCCTTCGCCCTTGCTCTCGCTGCGCACGCCCTCGATGTCCGCCACGGCGGTGTGGATGATATGCCGCTCGTAGGGGTTCATCGGTTCCATCTCATAGTAGCAGCCGGTGCGGATCACCCGCGCCGCGATGCGCGCCGCCAGCGCCGCCAGGTCGTCCTCGCGCTTGTTGCGGTAGCCGCCCACGTCCAGCCCCAGCTTGACGTAGGGGCCTTCCATGCGGTTGACGACGAGGCTTGCCAGGTAGGACAGGCTCTCCATCGTTTCGCCGCGGCGGCCGATGAGTACGCCCATGTGCTCGCCGCTGACGCGCAGGATGGTGGCTTCGCCCTTCTTGCAGGCCGTGAAGGAGAACTCCTCCACGCCCATCAAACGGAAGATCGGGGTCAGGTAATCGACAGCGGCCTGCAGGCGCGGGTCGGCGGCGATGTCCAGTTCCACCTCGCCACGGGCGGGCGCAGGCTCCGCCTGGGCGGGCTGCGGCGCGGGGGCCGGGGCGGGCGCGGGTTCCTCCTGCGCCACGGGGGCAGCGGGCGCGGCGGGGGCTGCCGCGGCGGCCGCCGGTTCGGCGGGTTCCTCCACCGTCACACGCACCTTGGCGGGGATGGTCTTGAAGAATTTCCGGGCCGGAAATTCCAGCACTTCATAACTTACGTTCAGGTCGTCACGGCTGACGCCCAGGGCTTCGCAGGCGGTCTGTACGGCTGCTTCCACGGTCCGGGCGCTCATTTCAATGCTGCGCATGGGTTTCACCCTCCTTTACGGTTCCAACGGTGTCGTCCGTTCATCCTTATGCAGTTCGGCCTCGCGCCGGCGCGCCAGCTCCAGGCGCAGTTTGTTGGCCTCGGCGCCGGTGACTTCGCAGGTCACGGTCTCGCCGTTTTCCTCATAGGTCAGGACTTTTTTCTCTTTCTTGGCGGCGCGTTTGGCGGCCAGTTCGGCCGCGTACTGGGCCTTGTATTTTTCCGGGTTATAGATGCGGTAGGTCACGAAGCTCTGCCCGATCTGGAAGATGTTGGACACGCCGTAGTACAGCGAGAAGCCGATGGGGGCGTTAAAGCAGAAGGAGATGAACATCAGGTTCATGACCCACATCATGATCTTCATACCGCCCTGCATCTGGCCCGCCATGCCGGAGAACTTCTGGGTGAGGACGTAGTTGAGGATCATGGTGACGGCGGCAACGATGGGGAACACGGCGATGGGCGTCAGGGCGAAGCCGGGGATGTCGCACATATCCATGCCGAAGAAGATGGTATCGAAGTTGCGGATCTCCTCGACGATGTTGGCCGGGATGATGGACGGGTCGATGACCGCGCCGTTATGGATTTGCTGGATCAGCGAGGTCTGCATGGCGATGGTGTTGGCAGTATCGATGCCCACAGCCTGGCAGGCCATCTGGATGGCGTCATTGGAAACGCCGAAGATGTAATGCACGGGGTAGTACACGACGCCCAGGAAGCCGAACAGGACCAGCATGGACAGCAGCATGGGCAGGCAGCCGCCCATGGGGTTGAAGCCATGCTCCTGCTGCAGCTTGAGCATTTCTTCCTGCATTTTCTGCTGGTTGTTCTTGTACTTTTGCTGAATCTCCTGCATCAGCGGCTGGAACACCGCCATCTTGGCGGAAGATTTCTGCTGCTTGATGGAAAGCGGGAACATCAGCAGTTTGATGATGATGGTGGCCACGACCATCGTGCCCGCGTAGTTACCGATGATGGAGTACAGGATCTTCACCAGCGGGCCCAGCAGGACGGCCAGAAAGTAGAAAATTTGCATATCGTATCCATTCTGCCCCGGCTGCGCCCGGAACTTTTATTTTAACGTGGGTCTTTGCGGCGCAGCGCAAAGACATGAGTGGCGGAAGAAAGATAAAAGATAAGAGATAATAGATAATAAATTTGGTGGATCGCGGGCCTGCGGCCCGCTCGGAAATGATAATGAGATTGGAATTTCTTCGCTTCCTTCTCGGACACAGCGGGCCAGGCAACGGTACCGAAATGCTCGCTGCCGGGCGCAGCCGCCAGGAAGGAGGACGCCGCCATACTGTATGTATGGCAAGGCCGAGTGACGCAGCGGATGCAGACCGGCAGTAGAACAGAACGGTGCCGGGGATCTGGCGCCGCTGTGCCCGCAGTAAAGAAGGAAGGAAAATAGGCGGTGATTTTCCACGAACCCGGCGTCGGGTATTGAAAACTCGGCCCCACAAAGTAGGGCGGGGTCTTGACCCCGCCGTGGGGCGTACCCGGAAAGTACAGCATCGCCGGAGAGCAGAACCCCTCAGGCCGCTGCGCGGCCAGCTCCCCTGGGAGGGGAGCCTTTGACGGGTTGTAGAGGAAAAGCCTCCCCTTTTAGGGGCTGCGGAGTCGAGCGCCGCCTGCGGCGGACGCAGCGAAACGAAGCAGGGGCAGCGGTCGCAGAATGCAAGCGCCGCTCCAAGGCGCGCAGCATGATGCGTCAACCTCAACCCGGCCAAGGCCGCGCAGCGGCCTGAGGGGTTTTGCTACCCGGCAGTGTTGAACCTCCCGGGGACGCCCTCCCCCTCACCCTTTGGTCAGGCGGCGGTCGTCGCTTTTCCAGCGGCCTTTGGGGGGCACGGGGTCATAGCCGAACTTCCCGAAAGGCTGGCAGCGCATCAGCCGCCAGACCGTCAGCAGCAATCCTTTGCCAAGGCCGTGAACGGCCAGCGCCTGCATGGCGTATTCGCTGCAGGTGGGGGTGAACCGGCAATGGTGCCCCAAATGCGGGCTAATCCACCGCTTGTACCCCCGCAGCAGCGCGATGAGCAGGCGGGTCATTGGGGGGCTGCCAGGTCCGGCAGTCCGGCGCGGGCGAACAGTTTGCCCAGCGTTTTGCTGAGTTCGGTGCTTTTTAGTTGGGGCGTGCGGGCGCGCGCCACCAGTATTATATCATATCCGCCGCAGTTTGGCGATAGGTGTTCCCGCAATGCTTCGCGCATAATGCGCCGGGCGCGGTTACGCTGCACGGCGTGGCCGACTTTCTTGGTGGCGGTCAGGCCGATGCGGGGCGCGCCGGTACGGTTTTTTGCCACGTACAGCACCACATGGGGGTGCACATAGCTTTTGCCGCGGCCGTACACGCGGTTATACTGCCAGTTTCGGTTCAACGTGCGGTAACGCATGGCCCTTCTGTGCCTTTCTTTTGTAGTGTTTTTGTTCCTTCTTTACAAAGAAGGAACCGAAGAAATTCCAATAAAATCGCACATCTGTGCGATTTTGGATAAAAGTTCTTTGTTTACTTTCTTACAAGAAAGTAACCGTTCTATACAATTTTATAGAACTTTTTTTGTCAGGTTCGACGATTTTCAAATCCGTCCCCGTCGGCGGACACTGCGCCCGCAGGCGCGTTTCGGAGGCCAACCGGGCCGCAGGCCCGGCTCTTAGGCCGGAGATTGCGCCGACGGCGGGGACACATACAAGGAAATTTACCCCAAAATTGTGTGCGAGGCCAAAGGCCGAGTGCGCGGTTTTGGGGTAAATTTTGTCGAAGGGGATTTCAAAGAGGGCTGCGGAGCCGCGCGCCGCCTGTGGCGGATACAGCAAGGCGGAGCAGGGGCAGCGGTCGCAGAACGCAAGCGCCGCACCAAGGCGCGCCGCGCGATGCGGGCACCGCAACCCGTTAAACACGAGCGTCAGGCGTAGCCGTGCGCGAGTGTTGCCCCTTTTGACGCCAACGGCTTTAGAAAAAAGGGCTGCTGATGAATATCAGCAACCCTTGCTTTTCGTGTTGTCCAAAAATCAGACCGTCAGGCTCTTGCGGCCCTTGGCACGGCGGCGAGCCAGCACTTTGCGGCCGTTCTTGGTGGCCATGCGCTGCAGGAAACCGTGCACGCGGCTGCGCTGACGCTTCTTGGGCTGGAAAGTACGCTTCATTTTTCATTCCTCCTGTTAAGATCCCGGTATGGGCGTTCGTTCGTGGCTTTGCCCATACTGGGGCAGCCTTGCAGTCTTAGATTATACGCGATTTGCCATCCATTTGTCAAGGGGTTTTTATGATTTTATTCGGCGGAACGTAGAGTAGTGGTCATTTTTCCGTTTCTCCCCCATATTTGGTAGGCATGGATCACAAAAACCGGCCGTCCCGGCAGACGCGGTTTGGGTGTTTGCGGTGCCAGACCCCTGCGGAAATTGGCAATATGCGATTTCCGCGGGTTCGTAGGGCGGGGTCTTGACCCCGCCGTGGGGCGTTCCCGGAAAGTACAGCATCGCCGGAGAGCAGAACCCCTCAGGCCGCTTCGCGTCCTTGGCCGGGTTGCGGTTCGCGCATCATGCTGCGCGCGCTTTAAGCGGCGCTTGCATTCTGCGACCGCGGCCTTGCCGCGAAGCGGCAACGACCGGAGCGATAAGCGAAGGGCGAACCTCTGTATTCAATCGCCGAAAAGGCGATTATGACGCCGGGAAAGACAGTTTGCCTTACCTCATCCGCCGCAGGCGGCGCTCGACTCCGCAGCCCCTAAAAGGGGAGCCTTTAGGTTGCCGCCACCTGAAAAGCCTCCCCTCTTAGGGGAGGTGTCTGCGAAGCAGACGGAAGGGTTTGGCACGTTCCGGCCATCCGGAACCCCGCGGGCCAAAGAAACACGGCGGGTTCAAGACCCCGCCCTACAGATAAAGAAACCACGGATACAACCCCACCCCAAACTTTCCCTGTCCGTGCGTGGGAAGAGAAAAATTTTCCCCTACTTTATTATAATAGGGTGTTGTTTTGAAGGGTGTTTTGTGCTATACTGTATGTAGTATTTCTGCGCCCAGCCTTCTGCGGTCCGGGCGCGATTTTTAACAGGAAGTGGGGAATATCGTAAGTCATGGATTCCATCAACGACGTATTGGACGCGGCCAAGGCGTACTGCCGCGAACATACTGCCGAGGCAACCTATCAATACTATATCAGCGACATTCGGGCCGTCAGTTTTGAAAATTCCCGCACCATCACGCTGGAGATCCGCAACGCCTTCATCATGGGCATCGTGTCGGACCGGTACACGGCGCTTTTGCAGGACGCCTTCAAATCTGTGCTGGGCTTCGATGTGGAACTCGCGTTCGTGACCCCCAAAAAAGAGGAAGAAGAACCCGAGAAACCCAAGCTGGACGAAAAACTGCTGCCCAGCGGCCGGTATGATTTCACGTTTGAAAACTTCATCAAAGGCCCGTCCAACCAGTTCGCCTATGCGGCGGCGCAGGCGGTGGCGGCGAACCCGTCGGGCGCGTACAACCCGCTGTTCATCTACGGGCCGTCGGGCCTGGGCAAGACCCACCTTTTGAACGCCATCCAGATCGAGATCAAGAAGAACCACCCGGACTTCAACATCGTGTATGTGGACTGCGAGATGTTCACCAACGAGATCATCACGGCCGTCAAGACCGCCACCACCGAGCAGTTCCGGCAGAAGTACCGGCAGGCGGACGTGCTGCTGATCGACGACATCCAGTTCCTTGCGGGCAAAGAGAGCACGCAGGAGGAATTTTTCCACACCTTCAACACGCTGCACAACGACGGGCGGCAGATCGTCATTGCGTCGGACCGTCCCGCCAAGGAGATCAAGAGCCTGGAGGAGCGTCTGCGCACCCGGTTCGAGTGGGGCCTGACGGCCGACATCCAGCCGCCGGATTTTGAAACGCGCGTCGCCATCGTCAAGCGCAAGGCGGAACTGCTGAACCTGGACCTGCCCGACGACGTGGCCGAGTACATCGCCAATCATCTGAAGCAGAACATCCGGCAGTTGGAGGGCGCGGTGAAAAAGCTCAACGCCTATTATATGCTGGAGGGCATCGCGCCCTGCATCGGCGTGACGACCACCGCCATCAAGGACACCCTGAACGACAGCCAGCCCATCCCGGTGACGATCGAGAAGATTCTGAACGAAGTCGCGCGCACCTACAATGTGATGCCGGCGGACATCCGCGGCAAAAAGCGCAACGCCAACGTCAGCGCGGCGCGGCAGATGACCATGTACATCATCCGCGAAGTGACCGGCATGAGCATGGAAGCCATTGGCCAGGAATTCCAGCGCGACCATTCCACGGTGGTGTATTCCATCAAGACGATGGCCGAAAACATCACCAAGGACCAGCACTTAAAAGAAATGTGCAGCGACATCATCAAGAACGTCCGCACCTGAGTTCCTTCTTTACAAAGAAGGAACCAAAGAAATTCCAATCAAAAACGCACGTACGTGCGTTTTAATTGAAAGTTCTTTGCCTACTTTCTTTCAAGAAAGTAGGTTATCAACAGAGTTTTTCATTTTCAACAGTGAGTTTTCCAGAGCGGCTGTGCAAAACCGCAGGTTTTCCCCTTTTTCCACCATCCTTTGCACGGCCGAATCTTGAAAATCCAACCGCTCTTTTCCGCGCCGTCAAGGCGATCCGCCCATTTTTCCACCGTTTTCACACCCCCTACTACTACTACGAGAATAGTTAATAGTTTCTGCAACCAGAACCGTCCAACCCGACGGAGGAAAACGGCTCCCGGACCCCTTCTTCTGTGGAAAAGCTGATACGATACTCTCCCCCAGGGGCGTTGCCCCTGATTTTATACAAAACGTATAATCCCATGCTCCTGTAAGAAAGGAACCGCCATGAAATTTGAATGTGAAAAGACCCTTTTGGCATCGGCGATCGAGGGCGTGTCCCGCGCCATAACGAACCGTTCCGCGATCCCGGTGCTGGAGGGCGTCTACCTGAAAGCCGAAGGGTTCATCCTGACCCTGACCGGCTATGACATGGAAATGGGCATCACCACCACCATCGAATGCAACGTGCTGGTCCCCGGCGAGACCGTGCTGGAAGCCAAGCTGCTGCTGTCGATGGTCAGCCGTATGCCCGCGGGCGATGTGCGCATCGAACTGACCGACGAAGGCCAGGCCATCATCAGCGGCGGCGTGGCCGAGTTCGAGATCCCGGCGCTGAACGCCTCCGACTACCCCAGCCTGCCGGTCACGGGCGCCGACAACACCATGACCATCCCCACCTCCATGATGCGGGAACTGATCGAAAAGACCATCTATGCCGTCAGCCAGGACGACAAGAAACCCGCTCACACCGGCGAACTGTTCGTCATCGAGCCGGGCAGCCTGACCATTGTGGCGCTGGACGGTTACCGCCTGGCCATCATCCAGCGCGACGTGGAATGTACGCGTGACATCCGCATCATCATCCCCGCCAAAACGCTGCAGGAACTGCTGAAGATCCTGGGCGGGCCGGAGGACCCCGTCAAGATCGACGCCAACCGCCGGTACGTGGTGTTCACCACCAACGGCTACACCATCATGAGCCGCCTGATCGAAGGCGACTTTCTGAGCTACGAGAGCGTCATCCCCAAGGAGAAGCGCACCCGCGTCACCGTGGACTGCCGCACCTTCATCAATACCATTGAACGCTGCTCCCTCATTATCACCGAGCGGCTCAAGAACCCCCTGCGCGTGACCTTTGCCGAGGACAAGATCACCGTGCGCTGCCAGACCCCGCTGGGCAAGGTGGTGGACGAGTTCCCGCCCGTGGCGCTGGAAGGCGAACCGGTCGAGATCGGCTTCAATAACCGTTACCTGCTGGACGCGCTGCGGTATTCCAAGTGCGAACGGATGGTGCTGGAGATCAACGGGCCGCTCAGCCCCGTGAAGATCTTGCCGGAGGACGGCAAGGACTTCATCTATCTGGTGCTGCCGGTGCGCTTCAAGAACGAGGGCTGATATCATGGACAAAATTCGCATCCATACCGAGTTTATCAAGCTGGACGCCCTGCTCAAGTTCGCGGGCCTGTGTGAAACGGGCGGCGAAGCCAAGGAACTGATCCAGGCCGGGGCCGTGACCGTCAACGGCGAAGTCTGCACGATGCGCGGCAAAAAATGCCGCGCCGGGGACACCGTGGAACTGGACGGCCGCGCCGTGCAGGTGGCGGAGGGGTCCTGATGCGGCTTGCCCATCTGGAACTGACCGACCACCGCAACCTGGCCCACGCCGTGCTGGACCCCGACCCCCACCTGACGGTGCTGTGCGGGCCGAACGGCCAGGGCAAGACCAATCTGCTGGAAGCGGTCTGGCTGCTGACCGGGGGCAAGAGTTTCCGCGGCAGCAAGGACGCCGAACTGATCCGCCGCGGGTGCGAGTTTTCGGTCATCGAAGGCGAATTTGAGAGCGGCGGCAACGAAAAGACCATCCGCCTGACCGTGGGCAGCAAGGGCAGCCAGCGCCCGGGGCGCACGGCGAAGCTGAACGGCGCCGACCAGGGCCGCGCGGCGGCGCTGGCCGGGAACTTCCAGGCCGTGGTGTTCGAGCCGGACCTGCTGGCGCTGGTCAAGGGCGGGCCGGAAGGGCGGCGGCGGTTTTTGGATTCCGCGCTGTGCCAGATCTACCGGCCCTATCTGGTGGCGCTGCGGCGGTATATGCGGCTTGTGGCGCAGAAAAACGCCCTGCTGAAAAGCTACGACATCACCCCCAACGGCGCGCTGCTGCTGGACGCCTACAACGAACAGCTTGCCCAGTACGGCGGGCAGATCATGGCGCACCGGCAGCGGTTCACCGACGCGCTGGCCCCGGCCGCGGCGAAGAACTACACCGAGATCTCCCACGGGGCCGAGGCGTTCCATCTGCGGTACCAGTGCTGTGCGGCGGCGCCGAACGCCGACGCGCTGGCCGAAAAGCTGGCGGCGGTGCGCGGCAGCGAACTGCGGGCGGGATTCTGCCTGGCAGGCCCCCACCGCGAGGACCTGGACCTGCAGCTGGACGGCCAGCCCGCGCGGGTGTACGGCAGCCAGGGCCAGCAGCGGAGCTGCGTGCTGGCGATGAAGCTGGCGGAAGCGACGGTGGTGGGCGACCTGTTCGGGGAGCACCCGGTGCTGCTGCTGGACGATGTGTTGAGCGAGCTGGACGACGACCGGCAGACCTACCTGCTGACGCGGATGGGCGAGCACCAGACCATCGTCACGACCTGCGACACAGCGGCCTTTGCGCGCACGAACGGGAAGATCGTGTATGTGAAGGCGGGGCAGGCGTCGGAGAAGCCGTTTGAATAAAGTTTCTTCGCTTCCTTCTTTTCAAAGAAGGAAGAAAAGAGAATAGATAATAAATGTGGTGGATCGCGGGCCTGCGGCCCGCTCGAAATGCGGCGGGGACAAGACCCCGCCCTACGGTACATCCGAAAACAGGTTGCCGATTCGCAAAACCGCGTTACCACTGCATGCCCGCGGGCCGCATGCATGCGGCTCCTACAGCCTGCCGGAACGTAAAGGATACAAAATTCCCTTTCCGTCGGTTCGTAGGGCGGGGTCTTGACCCCGCCGTGGAGGTTTCCGCCGAATGCGCCCCTGCCGGGTCAATGCGCAACATTCCTATTGTGCGTAGGGGCGGCCTGCAGGCCGCCCGCGGGACTTTCTCATGACCCGGACCCTTCCGAAATGCAGGAAGTTCCACCCCTCCGTCTGCCTGCGGCAGACACCTCCCCCTACAAGGGGAGGCTTTCTAAGTGGCAGCCGTTCAAAAGGCTCCCCTTATAGGGGAGCTGGATGCGCCCGCAGGGCGCAGACTGAGGGGTTCTACTGCCCGGTTGTGTTGTACCTTCCGGGATGTGCCCACGGCGGGGTACGCCCCGCCCTGCAGAATACCGGGAACGTCCGGCCACCCCATGAAACCATCCGCTGCAGCTTATCTACTATCTCTTGTCTTTTCTCATCCAAAAGGAGCGTTCCCATGTACTTCCATGCAGGGCAGGACTTTGTGCTGAATACCCGCGACGTGCTGGGCGTGTTCGATCTGGATACCGCGGGCGCGTCCCGCCGTACCGGCGAATACTTCCGCAGGGCCGAGGACGGCGGCGCCGTCGTGGACCTGTGCCCGCCCGGCACCTTGCCCAAGAGTTTTATCGTGACCGATTTCCCCGGCGAAACGGTGTATATCAGCCCGCTGTCCCCCGCCGCGCTCAAAAAGCGCGCGGAGCGGGCGGAGTGGTAGGGGGACGCGGGATGTGGCCCGGAAAGTTCCGGGGCAGGGAAACCACGGCGGGGTCAAGACCCCGCCCTACAGTGCAGCCGGGAACATCCGGCCGCTCCGCAAAACCACGTCATGCCTGCCTGCGGCCTGCCGGAACGTGAAAGATACAAAATTCCCTTTCCGCTGGTTCGTAGGGCGGGGTCTTGACCCCGCCGCAGGGATCTTGCGGCAAAGAGGACATTTTGGGCAAAAACGCCTTTTCTGCTGAATGTGGGGGCGGCCCGGAAGGTACAGCACAGCCGTTGACAAACCCCTCAGGCCGCTTCGCGGCCAGCTCCCCTAAGAGGGGAGCCTTTGCGGGCAGTAGAGGAAAAGCCTCCCCTTTCAGGGGCTGCGGAGTCGAGCGCCGCCTGCGGCGGATGTGGTAAGGCAAACAGTCTTTCCCCGCTTCATAGCCGCCTTTTCGGCGGCAAAATACAGAGGTTCGCCCTTCGCTCATCGCTCCGGTCGTTACCGCTTCGCGGCAAGGCAGCGGTCGCAGAATGCAAGCGCCGCTTAAAGCGCGCGCAGTATGATGCGCCAACCGCAACCCGTGGGTGTCTGCGAAGCAGACGGAAGGGTGGGACTTTCCGCAACCCGAAATCTTCCGGGCAATAGCAAACGCTGCACGGCGGGGTACGTCCCCGCCCTACAGTGCCGCCCACCTAAAAGGCTCCCCTTTTAGGGGAGCTGGCTGCGCCGCAGGCGCAGACTGAGGGGTCCTCCCACCCCCGCAAAAAACTCCCCCTTCCCCAACCATGACATTCCCAAAATCGCATATCCATGCGGTTTTTTAGCGTTTCTTTGATTCGCCTTTGCAAAGAAAGAACAGAAAGTGAGGAAAGTATTTTCATGGCAGAAGAAATCATCACCGAATCCAACCGTGAAACCGCCACCGACCATGCCTACGGCGGCGCGCAGATCCAGGTCCTGGAGGGCCTGGAAGCCGTGCGCAAACGCCCCGGTATGTATATCGGCTCCACCGGCCCGTCCGGCCTGCACCATCTGGTGTATGAGATCGTGGACAACTCCATCGACGAAGCCCTGGCCGGGTACTGCTCCCACATCGAAGTCACCATCAAGCCCGGCAACGTCATCGAAGTGTCGGACAACGGCCGCGGCATCCCCGTGGACATCCAGCCCAAGCTGGGCATCCCGGCCGTGACCGTCGTGTACACCGTGCTGCACGCGGGCGGCAAGTTCGGCGGCGAGGACTCCGGCTACAAGGTCGCGGGCGGCCTGCACGGCGTCGGCGCGTCGGTCGTCAACGCATTGTCCGAGTGGCTCGTGGTCCGCGTGCGCCGCGACGGCGCCGAGTATGAACAGAGCTTCAAGCGCGGCAAGCCCGACGGCGATCTGAAAAAGATCGGCACGGCGGCGTCTACCGGCACCACCGTCACCTTCAAGCCGGACCCCGAAATGTTCCAGGAAACCACGCTCTACCGCTATGAAACGCTGCTCAAGCGCCTGCGGGAAGAAGCCTTCCTGAACGGCGGCGTGCGCATCACGCTGACCGACGAGCGCCCCGAATCCGACCGCCCCGCCGACGAGCAGGGCGCCGAGAACGACGCCCGCACCGAGACCATGTGCTATGAGGGCGGCATCCGTTCTTTCGTCAGCTACCTGTGCGAGCGGCGGGACCTCACGCCGCTGACCCCGCAGGTCATGTATATGAAGGGCGAAGCCCAGGGCGCCGTGGCCGAAGTGGCGCTGCAATACTACGACAACAGCTACAACGAGCTGCTGCTGAGCTTTGCCAACAACGTGCATACGCCGGAGGGCGGCACCCACGAGGAAGGCTTCAAGCTGGCGCTGACCCGCGTGCTGAACGAGTACGGCCGCGCCAAGGGCATTTTGAAAGAAAAGGACGAGAACCTGTCCGGCCCCGACGCGCGCGAGGGCATCATCGCGGTCATCAGCGTCAAATTGCAGGAAGCCCAGTTTGAAGGGCAGACCAAGGCGAAGCTGGGCAACACCTATATCAAGGGGCTTGTCAGCAACGTGGTCTACAAGGCCCTGACCGAATATTTTGAGGAGAACCCCGCCGCCGCCAAGGCCATTCTGGAAAAGGCCACCCAGGCGGCCCGCGCCCGCGCCGCCGCCAAAAAGGCCCGCGAACTGGTGCGCCGCAAGAGCGCGCTGGAATCCAACCGCATGCCCGGCAAACTGGCCGACTGCCACGAGAAAGACCCCACCAAGACAGAACTGTTCATCGTGGAGGGCGATTCCGCCGGCGGCTCGGCCAAGATGGGCCGGGACTCGAACATCCAGGCGATCCTGCCGCTGTGGGGCAAGATGCTCAACGTCGAGAAAGCCCGCGCCGACCGCATCTACGGCAACGACAAGCTGATGCCGGTGGTCACGGCGCTGGGCACCGGCATCGGGGACGAGTTCGATATCTCCAAGGTGCGCTACCATAAAATCTTTATCATGGCCGATGCCGACGTGGACGGCAGCCATATCTGCACGCTGATGCTGACCTTCTTCTTCCGCTATATGCGGCCGCTGATCGAGCACGGCTATGTGTATGTGGCGCAGCCGCCGCTGTTCAAACTGCAAAAGGGCCAGACCGTCAAATACGCCTACGACGACGACGAAATGAAGCTGCTTTCGGCCGAGATGCCGGGCGCGAAGATCAGCCGGTATAAAGGTCTGGGCGAAATGAACCCCGACCAGTTGTGGGAGACCACGATGAACCCGGATAACCGCGTGATCGTGCAGATCAAGATCGAGGACGCCGAGCGCGCGGACGAAGCGTTCAGCATCCTGATGGGCGAGCAGGTCGAGCCGCGCCGCCAGTTCATCGTCAAGAACGCCAAGTTCGCCAATCTGGACGTGTAAGGGGCGGTCAACGGGGGCAACAGTCCCGCACGGCAATTGCCTAACGGGCCTGTTTCCCCCATTTGGATCCCCCTTCGACAAAATTTTGCCCAAAACCGCGCACTCGGCCTTTGGCCTCGCACACAATTTTGGGCAAAATTTCCCTGTCGGTGTCGCCGTCGTCGGCGCATGTCCGCCGACGGCGACGGTTTTCAAAGAAATTCCCGATACGAAAACATATTTGGAATTTCTTTGCGCCGCTTTCTTTGCAAAGAAAGCGGTAAAACCGCCCAATGATTGACCGTTTGCCTGTAGGAAAGGGGTTCCGCCATGGAATATCCCAAACGGAAACATCCCCGGCTGGCTTCTCTGGATTACAGCGCGCCCAATATCTACTTTCTGACGCTGTGCACACGGGACAGAAACCGCTGCCTTTCCCGGATCGTAGGGCGGGGTCTTGACCCCGCCGTGCCGCGCCCCCCGGACCACGAACCTTACCTGTCGGCTGCATCCTGCAAACTGGAACTGACGCCCTGGGGTAAAATCGCGGAACAGGACCTGCTGGACCTGCCCCGGCATTTTGATGGCGTGACGATCCTGCAATACGTCATCATGCCGGATCATATCCATATTCTTTTACAGTTGGATGCTGCCGGATGGGCGGCGGGGTCAAGACCCCGCCCTACAAAGCCCCCGAACCGGGAGCGACCCCGTCCGGCGGTCCCCACCATGATCGGGCAATATAAATCGGGCGTCAGCCGCCGGTGCGGCCATGCCCTGTGGCAGAATTCCTACTATGACCATGTGGTGCGCAACGAAGCAGAATTGCTGGAGATCCGGCGTTATATCGAAAACAATCCCCTGCAATGGCTGCTGGACGGCAAGGCGTAGACCTTCCGTCGCCCTGTAGGGCGGGGTCTTGACCCCGCCGCAGGCCCGCACCGCGGCATGGCATTCCCGGTTTGCCTGCACGGTCCCACCGGTTTGTAGGGCGGGGTCTTGACCCCGCCGTGGAACCGCACCGCGACCGCAACGTTCCCGGTTTGCCTGCACGGTCCCACCGGTTTGTAGGGCGGGGTCTTGACCCCGCCGCAGGCCCGCACCGCGACCGCACTGTTCCCGGTCTGCCTGCCCACCCCCCAACCGCTGTTTCGAGCGGGCCGCAGGCCCGCGATCCACCAAATTTATTATCTTTTATCTCTTATCTATTATCTTTCTTAAGGTGGTACACTGAATGGAAGAAAACATCATCATGGTGCCGGGTTCCGGCACGAAGGTCATCGAACGCGACGTTAAAAAAGAGATCGAAGCCGCGTTCCTCGATTACTCCATGTCGGTCATCGTCTCCCGCGCGCTGCCCGATGTGCGCGACGGCCTTAAACCCGTCCACCGCCGCATCCTCTACACCATGCACGAGCGCGGCAACGACCCCCAGCACCCCTACCGCAAATCCGCCGATACCGTCGGCGCCGTGCTGGGTTCCTATCACCCCCACGGCGACGCCTCGGTCTATGACGCCATGGTGCGTCTGGCGCAGGATTTCAGCCTGCGCTACCCCCTCGTGGACGGCCAGGGCAACTTCGGTTCCGTGGACGGCGACCCCCCGGCCGCTTACCGTTACACCGAAGCCCGTATGTCCAAGATCGCCTGCGAGATGCTCACCGACATCGAGAAGGAGACCATCGACTGGGACCCCAACTTCGACGAGACCAAAAAGGAACCCCACGTGCTGCCCAGCCGCTTCCCCAACCTGCTGGTGAACGGCAGCCAGGGCATCGCCGTCGGCATGGCCACCAACATCCCGCCCCATAACCTGCGGGAAGTGGTCGCCGGCATGACCGCCCTCATCGACGACCCCGACATCGACCTCGCCGGCCTGATGGAATACATCAAAGGCCCCGACTTCCCCACCGGCGGCATCATCATGGGCCGGTCCGGCATCCGGGCCGCCTACGCCACCGGCCGCGGCAAGATCACCCTGCGCGGCCGCGCCGAGATCGTCGAAAAGAAAAACGGCCGGTTCGAGATCCTCATCACCGAGATCCCCTACATGGTCAACAAGACCCGCCTGATCGAGTCCATCGCGGACCTCGTCAAGGACAAGCGCATCGAGGGCATCTCGGACCTCAACGACGAATCTTCCAGCCGCACCGGCATGAAGATCGTCATCGAGATCAAGAAGGACGCCAACCCCCAGGTGGTTCTCAACCAGCTTTACCGCTACACCCAGCTGCAGGACACCGTGGGCGTCATCATGCTGGCGCTGGACGACGGCGTGCCCCGCATCATGAGCCTGAAAACCGTGATGGAACGGTATATCGACTTCCAGATGGAAGTCATCCGCCGCCGCACGGCCCACGATCTGAAAAAGGCGCAGGAGCGCGAACACATCCTCGAAGGCCTGCGCAAGGCCGTGGACATCGTGGACGAGATCATCGCCACCATCCGCGCCTGCAAGGGCGGCTTCGCCGAAGCCCGCCAGGCCGTCATGGACCGCTTCGACTTCGACGAACCGCAGGCCGACGCCATCGTGAAGTTGCAGTTGGGCCGTCTGGCCGGTCTTGAAATTTTGAAGATCGAGCAGGAATTGGACGAACTGCGCGCCGCCATCGCGGATTACCAGGACATTCTGGCGAACGACGACCATGTGAAGCGCATCGTCAAGACCGACCTGAACGAACTGGCCGACAAGTACGGCGACGAGCGCCGTACCTCCATCGAGGCGGTGTCCGGCGAGGTGGACATCGAGGACCTGATCCCCGAAGAAACCTGCGTCTTTACGCTGACCCACGAGGGCTATATCAAGCGCACGACGCTGGACACCTACCAGGCGCAGAACCGCGGCGGCCGCGGCGTGCAGGGCATGACCCAGAAGGACGACGACTTTACCGAGGAACTGTTCGTGGGTTCCACCCATGACTATATGCTGTTCCTGACCGACCAGGGCCGCGTGTACCGGCTCAAGGGGTATCAGGTGCCGGAGGGCAGCCGCACGGCCAAGGGCAGCCATATCGTGAACCTGCTGCAGCTGCAGGAGGGCGAAAAGGTCACCCTGATGCTGCAACAGAGCGCGGGCGCCGACGAGGAAAGCACCTACCTGACGATGATCACGCGGCAGGGGCTGATCAAGCGCACGCCGCTTTCGCAGTACCGCAACATCCGCAAGATGGGCCTGATCGCCATCGGTCTGAACGAGGGCGACAGCCTGGTGTGGAGCCACCTGACGCAGGGCGACGATGAGATCATCGTGGCGACGCACGACGGCGCGGCCATCCATATCCAGGAGGGCGCGGCCCGCGCCATGGGCCGCAGCGGCCACGGCGTGCGGGTCATCAAACTGCGCGAAGGCGACTATGTGGTGGGCGCGGGCGTATGCCGTCCGGGCGCCACGGTGCTGACCATCACCGAGGAAGGCAAGGGACGCCGCAGCCGCATCGACGATTACCGCATCACGAACCGCGGCGGGCTGGGCATCCGCAACTACGCCAAAGGCGGCGTGGCGGGCATCAAGATCGTCAATGAAACGGACGACCTGATTCTGATCAGCCAGAACGGCATCCTGATCCGGCTGCATGCGTCGGATATCAATATCCAGAGCCGCTACGGCAGCGGCGTGCGGGTCATGCGCATGACCGAGGGCGACAAGGTTGCCATGCTGGCGCGCGTGGACCGCGACAACGACGCCGAGACCGCGACCGTGGAACAGGACGCGGGCGACGACGCCGAGCCGACGCCGGAAGAACTGGCCGCGCTGGAAGCAGCCGAGCGCGCCGACGAGGATACCCTCCCCGACGACGAGTAAGACGTGCGTTTTGTTCCTTCTTTGCAAAGAAGGAACCGAAGAAATTCCAGATAAAAAAGGCATGGGTCTATACCCATGCCTTTTTTGGTTAAACATTCTTTTGGTTCTTTTCTTAGAAAAGAATGATATTTCGCGTTGATTTGTAGGGCGGGGTTTTGACCCCGCCGAAAGGCTCCCCTCATAGGGGAGCTGGCCGCGCAGCGGCCTGAGGGGTCCTGCCCGGTTACACTCTACTTTCCGGGACATTATCCTCCCCCTCCTTTTTCCTTATCAAAACCACAGCCAGCGCGGTAAACACAAGATACGCAAAAATAGAAAAAACCGACGCTTCGATGCCGAAATCGCCGCCAGAGATCAAAAACGACGTGAGATCGAGAACAAAATTAAAAAGAGAGGTACTGTCCGCCTGGCTTCCGATGTGCAGGATGCCGCCGATCATCGCCATGTTCCAGACGCCGTGTACGATGGCGCTGTTCCAGATGGAATGGCTTTCATAGGCGATGAGCGAAAAGAGGATGCCCACGATGCTGCCGGCGATCAAAAGCTGGATCGTGCTCACAAAATCCAGTTCGTTCCCGATGATGTGGACCAGCCCGAACAGAACCGACGGCACAAGGACGGCGATGGGAAGATGGAACCGTTTTTCCAGACAGCCCATAATAACGCCCCGAAAGACCAGTTCCTCCACGAAGCCCGCCGCCAGACCATAGAAGAAGATCCCGCCGGTAAGTACCGCGCCGCACTCCGCGGCCGGGAGGGCAAGGACTTCCCAGTGCCCGCCCGCCAGAAGCGCAAGGCCCAGGACCAGAGCGGGCATCAAAAAGGCGGATACCAGCCAGACCGGCTTGAATTGCGGAGGAAAGGCCCGCAGTTCGGGCAGAGAAACTTTCAGCAGCGCCCGGCACAGGCATTGGATGCCCGCAAAGGCAAATGCCGCATAAAAAATCCCGGCCAGAATGTTGCAGACAGCCGATGGGACGCCGATATTCAGCGGAAGCGCACTGAGCACAAGCGAGAGCATCTGCGCCGCAACCAAAACGGCGATAGAAAGCACAATGGCAAAGAACAGTTGCAGCGACGTGATTTTTTTGGGATTTGCTTGGGTGTTCATTCGGTATCGTCCTTTTGGGTCCAGAGTATGCCCCGCCGTTCGGAGGGGCTTTTTTATTATACCCGGTTTTGATTCTTTCGTCCACCGCGCGAGGGGAAAACTTGATTTTGCCGTGGGAATGTCCCGGAGGGGGTTGCGCAGCCGGACAGTACGACCCCTCAGGCCGCTGCGCGGCCCTGGCCGGGTTGCGGTTGGCGCATCATGCTGCGCGCCTTGGCGCGGCGCTTGCATTCTGCGACCGCTGCCTTGCCGCGAAGCGGCAACGACCGGAGCGATGAGCGAAGGGCGAACCTCTGTAGTTAATCGCCGCAAAGGCGATTATGACGCCGGGAAAGACAGTTGGTCTTACCTCATCCGCCGCAGGCGGCGCTCGACTCCGCAGTCCCTAAAGGGGAGCCTTTGACGGGCAGTAGAGTAAAAGCCTCCCCTCCCAGGGGAGGTGTCTGCCGCAGGCAGACGGAAGGGTTTTGCACCTCCCGCCAGACACCTCCATCCCGCAGGAAAATCCCCCTTTCCGTCGGATATAGGGGCGGCCTGTAGGCCGCCCGTGACCCTTTCCTACGCCCAAAACCTTGCGGGCAACAAAAAACACGGCGGGGTCAAGACCCCGCCCTACAAAGTCACGCAAAATATCGTTCTTTTCTTATCAGGGTACAGCGGAGCCGGATCCCCGGCGCGGTCCTGTTCTGCTGCCGGGCTGCATCCGCCGCGTCACTCGGCCTTGCCATACATACAGTATGGCAGTGTCCTCCTTCCTTGCGGCTGCGCCCGGCAGCGAGCATTCCCGCACCGTTGCCCAGCCCGCTGCACCCGGAAAAGAACCAAAAGAATTTTAACCAAAAAGGCATGGGTGTACACCCATGCCTTTTTTATTGGAATTTCTTTGGTCCGCCTTTGCAAAGAAAGGATATTCGCCAAAACTCACGCTTTGGCGGCTTTTTCCTCGTCCAGGCGGTCCAGCAGGTCCCACACGCCCAGCATGTACTGGGTGCCCAGCGCACGGTCATACTTGCCGTAGCCGGGGCGGCAGTTGCCGGGGCCTTCCTCCCACAGCTGGCGGCCATGGTCCGGGCGGATGATCACATCGTGCCCGCCGTCATGGTAGGCGCGCAGGATCTCGATGATGCCGGTCTCGCCGCAGCAGTCGCGGTGGGCGGCCTCGCTGAAATCGCCGTTCTCGAAGTGGTGGATGTTGCGGATATGCGCGAACGGAATGCGGTCGCTGTGCTTGCGCACGATGGCCGCCACGTTGTTGTCCGGGTTGGCGTTCAGGCTGCCGGAGCACAGCGTCAGGCAGTTGTACGGATCGTCCACCATGGACAGGAACCGGTCGATGGCTTCGGCGTTGACCAGCAGCCGCGGCAGGCCGAAGATGTCCCACGGGGGATCGTCCTGGTGGATGGCCATCTTGATGTCGCATTCGCGGCAGGTGGGCATGATCGCTTCCAGGAAATACTGCAGGTTCTCCCACAGTTTTTCCTTGGTGACGGGGGCGTAAGCCTTGAACAGCTCGTCCAGCTTCGCCATGCGCTCCGGCTCCCAGCCGGGGAAGGTCATGTTGTACTTCTCGGTGAA
>QAKI01000069.1 GCA_003343905.1 Subdoligranulum variabile
CCCAACTTGCGATTTTTCCGATACGCTATTGTCCCCCTTGTGGTTTCCCTCCGAGGTAAATCGGATGACGCTAAAGTGACGCTTTTCACGTCTTTGATACTTTTCTTTACCGGCTTGCTAAAGCCGGGTTCCCAAAATGCCCACACACCGCCTTTGGATGAAAAGCGGCGCTTCTGGACGCGCGATAGAATACGATCATACAGGGGCAGGCCGCGCCGGTCTGCCCCGCCCGGAAGAAAGGAGTCCCGGCCTATGGCACGCACGGCAACGGTCACCCGCAACACCCGCGAAACGCAGATCACCCTGACGCTGGCACTGGACGGCACCGGCAAGACCGAACTGGATACCGGCATCGGCTTTTTTGACCACATGCTGGACGGCTTCGCCCGCCACGGCCTGTTCGATTTGACCGTACACTGCCGCGGCGATCTGAACGTGGACTGCCACCACACGATCGAGGACGTGGGCATCGCCCTGGGGACCGCGCTGCGGCAGGCCCTGGGCGACAAGGCGGGCCTTGTGCGGTACGGAAGCTGCCTGCTGCCCATGGACGAAACGCTGGCCCTGTGCGCCGTGGACCTGGGCGGGCGGCCCTACTTTGTGTATGACGCGGCCTTTGCGGCGCCGTCCTGCGGCGGCATGGACACCCAGATGGCGCGGGAGTTCTTCTATGCCGTAAGCTATGCGGCGGCCATGAACCTGCACTTGAAAGTTCTGTACGGCGAAAACGACCACCACAAGCTGGAGGCGCTGTTCAAAGCCTTCGGCAAGGCGCTGGACGCCGCCACGCGCACCGATCCCCGGATCGAGGGTGTGCTTTCGACCAAAGGCGCGCTGTGAGCGGCGCGGGCTTTTGCGGCCCTACATTATAATAGAGAGAACTGCGGCGGGCCCGGCGGCCGCCGCCGAAAGCTGGTGTCGTAGCCTGTGGAAAAAAGCTATACCTTTACCTCTGTGATCTATCCCGTGCCCGAAAAGGGCGGCGCCTATGTATGTTTCCCGTATGACATTCGGAAGGAGTTCGGCCGGGGCCGGGTCAAGGCGGAGATCACCTTTGACGGCGAACCGTACTCCGGCAGTATCGTCAATATGGGCGTCAAAAATGAGGATGGTTCCATCCGCTATATCATCGGGATACGCAAGGACATCCGCGCGAAGATCGGGAAACAGCCGGGCGACACCGTGCGCGTCACGGTCCGGCCCGTTTTGCCCTGACGCGGGACCGTTCAGGGAAGAATCCCCCATCGTCTGCCTTATGGCAGGCGGTGGGGGTTCGTGTGTTTGGACGGAAGGCTTATGGAATGCGGCCTGTTTATGTGCCGCCTGCGGCCGGGTGGGAACGATGGTATGGCGTGCCTGCCGGAATGGTGGGAACGTCCCTGCGGTCTGGACCCCTCCGGGTATGGCAAAGCAAAGAGCGGCGGGGTCTTGATCCCGTCGCGGGCACATCCCGGCAGACGAAGTGCTTCAGGTAACAACACCCCTCAGGCTGCGCCTGCGGCGCATCCAGCTCCCCTAAAAGGGGAGCCTTTGACGGGTTGCAGAGTAAAGCCTCCCCTCCCAGGGGAGGTGTCTGCCGCAGGCAGACGGAAGGGTGGGAACTTTCCAGGTGACGATCACGCTGCCTTTTGCAAGACCCCTCAGGCCGCTGCGCGGCCTTGGCCAGGTTGCGGTTCGCGCATCATGCTGCGCGCCTTGGTACGGCGCTTGCATTCTGCGACCGCTGCCCCTACTTCGTCTCGCTGCATCCGCCGCAGGCGGCGCTCGACTCCGTAGCCCCTAAAGGGGAGCCTTTCGGCGGGGTCAAGACCCCGCCCTACAGCGTCGCCGGGAACGTCCTGCATACCGCAGCGACGGTTTGACCGCGCGCCCCGCGGGAATCATAAAACACTCCACAAAAATATTTCCCCCGACACAACCCACGGCCTGCCGTTTCCGGCGGGCCGCTTTTTTGTGCAAATGCCCACGCAGGCCCGCCGGGAACGGGCAACCGAAATCTGCCCAAACAAAACCGCAGGGCGGGCCTATAGGCCCGCCCTGCGGCGGCTTTTTATTGTTGAAACGATGTAAAACGGCAGTATGCGCGCCGCCGGGCATCACCGATCCTGCAGGGTGATGTAGGGCTGCGGTTTGCCCACATACTTGTAGGCCGGGCGGATGATGCGGTTGGCAAACTCGACTTCCTCCACGCGGTGGGCGCACCAGCCCGGCACGCGGGCGATGGCGAACAGCGGGGTGTACAGGTCCTCGCTGATGCCCAGCATGCGGTAGATCAGCCCGCTGAACAGGTCCACGTTGGCGCATACTTTCTTGGGGCCGTGCTTCTCCTCCGCAAAGACCTGCGGGGCCAGGCGTTCGATGCTGCACAGCATCTCGAACTCCTTGTCAAAGCCCTTGGCGTGGGCCATGCGGCGGGCGTGGTTCTTCAAGATCTGGGCGCGCGGGTCGCTCACGGTGTACACCGCGTGGCCCATGCCGTAGATCAGGCCGCTGCCGTCCCCGGCTTCTTTGCGCAGGATCTTGCGCAGGAATTCCCGCACTTCGCCGTCGTCGCCGGGGTCCTGCACGTGCTGCAGGATGTAGTCCAACTGGTGCATGACCCGCAGGTTTGCGCCGCCGTGCTTGGGGCCTTTCAGCGCGCCGATGGCCGCCGAGATGGCCGCATAGGTATCGGTGCCGGAACTGGAAAGCACGCGGCAGGTGAAAGTGGAGCAGTTGCCGCCGCCGTGGTCCGCGTGTACCATCAGGCACAGGTCCAGCAGGCGGGCTTCCTCGCGCGTGAACTTCTGGTCGGCGCGGTAGGTGCTCAGGATATGTTCCGCCGTGCTCTGGCCCTCGGTGGGCAGGTGGAAATACATGCTGGCGTGGTCATAGACCCGCCGCTTGATCTGGTAGGCGTTCACCATCATCGTGGGCAGTTCCGCGATCAGGTTCACGCTCTGGCGCAGGATGTTGGGCAGGCTCAGGTCCTCGGCGTGTTCGTCGTAGCTGTACATGGCCAGCACGCTGCGGGCCATCTTGTTCATCAGGTCCGGCGACGGCGAATTCAGGATCATATCGTCCGCAAAGCCCTGGGGCAGTTCGCGGTGATGCTCCAGCAGCTTGCAGAATTTGGCGTGCTGCTCCCGGTCGGGCAGCGAGCCGAACAGCAGCAGCCAGACCACTTCCTCAAACAGAAAGCGGTCGTGGTTGTCGGCTTCAGCCGCCAGGGTGTCGATGTCCACGCCGCGGTAGACAAGGCGGCCCGGGATCGGCACGATGGAACCGTCCTCCGCGCGGTCATAGCCGATAACGCTGGACACGTTGGTGATGCCCGCCAGAACGCCGGTGCCGTCGGGGTTGCGCAGCCCGCGCTTGACCCCCATCTGGTCGGCCAGGCGGGCGTCCAGATGGGCGTTGTGCTCCAGATATTCATGGCAGAGCAGTTCCATTTCCTCCGGCTCCAGCGCCGGAACGTCAGGGTAATACATCAGCGTGCTCCTTTCCTGTTCGGGTCTGCGGGGCAGGCGCGCCGGGCGGCGCGGCTCCCCGGATACTGGTTTCATTTTATAATATTTTCGACCTTTCGTCAAGGAACACTTAAAATATTTCCGCTTTTTGCGGCGGTCGGCTTTATTTAATTAAGACGCCCCGGCGCGCACGGCCGTCCGGCGGCAAAACTGCGTTGACAATCCCGTATAAAGCGGGTATAGTGTAGTAAGAATGGAAGAGCCGCCCCCAAACGGGCGGCAAAGGAACCCACGGCGGGGCGCGCCCTGCCGGGAAATGGAGGGAAAACCCATGAAACTCTGGCCAAACGGCATGTATCTGGTGAACGGCAGACCCCAGCAGGAAGCCCCCGCGGGGACGACCGAGGCGGAGGCCCGCCGCGGCACCATCGCGTACGGCATCCTGGAAGCCCACAACACCAGCGGCGATATGGAAAACCTGCGCATGAAGTTCGACTCGATGACCAGCCACGACATCACCTATGTGGGCATCATCCAGACGGCCCGGGCGTCCGGCATGGAGCGGTTCCCCCTGCCGTATGTCATGACCAACTGCCACAACTCGCTGTGCGCGGTGGGCGGCACCATCAATGAGGACGACCACCAGTTCGCCCTTTCGGCGGCCCACAAATACGGCGGTATCTATGTACCGCCGAACATGGCCGTCATCCACAGCTATAACCGCGAGATGATGGCCGGCTGCGGCCGGATGATCCTGGGGTCGGACTCCCACACCCGCTACGGCGCGCTGGGTACCATCGCCGTGGGCGAGGGCGGCGGCGAACTGGCCAAGCAGCTCGTGGGCCGTACCTATGATATGGCCCGCCCCGGCGTGGTGGCCGTCTACCTGACCGGCAAGCCGAACCCCGGCGTAGGCCCCCACGACGTGGCCCTGGCGCTGGTGGGCGCCACCTACGCCAACGGCTATGTGAAGAACAAGGTCATGGAATTCATCGGCCCCGGCGTGGCGAACCTGTCGGCGGATTACCGCAACGGCATCGATGTCATGACGACCGAGACCACCTGCTGGTCCTCCATCTGGCAGACAGATGAAGTCACCCGCCAGTATTTCGCGGAGCATGGCCGCCCCGACGCATACCGGGAACTGGCCCCGGCGGACGTGGCCTATTACGACGGCTGCATCGAGCTGGATCTTTCGACGGTGGAGTGCATGATCGCGCTGCCCATGCACCCCAGCTACGCCTACCCCATCCGGGAACTGAAAGCCAACGCCCGCGACATCCTGTATGAAGCCCAGCAGCAGGCCAACCGCCAGTTGGCGGGCCGCGTGCAGATGGACCTTGTCAGCAAGATCCAGCCCGACGGCAGCATCTATGTGGAACAGGGCGTCGTGGCGGGCTGCTCCGGCGGCACCTATGAGAACATCTGCGCGGTGGCCGAGATCCTGCGCGGCAAGAGCTGCGGCAACGGCGCGTTCAAGTTCAGCGTCTACCCCGACAGCATGCCTACCTATCTGGAACTGGTCAAGAACGGCGCGGTGGCGGACATCGTCAGCGCGGGCGGCATCTTCCGCGAATGCTTCTGCGGCCCCTGCTTCGGCGCGGGCGACACCCCGGCCAACGGGGAGTTCAGCATTCGCCACACCACCCGCAACTTCCCCAACCGCGAAGGCTCCAAGCCCGGCGAGGGCCAGATCAGCGCCGTGGCCCTGATGGACGCCCGTTCCATCGCGGCCACCGCGGCCAACGGCGGCCGTCTGACCGCCGCCAGCGAGGTCTGCGACCACGAGTACACCGCCCCGGCCTACCACTTCGATCAGGGCGTGTACGACAAGCGCGTTTATAACGGCTGGGGCCGCCCCGAACCGGAGTACGCCCTCAAGTTCGGCCCCAACATCAAGGACTGGCCCGAACAGCCCGCCCTGAGCGACGACCTGCTGGTGAAGGTCGTCAGCTATATCACCGACCCGGTGACCACCACCGACGAGCTGATCCCCTCGGGCGAAACTTCTTCGTTCCGCTCCAACCCCCTGCGCCTGGCGGAGTTCACGCTCTCCCGCAAGGACCCGGCCTATGTGCCCAGCGCCAAGGCCGTGCAGGTGATGGACGCCGCCCGCCGCAACGGCGCGCTGCCGGAGGAGATCCGCAAGGTCTACGCCGCGCTGGAAAAGGCGGGCTTCCATCCCGTCCCGCACAGCACCAACGTCGGCTCGGCCATCTTTGCCAACAAGCCCGGCGACGGCTCTGCCCGCGAGCAGGCCGCAAGCTGCCAGCGCGTGCTGGGCGGCGCAGCCAACTTTGCCTGCGAGTACGCCACCAAGCGTTACCGCTCCAACTGCATCAACTGGGGCATGCTGCCCTTCCTGCTGGATACGCCGGACGTTCTGGAAAAGGGCGACTATGTGTTCCTGCCCGGTGTGCGCGCGGCGCTGCTGAACGCGGCGGAGAACATCGAAGCCGTGGCGGTCAAGCCCGACGGCGAAGTGACGCGCTTCACGGTGCGCCTGGGCGACATGACCGACGCCGAGCGCCAGATTTTGGCGGACGGCTGCCTGATCAACTACTATAAAAACCACTAAAAAACAGGCCGGGCGGCTGCATGGCAGCAGCCCGGATTTTTGCTGTCTTACGTCGAATCGCAGGCGGGAACTTCTACCGGAAGTTTCCGCCTGTTTCTGCGTCACAGGGCGTTTTTTTCGGCGCGCTGTGCTTCGGCGATCATCTGCGCCAGTTCGGTGCCGCTTTCCTGCATGCCCCGCTTCATCCATTCGACGATCCAACCGAACAGCAGGTAGGCGATGGAGGAACGAAGATAGGCGACCGCGTTTGGCAGGTCCGGCGAAATTTCGATCTGTTCCAGAAGCGTATTCAATACGAGATTTTCCAGCCCGGCCCGGTATAAGGCAAGGTAAAAGTCAGAATGTTCCTTGTAAAAGTCCAACAGACTGACGAGAATTTCCGAGGGGGCGGCGTGTTCCTGGCTCTCGTAACGCTGTTTCCATACACCGGCCAGACGGTTCGCTTCCTGCCGCAGCACATCCTCTTTGCTGGTAAAGTTCCGATAAAAAGAGGCACGCCCTACACAGGCGCGTTCGGTCAGGTTGCTGATAACGATTGTGGAAAGGTCCTGCTCCTGCATCATATCCAGCAGCGTATGCAGGATCTGGCTGCGTACATAGCTGTTTTTTTCCTGATTGCTCCCCTTCATGGTGTAAACAAAACCCCCTGTTTGTCTCAATTTGCTGAAACGATTGACTCATCCCTGTCAGAATGATACAATTGTCCCATCAAAATGTCAAGGAGGAAAATGCTATGTCGGGTACAGCAAAACGGCTGATCGTCCTGGCGGTGGTCGCGGTTGCGGCTTTCGTATCGGGGCGTCTGACCGTCAGGGCGGCCCTGAACCTGCTGCTGGGCGGTACGCTGTTCGGGGGGAACTTTCTGTGAGAAGAACGAAAGGAAAGGGCAGAATGATGTGGGGATTGATCTATAGCGCGGTATTCGTTTCGGTGTTCGCCGTGTCCGCGGCGGTCAAAATGAAAGCGGACCCCTTCCATGGCAAATACACCGTGGATTGGAACGATTCGGTCGGGACCGTTTATACCGACCTGCCCTATGGGGACGGTCGGGCGAATACATTTGATCTGTACCTGCCCGCAGACCGCACGAAAGAACACTATGGCCTGATCGTCTATCTGCATGCAGGGGGCTTTACCAGCGGCGACAAAAGCGGCGACGAGGGGATTTTGAAGTGGCTGTGCGCCAAGGGCTACGTGACGGCGGGTATCAACTACACGCTGTTCAGCGAGGAAAATCCCACGGCAAGCGTATATTCGCAGACGATGGATGTAAAATCCGCCATGCCGCGGGTGGTGGCGGAAGCGGAAAAACGGGGCTACCCGCTTGACAGAATGGCGATCGCGGGCGGCAGCGCAGGCGGCACGCTGGCGCTGGTTTATGCCTACAGGGATGCGGACAGTGCGCCGGTCCCCGTAAAAATGGTGTTTGAAATGGTCGGGCCCGCCAGTTTCTATTATGAGGATTGGACCAACTATGGCCTGGATAAAAGCCCGGAAGCCGCCGCAAAGCTGTTCGGCGCGATGTGCGGAACGACGCTCACGCCGGAAATGATCACGTCGGGGGAATATTTGGAGTATGTCAAACCGATCTCGGCGGATCGGTGGGTAAAGGAAGGCGCGGCCCCCGCGCTGCTGGCCTATGGGGCCTGCGATAAAGTCTGCCCGTATTTGAGCGTAAAGCCGCTGCTTGCGGCATTGGAGAAAAACGGGGTGCCGCATGATTATTTTGAATTTCCGCACTCCGGGCATGGGCTGCAAAACGACAACAAACTATACGCACAGTATATGGATACCCTGGAAGAATATCTTGCAGCATACATGGACGCATAGAACCATTCGGGACGGCACAGTGGGCCGCACATGGTTTTGACAGGGCAGGGGACAATAAAGAGCGTAGGAAACGTGATGGGAATGATGTTGCTGGCCGTGGCGCTGCTGGCCGCAGCCGGTAGGGGCTTTTTGTATTATGTTGCCTATCATGCCCATGATCCCGAAACGATATAAGAAGAAAATGGAAACGGGCGGCTGCATACGCAGCCGCCCGTTTTTTGCTGTTTGCCCGGCGGGCATCACCCAAAATAATCCGCCGTGATCGCGCGGATGCGGTCCGCCCAGGCGGGGGCGTCGTCCATGAAGGAACCGTGGTGGCCGGGCACCGTTACACAGGGCAGGCCGCTGCGGGTGGAAAGCTGCTCCGCGGCCCGGTACAAAAAGGTGCCGTGCGCTTTGGCGTATTCGCCCACGGCAAACACGGCCTTGCCGTCTGCACGCGCCAGGGAATCATAGTCCACGTCATAGCGCACCACCGGCAGCAGCTCCTGCCGGATCAGATAGCGGGAAGCCTGCTGCGCCGGGACGGTCTGCTTTTTGGGTACGCCGTGCTGTTTCAGGTAGCGTTCCGCGCGCAGCTGCGCTCGGATCATCTGCAGGGCCGGGACCTCGATGCCGAAAAGGAACTTCGTAGCCGCCAGGGACGCCCCGCCGGGCCGGAAAGAAGCGTCGTAGCATTTCTGGAAGAAGGCCAGCCACTTTTCCCGGTCGGGGTGCGCCTTTGCCACCGGCGGCTCGTGGACGATCAGGCCGGTCACTTTTTCGGGGAACAGGCGCAAAAATTCCAGCGCGATGACCGCGCCGCTGCTGTTGCCCAGAATACAGGCCGACGGCTCGCCCGCCGCCCGCAGGACCGCCGCGGCGTCCCGCGCCTGCTGCGCCAGCGAAAAAACATCCGGGTGGTGCATCGTGCTGCCCGCGTTGGCCCGGCGGTCATAGGTGATGACTTTATAGTCCGGCGCGAGCGCGTCGGCAAGGGGCAGGAACAGGTCGCCGTCGCCCCCGCCCCCGGCGATACAGAGCAGCGGCGCGCCGCTGCCGGTGACGGTGTAGCGCAGGGTGTCCCCCTCGATCTCCACGGCGCCCTGCACCCGTTCGTTCCATGTTCCCGGTCCTGCTGTTGGCATCGTTCCGGCCTGCCTTTCTGCAAAAAATGGCCGCGCCCCGCGCCCGCCCACGGCAAAGCGGAAAAAACTTTCCCCAACTTGCAAAGAGCAGCGGCACTGATTCGTTATCATAAACAGAGGGCGGCGTTTTCTTCATTGTACCACCCTTTTGCGGGCGGGACAACCGGCCCGCATCTGTGAAAAATCTTTTTGCCGGGCATGAAACCCGCCCGGCGGTGGCATATTGAAAGGGGATATGCTATAATAGCGGTAAGCGTACCTGCTTCGGACCGGCCGGGCAGGCGGATACACCCAAGGAGGACTTCTCTTTTGAAAAAATGGCTTTCGCGCCCACCCCGCACCAGCGGCGATTATCTGTGCCTGGTCCTGGGGGCGGCGATCATTTTCGGTCTGGCCTGGCAGCTTCCCGCGCTGGCGCAGGGGGCCGGGGCCTTCCTGCAGATCTTGAGCCCCTTTGCCTGGGGCATGGTGCTGGCCTATGTGCTGGATATCCCCACCCGCCTTTTTGCCGAAAAACTGTTCGGCGGCAAACGGGTGCTGGCCATCGTGCTCAGCTATATTCTGATGTTCGGCGTGATCGCCCTGCTGCTGGCGCTGGTGGTGCCGCAGCTCATCGACAGCGTGCAGTCCTTCATCAGCCAGTTGGGCGCGTATGAGGCCGCCATCCAGAACGGCCTGAACTGGATACGGGACACCTTCGGCCTGGAGACCGAGACCCTTGAACTTTACGTCCAGCAGGCCACCGAACAGCTCCAGCAGTGGTTCACATCCATCTCCGGCGCGGCGGCACAGGCGGCCGCCGACGCGGCCGCGGGCGCGGCTGCGGGGGTGGCGGGCGCCGCCATGGACGGCTTTGTGACGCTGGCCGTCAGCATCTACCTGCTCAGCAGCAAGGACCTGCTGCTTCACGCGGCGCGCACCTGCCTGCGCGCGGCCCTGCCGCCCCGGCAGGTGGGCAGCCTGCTCTCGGTCTGCACGATGGCAAACCGCACCTTCAGCGGCTATATCGGCGGCCAGCTGACGGACGCGCTGCTGGTGGGCATCGAAACTTTCGTGCTGATGTCTATTTTTAACCTGAACTATGCGCCGCTGATCGCGGTGCTGGTGGGCGTGACCAACATCATCCCGCTGCTGGGGCCCTTCATCGGCGCGGCCCCCGGCGTGCTGATCCTGCTGCTGGAATCCCCGCTGCACGCGCTGGAATTCGTCATCATCATTCTGGTGGTGCAGCAGATCGACGGCAACTTTATTGCGCCGCGCATCCTGGGCGGTGCGACCGGCATGCCGGGCCTGGGCGTGCTGCTGGCGATCATTGTGGGCGGTAACCTGTTCGGCGTGCCCGGCATGGTCGTGGGTGTGCCCACGCTGGCCGTGCTGGTCACGCTGCTCAAACAGGCGGTCGGCGCGGGGCTGGCGGCCCGCGGCATCGACGAGGACGGCCGCCCGCTGGACCCCGACGGGAAAAATTAACATCTTTTGCCTTGCAGCCGCCCCCGGCGGCCGGGTACAATAAAAGGGAACGATGTGACACAAAGAAAGGAACTCTGCGACAGTGCGTGGAAAAAACTATTTGAATAAACGGCCGGATACCATGCTGGAATGGTTCTGCCTGTTGTTTGCAGGGGTAGCGTTCTACCTGCTGTTGAGCAACCTGGGCTATGTGCTGGCCGGGGCGCGGGACCTGCTGCACATCCTGACGCCCTTTGCCGGGGGCGCGCTGATCGCCTTCATCCTGAACCCCATGGTGGAGACCTTCCAGAACCGGCTGCTGCGCGGGGACACCCGCTGGCGGTGGGCGGCCATCCTGCTGAGTTACCTGGTGGCGCTGCTGGTGCTGGCGCTGTTGGGGTGGCTGCTGCTGCCCCAGCTTGCCAAAAGCGCCGTTACGCTGTTCACGAACCTGCCGGGGTACATAGCGGGGCTGCAGCACACGCTGTATCTGCTGCAGCAGGAATACGGCCTGCCGGTGCAGAGCTTTGTGAACATCCTGGACGATTCCGAGGCGCTCATGCGCGAGGTCTACAGCGTAGTCAGCGGCGCGGTGCCCCAGATCGTCAGCACGCTGGGCAACGTGGCGTCCAACTTTGTGGCGGTGTTCACGGCGGTGGCGTCCAGCATCTATATGCTTTCGGGCAAGCGGAAGCTGCTGCACCAGCTCCGCACGATGGTCCACGCCTTTCTGCCGCGGGCGGTGGCGCGCAACACGCTGCGCATCTGCCACTATGCCAACGAAAACTTTACGGCCTTTCTGATCGGCAAGGTCATTGACTCGGCCCTGATCGGCCTGCTGACCTTTGTGCTGATGTCCGTTCTGCGGCTGGATTTTGCGCTGCTGGTCAGCGTGTTCGTGGGGGTGGCCAACATCATCCCGGTGTTCGGGCCGTTCATCGGCGCGATCCCCAGCCTGTTCATCCTGCTGCTGATGGACCCGCTGCAGGCGCTGATCTTCGCCGTGCTGGTGGTGGTGATCCAGCAGTTGGACAGCAACCTCATCAGCCCCAAGGTGCTGGGCCAGTCGGTGGGCATCTCGTCGTTGTGGGTGCTGTTCGCCATCGTGGTGGGCGGCGACCTGTTCGGCCTGCCGGGCATGATTTTGGGCGTGCCGCTGTTCGCCACGCTCTACGGCGTGGGGCAGGAGGCTGTGGCCTTTTTGCTGCGCTGGCGCGGCATCGACTCGGAGGGCCGCCCCGCAGACGGGGACGAAGAAGCCCCCGAACCGCCGGAGGACCCGCTGGAAGAAAAAGAGACCGTCGGGGCCGCGTCCGGCAGCCCGGAATGACCCCCGGCACTATAAGCAAACGAAAAACCGCCCCCGCAGGGCTTTACGCCTGCGGGGGCGGTTTTGTATAAGCGTTATTTCAGGAAGCCGTTGACGATCTGATCCTCGGCCTCTTTTTCGGTCAGGCCCAGGGTCATCAGCTTGATGAGCTGTTCGCCCGCGATTTTGCCGATGGCGGCTTCGTGGATCAGGCTGGCGTCCACGTTGTTGGCGGTCAGGGCCGGGCTGGCGACGACCGAAGCGTGGTCCATGATGATGGCGTCGCACTCGGAATGGCCCGCGCAGGCGCAGTTGCCGTTCAGGTGGCTGACGAACTCCTGGCGGCTTTCGTCCTTGGCCACGCTGCGGGAAACGATGTTGGCCGAGCAGCCGTCGCCGTTCATATCCACCACAAAGTCGGTGACGGCGCGCTGGTCGCCGGTCGTCATGATCTTTTCCTTCACCACCAGGCTGGCCCCGGCGGCCAGGTCGCCGCTGGTCTTGCGGATGGTGTCGTCCACGCCGGCGATCTGGGTGGTCTCCATCTCCATCACGGCGCCTTCGGCCAGATGGACGATGGTGGTGGGGTTCATGATCTGCTTGCCGCGGCCGTCGCCCTCGCCGTAGTGCTTTTCCACATAGCGCAGCTTGGCGTTCTTCGCCAGGTAGAAGGTGTGGATGCCGTCGTGCTGGGCGTCGCCGCCGCCGCAGTTGTGGATGCCGCACCCGGCAATGATCGTCACGTCGGCGCCTTCGCCGATGTGGAAGTCGTTGTACACAAGGTCCTTCAGCCCGGTCTGGCTCAGGATCACCGGGATGTGCACGCTCTCGTTCTTGGTGAACGGGCGGATGTAAATGTCGATGCCCGGCTTGTCGGTCTTGGTCACGATGTCGATGTTGGCGGTGGTGTTGCGCCCGGCCAGCGCGCCGTTGGCGCGGATGTTGTAAGCGCCCACGGGCAGGCTGTCCAGCTCTGCCACTTCGCGCAACAGGTTTTTCTCAATGGCGTCCATCATTCGCTGCGTACCCCCTCTAATTTATCGGTCAGGATGCTGCACGCCGGGCTGCTGGCGTCGGCGCTGCCCAGCAGTTCGGGCAGGATCTCGGCGCGGGGGCCGGCTTTCTGGATCTGGCCGTTCTTGATGACGACGATCTTGTCGGCAATGTTCAGGATGCGCTCCTGATGGCTGATGATGAGGATGCTGCCGCGGGTCTGCTCGTACATTTTTTCAAACACGCGGATCAGGTTCTGGAAGCTCCACAGGTCGATGCCGGCTTCCGGCTCGTCAAAGATCGAGAGCTTGGTCCCACGGGCCAGCACCATGGCGATCTCGATGCGTTTGAGCTCCCCGCCCGAAAGGCTGTCGTTCAGTTCCCGGTCGATGTAGTCGCGGGCGCACAGGCCCACTTCGCTCAGGTAGTTGCAGGCTTCGGTCACGCTGGTGTTCTTGCCGGCGGCCAGGCTCAAAAGGTCCTTGACGCGCAGGCCCTTGAAGCGCACCGGCTGCTGGAAGGCGTAGCTCAGCCCCAGGTTGGCACGCTCGGTGATGGACATATGGGTGATGTCCACCCCGTCCAGCAGGATCTGGCCGCTGGTGGGCTGGTAGATGCCCGCAATGATCTTGGCAAGGGTGGACTTGCCGCCGCCGTTGGGGCCGGTGATGGCCACAAAACGCTCCTGTACGGTCAGGCTGACATCGTGCAGGATCTCTTTATTATCGTCGGTCTCGTAGCCGACGTTGCGCAATTCTAACATGGTAAAGATGCTCCTTATCTGATGGTCCCGGATGATCCCGGTATGGAAAGGATTGTCATATCCTACCGGAATAATACTATACCATGAACGTGGCCAAAGTACAAGAGGAAAACCTATAAAAATAGTAGATTTTCTGCAAGAGGCCCCTTTTCCGCACAAAAAAGTGCAAAATTTGGCCGGGGGGCTTGCAATCCGGCGGGGGGCGGCCTATAATGTCGGTGTATGAATTTTTGCAGAGTAGGGATACGCGCGTGGGGGAATCGCCCCCGAAGTGCCTGACCGACGGGGAGTTGTGGCAGGACGAAGTGACCGTAAGGTCCGCGGTGCGCATCCCGCATCCCGCTGCTGCATGACGGCGCGCAACGGCGGGTGTGGTACGGCTGGTCCCACGCCCGCTTTTTGCTTCCTCCTTTGTGCAGCAATGCACAAAACAGGAGGTTTTTTGTTATGCAGGAACAGCCGCTTTCCGTCTTTTCCGCCGCCTATTGGCGCGCCGCGCGGGCCGAATTCCGCAACGTGCGCACGCTGGCCCTGGCGGGGCTGGTGTGCGCCATGGCGATCGTTTTGGAAGCCATGCCCATCTATCTGCTGGGCCCCAGCCTGAAGATCTATTTCAGCTATCTGGTCGTGTCGCTGGGGTGTATGTGCTACGGCCCGCTGGTGGGCATGGTGACCGGCGTAGTCATCGACACGATGGGCTTTCTGCTGGCGGGCTACGGGGAACCGTATTTTCCGGGGTATCTGGTCACGGCGATGCTGTCGGGCCTGATCTACGGCGTCATGTACTACCGCCGCCGCCCCACGGTGGGGCGCATCATCATCACGCGGCTGCTCATCAACTACGGCAGCAACGTGCTGCTAGGCAGCGTGTGGAAAGCCATGCTCTACGGGCAGGGATACCTGTACTACCTGAGCACCGGGCTGGTGAAGAACACCGTGCTGCTGCCGCTGGAAGTGTTCCTGACCTGGATGGTGCTGCGCGCGGCGGTGCGCCACGGGCTGGACCGCAAGTATATCCACGGCCCGGCCGGGCGGCGGTAAAAACCGAAACAGAAGCAAAAACACCCCCGCAGCCGGACGGCTGCGGGGGTGTGTGGTTTATGCGGCGGAATCGGAAGCGGTGGCGGCGGTCTCGGCGGTGGCGGGCTGTTCCAGGGCGGGGAAGTAGCCCTGGAAGCGGCGCTCCACCTCCTGTTCCACATATTCGTCGCCGGGGTATTCGCCGTCGTGTTCGTCGGAATATCCGCCGATGACTTCCTCACGCAGGACATCCTTCACGGCGTTGTCGCGGTCGGCTTGGGAGGGGTAGAAGTCGCCGTCAAACTGGTACTGGGTCTGCACGCGCAGGGCCAGTTGTTCGGCGGTTAGACCCTCGGCATAGCTGGCCGGGAAATCCAGCGAATAGGCGTTTGTGGAAGCGTCGTAGGAAGCATTGCTGTTAAAGTAATATTCCGTGACCGGCACGCCCGCCTGTTCCATAAGCTGGAAGATGCTCCAGCAGTCATTGGCAAAGTCCTGTGCGGAGACATAGCCGCTTTCGGGCAGGGTCACATTCATATATACGTCGTCCCCGTCCTGCAGCGTGTAGTCATCGGCTTCTAAATAGTTAAAGTCTACATAGAAGTCAAGGCTGTTGACCTTGGCTTTCAAATCGGTGTCGGCGTTCAACGCCTGATACGCCTTGTCCTCAAGCTGGTTCCTGTAACGGTCGCGGGCGGCTTCCGCCTGCGGACCCATCGTATCCCAGAAGTAGGGGATCAGCGAAGCCACGCCTACGACGCAGAGGATAAAGGCGCTGCCCAGAACACTGAGCCAGTCGAATTTCAGCTTGACGTTGGGCTGGGCGGAGTAGATCAGCATTTCGACGCCCAGCATGATCAAAATGACCGGGGCGAACCGAACGATGGCAAGCAGGTCAAAGTCCGGCACGAACTGGTTGATCAGCAGCAGAACGCCGGACGCAATCAGCACAAGGGCAAAGGCGACGCGGCCCACGCGGCGAACCTTTTTGGGCGCTGCCGGGGCGGGTGTTTCCGGCGCGGGGGAAACGGTTTTATTTTCATCCATGGTTTGTACCTCGTATGTGTTTTTGATTCTTTCTTTACAAAGAAAGAATCAAAGAAATTCCAGTTAAAATCGCATATTCATGCGATTTTGAAGAAAAGTTCTTTGCCACTTTCTTACAAGAAAGTGGGGAATAGACTTACTGCAGATCGTCGTTGCCGGGGAAGGGCGGCACATCGTTGTGGGACGTGTGCTTGGGGTGCAGGCCCAGCAGCCAGACGCCCGCGCCGATGAGCGCCGCGGCAATGACGATGTTGGGCAGGGCGTAAGTCACCTGCCAGGCAAGGTCGCTGTCCAACTTGGCCAGCAGCGTGTAAAGGACGGGTTCCAGCAGCATATCGTACAGCGCCCAGGCGCCCAGCACGATCAGGCCCCAGCCCAGCAGCCGGTTGTGCTGGGGGATCAGCCGCTTCAGGTCGGACCAGTCGCCCAGGAACAGCAGGGCGTCCGGCTTGGGGTCCCCGGCGGCCAGGTGGCGGATCAGGTCGTAGGTGTCAAAGAAGCTGAACATCCAGACGATGAACATGGTGACGATCAGCGGCCCGGCCAGCGCACCCAGTATAAAGCTGAGGCAGAACAGCGTGATGAGCGAAAGCCCGCGCAGCATGTAGCCGTAGTACATCTGCCCCGCGCCGGGGATGCAGGCGAAGATAAAAGTGAGCAAAGCGTTCTTTTTCATGGCGATCATTCTCCCTTAGTGGCGTTGCCGCCGTTATTGTTTTGCAGTTGGGCCAGGCCGTTCCCGGCGACCTGGGTAAATTGGCTGAAAACGTCGTCCAGCCCGTCATAGAAGCTGCCCACGGCCGCGTTGACCCGCTGGCCGAAGGTGGCGTGCGGTTCCTGGGGCTGGATGGCGGCTTCGGCCATGCGCTGGCTGGCCCCAAAGGACGTGAAGCCCCACAGCATAAAGCAGAGGATCACGGCGGCCGCCGCCGAAATATAGCGGTTGGTCATCAGGCGGAACCGGCGCAGGCGCATCAGGTTCTGCACCTGGGGGATCAGGTCGCGCATGGGCTGCTGGAGGCAGGCGGGCGCGGCGTCGATCAGGTCGGTGTAGCGCAGCAGGCAGTAATCACAGAAGGAAAGGTGTTCGGCGGCTTCCAGCGCGCCCAGATCGTCCAGCGTGCCGTCCTTCAGGGCGTACAGGCCGTCGTCGGTCAGGTGGCCGTCGGCGTCGAACAGGTTGTTGTTGTCAAAATACAGGCTCATTCCTTCAGCCTCCTTTCGTTGATCTGGCGGCGCAGCAGGATCTTGGCGCGCCATAGCTGATTGTTTACGGTCGCGGGCGGGCGGCCGGTCAGGGCCGCGATCTCGGCGGTGTCCTTGTGCTGCAGAAAGTACAGCACGGCGATCTTGCCGTAAGGTTCCCGCAGGTCCCGCACCAGGGTTTCCAGTTCTTCGGCCCCGGCCCGGCTGGCGATCTGTTCGGCCGGGTCGGCGGCGTCACCGGGCGGTGCGCCGCGCGGTTCGGGCAGGGCGTCGTCACCGGGGGCTTCCACCCGGCGCACCCAGGCGCTTTTCAGGTGGTCCTTGCATTTGTTGGCCGCCACACGCACCAGCCATGCTTTGTAATACGCGGGATCGCACCGGTCAATGGCGGAAAACGCAGCCAGGAAGGTGTCCTGCGTCAGGTCCTCTGCGGTGTGCGGGTCATGTACGAACTGCAGGCACACGGTATAGATCAGCTTCTGGTACTGCCGCATCAGCCCCGTGAAATCTTCGTTTGTCAGCCCCCACACCCCCTTTGCGTTCTCTTTCTATCTATTATAACGATTCCCCCGCGCTGTTTTTTGCAACGCGGGGGAAATTTTTTTGCAAATATTGCAAATATTCTTTCTTTGCAAAGGCGAATCAAAGAAACTCCCGCAAAAATCGCACGGATGTGCGATTTTGGTTGAAAGTTCTTTGCTTACTTTCGCCAAGAAAGTAAGTCAGTCGAGAGTGAGCGTCACCGGGCAGTGGTCGCTGCCCAGGATGTCCATGCAGATCCCGGCTTCCTGAATATGCGGGGCCAGCCGGTCGCTGACGAGGAAATAGTCGATGCGCCACCCCGCGTTGCGCTCCCGCGCGCGGAACCGCATGCTCCACCAACTGTACACGCCGGTCGCATCGGGGTACAGGCGGCGGAAAGTATCGGTGAACCCGGCGGCCAGCAGTTCGTCCAGCTTGCCGCGCTCCTGATCGCTGAAGCCCGCCGCGCCGCGGTTGGGGCCGGGGTTCTTTAAGTCGATGTCCTCATGGGCCACGTTCATGTCGCCGCAGACGATCACCGGCTTTTCGGCGTCCAGCTTTTGCAGGTAGGCGCGCAGGTCGTCCTCCCACTGCATACGGTAGTCGATGCGGGCCAGCTCGTTCTGGGAATTGGGGACGTACAGGTTCACAAGGTAAAAGTCCGGGTATTCCAGCGTAATGGCCCGGCCCTCGTGGTTGTGCAGGTCCTGTTCCAGCCCGTACCGCACCGAAAGCGCCGGGGTTCTGGCCCAGATGGCCGTGCCCGAATAGCCCTTTTTGTCGGCGCTGTAGATATATTCAGTGTAGCCCTCCGGGGCAAAATCCGCCTGGCCGGGCTGCATCTTGGTCTCCTGAATGCAGAAAAAGTCGGCGTCCAGCGCGGCAAAGGTCTCGGCAAAGCCTTTTTTCAGGCAGGCGCGCAGCCCGTTGACGTTCCAGCTTACAAATTTCATAACATAAACTCCTTGGACGAAGAAAAAATTGAAAATCCGTCCCCATCGGCGGACATGTGCCGACGATGAGGACACCGCCAGGGAAATTTAGCCCAAAATTGTGTGCGAGGCCGAAAGCCGAGTGCGCGATTTTGGGTTAAATTTTGTCGAAGGGGAATCCAAAGGGCTGCGGAGCCGCGCGCCGCCTGCGGCGGATGCAGCAAGGCGGAGCAGGGGCCGCGGTCGCAGAGCGCAAGCGCCGTTCCAAGGCGCGCCGCGCGATGCGGGAACCGCAACCCGTTAAATAGGGGCGGTAGGCATCGCCGGTCTCCGGCCTAAGAGCCGCCGCTACGCGGCGGTTGGCCTACGACACGCCACTGCGGTGTCAGTGCGTGCGTGTTTCCCTCTTTGAGGATACGGCGTGACGTTTCCACGCGCCGCTGGCAAAGCGGACCACAAAACAGATGGTGCGGCACACCCAGTCCAGGATCATGGCCCACCAGACGCCCAGCGCGCCCCAGCCCAACTGGACGCACAATACCTGGCTGAACGCCAGCCGCCATACCAGCATCGAGATCACCGATACCAGCATGGTGAACCGCACGTCGTTGGCGGCGCGCAGGGCGTTGGGCAGCACAAAGGCCAGCGGCCAGATCAGGATGGCGATGCCCACATGGATCCATACCAACTGCGCCGAAAGGGCGTAGGTCTCCGGCGAAAGGGTGTACAGGCTCAGCAGCGGGTCCAGCGCCAGCAGGATGACGGCGTTCAGCAGCCCCTGCGAAACATAGGTCCACCGCAGCAGCTTTTTGGTATAGTGGGTGGTCTGGGCAAAGTCCTGCGCGCCCACGCAGCGGCCGATGACGGTGATCATGCCCAGGCCCATGGCGTTGCCGATGATGCAGCCCACGCCGTCCAGATTGTTGGCGACGGCATTGGCCGAAATATGGACGGTGCCGAACAGCGAGATCATGCTGACGACCAGCACACGCCCCAACTGGAACAGGCTGTTCTCGCACGCGGACGGCCCGCCGATGCGCAGGATGCTGCGCGCGGTGGCGGGTTCCAGCCGGGCGACGGTGTGCGGCGTAAGGCGCAGCAGGTAGCCGGGTCGGGCGGCCAGCGCCAGGATCACGACGGCCCCCACCGCGCGGGAGATCAGCGTGGGCACCGCCACGCCCGCCACGCCCATGTGCAGGCCGTAGACGCACAGCGCGTTGCCGCAGAAGTTGATCAGGTTCACAAGGATCGACACCCGCATCGAAACGGCGCTGTTGCCGGTGGAGCGGAAGATGGCCGCCCCGGCGTTATACAGCGCCAGAAACGGGAAGGACAGCGCCGTGATGGTAAGGTAGAGCAGCGCGGCGGCCATCACATCGGCGTCGATGGAGCCGAAGAACAGCCGCAGCAGGTGCGTGCGGGTCAGCAGGCAGAACGCCGCCACCGCCGTGCCCAGAATGGCGCTGAGCGTGACGAGCTGCCCGGCGCTGGCCGCGGCTTCTTTGGGCTTTTGGGCGCCCAAAAGCTGGCTGGTGACCACGGCACCGCCGGTAGCCAGCGCGCCGAATACCGTGATGATCAACTGGTTGATCATATCCACCAGCGACACGCCGGAGATGGCGGCCTCCCCGGCGGAGGATACCATCATGGTGTCGGCCATGCCCACCAGCACGTTGAGGGCCTGTTCGATGACCAGCGGCCACAGCAGCGTGACGAGCTGGCGGTTGGTAAAGATCGGCGCGGTTTTCAGTTGCTGCATGGCAGCGATCCCTCTTTTATCCCCATGGTTTCTCTGCTTTTCCTGGAAGAAAAGCAGCAAAAGAACATTTGATGAAACAGTGGCTTTCCCGCTGCCAGTATAGCACAAAAATACAACGGGGGCAAATCAAAATCCCCACCGCCGTGCAGGCGGTGGGGATGAGGTGTTAAAAATAGGAAGCGACGCCGCTTGTGCGACTGTTTCCCCTTTTGATAAAATTATTCGTACCGCAGCGCGTCGATGGGGTTGAGCTTGGCGGCTTTGTTGGCCGGATAATAGCCGAAGAACACGCCGATGCCCATACTGAAGCCCACCGCGATCAGGATGGCCCCGATGCTGGGCCGCGCGGCCATGCCCACGACGCTGCTGAGCAGCGCGCCCAGGCCGATGCCCAGCAGCACGCCGATAACGCCGCCGATCAGGCAGAGGATCACGCTCTCGGTGATGAACTGCATACGGATGGCGGACCCCGGCGCGCCCAGCGCCTTGCGGGTGCCGATCTCGCGGGTACGCTCGGTGACGGACACCATCATGATGTTCATGACGCCGATACCGCCGACCAGCAGCGAGATCGCCGCAATGGCCGAAATGCCCAGGTACATGGTGTCCAGCATCTCGGTCATGGATTCCACCAGGCTGGAAATGCTGCTGGCGCTGGCGGTCCAGGTATCGTTGTAGGTGTAGTAGCTGGCAAAAAAGCTGCCCACGGTGTCCACAAAGTGGGTCACATCCACCGAACTGTCGGCCACGATGGTCACGCTCTGGTACCCGGCGTCGGCCCCGGCGATGGTCTTGGCTACGTCCATGGGGATGTAGATGCTCGTCTGGATCTGGTCGTCGTCGGTCATGCCGAACATACTGGCGTAGACGTCCTCGGTGTACTCATACACGCCGTTGATATAAAAGGTATAAAGGAAGCCGTTGATGGTCAGCGTGAAGGGCCGGCCCACGGCCTCGGTGTTGGAACAGCCGATGGCCTGTTCGACGAATTTTTCCGATACGACGGCCACCTGCCGCCCGGCATCCTTCTCATCGTCCAGCCAGCGCCCGGCCAGGATGGGGGTGTCCTTCTCCTTGGCAAGCAGGGTGGCGGCGTTCGTGCCCGAAACATCGGCGCGGATGGTGGTGTTGGGGTCGCCGTATTTGTCGATGGTGGCGGTGCCCACGTCCTGGGTCAGTTCGACGTGGTCGACTTCCTCCGGGAAAGCCGCGGTAAAGTCGTCCAGCATCTGGTCGGTGATCAGGTCGTCGGCGTCCGGCTTGGAATCCATAAAGTGGAGCAGCGTCACGCCCTGGGCGGTGCCGGTCATGCTGTCGGAATTTTTCTGGGTCAGGCTCAGGGTGATGTTGCTCACGCCCATGCCGGACATGGAATCGGTCACGGTGCCGGTCATGCTGTTGCCCACCGTGACGATGGCGATGACCGCCGCGATGCCGATGATGATGCCCAGCATCGTCAGCAGGCTGCGCATTTTGTTGCTGCGCACGCTCGCCAGCGCCATGGAGATATTCTCAAAGAGCTGCACGTTTGCCGGACCCCTTTCGTTCGCCCACGATCAGGCCGTCGCGCAGCGTCAGCACCCGCTGGCATTCTTCGGCCAGCGACGGGTTGTGGGTGATGAGCACGATGGTCTTGTGGTATTTTTGGTGCATCTCATGGAACAGGTCCATCACGATGCGGCTGGTTTCGCTGTCCAGCGCGCCGGTGGGCTCGTCGGCCAGGATCAGCGAAGGTTCGTTGACCATGGCGCGGGCGATGGCCACGCGCTGTTTCTGCCCGCCGGAAAGTTCGTTGGGCTGGTGGCGCATGCGTTCGCCCATGCCCACGCGCTCCAGCCATTCTTTGGCGCGGCGGGTGCGCTCGGCGCCGGGCACACCGGCGTACAGCATGGGAAGTTCCACGTTTTTCAGTGCGCTCTGGCGGCCGATCAGGTTGTAAGTCTGGAACACGAAGCCGATCTTGCGGTTGCGGATGGCGGCCAGTTCATTGTCGGCCGCGTCGTGGATGTCCACGCCGTCCAGCGTGTACTGGCCGGACGTGGGTTTGTCCAGCACGCCGATGATGTTCATCAGCGTGGATTTGCCGGAACCGGATTCGCCCACGATCGCCACAAACTCGCCGGGGTAGACCGTCAGGCTGATGCCGTGCAGGATCTCCAGCTCGTTGGGCTGGCCGATGTAATAGCTTTTGTGGATGTCGCGCATCTCGATCAGCGGGCGGGGCGCGTCCGCTGCGGGGGCCTGCGCGGGGGCGGCGTCCTCCGGGCGGGGGGCTTCGGCCGCGGGCGCTGCCTCATGGGGCAGGTGCAGGCGGCGGGTCTCGCCGGGGGCCTGGGTGTGGGTGTCGTTGGTCATTGTTCGCCTCCCGCTTCGCCGGCAGGGGCGGGGGCGGCGGGGGCGCTCCCGCCGTCACTGGGGCCGGTGACCTGCACGCTCATGGAACCGCTGCCCATCATGCTGGCAAACGGGTCGGAGGCGTTGGCGGTCTCGATGCCCTGGGTCATATCGGAGCTGGAGCGGATCACGTCGCCTTCGTTCAGGCTGTCGCCGCTGATCTCGATGTAGTAGTCGTTGGAGTTGCCGGTGGTCACGTCCACTTCCTCAAAGGTCATGTCCACGCCCTCGCCGCCGGTGCGGCGCAGCACATAGGTGCTGCCGTCCTCGCGGGTGCCGATGGCGTCGCGGGGCACGGTGAACACGTTGTCGTCCTGCTGGACGATGATCTCGGCCTGGGCGTCGATGCCCACCAGCAGGCCGGAGTCGCCGCCGTTCACGGTGATGGTGGCGCCGAACGCGCCGTCCTCGTCAGCCACGGGGTCGATGCGGGTCAGCGTGCCGCTGATGACCGCGTCGCCGGTGGCGTCACTGGTGATGTTGCACTGCATGCCGGTGGACAGCTTGCCCACCGAGTTGGCGGGGATGGTGACTTCCACCGTCAGGTAGCCCAGGTCCTGGATGGTGGCGACCGTGCCGGTGCAGACGGAACCCACGGTGGCGTTCAGCTCGGTGATGGTGCCGTCCATCGTGGCGGTCAGGGTGCAGTCCTCCAGCGTGGACTGCAGGTCGGTCAGCGTGTCGGAAGGACGGCTGGCCTGTTCCAGCTGGGTCTCGGCGCTGTCCACCTGGCGGCCGCTGTTGGTGGCGGCGGCGTCATAGGCGCGCTGGGCCTGATCCAGCGCCTGGCGGTACTGGTCGATGCTGTCGTAATACTGCTTGATGACGTCAAAGCCCTGCAGCCCCAGTTCGGGGATGCTGCACTGGCCCTTGGCGATGTTCAACTGGTTCTGGTAGTTCTCCAGCTGGCCCTGCACGTCCTTCACGCGGTCGCCGTTGCCGTCGTTCTGGGCCTGCGTCAACTGGATCTGCAGGTTGGCCACGGTGTTTTCCAGCTCGGCGATCTCCTCGGCAAACAGGCCGTAGTAGTACTCGACCAGTTCACGGATGTTCATGTCGGTGGTGTCCGGGTTGACCATCGAGTTGTAGCGGTCGGTCAGGCCCAGGGTGTCGTAGTCTTCCTGCGCCTTTTGCAGGTCCTGTTCGGCCTGCGTCAGATTGGTGGAAAGGTCCTCCACGCTCTGGTCATAGGTGGTCTGGGCCTGATCCACGTTGTCGCCGTAGCTCTGCTGGGCGTTTTCGATCTGATTCTCCACGTCGGAAGTATCCAGCGTGGCGATGACCTGCCCCTTGGTGACGGTGTCGCCCACGGCCACATTGACCGAGGTGACTTTGAAGGTCTTGACGGAATCCGACGCCGTGACGCTGGCGGTGGAACCCGAAGAGACCGTTCCGCTCACGCTGACCGAGTCGGTCAGGCTGGTCTTTTGCAGGGTGGTGGTGCGCACGAACTGGTAGGCCAGCATGTTGCTGACGGCCTGCGCCGTGCGCATGCAGGACGATACGATGAACGCCACGACCAGCAGCAGGACCACCAGTACGATGGTAAGTTTTTTATGGCGCTTGACCCAGCGCAGCGGGTTATGGCGGGCCAGCCAGCCACGCGGGCCGCGTTGCGCGGCAGTGTTGTTCTCCGGCATAGATTCCGAAACTCCCTTCACTCAAACCGATAATTTAACAGGTACAGTCTACCGCAAAAATGTGTACAAATTTTGAGCAAATGATGAAAAACGGCGAAGTGGAAGAAAACCAGCGGACTGCCCGTGAAAACGGGCAGTCCGCTGTGAAATTTTGGGTAAAATGGAAAGGGAGCGCCGGGTTTGGGTTTATTCGGCACCGGCGGGGGCGGGGGTAAAGCTGTCCAGCACCTGTTTCAGCACGGCGCGGGCGTCGGCGGTCATGCCGTCCTCCCAGCCGTTGGTCGGCAGGGCTTGAAGCCTGTAATAGATGCCGTCCCAGGTGAAGAAGGCGAAGGTGTCGCGGTATTGGGGTTCCTCGTAGGAAGTGCAGTGAGGCATCAGCGCCACGATGCCGGAATCGGTGGTGTATTCTTCGTTTTCCCATGTCAGGGCGGATGCCTGGGTAAACCACACCTCGTGGTTGGACAGCGTCGTTCCGGCGGGAACGTGTTCGTAGGACAAGGCAGCATCAGCCTGTACTTCAATGATATAATCGCCCAGTTGGCCCGAAACACGGTTCACCCGGCGGGGGTGCAGATAGGACGGGTTCCCTTCGCCGGTCCACGATACGGTGAACCCGACAGGGTAACGGTTTTGCTGGTCAAGTTCCTGCAAGTAGTCCGCTGCTTCTTCGCTGGACATGCCTTCGATCTGGATCCAGTCGGTAGGACGGTACAGGGTGACGGTGTCGATACAAGCCGCGTCGTCCAGCAGTTCGCTCTGTACCAGCGGCAGGCCGGTGTCGGCGGTCATTTCCAGCCAACTGTCATAGCCGTGGGTGCCGGGGCTTTGCAGGGGAGGCGTTTGACTTCCTATGGTGGAAATATACCAGGAGAAGCCACCGTTCGCTTCGCCGTCTGCGGCTTCCAGAAGGGAGCGGTTCAGTTCCTCCGGCAGTGCATAGGCCGTCAGGTCATACCGGATGGCATAGCCGGTGTTGTTCTCCGGCGCAAAGCTGGGGCGGGGGTCCTCCCGCAGGTTGGTGAACTCGGCGCGGCCCAGCAGCGCCCCGGCGGCCACCAGCACCGGCACGCACAGGCAGACGGCCACCCGCAGCGCACGGGTGCGGCGGCGCTGGCACCGGGCGGCACCGGGCAGGGCTTCGGCTACGGCGGGCCACAGGTCGCGGTCCGCCGGGTGCAGGCCCTCCTGCAAAGTTTTCTGCAAAAACAGTTCGTCGCGGTCAGGGGTCATGGTCGGTTCCCTCCTCTCGTAACAGGTCGGCCAAACGGCGTTTGGCCCGGTGGTAACGGGTGCGCAGGTAGGCTTCGGGGCGGCGGTGGATCTTCGCCAGCGCGGCGTAGTCCATCCCTTCCAGCACCCGTTCCAGCACCAGCGCCCGGTCCAGCGGCGGCTGGGCCAGGGCGCGCTGTTCCGCCCGGCGGGCGGTGCGCAGCATATCCAGCGCGGTGCGGTAGGCGATGCGGTACAGCCAGGCGCGTTCGTTGTCCTGCCCGTCGCCGCGCAGGGTGCCGCGGCGCAGCCACGCCTTGATAAAGGCGGCCTGCACGGCGTCCTGGGCGTCGGCTTCGCTGCCCAGCATCGCCGTACAGTAGCGCAGCAGCGGCGCGGTGTAGGCGTGTACCAGCCGTTCCAGGTCGTGCTCAGTCTGCATGGCCTCACATCCTTTCTGCGTACAGTACGCGTTTTTCGGGCCCTTTCACCCCTATAACGCCGCCCGGCGGGCCTTTGTGTCACGCCGCGGCAAAAAAATACGAAAAAAAGCGGCACTTCTGCCGCTTGAACTGTAGGATCATTCGATTTTGATGCCGAACCCGTTGAGCAGCGCGATCACATCGGGAAAGCTGAACCGCGCCCCCTGCATCTGGTTGCGGGACGGGTCGATGGCATAGTCCGACGCCTCCCGGAAATCCGCTTTCCGCAGATCGCACCGGCTGAACTGGGTGCGGCCCAGGGGTGCGCCGCGAAAATCCGCGCCGGTCAGCCTGCATTCGTCAAAGGTGCAGTCCCCGAACCGGCAGCTCGAAAAATCAAACTGCACCAGCGTCATGCCGGAAAATTCGTTGTAGCGGAACTCGCACCGCTCGGCCTTGCCGAAAGGCTGCACCAGCGCGCTGCGCCCCTGCAGCCCGCCCCACGCGATGGAACGGAACGCGCAGCCGGTGAACCAGGAATCCCGCATCTGGCTGAAACTGAACACCACGCCGCTCCAGGCGCAGTGCTCAAACGTGCAGGAAAGAAAGGTGCAGTTCACCACCCGCACGCCGTCCCACCGGCAGTTGCGGAAGGTGCAGTCGTTGTATTCCGCGTCGCGCAGGGTATCGCCGGGGTTCAGCCCGTCGAACACTTCCCCCTGGTAGTATGCTTTCGCCATAGGTCACCTCCGCAGGGCACGCAGCACGCGCGCCTTTGCCAGCCGGTAGGGCTGGTAGGCCAGCAGCGGCAGCGCCAGACCGGCTGCCGTGTACGCCAGCCACCAGGCCCCGCCGCTGTACAGGGTGGGGAAGGCCGCCAGCAGATAGCCCTCGCCCCCCAGGGCCAGCAGGCCCAGCGCGGTGACGAGCTTGAACGCCAGAAAATGCAGGATCACCACCGGCATGGTGGCCCGGCCCAGCGCGGCCAGCACGGCGGCCAGCCGGGGCAGCAGCGCGGCGGCCAGCTGGGCGCATTCATACACCAGCACCCAGCCCGCGGCGCTGGCGACCAGCAGGAACAGCCAGTTGGGGTACTGGTTGCCCGCCAGCCCCACCGAACCGAAGGGCAGCATGGCCAGCAGCAGGGCAAAGGCCGCGGCGGCCAGCCCGGCCCGCACGGGCACGGTGCGCCGGGGCTGGCCCAGGCGGCGGAACAATACGCCCAGGAAAAACAGGCTGTACCCGCTGCACACGATGCCCAGCCCCCAGACGTTCCAGCCTGTGCGGCCGCATTGCTGGCCCACCCACAGCAGCGCGCCGGAAAGAAGCCCCTGCGGCAGCAGCGTGTCAAATTTGGGGAACAGGCGGCGCAGGGCGAACTCCACCAGCGCGTACAGGATGGAGATCTGGAACAATGCCTGCACGAACCACAGCGCGCCGCCCAACTGGGTGCCGCCGTCGAACACGCACCAGTGCGCCGTGCGGCCCACGATGTCCCGCAGCGTCACCGGGTCGGTGACCTGGTTGCCGGGCAGGTCGAGGATGCGCGGGTCACTGGTCAGGATGTTCAGCCGCAGGAACAGGTTGTTGCAGACCGTAAAGGCGGTGTTCGCCAGCACAAAGGGCAGCCACAGCGTGGTCACCCGGCGCAGGCAGAACCGCCCCAGCGCGGCGGGTTCCCCGGTCATGTGGAAAAAATACCCGCTGAGCATAAAGAACAGCGCCATGTGGAACAGATAAATAAAATCGCTGCCCCCAAAGCCGGAATGGCCCAGCACCATCAGCACGATGCCGATGCCGCGCATGGCGTCCAGCGCCGCGTCCCGCGGTTTCGCCATAAAAACAACCCCGTTTCCCTGTAGAATGGTAAGGCCAGTATACCGCAAAAAGCGCCCCACGGCAAGCCGTGGGGCGCGGGGATCACTGGGCTTTTTTGGCGCGGCAGCGCGGGCACAGGTAGTGGATCGTCAGGGTGTAGCCCCGTACCTCGGTGCCGATAGCGGCCTCCACCTCATGGATCAGGCCGACCACCGGCAGATCCTGCATCTCGCCGCAGCCGTCGCACAAAAGGTGGCCGTGGGGCGCAGGGTTGTAGTCGTAGCGGTCAGGGCCGCCGGCCATCTCCAGGTGAGCGACCTCGCCGTCCTGCTCCATCATTTTCAGGTTGCGATATACGGTGCCGCGGGCGATGTGGGGCATCACTTGCCGCGCTGCGCAAAAAATTTCATCGGCCGTCATGTGGCGGGTGTGCTGTTCGCGCATGATCTCCAAAATCAGCGCACGTTGACGGGTCATGGGCGGTCCTCCTTCCCAAATAAGATTCTATCTTAAAGCAAATCATACAATATCCCAAGGGTTTTGTCAAGAGAAAATCGCGAAATAAATAGGAATAAATCTTGAAAATGCGCTTGACATATAACGCCAAAGTGCTATAATGGAAACAAATCAAGACGTGTTCTTGAACAAACATGAGCTACACTAAACGGAGGTATGTACGATGGAACTCAAGGGCAGCAAGACCGAAAAGAACCTGTGGGAAGCCTTTGCGGGCGAGAGCCAGGCGCGCAACAAGTACACTTATTTTGCGTCCAAGGCCAAGAAGGACGGCTATGAGCAGATCTCGGCCATTTTCAACGAGACCGCCAATAACGAGAAAGAGCACGCCAAGATCTGGTTCAAGCTCCTGATGGAGAACGGCCAGATCCCCGATACCCTGACCTGCCTGAAGATGGCCGCCGCCGGCGAGAACGAGGAACACACCTCGATGTATCCCCGCATGGCCGCCGAGGCGAAGGAGGAGGGCTTTGACGATATTGCCGCCCTGTTCACCATGGTCGCCACCATCGAGAAGGAGCATGAGGAGCGTTACAAGGCGCTGGCCGCCAACATCGAAGCGGGCAACGTCTTTGCGCGCGAGACCGAACAGGTCTGGCAGTGCCGCAACTGCGGGTATGTGTATATCGGCCAGCACGCGCCGGTCAAGTGCCCCGTCTGCGCGCATCCCCAGGCGTATTTCGAGCTGAAGAGCAAGAACTACTAAGCAATCACGTCCTTGGCAGGGGCGGCGGCGCAAAGCCGCCGCCCCTGTTTGTGCCCCTGCGGGGCCCGGTGCATACCGGGCCCCGCAGGGGCGTTTTGTTTGGGTTTTGCTGGTGGGGAGGGTACGGTATATTTTGGTATATTGATATTTCCGGGAGGATATATGCAGGGGGGAGGGCAACATGCCCTGCGAACCAACATGACCGATCTCGCGTTGTTTTTTCTTCCCGGCCGATTGTAGGGGCCGCATGTATGCGGCCCGCGGGCGTGTGCGCTTGCCACACGGTTTAATTTTTATTGCTTCGTTTTGGGGCATACTGTAGGGCGGGGTCTTGACCCCGCCGCAGCTACGTTCCGGCAAGCGAGCGGCTCCGGGTAACAAGACCCCTCAGTCTGCACCTGCGGCGCATCCAGCTCCCCTATAAGGGGAGCCTTTGACGGGTTGTAGAGTAAAGCCTCCCCTCGTAGGGGAGGTGTCTGCCGCAGGCAGACGGAGGGGTTCCACCTCGCCATTGTCCAAAACCTTCCTGCCTGCAAACACACTCGGCAGTCACTCGCCCCACCGGCAAACCACACTGTTCCCGGCAGTTTTTTCGAGCGGGCCGCAGGCCCGTGGTCCACCACATTTATTATCTCTTATCTTTTATCTATTATCTTCAAAAGGAGGTCCCCATGCGACTGAACGAATACCGAACCTGGCTTCTGGCGCGGGAGCGCAGCCCCGGCACCATCGAAAAATACCTGCGGGATACCGCCCGCTTCTTCCGGGAGACCGCCGCTCCCGATGCCCCGCCCAAAGAAACCGTGGCCGCCTGGCGGGACTCTCTGGCGCGGCGGGGGTACTCCGCCGCCAGCGTCAACGCCATGCTGGCTGCCGTCAACGGCTATCAGGAATTTCGCGGCGCGCCGGAAGCCAAAGCCCGGCCCCTCAAATGCCAGCGCCGGGTCTTTTGCGACGCCGGGCGGGAACTCTCCCGCGCCGAGTATTTCCGCCTGCTGGCCGCCGCCCGCCGCACCGGCCGCAAGCGCACGCTGCTGATCCTGCAAACGCTGTGCGCCACCGGCATCCGCGTGTCGGAATTGGCCTTCGTCACGGCCGAAGCCGTCCGCCGCGGCCGGGCGGCCATCCGCTGCAAGGGCAAATGCCGCGAAATTTTGCTCCCCCATGAACTGTGCAAGCGGCTGGAACGCTGGTGCGCGCGGCAGCGCATCCATACGGGGCCGGTGTTCCTGACCCGGACGGGCCGCCCGCTGGACCGGGTGACCGTGTGGAAAATGATGAAGGCCCTGTGCGAACAGGCGGGCGTTGCGCGGGAAAAAGTGTTTCCCCACAACCTGCGTCACCTGTTCGCCAGGACCTTCTACGGGATCGAAAAGAATCTTGCCAAGCTGGCGGACCTGCTGGGCCATTCCAGCATCGAGACCACCAGAATTTATATCATGGAATCCGGCGCCGAACATTTGAAACTGCTGGACAGTATGCAGCTGCTGTTGTGAAAATATACAAAAGTATAGTTCCGTTGCAAATACCGGCCAGCCGTGTGCAAAGGGCCGAAAACATACTGGTACACAATAAAAACTACATAGCCATGATAGCACAGCCCTTATAACAATGCAAGCAGATCACCATTGATTTGACAAGTTACACAAAAAAAGACGCACGGAATTTGCCGGACAGGTCTGCCTGGCCGACTGTTTTCGTGCGCGGTTTTTTATCGCGCCTTTTTTGCGTCGAAAAAACGGCGCTTCATCAAATCTTTGAACACGCTGTTCAAGGTTCCTTGCAACAAAACTATACTTTCGCTGCAAATACACGGGCGGCTGCCCGGGCAGGGCGTCGCGTACTGTGCCCGCAGGGGCGCGGTGCGGCTGGTCAACGACAAAGGAGGAACCATAACCGTATGAGACATGCAAGAAAACGGGTCGTCAGCGCGGTCTGTGCGTTGGCTCTGTGCGCGACCCTGCTGCCCGCACAGGTTCTTGCAGCCGGGGAAGACGCTGCGCCCCCTGCCATCGTGCAAACGATCGGGCAGGACACTGCCACGGTCGACGAGATGCCGGCACCCACGCCCAGCACTGAACCGGCGCAAAGCCCCGAACCGACGCCGGAGAGCACTGCTACGCCTGCCGAGAACCCGGAACCGGCGCCCAGCGAACAGCCGGAAGAATCGCCCGTTCCCATGTCTGACGATGCTGCCGTGTCTCTCCCGGCAGAGGAGGACGGGGAGAATACGTCCCCGGATTCTGAACCCTCGACCCAGGAGGTTGTGGAAGGCGAAGGCTTTACCTGGGACGAAGAGACCCTGACCCTGACCATTACAGCTAGCACCGGGGATTACACGACCAGCAGCTACAGCGAACGCCCTTACCAAACATACGCATCCAAGGCGACGGGCATTGTGGTCGACGGTGATGAAAACCTGGTGATCGGCTCCTATGCCTTTTACAACTTTACCGCATTGAAAAGTGTTGAAATCAAAACGTGCGGTGAGATCAAGGACCATGCCTTCAACAACTGCTTCAACCTTGCCACCGTTACGATCGGTACTTGTGGGGCAATCGGTGACCGCGCCTTTGGTGCCTGCAGCCACCTGGCAAACATCACGATCGGGACCTGCGGCGATCTGGGTCCTTATGTTTTTCAGAACGCTTCTGCCCTGACGAGTTTTACTGTGACCGGCTCCTGCGGCAATATTGATGGTGACACTTTCACGCAGGCCAACAATTTGGAAACCGTGTCCATTGCGAAGTGCGGCGACATCGGTGCCAGTGCGTTTTCCGGAAAGTCGAAGCTGTCTGCCGTAACGCTGGGGGAGTGCGGCAATATTGGCGACTCTGCTTTTTACAGATGTGCCGCGCTGAACGATTTGTCTACCTTGAACTGCGGGGATATCGGAAACACTGCATTTTCCGGCTGTACTGCGCTCCAAACGGTGACGGTCGAATCCTGCGGCAATATCGGAAAGGACGCCTTCAGCAAGAGTGGGCTGGAGACTGTCACGATCGAGCAGTGTGGCGATATAGGCAGCTATGCTTTTTCTGATAGTCTCAATGCTTTTGGTGGTGGGCCTCTCACGACCGTTATTATTGGCCAGTGCGGCATGATTGGCAGTAGTGCGTTTGCCGGTATGGATAATCTGGAACGCGTCAGCATTGACAGTTGCCAGAGTATCAAAGGGCAGGCGTTCATCTTTACCAGTGGCCTGCAATATTTGTATATCGGTCATTGTGATTCAATTGAAGAATCTGCCTTCCAGGCGTCCGGCGCGCCAATCAAAGAATTGACCCTGAGCGACTGTACGCTGGCTGAACTTTCTTTCTATATGGTTGACATTGATACGCTGATTCTGAAAGATATTGTGAGTTTGGGTAGTAACGCCTTCCAGAGTTCAACGATTGCCAACCTGACCCTCTCCAACATTAAAGAGATTGGTTCCGATGTATTTGCCGGATGTGAAGGCCTTACCAATCTGACCATTCAAGGGCTGGACAAGATCGGCGACGGAATGTTTGAAGTCTATGATGAGACACTGGGAAATAGCGTCACTAATATTACATTGGAGAATGTCCAAGAAGTCGGCGCCTATGCATTTAAAAATTTCAAAGAACTCGAAACCGTAACGCTTGACGACAGTTGCGAGATAATTGGTGCCCATGCATTTTCGGGCTGCCCGAATTTGAAAAACATCAATACGATTTCCGAGCATACCAAACTCGGTTACAGTGATTCCTTCGTGAACCAGCCGTATATCCATGACCGTGTGCAGAAAATCCTATCCGATAAGTTCGCGCTGATTGATACGACACCCGCCATCGAACAGATCGCGCCCGAAGGCTGGACCTCTGTACAGACCGGCAAAAACAACCGCACGGAAACCGTCGGCGATACCCAGATCACCAAGGAAGCCAAATGGTCAAATACCGAAAAGACTGTTGCGGACGTACTGCTCAAGGCGTACTATTCGGTCAACCAGCAAATGGACTTCATCTTTGTTGCCGACTGCTCGAACTCGATGTCCGGCTTTGGTAGCGAGGACGCCATGAACTCCAATTTCTACAATATGCAGTCCAAGTTGATGGATATCACCAACAAACTGTTGAGTTCCGAAGATCTTGATACGCGCGTTGCCTTTACCACCTTCGGTGAAGACCAGAGTTCTGTCTCTCCTTTCTTTGAAAAGGGCCGGACAGAAGATGCATCGGATTATATCTGGAACGATATTGTCAACTATTATTCCAATACCAATTACAGCCACGGCCTGGAAGAAGCACTCGCACTCGTGCAGCAGAACAAAGCAGCCGGAAGAAACACGACTGTGATCTTTGTTTCCGACGGCCAGCCGTATTATGACGGGTCCACTGTGCCGGAAGACTATTACGGTGTTGAAGAAGCCAACGAGATCCGCGCCGAGGGCGTGCAGATCATCAGCGTGCTACAGCAGGTGCCGGAAGGCAGTCTTGCGTCCTCGCAGGCCAACATGGAGAAGATCTCCGATCAAGTATTCTCGTCCACGGATCTGAACGGTTTCAGCGAAGCGATGAACGACGCGATCGATTACGCGTACACCTCCTATACGTTGACGGACACGATTGACCCTGCTTTTACGCTGGACGAAAGCAGCCTGAATCCTTCTACGGGGGAAGTCACGCTCGGTCAGGATGAAAATGGCAACACGACCATCACCTGGACGATCCAGAATGCCCCCTATACCGTGCATACGCTGAACTTCCAGTTGCAGTTGAAAAAAGACGCCAACGGTGCTTACCCGACCGGCGATTTTGATACCAACGAGGGTGACGCCACGCTTTCTGCCAGTGGTGTGGTCGTAAACGGCGTAGCAACGCCGGTTCTGCCGCGTGAGGGTAGCGAACCTGCGCAGCCGGAGGACCCCGGCCATTCGGAGGACAAGCCCGCCCCTACCCCCAACCCGGTACTGGAAGACACTTCGGACATCACCCCGGACACTGTGACCCCGGCGGCTGCCCCCACGGCCACCGCCGTGCCCCAGACCAGCGACGATATGCCGCTGGAAGCGCTGACCGTTGTTGCAACGGCTGCGGCGTTCGTGGTTCTGGCTGTGCGCAAGCGCCGCCACGACAAGGATTGATTGATCCTTTAACCGCTTGAAACAGTAACCACCCCCGCGCCCGGTATGCCGGGCGCGGGGGTGGTTTTGTGTTTGGCAGTACGGCAGAAGGTGGGGGCGAAACTTTCCCGGTATGTTGTGCCTTTCGGGACGTGCAAAACCCCTCCGTCTGCCTGCGGCAGACACCTCCCCTACGAGGGGAGGCTTTTACTCTACTGCCCGTCAAAGGCTACCCTTTAGGGGTGGCTTTCCGTGTTGTAACCCACTCAAAGGCTCCCCTTTTAGGGGAGCTGGCCGCGCAGCGGCCTGAGGGGTTTTGCTTCCCGGCCACACGCCCCTGCCGGGTCATACCCCCGGCGGGGTCAAGACCCCGCCCTACAAATCAACAAAAACGGGATATTTTGTTTTTGGCGGTACGGCAGAATGTAGGCACGAAAATATCCCGGTATGTTGTGCCTTCCGGGAAGTGCAAAACCCTTCCGTCTGCTTCGCAGACACCTCCCCTACGAGGGGAGGCTTTACTCTACTGCCCGTCAAAGGCTCCCCTTTAGGGGCTGCGGAGTCGAGCGCCGCCTGCGACTTTCTATGTTGTTGCTCACCTAAAGGCTCCCCTCATAGGGGAGCTGGCCGCGCAGCGGCCTGAGGGGTTTTGCTTCCCGGCCACACGCCCCTGCCGGGACACACCCGCGGCGGGGTCAAGACCCCGCCCTACAAACCGGCAAAAAAAATATGTACCGTATTGCACCCCATTTTCCGGCAAAAAAATCCCCTGTGCCCCGTTGACAAACGGCGGCGCGCGTGCTATAGTATCGTTGTTAGCAAAGACTAACCACAAACGGGGGCGACCCCGGACATTTCCCGAACACAAACCGTACCGGCGGAAAAACCGCGGTACGGTTTTATCGGGAATGCAGATTAGCATAAACTAACTTGCGCGGGCAAGTTTGCCGCAAAACGCGCGGTCCGGCGGCTGTGCAGGCAGCCGCATTCTTTGGCCTTGGCGGTTAGCTAATTCTAACCACCGAGGGAAACGCAGAAAGGGGAGCGAAACGCTATGCCGCTGACGATGGCAAAGCCCGGCGATACGGTGACAATCCGCAAGATCACCGGCAAAGACGAAGTGCGCCGCCACCTGGCCGAACTGGGCTTTGTGGTGGGGGAAACGGTCACGGTGATCAATGTGCTGGGCGGGAACCTGATCCTGCAGGTCAAAGACAGCCGCATCGCGCTGGACAAAACACTGGCTATGCGGGTGCTGGCCGCCTGATACGGTCCGCTCCGGGCCCGGAATCGCCGGTCCCGGTGGAAATATACGGGGAGGTATCCTTATGAAAACCTTGAAAGATCTGAACGTCGGCCAGCAGGCCGTCGTGGTGCGGCTGCACGGCGAAGGCCCGGTGCGGCGGCGTATCATGGATATGGGCCTGACGAAGGGCACGCAGGTCTATCTGCGCAAGGTGGCGCCGCTGGGCGACCCGCTGGAACTGACGGTGCGCAACTATGAATTGAGCATCCGCAAAGCCGACGCCGCCATGGTCGAGATCGAGTGATCGGGTGCTGGCACCCAGGCACAACAGAAAGGGGTATAGTAACATGGGAATCAAGATCGCGCTGGCCGGTAACCCGAACTGCGGCAAAACCACGCTGTTCAATGACCTGACCGGCTCCAATCAGTATGTGGGCAACTGGCCCGGCGTTACGGTGGAAAAGAAAGAGGGCCGCCTTAAAGGCCACGAGGATGTAGTCATCCAGGACCTGCCGGGCATCTACTCACTGTCGCCGTACACGCTGGAGGAAGTGGTGGCCCGCGGCTACCTGGTGGGCGAACAGCCCGACGCCATCCTGAACATCATCGACGGTACCAACATCGAACGCAACCTGTACCTGACGACCCAGCTCATCGAACTGGGCATCCCGGTCGTCATGGCGGTGAATATGATCGACCTGGTACGCAAAAACGGCGATACGATCGACCTCAAGCGCCTGAGCCGGGAACTCGGCTGCGAAGCCGTCGAGATCAGCGCCCTTAAAGGCGAGGGCAGCCGTCAGGCGGCCGAAATGGCCGTGGCGGCGGCGCGGGAAGGCCGCACCGGGGAGCTGCCCCACGTATTCACCGGCAGCGTCGAGCACGCGCTGGCCCACATCGAGGAATCCATCCAGGGCCGCGTGGAGGACCGTTTCCTGCGCTGGTACGCCGTCAAGCTGTTCGAGCGGGACGACAAGGTGCAGGCGGAACTGAAGCTGGACAGTGCAACGCTGGAACACATCGACGCGCACATTGCGGACTGCGAAAAAGAGATGGACGACGATGCCGAGAGCATCATCACCAACCAGCGTTACGCTTACATCAGCACGGTGGTGGGCCGCGCGGTGCAGAAGAAGGCCCGCACCGAACACATGACCGTGTCCGACAAGATCGACCGCATCGTGACCGACCGTATCCTGGCGCTGCCCATCTTCGCGGTCATCATGGCGCTGATCTACACCATCGCCATGGGCAGCACAGGATTTTCCTTCGGCACCATGGCGACCGACTGGACCAACGACGTGCTGTTTACCGAGATCGTGCCCCCCGCGGTGGAAAGTTTTCTCGTGTCCATCGGCTGCGCCGACTGGCTGGTGGGGCTGATCAATGACGGCATCGTGGCGGGCGTCGGCGCCGTGCTGGGCTTCGTGCCCCAGATGCTGGTGCTGTTCCTGATGCTCTCTATCCTGGAGGATGTGGGCTATATGGCCCGCGTCGCCTTCATCATGGACCGCGTGTTCCGCAAGTTCGGCCTTTCGGGCAAGAGCTTCATCCCCATGCTGGTGGGCACCGGCTGCGGCGTGCCCGGCGTCATGGCGTCCCGCACCATCGAAAATGAGCGCGACCGCCGCATGACCATCATGACGACCTGCTTCATCCCCTGCAGCGCCAAAATGCCCATCATCGGCCTGTTCGCGGGCGCGCTGTTCGGCGGTTCCGGGCTGGTGGCGACCTCGGCCTACTTCATCGGCGTGGCGGCCATCATCGTGTCCGGCATCATCCTGAAAAAGACACGCTTCTTTGCGGGCGACCCCGCGCCCTTCGTCATGGAACTGCCCGCCTACCACATCCCGGCCTGGGGCAACGTGCTGCGCGCCACCTGGGAACGCGGCTGGTCCTTCATCAAGCGGGCGGGCACCGTCATCCTGGCGTCCACCATCGTGCTGTGGTTCCTGCAGGGTTTCGGCTTCACCGACGGCAAGTTCGGCATGGTGGAGGATAACAACACCAGCCTGCTGGCGGCCATCGGCGGCGCGGTCAGCTTTGTGTTCGCCCCCCTGGGCTTCGGGGACTGGCGCGCCACCGTGGCGACCGTCACCGGCCTGATCGCCAAGGAAAACGTGGTCGCCACCTTCGCCGTGCTGTTCGGCTTCGCGGGCGAAGTGTCGGAGAACGGCAACGAAATCTGGACCCAGATCGCCGGGCATTTCACGGCGCTGACGGCGTACAGCTTCATGATCTTCAACCTGCTGTGCGCGCCCTGCTTCGCGGCTATGGGCGCCATCCGGCGGGAGATGAACAACGGCAAATGGACTGCGGCGGCCATCGGCTACATGTGCCTGCTGGCCTACTGCACCTCGCTGGTGGTCTACCAGATCGGCGGCCTGTTCACGGGCGAAGTGACGTTCAACTTCTTCACCATCGTGGCGGTGGCGATCCTGGCGGCGGCCGTCTGGCTGCTGGTACGCCGCCCCCGTAAATAAGGCGCTGCCTGCGCCCAAAAGACCGCCGCGGCGGACGATCCCGCGGGAAAGGAGAATGTACGATGCTGGAATTTTTGACGGCGAACTTCAACCTGCCCACGCTGCTGGTGGCAGCGGCGGTGTTTGGCGGCACGGGCTGGCTGCTGCGCCGCGCCCATAAAGAGGGCGGGTGTTCCGGGTGCAGCGGCGGCTGCGCCGGGTGCCCGGGCGGCTGCCACGGCTGCGGCGGCCAGTGCGCCCATTCCAAAACGGTATAAAACGTCGCAGGGCGGCATGGCGGTAAGGCTGTGCCGCCCTGCTGTTTGCGCGATCACGACGGCATCTTGTTCCTTGTATTCCTGTGCCGATGGAAATATAATAATAGAGAACATAACCCGCCGGCAGGCGATACAAAAGCAGGAGACAACGGAAATGAAGATTTTGCTCGTGGAGGACGATGCGGAGATCAGCAAACTGTTGGCTGATTTTTTGCAGGAAAATGGATATGAGGTCCTTTGCCAATATGACGGGCTTCATGTGCTGGAATGCCTGCGGAAGCAGGACGTCGATCTGGTTTTGCTGGACATCATGCTCCCTTACCGAAATGGCGACGCGGTCCTTGCGGCCGTAAGGGAATGTTCCGCGGTCCCGGTCATCGTCATTTCTGCCAAAGGAGCGACGCAGAACAAGATCGACCTGCTGCGCCTGGGTGCCGATGACTATATTACAAAGCCGTTCGATCTGGAGGAAGTTTTAGCCAGGATCGAAAGCAACCTGCGCCGGGCGAAGTTTCAAACGGATGCGCCTGCCTGTTTGCACCATGGCGATTTGAGTTTAGATCTGAACGACCACACCGCCTTTTTACGGGGCCGCGAATTGACCTTGACGGCAAAAGAATTTGCGATTTTAGAACTGCTGATGCAGTACCCGGATAAAATATTCTCGAAAGCCAACCTGTTTCAAAGCGTTTGGAACGCTGAATATATCAGCGAGGACAATACGCTGAATGTTCACATCAGCAACCTGCGAAATAAATTGAAAGCCGTTTGCCCGGACCAAAATTTTATAGATACCGTATGGGGCATCGGATACCGTCTGCACAAAGCCGGAGCGTAAGGCTCCGGCTTTTGCTGTCTTTGGGAAGATTTTGCCCGGATTTAAGAAATTCTTTAGGATCGCCCGTTACAATCAGAAGAAAGGAGGCTGATACCCATGGGTCCCATTATTTTAGAGGCGCGTGGCCTGACCAAAAAATACAGGCAGACTGTTGCCCTGGACCATATCGATCTGCAAATCGAAAAAGGCAAAATTTACGGCTTTATCGGCCAGAACGGGGCCGGTAAGACGACGTTCCTGCGGCTGGTCACCGGCCTGGCGTTCCCGACCGGCGGTACGCTGGCGCTGTGGGGGAAAAGCTCGGAAAAAGAGCTGCCGGAACAACGGAAACGGATCGGCTGCATGATCGAAACGCCCGCACTCTTCCCGGCTATGACGGCGTACCAGAACATGGAGGTCCAGCGCATCCAGCGCGGCATCCCGGATAAGGCGGTGATCGAAAAGGCGCTGGATATGGTCGGGCTGCCGGACACCGGGAAAAAGCGCGTCCGCAATTTTTCGCTGGGGATGCGGCAACGGTTGGGCATTGCGGCCGCGCTGCTGAACACGCCGGAACTGCTGATCCTGGACGAACCAATCAACGGATTGGACCCTGCCGGGATCGTCGAGATCCGAAACCTGCTGAAGTCCCTGAACCGGGAATACGGCATAACGATTTTGGTGTCCAGCCATATTCTGGAGGAACTGTACCAGACCGCAACGGAGTTCATTTTGATCGACAAGGGAAAAATCATCGAGGAGATCTCTGCGCAGGAACTGGGGGAACGGTGCAGACGCCACCTTGCGATCAGGACGCCCGACCCGCAAAAGGCGCTGCTTGTGTTGGCGGAAAAACTCCACACAGAAAGTTTCCGGCTGATGCCGGATGGCACGATCCGCCTGTATGCGTATCTGGACGATGTGGAAAAGGTCGCGGCCGTGTTGGCACAGGCACAGATCCTCGTTACAGGGCTTGCGGTCGTCGGCGATACGCTGGAGGATTACTTTTTAAGCAGGATTGGGGGGACAGGGCGTGTTCAATCTCCTGCGCGCTGAGTGTTACAAACTGTTCCACAGCCGCTGCTTTTGGGGGATCGCGGCGTTTGCGCTTTGCCTGAGCAGCGTGCTGTTGGCGGACAGCGTGGGCCAGACGTCCAGTCTGTTCTTTGCTTCGCTGTATAACGTGCCCGTTCTCTACTTTCTGGCAATCATTTTTTGCGCGCTGTTCATCGGCGATGATTTTGCGTGCAGAACACTGTCCGCGTATGTCAGTGCGGGCCACAGCCGCAGCCAGATACTGTTTGCCAAGCTGGTGGTCTGCCAACTTGCCTGCATGGCGATTCTGGCGTTGCCTCTGTTGGCACATGGGTGGGCAGGCAGGCTTTTCCTCAAAGAAGCGTTTGCGGGCGGCCCCGGAACGGTGGCCGTGGTGGCGGCTTCTTTGCTCGCCATGTGTCTGCTGCCGTTTTTCTTTGCGTTTTGGTTTCGGGATACAGGCAAAGCGATGGCTGTCCCGATGATGCTCTTTTTTCTGATGATATTCTGGATGAACGGGGACAAGGCCCGGCTTGTTTCACAAATACTGCCGATGGGGCAGCTTCGGCTGACCGCATTGCAGCAAGACGCGCTGCCAGCGGCACGGTTTGTTCTTACGGATTGTATATGGATCTTCCTTTTGTCCATGGGCGCTTATGGGGGATTCCGGCGCGCCGACTTGAAGTGAGGGGGAGGGTGTCAAAATGCGGGAACTCTTAAAAATGGAACGCTACCAACTGTCCCATAATTTTCTGTATGGGGGCGGGGGCGCCGGTATCTTTCTGATCGGCTTTTTTACCGCGGAAACGTATGTGCCGGAAGTCATGGGAACGGCTGGCGGTGCGGCTGCGTCCCTTGCGGATATTTTCAACGGAATGGTCTACGATTCCACCTTTCTTCTCATTCTGATGTCCGGTATGCTGGCGCTGCTTTTGGGGCAGGAGTTTTCCTGCCGGATCGTCGGCCTTGAGGTGGCCGCAGGCCATTCCAGAAAAGCGATCTTTTTCTCAAAGGTGATCGCCTATCTGGCCGCTTTTAATGCCATGGCTCTTGTTTACCCCGTGGCCGGGTGCATACGGGAATTTTCCCGGTTCGGAATGGCGGACGGCGGGAACTTTCTGCTTCAGGCCGTCAAAGCTGCCTTGTATTCCCTGCTTTTGAACAGCGCGATGTTTTCTTTTGCAATCTGCATGGCTTTTTTCCTGCGCAGTTCTGCAAAAGCGGCAGCCATCACCGCGATCGTGACCTTTGTGCTCAGCCTTTATCTGGGGTATGGCATGATGTTCGGGCTGCCTGTGACATTTTTGCCGATCTATCAAATACGGCAGGCGGTGGGCACCGCGGCGCTGTTCCAGCCCGTTGCGGTGCTGGTGGGGGCGGTTTGGATCACCGCGCTGCTGTGGTTGTCCTGGCGCAGTTTTCGCAAGTGTGAATTGAAATAAAACGTGGGAGGTGTACCCCATCGAACAGTTGCTGCTGGTTATATTGGTACTGCTGGTCGTTTTGCTGGTCAAGTATCTGCAAATCAAACGGCAGATCCGCAGTTTATCCAAACAGATGACGGAACTGCTGGACGGAAAATCCGAGAAAATGCTGGACATTTCGCTGATCGACAAAGACCTGGAACAACTGGCGGGAATACTGAATCGGTATAATGACCGGCAAAGGCAGGTGATCGCGGGAACATTGCGCCGCGAAAACGCGCTGAAAGAGTCCGTCGCGAACATTTCCCACGACCTGCGAACACCGCTGACTGTTATTCTTGGCCATTTGCAGTTGTTGAGAAAAGAGAAACTGACAGACCGGCAGGCGCAGCGGGTCGCGATCCTTTATCATAAGGCGGAAAGGATGAACGAACTGGTACAAACTTTTTATGATTTGTCTGTACTGGAGGCCGGGCAGATCACACCCCGGCGGGAAAATTTCAGCCTGTCCAATTTGCTGATAAACCTTGTTGCAGAGAACGCCCCGGCGCTGGAAGCGAAAAGCCTGGCCCCGGAAGTCGATCTGCCGCCCCAGTCTGTCTATCTCTATTCTGACCGCGGCATGGTGGAAAGGATCTTGCAGAACCTTTTGACAAACGCGATACGCTATTCGTCCGGCACCATAAAAATGCGCGTAAAACAGGAAGGGGAAAACCGGGCTGTTTTTATGATCGAAAATTCGACCGATGACAAAACCGAAATAGACCCCGGCCGCCTTTTTGAGCGGTTTTATACGGGGGACGCATCCCGGCACAACGGCGGTACGGGCGTGGGGCTGGCGGTCGTAAAGTTGTTGGCGGATCAACTGGGGGGCAGCGTTTCTGCCGAAGTCAAGGCCCATGACTTGACAGTAACGCTGGAACTGTAAGAAGTTGCGGTGCGGAAGCGTGCGGCGGTTGCAAAAAGCGGCCCCGCATGGTATAGTAATACAATATACTACTATAAAAAGGAGGCCGCGCCGGTGACCATCCACGAATCGGCAGAAGATTATCTTGAAAAGATCCTGATGCTGCAGGAGCAGAAAGGTTCGGTGCGCTCCATTGACATCGCGGTGGCGATGGGGTATTCCAAACCCAGCGTCAGCGTGGCGATGAAGAACCTGCGGGAAAACGGCTATATCTCGGTGGACGGCGAAGGGTATATCCATCTGGAAACCCCCGGCCTTGCCATTGCGCGGCGTATTTACGACCGGCACCGCAAACTGACGGCGTTTTTTGTGGCGCTGGGGGTGGACCCCGAGGTGGCGTCCCACGACGCCTGCAAGATCGAACACGATCTGAGCGAGGAAACGTACAGCAAAATGATCGCCTTTGCCGAACGGCAGCAGGCGGAAGGCTGAACCACAACAAGAGAAAAGGGCGGCAGCGGGGCCGCCCTTTTTGTTTCCGCACGGCCCCGCGCAAAAAACAGAAGGTTTTGTTATGGCAGTTCCCGTTGACCCGCGCACCACGTCCCGTGCCCAGGCGTTCGCTTTGTGGATGCAGGCGCCCATGCCCATGGTGACGCTGTTCAAAACGCTGGATGTGACCCGCCTGACACGGGCGGCGCGCCGCCGCGGCTGGAAGCTGAATATGCTGCTGTGCTGGTGCATCGGCCGGGCGGCCGCGCAGGTGAAGGAATTTTACCTGCTGCCGGTGGGCGAACAACTGATGCAGTATGAAAAGCTGGCCGTCAACGTGGTGGTCGCGCTGCCGGATGGTTCCATCCAGACCTGCGACGTGCCGGTGTGTGAGTCGCTGGAACAGTTTGCGGCGGATTATGACCGCCTGACCGCCCAGGTGCGGGACAGCGACCAGCCCTGGGAAGCAGGGGAGGAATACATGGTCATCGGCACCTCGGCGCTGCCGCAGTGCGAGATCGACGGCGCGGTGAACATTTACGCCGGTGTGTACAACAACCCGTTCCTGATCTGGGGGCGGGTGCGCCGCCATTGGTGGAAGTCCACGCTGCCGGTATCGTTCCAGTTCCACCATACCCAGATGGATGGCGGCGAAGCGGCGCAGTTCCTGGCGGAATTGCAGTGCCAGATCGACGGGCTGCGGTAAGTAGTACTTTTTGATTTTGGATATTTTTTTGGAAAAATACGATTTGTATAGAATGGGCAAGAAATAAAAGATAACAAGCAGGCCGCGCGGCAAACCTTTGCCGCGCGGCCTGCTGTTAAGAGAATAGAGAAAAAATAATAGATAAGAAATGTGGTGGACCGCGGGCCTGCGGCCCGCTCGAAAAAACGGCCGGGAACGGTGTGGTTTGCCGGTGAGGTGGGTGATTGCCGGGCAGCGTTTGCCTGTCCCGGAAGGTTTTGGGTAGTGGCGAGGTGGGATCCCGCAGACGCAGCCTGCTCCCCTATGAGGGGAGCCTTTTAGGTAGCTGCCCGTTTCAAAGCCTCCCCTTTTAGGGGAGGTGTCTGCGAAGCAGACGGAAGGGTCTTGCGCGTCCCGGAAGGTGTGGCACTGGCGGGAAGCGGGACCCCTCAGGCCGCTGCGTGTCCAGCTCCCCTGACAGGGGAGCCTTTTAGGTGACTGTCCGTTTCAAAGCCTCCCCTTGCAGGGGAGGTGTCTGCGAAGCAGACGGAAGGGCCTTGTGCGTCCCGGAAGGTGTGGCACTGGCGGGAAGCGGGACCCCTCAGGCCGCTGCGCGTCCAGCTCCCCTGACAGGGGAGCCTTTTAGGTAGCTGTCCGTTTCAAAGCCTCCCCTTGCAGGGGAGGTGTCTGCGAAGCAGACGGAGGGGTTTTGCACATCCCGGTTAAGTGCGATGCTGGCACAAAGCAAGACCCTTCAGGCCGCTGCGCGTCCAGCTCCCCTGACAGGGGAGCCTTTTAGGTAGCTGCCTGTTTTAAAGCCGCCCTGCCGCGGGGAAGCCGTATTTCGAGCGGGGCAAAGGCCCGCGAACCACCATATTTATTATCTTTTATCTCTTATCTATTATCTAAAATTATCTTTTATCTATTATAGAAAAGCCGGGGCCACGGCCCCGGCTTTTCGCCCCCTCACGGGCAAACAATTAAAAGTCCTTTGCCTGCCCTCGTCAGGAAAGCAGGCGGCAGGCTTCGCGGATCAGGTCGCGTTCCACAAAGTGGAGCTTCTTGCCCTGGATGATCTGGTAGTCCTCGTGCCCTTTGCCCGCAAACAGCACGATGTCCCCCTCCTGCGCCATCTTCACCGCCGCGCGGATGGCCTCGGCGCGGTCGGGGATGATCTCATACTGGGAGTCGGGCGCCATGTGGGCGTCGATGTCCCGAAGGATCGCCATCGGGTCCTCAAAATCCGGGTTGTCGCTGGTCAGGATGCTGTAATCCGCCCAGGCGCTGGCCGCTTCGGCCAGTTCCCGGCGGCGGCCTTGCGTGCGCCCGCCCACCGAGCCGAACACGCAGATCAGCCGGTGCGGGTGGTAGGCCCGCAGCGTTTTCAGGGCGCTGGTCAGCGCCAGTCCGTTGTGGGAGTAATCCACCAGGAAAGTGCGCCCCGGCAGCCCTTCCACCACCTCGAACCGGCCCCGCACCGTCGTGTGGGCCAGCGCCGCGGCGGCCTGGGCAGGCGTGACGCCGAAAGCCCCGCACAGCGCGATGGCGCACAGCGCGTCCGACGCGCTGAACGCCCCCGGCGACAGCACCCGCACAGGGGTGGCTTCGCCGCCGTGCTCACAGCGGAACTCCACGCCCAGCGCGGTCTCGCTGCGGAAAGGGGCCAGCGCGGCGGCGCGGTAGTCCGCCGGGGATTCGATGCCGAAGCTGACCTGCTGCCCCCGGAAAGGTGCGCGCATATAGGCGCTGGCGGGGTCGTCGGCGTTGTAGACCATCACCCGCGCGTCGTAGTCCGCAAACAGGCGGCGCTTGGCGTTCTTGTAATCCTCAAAATCCGGGTGTTCGCCGGGGCCGATGTGGTCCTCCGACAGATTCGTGAAAGCCACCACTTCAAAAGGCACGCCGTCCACCCGGTTGTGGCGCAGCGCCTGGCTGCTCACTTCCAGCACGGCGTGGCGTACCCCGGCGTCCAGCATTTTGCGGAACAGCCGGTGCAGTTCCAGGCTTTCGGGCGTGGTGTTGGCCGTGGCTTCGTGTTCCCCGGCGATGTCCACCCCGTTGGAGCCGATATAGGCGCAGGGCAGGCCCGATTCGTTGAGGATGGCCGCCGTCAGCAGCGCCGTGGTGGTCTTGCCCTTGGTGCCGGTGATGCCGATCAGATGCAGCTTTTCGGCCGGGTTGCCGTAAAAGTCCGCCCCGATGACGGCCAGCGCGGCGCGGGTGTCGTCCGTGAGGATCTGCGCCGCGTCGGCGGGCAGGTCCAGGGGGCGTTCCGCCAGAAAGGCGCGGCAGCCCTGGTCATAGGCGCTGCGGGCGAAGGTGTGGCCGTCCATCCAGGCCCCCACCAGGCAGACGAACAGCGACCCCGGCCCCGCCTTGCGGGAATCGTAGGTGATGGCGCTGATCTCGGCGTCCGAAGCGCCGGTGTGTTCAATGCGGCGTACCAGATCGTTCAGTTTCATGGCAGGATTCAGCCTTTCGGATAGTAGATCTTGAACTTTTTGAACTGGCGGCGAAGCTGCTCCAGCACGCAGGCGGTGCGCAGCGGGTTCAGCCGCAGGTCGGGGCTGTACAGCAGCGAGCAGGCTTCCCTGCCCTGGGCCTTCAAGCCCTGGGCGTGGGCCACCAGTTTCTTGTCCTCGGTATAGGTAAAGACGACCTTGGCGGGCACATGGTGCCAGAAAACTTCATTGCGGTTCAGCACGCAGTCGTTGCCGCCGTCGGACCACTTTTCCACCACCAGCCGGGCGATGTTCAGCCCGGAAGCCGTCACATAGTAGTTGCTGCGGCCCTGGCGCAGGTTGATCTCAAACACGCGGAAATCCCCCGGTTTGCCCGACCATTTGATGTCGAAGTTGGAAAAGCCCGTGTAGTGGCAGGCTTCCAGCATTTGGCGGATGTTTTCCACCAGCGGCAGGGCGGTGGTGTCCTCGGCCACGATGGCGGCATGGTTGCCCAGCCCGTGGGGGGTGTGTTCCTCCACCATCGTGTGGCCCAGGCACATGGCCCGCACCTTGCCGTTCTGGTCGGAGAAAGCCGTCAGCACCCGCATGTGGTCGTCGCCGCCGGGGATCATCTCCTGCAGGATCATCTTGTCCGGGTAGCCGGAATCATAGATCTCCCGCACGATGGCCGCGGCTTCCTCCGGCGAATGGGCGGTGTAGACCTTCTTCATGCCGTCGAAGGGGAACTTCCAGTAGTCCACGCTGGACGAAGGCTTGACGATGATGGGGTACTCGAAGCCCAGCGCCGCGGCGGTCAGGGCGTCGGCCGCCGCCGGGGCGGTCAGCACGCGGGTGGCCGGGTAGGGGATGCCGAACTTGTCGCAGACTTCGTAAAATTCGGCCTTTTTCTGGATGGAACCGTAGAGGTCGGCGGCGGGGCCGGGGGCGATATACTCCGGCAGTTCGGCCTTGCGGCGGATGATCATGGCCGCGTAGTCGTCGGTGCAGCCGAACAGGTAAAGCCGCTTGCCGGGGTGCTTTTCGGCAAAGTCGTGCAGCACCCGCAGCATGGTGGTCTCGTTGTCGATGTCGGGCACGATGGTGAACTTGACGATGCGGGAATACTTGGTGGGCGCCATGGCGTAACGGCCGAAGGCGTAGCTCACCACGCCGTAGGCTTCATGAAAGGCGCGGGCAAAGTTGTAGCAGTTCAAATCGGCCCCCAGAAATACGGGGATCAGATCGGTGTTTTTCATAGAAAAGGTACATCTCCTTGTTGGCAGAAAAAACTGCATAAAGAAGTTATTTTAGAACTGTCGCCGCCGGTTTTAGGAAACGTCGCTGTTGGCGGACACTGCTTGATTTCGTCAGGCCCACTTCTCAAAGAACTGTTCGTGCCAGGTCAGGAAGGTGTAGGCCGTCCAGATCTTGCGGCGTTCGTGGCGCGGGTCGCTCAGCATGGCCACTAGCTTGTCCTGGTCGAAGTATTCGGCGGCCACGTCGCTCTCGAACCGGGCGCGGACCTTGCCCGCAAAGGCCGGGTCCTCCAGCCATTTGGCGATGGGCACCGGGAAGCCCTTCTTGGTGCGGTTGGCCCAGGCGTCGGGCAGGGTCTTGTTGGCGGCGGCGCGCAGTACGGCCTTGGTGTCCCCAGCGATCTTGTAGTTCACCGGGTAGGCCGTGGCTTCCCGCAGCACTTCGCGGTCCAGGTAGGGCACGCGCAGTTCCAGGCTGTGGGCCATGCTCATCTTGTCGGCTTTGAGCAGGATGTCCCCCGGCAGCCAGAGGTTCAGGTCCAGATATTGCTTCTTTTCCAGTTCCGGCAGGTCTTTGACCCGGTCGTAGAAGGGCGCGGCCACCTCGCGGGCGGACGGGCCGACCCGGTACTTGGGCTTGAGGATGTCGAAGGCTTCTTTCTCGGTAAAGACGAGGGCCTGGCCGATGAACCAGTCCTCAGGGCGGCCGCCGCCTTTGATGAGGAAGTCATGCCCCTTGAAGTAGGGGAGCTGCTGGCTCACGCTGCTGGCCAGATGGCGCAGCCCGGCGGGCAGGCGCTTGTATTTCTGCATCAGCGGCGTGTCGGCGTACCATTCGTACCCGGCGTAGATCTCGTCGGCGCCCTCGCCCGAAAGCACCACCGTCACATGGCGGCGCGCCAGCTCGCACAGGAAGTACAGCGGCACCGACGAGGGGTTGGACTGGGGCTCATCCATGTGGTACTGGATGTCCGCAAAGGCGTCCAGGCATTGTTCTTTGGTGAGCATCTCCCGGAAGTTGTGGATGTGCAGCCGGGACGAAAGTTCGGCGGCCTCGGTGGTCTCGTCGAACTTGTGGCTGCCGTCCGGCGTTTCAAACCCGACCGAGAAGGTGTCGTCGGGCATCAGGCAGGCGGTGATGTAGCTGGAATCCACGCCGCCGGACAGGAAGGAACCCACCTTCACATCGCTGATGCGGTGGGCCGCCACCGATTCCTGCACGCGGGCGTCGATCTCGGCCGCGCATTCTTCAAAGCTGTGGCTGGTCTTGTGGCGGAAGTCGGCGTCCCAGTAACGCTCGATGTGCATTTTGCCGTCCTGCCAGGTGAACCAGTGGGCCGGGGGCAGCTTGTAGGTGCCCTTGAAGAAGGTCTCGTTCATGGCGCTGTACTGGAAGGTCAGGTAGGGGCGCAGGGCCTCGGGGTTGACCTCCCGGCGGAAACCGGGATGTTCCAGCAGGCTTTTGATCTCGGAACCGAACACGAGTTCGCCCGCGTCGGTCTGGGTGTAGTAGAAGGGCTTGATGCCGAACATATCCCGCGCGCCGTACATCGCGTGGGTCTTGGTATCATACACCACAAAGGCGAACATGCCGCGCAGCATGGCGGCCAGCCGGGTGCCGTATTCCTCGTACCCGTGCAGGATCACCTCGGTGTCGCAGTGGGTCTTGAAGATATGCCCTTTGGCCTGCAGTTCGGTGCGCAGATCCATAAAGTTGTAGATCTCGCCGTTGAACACGCAGACCACGCTGCCGTCCTCGTTGTACATCGGCTGGCGGCCCGCCGCCAGGTCGATGATGCTCAGGCGCCGGAAGCCCAGCGCAACGGCGGTGGCGGGGGTGTCGCCGCTTAGATGGTACCCCTCCATATCCGGTCCGCGGTGAATGATGCGGTCCGCCATCTTATGCAGGATCGCTTCGCGTTCGGCGCGCAGCCCGGTAAAACCAACAAAACCACACATGGTCCTATTCCTTTCCCTCTTGACAGGTTTCTCGATCCGACCAGGAGAAAACTCCATACGTTTTACTATTATACCACACGGAAGCCCCAAAAGAAAAGCCCGGCCGATTTTTTCGGCCGGGGCGCGTGTTACAGCATATGTTTTTTGTGCAGGAACCAGGCAGTCACGCCGCAGATCACCAGCGTCAGCCCCAGCACGATGGAAAAACCGGCCTGGCTGCTGGCAAAGGGCATACTCTCTGACGATACGTTCATGCCGTACAAGCCGCTGACGACCGTCGGCACAGCCATCAGCAGCGTGATGCTGGTCAGGTATTTCATGGCGTTGTTCAGGCGGTTGTCCAGGATCGCGCTGAACAGTTCCCGCGTACCTTTGATATCGTCGCGGTAGATGCTGGTCATCTCGATGGCCTGCTGGATCTCAACGATCACATCGTCCAGCAGTTCCCGGTCGTCGGGGTACTGTTCCAGCCGCCGGTAGCGGGTCAGGCGGCTCAATACCGTGGCGTTGGCCCGCAGACTGGTGGCAAAGTAGACCAGCGTGGATTCCAGGCCGTGCAGTTCCACCAGGTCGCTGTCCCGCAGATCGCCCGAAAGGTTTTTCTCCAACGCCTGACGGCGGCGGTCGATCAGCCGCAGTTCCTGCTGGTACATGGTGGCCGCGCGGTACAAAAGCTGGTAGACGAAGCGCATCTTCTTCCGGGTGGAAAATCCCTTGACCCGGCAGGAGGCAAAATCCCCGATGACCGGCGTATCCACCGAACAGACGGTGACCACCAGTTCCTGCGTCAGCAGGATGCCCATGGGGATGGTGGAGTAGATCCCCTCGCCGGAACCGGGGACCTGATAGGGAATGTCCACGATGATGACCGTGTAGCCGTCCTCCAGACTGATACGGGCCGACTCTTCCGGGTCGGTCGCGGCAAACAGGTCGGAAGGTTCGATGTCCAGCGTGGCGGCCACCTGGCGCACCTCATTCTCCGTGGGGGCGGTCAGGCAGACCCACGAGCCTTCGGTCATGTCGTCGGCGCGGGTCAACTGCTTGTCCTTGGTGTAGTAGATCTTCATCATGGCTGTGTCCATCCCTGTCATGTTCTACCTATCAGTATAAGCCCTCGGCGGCCAAACCGCAAGTAAAACCTTTGCGGAACATTCGGCCATGCCCCATATAATAAGGAAAGAACACGTTTTCACCCCGGCGGGCAGGGAAAACACGCGGAAAAGAAAAAACGACGTTGTACAGTCCTACAAAAAAGAAAGTCAAAATTTGTAGAAAAAAACTGAAAAAAGGTGTTGACAAATGAGGTTCGGGGTGGTATTATAGTCAAGCTGTCCGGCGCGAGAGTGACACGGACGGCCGCTGAAAACCGCATAACGACAGCCTTTGAAGGCATTTCGAGAGCTTCGGCTCACGAAAAAACTTCAAAAAAATCTCAAAAAAGTTCTTGACAAACGGAACGGAATGAGATATAATAACTAGGCTGTCACGCGAGAGCGGACAGCGAACAGGACCTTGAAAATTGAACAAAACTGAAACTTGTGGAACCTTGAACGTGGGTTTGGAAACCCACGGAAATCAATTCCAAAATTACAAGTAATTCAAACAGGACGCAAGCGATTGTGTCTGAGTGATTTACAAGATTAAACACTTATAAAGTGATTTAATACCATTTTATAAAGAGTTTGATCCTGGCTCAGGACGAACGCTGGCGGCGCGCCTAACACATGCAAGTCGAACGGAGTTTGAGAGAGCTTGCTTTTTCGAACTTAGTGGCGAACGGGTGAGTAACGCGTGAGTAACCTGCCCTGGAGTGGGGGACAACAGTTGGAAACGACTGCTAATACCGCATAAGCCCACGGTGCCGCATGGCATAGCGGGAAAAGGATTTATTCGCTTCAGGATGGACTCGCGTCCAATTAGCTAGTTGGTGAGGTAACGGCCCACCAAGGCGACGATTGGTAGCCGGACTGAGAGGTTGAACGGCCACATTGGGACTGAGACACGGCC
>QAKI01000044.1 GCA_003343905.1 Subdoligranulum variabile
TCCCGCCCGTCAACTGTTTTGCAAACATGGGGGGGGAGCGCGCAACGCGCTCCCCCGCCGTTCGTTTTACTATCGTACCGGCCCGGTCACAGAATGGCCTGTACCGCCGCTTCCTCCGGCACGCTGTTGATACCGCCGTGCGTCTGGGTGGAAAGGGACGCCGCGCAGCAGGCGAACCGGGTCACGGCGCGCATCTCTTCCACGGTCAGGTCCGCCGGGGCCTTGCCCAGCTTGAGGAACCGGCTCATGGCGCTGCCGCCGAAGATATCCCCCGCGCCGGTGGTGTCCACCACATGGATGCCGCCGGGGCTGGCGACCTCGCCGCAGCCCTGCCTATTGGCAAAGTGGCAGCCCTTGGGGCCAAGCGTCGCGTAGACCAGGCTGACGCCGTATTCCTTCAGCAGCTTTTGGGCGCCCGCTTCGGGGCCGATGCCCCACAAAAAGTCGATCTCCTCGTCGCTGATCTTGACGATGTCGGCCTGATGCAGTCCCCATTCGATCTGCTCTTTGGCCGCGTCCTCGCTGGGCCACAGGGGTTTGCGCAGGTTGGGGTCGAAACTGATGAGTTTGCCCTGCGCTTTCGCATAGGCCACGGCCTGCCGGGTGGCCGTGCGGGCGGGTTCGCCGGTCAGGCTCAGGGTGCCGAAGTGGAACACCCGTGCTTCGTCGATGAGGGCGCGGTCCACTTCTTCGGGGCGCAGGCAGGTGTCGGCGCCGGGCTTGCGGGCAAAGCTGAATTCGCGGTTGCCGGTGGCGTCCAGCGTGACGAAGGCCAGCGTCGTGAAGGCGTCCGGGTCGCTGACGATGCCCCGTATCTCGATGCCCTTGGCCGCCACCGTCGCCAGCAGCAGCTTGCCGAAGCTGTCCGCCCCCACTTTGCCGATCAGCGCCGTGGAACAGCCATACTTTTGCAGCGCGGCCAGGAAATTGCCCGGCGCGCCGCCCGGCTGTGCTTTGAGGGTCGGGTAACCGGCTTCATCGCGGGAAACCGGCGCAAAATCAATGAGCAGTTCGCCCAATGCAACAACATCTTTCATGAAAAAAGCTCCTTACCAAAGAATCAACGGGGGCGGCGCGTCACAGCGCCATCTTGTAAATGTTGTACATATCCTCTTCATACAGGACTCTGGCCGCGCCCTTGCTGCCGCCGCAGGCCTGCGCGCAGCTATGGGCCATGGCGCGCAGTTGTTCCTCGGTGGGGGCGACGCCCAGTTCCCGCAGGTTGGTGGGCATGCCGATGCTGCGGTAGAAGTCCTCCATGGCGCGGATGCCTTTCTCGGCCTGTTCGGCCTCGGTGCCCTCCGGGGCCACGCCCATCACCTGGACGGCGTAGCGGGCAAAGCGCCCCGGCACGCTGGCGCAGACGTAGCGCGCCCAGCTCGGCCACAGGGCCGCCAGCCCCGCGCCGTGGGTCACGTCGAACATGCCGCCCAGCTCATGTTCCAGCATGTGGGTGACGAAGTCCGACGCGCCGTTGCCGCAGCCGGTCAGGTCGTTGTGGGCCAGGGACCCCGCCCACATGACTTCGGCGCGGGCCTTTCGGTCATCGGGCCGGGCGTGCAGGATCTTCGCGTTCTCCATGACGGTGCGCAGCAGCGCCTCCGCGATGGCGTCGGTCAGTTCCATGTCGGCGGTGGCCGTGAAATAGCGTTCCATCGTGTGCATCATGATGTCGGCGCAGCCGCTCTCGGTCTGGTAATCCGGCAGGGTCAGCGTCAGTTCGGGGTTCATGACCGCGAACTTGGGGCGGGAAAGATCGTCGTTGTAGGCGCGCTTCTCGCCGGTCTTTTCGTTGGTGATGACGCAGCTGTTGCTGGACTCGCTGCCCGCGGCCGCGATGGTCAGCACCGACGCCACCGGCAGGCAGGCCAGCGCCGTGCGGTCCTGGCTGAACAGCGTCCAGACGTCCTCCTCCGGCTCCGCCAGGCCGTAGGCGATGGCCTTGGCCGTGTCGATGACCGAGCCGCCGCCCACCGCCAGCAGGAAGTCCACCCCCTCCCGCTTGCCGAGTTCAATGCCCTCATACACCTTGCCCAGGTGGGGGTTGGGCACCACGCCGCCCAGCAGCCAGCAGTCGATGCCCGCGTCGCGCATGGGCGCCACGATGCTGTCCATCAGGCCGTTTTTGACCACGCGCTCGCTGCCGTAGACCACCAGCACCCGGCTGCCGTGGTATTTTTTCACATAGTCCACCGTAGCGGTCTGGGTCCCGCTTCCGAACACGATCTCGGTGGGGGAATAGAAGGTAAAGTTCTTCGCCATTTTTGAACACCGTTCCTTTCTGCGGCGGCAGGTCTCCGTGTCTGCCATTCTGTGTCCAGTATAGCACGCCGGGCGGCAAAATCCAACCGGAAAAACCGCGTGCCCCGCCGTTTTTTTTGTGCAGGGTGCCGCCGGTCGGCAACAAAAACAGCCCCCGGCATCCTGTGCCGAAGGGCTGTGTGGCTGTATTCCACGGCAGGGGGCCTGCCGCGCCGCGCCCGGCCGGGTCAGTCCCGGCGGAACAGGTCGCGGGTATAGACTTTTTCTTTCACGTCGTCCAGCGCGCTGTCGTAGCGGTTGGCGATGATGGCCCGGCTCTGCGCTTTGAACGCGTCCAGGTCGTTGACGATGCGGCTGCCGAAGAAAGTCGTGCCGTCCTCCAGCGTCGGCTCGTAGATGATGACCTCGGCCCCCTTGGCCTTGATGCGCTTCATCACGCCCTGGATGCTGGACTGGCGGAAGTTGTCGGAATGGGATTTCATCGTCAGGCGGTAGACGCCCACCACCACGGGGTGTTCCCGCGCGGGGTCGTAGTCGCTGCTGCCGGTGTAGGCCCCGGCCAGTTCCAGCACTCGGTCCGCGATATAGTCCTTGCGGGTGCGGTTGGATTCCACGATCGCCTCGATGAGGTTTTCCGGCACGTCGGCATAATTGGCCAGGAGCTGCTTGGTGTCTTTGGGCAGGCAGTAGCCGCCGTAGCCAAAGCTGGGGTTGTTGTAATGGTCCCCGATGCGCGGGTCCAGGCAAACGCCCCGGATGATGTCCTGGGTGTTCAGGCCCTTGCTCTCGGCGTAGGTGTCCAGCTCGTTGAAGTAGCTGACCCGCAGCGCCAGATAGGTGTTGGCGAACAGTTTGACGGCCTCCGCTTCGGTAAAGCCCATAAACAGCGTGTCGACGTTCTCCTTGATGGCCCCCTCCTGCAGCAGCGCCGCAAAGGTATGGGCCTTTTCGGTCAGGGCGGGGTCGTCGGGGTCGGTGCCCACGATGATGCGGCTGGGGTACAGGTTGTCGTAAAGGGCCTTGCTCTCCCGCAAAAATTCGGGGCTGAACAGGATGTTTTTGTTGCCGGTCTTTTCCCGGATATGGCGGGTGTAGCCCACCGGGATGGTGGACTTGATGACGATGACCGCCGACGGGTTGACCTTGCCGACCAGGTCCAGCACCGCTTCCACCGCCGAAGTGTCGAAGAAGTTCTTTTTGCTGTCGTAGTTGGTGGGGGCCGCCACCACCACGAACTCCGCGTCGCGGTAGGCGGCTTCGCCGTCCAGCGTGGCGGTCAGGTCCAGCGGCTTTTCGGCCAGATATTTCTCGATGTATTCGTCCTGGATGGGCGACTCGCGGCGGTTGAGCTTTTCCACTTTTTCCGGCAGGATGTCCACTGCCGTGACGTGGTGGTGCTGCGCCAGCAGCACGGCGATGGAAAGCCCCACATACCCGGTCCCTGCAACTGCGATCTTCATGTGCTGTATCCTCCCGGCCGGGCGCCCTTTTGCAAAACGCGGCGGGCGGCCCTGATTCTGGCTTTTATTATACTACAGTTCCCGCTTTTCTTCAAACGGACATTCACTCATGCAGTTCCAGCGGCAGGCCGTCGGGGTCGAAGAAGAAGGTCATCCGCCCGCCGGTGAACTCGTCCACCCGCACCGGCTCACAGGGGATGCCCCTGGCCGCCAGTTCCGCCACGGCGGCGTCTATGTCCTGCACCCGGAACGCCAGATGCCGCAGCCCGCAGGCTTCGGGCCGGCTGACCCGCCGGGGCGGGTTTACCTCGCCAAAGATCTCCAGTTCGATGGCGTCGGGGCCGTCCCCCACCCGCAGGTCCAGCTTCCAGTCCCCGCGCGCCGGGCGGAAGTTTTCCCGCACGATGGGAAAGCCCAGTTTTTCCACATAAAATTCCCGTGCCGCCGGATAATCCGACACGATGATCGCCACATGATGGATCTGCTGCCACTGCATAGCCTGCCTCCTGTTCCGGCCCTGCGGGGCCGATGGTTTGGTGTTTTTTGCAGCCTGTTCTTCGCAGGCTGTTCCTAATAGATATACTCTACCGCAGATTGGGCGGCGGTGCAAGAGTCCATGAAAGTGATTTTTGACCGCTTATGTAAGGGCTTTTACAAAGTTTCAGACGTCTTTCGCGCCTTTGCGCACAAAGCTCCCCTCCTTTTTCTTTTCAAAATTTTCTGTGTTCTCCCACTTTTTCGCGTCTGTTGTAGCTTTGCAAAAAAAACGAAAAAATGTTGCAGTAAAAATGAAAAAAGAAAGGCGTTTAAGAAGTTGCTTGAACACTTCTTAAACGCCTTTCTTCTATTATTCGGGATTGATCAGAGGAACGATATGAACCGCCTTCCTCCCGCGCTGCTCGGCATTGATGCGCCGGACAACCGCATTATACTTCTCAACGCTTACAAGCGCAGGAAAGTCACCGCGTATACGCAGCTCCTTATAACTGTAATACCCTGCGTATATGGGCCGAGTAAGGATCACCCGTACTTTGTACGCATCCAGAACTTTTCCTCGCTTTCCGCGGATGCCATGTTCCCGGCACCATCGGGCAGTCTCCGTCAGCGATCCCGTGCGTTGGTATACACTATATATCTGTAGTACGTTTTGGGCTTCCCTTTTGTTGATTTCGAGCCCTTCCGGGGTCTTGTCATACCCCAGCACTTCGCTGCAGGTGCGCTTGCCTTGCAACGCACGCTCCTGCATAGCCACCTTGACTCGCTCTATCGTATTTTCTCGCTCAAATTGAGCAAAAACTCCCAATATGCCCATCATGGCCCGCCCTACCGGCGTTGATGTGTCAAACACCTCGGTGTGGCTGATAAGCTCACATCCATGGGCTTCCATAATTTCCCACACGCCGTAGAGATCCGCCACTCTACGGGTGAGCCGGGATAAGGCCCAAACCACTACAGCATCATATTTATCTTCTCGGATCGCGACCAGCAGTTTCTGCATGGCTGGCCTGTGTTTGATGTCTTTACCAGATATTCCCGCATCTTCATAGATGATGGGCGGATCATATCCTCTCTGGATACACCACGCAGTCAACACCCTTCGCTGGGCATCCAGAGAATACCCTTCTTCTGCCTGATCCAGGGTCGAAACCCTGATATAGATTGCAGCATTCATAATGGCACCTCAATCCCACATGTGTTCTTCGCAGTGTTTTTCCCAGTTGGATTTCATTTTCTCGATGGCCTGTTCGTAGCTTTCTCCGTTTATGATTTTTTCCATCGCCTCTGTACCGCAATGCGCCTGATAATAGTTGCTGGAAAGGCTCCAGCTGTGGGCCTGCAAGTAAGCCGTTGCTCTGGGATAACGCTTGTACATAGCGTTGAGGTCATAGTCCGGTTTCGGGCGTACTCCGAGCCCTCCAACATCATCAAATGACCGCTCAAATTCTTCGTTCCAGGCTTCCAAATCGGCCAAGGCCGCACGGATTTCTTTCAGTCCTTCAATTCCCTCGATTGCCTCCATGCGGCGCTGCGCTTCGTCCTGTTCAGCCTGGCGGCGGTCAAGCAGCTCTTGGTAGATAGCCGGTCGGTTCTGCTTGATGGGATCAATTCCAGCCTTTTTCGCGTAGGGCACATTCAGCACCATCATGCGGCCAGTAGGTTGGCCATTTTTGATTTCAAGTTTGAGGTTGTAGAGGTCGATTATACGGTTGATGTCCATGATTATCTCCTTATCTGTTGACATTTTTCTGCCGTCAGTATAAGATAAGGGCGAGGACAGGCGGCAGGTCACTGCCTCGCCCATGTGGTCCTTTAGGCTCCCGGTGCTTTGGTCGGCTGTGGGAGCCTATTTTTATGCGTTAATCTTCTTATCTCTGACGATCTGGGCAGCTTCCTGCGGTGTCGTTGCTTTCGCTTCGATCAGTTCCGCGATGGCTTCCAGATACTGGTTGAGCTCCTGGCTCGTCATTTCGTCCATGTCCTTTCTCCTCCTGCCTGGCGTATTCAGTTCGGTTTCCCTTGCTGTGATTATAGTATAGCACTAATATTCGTGCATTTCAATCGGCGGACTGCACGAATATTAGTGCTTATTTTCTGTCAAATTTGCACTTGTTTTCGTGCATGCCAAGCTGTATAATCATGTTGGAGGTGTGCTATATGCCGTTATGTTATAAAATTGATATTATGGCGGCGCTAAAGGCTGCCGGATATACAACAACAAAAATCAGGCAGGAGAAACTGCTGAGCCAGTCCACGTTGCAAAAGTTTCGGGATGGCGGGCAGTTATCGTGGTCGAACATCGAGACACTTTGCCGCTTATTAAACTGTCAGCCTGGAGATATCTTGGAGTACCATGAAAAATAAAGCACCCCCAGCCAGATGGCTGGGGGTGCTTTATTTTTCATGGTAAAGGGGCATTTAAGGGAAGTTAAATTTCCCCTTAAACGCCCCTTTTTCCCTGTTACAGGTGTTTGCGGTTGCCGTGATCCTCGTGGATAATATCTGCCCCTGTCCGCCGCTGCGGCGAAGGTACATACTCCAAGAGATCGCCTACCTCACAACCCAGCGCCTCGCAGATTCGATCCAGATGCTCCAAGCTGAACCGATCCGCAAACTCGTTGTAGTATGCGCAGATTGTTGATGCTCGGATGCCTGTCTCCCTGGCCAGCCTGGCTTGGGACCAGCGCCGCTCACCTAATAACCGGGATAGATGATTTTTGATCATCTGATCGCCCCACCAACTATTCTAAAGGTGTCGGTGGGGCCGTGTCCTGATTTTGTTAGATTATAACGAATTGCGTTAGTAGTTGCGGATCAGCACCTCATTGTAAACCGGATCTTTGCCCGGCACGCCAGGGAGCGAATTGTGCCTTGTGACCGGCTGTATACTGCAGTCCTGATACAACTCCCGCACCTCTGCGCAGTCGTTGTACGAGAGCAAATACCGGCCCTTGATATTGTGCAGCACACGGGCCAAACGCTCATGGTCAGCAGGCGCGAATGGGTGCTTGTAGTACCGCTCTGTGCCCATGTACGGCGGGTCGCAATAGAAAAGCGCTCCGGGGCGGTCATAGGTATGAATGAGTTGCTCGAAGTCCAAGTGCTCAATGACTACCTTGCGCAGTCTCTCTTGGACGTCCGCAAACGGCGCGGGAATATTTTCCGCGATTCGCTGGGCGGTGGCAAAGGTCCGCCGATCCGAGCCGAAACTCATCTTGATCAGGTATAGAGTACGGGCAGCGCGCTGAATATCTGTATACCCTCGACGGTCAGCCTGATTCTGAAAATCGAAAAACATCTCACGCGACTGTGGCAATCCCTGCAGCTCGGCAGGCAACGCCTCCGGGTGGTACTTGATGCAACGATAGACATTGATTAGGCTTCCGTCTGCGTCGTTGAAAACCTCCAAGTGGTGGCCGGGGTCCTTGCCGAAAAGGACCCAACCTGCCCCGCCGAAAACCTCTATGTAGCGGGTAATGTCCTGGGGGAACTGCTCCAGGATTGCCTTGCGCAGCGCGCGCTTGCCGCCGATCCAACCCATAAAACTCTGCATACAATCATCCTTTCCGGGGCGAAAAGATGATCTTGGAAAATTATTTTGCAGCAGCCGCACCAGAAGCGCCTTGCAGACGCTTGATGAAATCCGATAAATAGTTGGAGCCACGGCTGGCCAGCACGCCGGTCAGGATCATGCCGAGCTGCGGGACCGCGAAGTGGATCTCCAACGCGCCGTAAATATCCGCCCCGGCGGCCAGGCACAGCCCGCAGCCGATGGCCAGCGCCACCACCTGCGTGATAGCGGTCTTATAGCTGCGGCTCAGCACGGCCCTACCGATGCTCTTGCCGATTTCGACCACACCCTCAACGGTGATGGCGAGCATGAGTGCCAATACGATCATATTCATAATAATATACCTCCGAAGTATTTTTGATTATCCCACAAATCTGCTGTCATACCGCTGCAGCTTGTCCCAGCCGTTGCGCTGGGCCAAAGCCATGTACTGCATAGCGTCTCCGCTGCTGACGCTCAGGACTGCCACCTGATGCCCCTCGCCAGCAGCCATGACCCGGTAGCGATCCTCCGACAGACCTTGCTGCGTTGCCAGAGCGTCCACCTCCTGTATCTGGGCCGCGGTCAGCGGCCCGATGGTCACCAGTTGGATTTTGTCCAACTGGCCATTCGGCACATTGCTGAGGTCCTGTGCCGGATTTTCGGCCGCAGGCGCGCTGCCATAGATGCCCACTGCATTGTCGGTGCCGCTGTAGGCCGTGGGGTCAAGTCCCGTGCCGGTGGCCGTGGCGCGCGCCTCGAAGTGGCAGTGGTCGTAGCCTCCCGCCGCGTTGCCAGTCTGCCCCACAATAGCCAGCACATCACCGCTCTGCACGCGCTGTCCCTCCTGCACGAGCAACTCGCGGCAATGGCAGAAATACAGGAAATTGATCTCGTCGGGGGTCTGATTTGCGTCCAACTTCACGCACACATACCAGCCCCATTCCCAAGTACGGTTACTATGGTCGGTGACGATCCGCGCTCTGGTGACAGTGCCCCGGATGACCTTTGTGCCCTGGTAATAGGGCATACGAATAAACTGGCAATCAAGCGCCACCAGGTCCAGCCCTCCGTGCCAGGTAGCACCCCCGCCACGGGTGTAACCGTAACAGCCATAGCTGTATACGATCTGCGCGCGTCCCGCATAGATGCCTGTCTGCATTTCCGCAGCCAGCTTTTCAGCCCTCTGTAACATCTGATTGTTATTCATGATTTTCAACCTCCTCAAAATATTGCCCCACCAGTTCATGGGGCAGATACTGCAGTACCACCGTGCCGCCGTCTTCCTCGCCTGTGCGCTTACACAGATACACCTTGCCTCCGTCACTGTAGTACAGCCCGTAGGTGTACTCCATTCCGCGCACCGCCGGGATGGGGTTGTCCAGCGTCCCCTGTTGCGGGTCCGCAGCCACCGCCGCCCACAGAGCCGGGGTCTTGTCCGGCTCCCAGCCCTCCTGCGTGGTGTGGGCCTGCTGCACCTTGTACAGCACACCGCTGTACTGGTAGCGCTGGCCGACCTCTACGGCAATTCCCGTACTCCAGCACGGGAAAAGCTGTACGCCCTGTAGCGCATCGGCATCGTCCAGACTGGCCGCGGCCTTCTCAATCAGCGGGCGTAACTGGCGCGCAAGATCAGTCAGAGTCACTCACTCCACCCCCAGTAAGATCTTCGTGGCCTGCAGCTCGTCCTCCACGGCTGTCAGGCGGGCCTCTACGTCCGGCGGCTTGGGCTCAGTCCCAGGCTTTTCGCCAGGCTCCCACGGGTGGAAAAACAGACAATCCTCGTACACCGGCTTATCGTATTCCAGCCCGTCGGGCGGGTAGAGTTCCACCGTGCCCCCAAGGATTACGCGCTCGGTTCCGAGGTACTTTTTCCCGGGGTAAGTGTAACCTTTTTCTAAGTCGGGATTCTCGATGAGCTCACCGGTCTTTTCGTTATAGGTTTTCAATATGTATCACCTTCTTTGCGGTTAGTCAACTCCATAAATGACAGATACAAGCGTTCCACGCGAATGTGTTGCCACACCATCAATTTTCGCGGAAATACGATCTCCAGGAGCCCCCATAAATATGTACTCTTTCTCATTAGAGCCACTAGACACATTCCCCTTCGATTCGCCATTAACAACAATACTGATATTGCTTATTGAAAAATGATCCGGAGAATTATAGGTCGCACTTAAAAATGTTTTCACAAGAATCATTTGACGCTTTTCGACGGTGTAGTCAACATGAGCACCACCCCCATATGCTGGCCCATCGTAAGCAATAAACATGGACCTACTTGCTAGGTTAGTAAGTGTTCCTTTTAGACTTCTTCCACCCGAAGTTCGCGGCGCCGTACTCATCGCACAGCACCCCCTGTCCGGGGATTGTGCAATGGGTCAGTCAGGGGCCTATGGCAGCCCCCCCCGTTAAAATAATTTTGATTCGTCATTTTATACATTTCCTCCCATCAGGTTAGAAAAAAGCACATTACAGCATTCCCCACTCGGAACTGTTGCCCCTTTGCGTAGTGAGCGCCCGAAAACAAATCTGCTATATTGTTCAAGGCGGTAAACAATGTGGTTCCCGAATCGTCGTTATGTGCAACGGAGATCATCCCCGCCCCACATACGTCCGCAACTCCGTTATACATGCTTTGCGCGTGGGCAACAAATCCAGGGTTGTGTCCGTCGCCAATGCCAATCAGCGTGGCTGCGCACTGCTGTATAGGGCCATTACCATAACCGCCTTGATAAAAACAGTTAAAGTAGAGATACAAATCATGGTCCCACTTTCTTTTTCCGCCTGGCGTCCTCGGAGCCACCTGTTTTTGTTCTGCTGCCCGCAGGAGCAGTTCGGCTTCCTGCAGCGCTGAATTATCAGCGATCATGCTCCCCAAATCATACCACTGGCCCGCCGCTCCCGTCTGGATCGTGGCGGGGACGGTTCCTGGCCCACTGATCGTTAGCGTACCATTTTCATACGCCCCGCTGGTTAACGTCAAAACATATACTGGCCTGCCATTTACCGAAAGGTCGTATTCGACAGTATACTGCGGCGTGTTCGTTGTTCCCGCAGCGGCTGCTTTACTGCGGGCCAAGACGGCCCAGTAGTGCCACACCTTCCCGTTGCTGGTTTTATACGCCGGGATAAGTACCACCGGTTCCATCCCTGTTTTGGTGTAGCTTCGGTCTCCAATGGAAATCGAGGCCCCTATACCCCGCACCACCTGCATGGTTCCCATCAACTCACCTCCGTCCTTATGACCCAGTGCAGCACGATGTCGGCCGCAGGCTTCTCCTTGACTACGGTTCTGATTTTTCCCCCGTCCAGGCTGCTGGTCACGCCCGCATTGACGATGGCCAGCACCTCGTCGAGGATCTCATCCGTAGCCGCCACGCCGGTGGGGTCATACCCGCACCCGGTGAGAAACTCGCTAGCTGCGCTGACCGTCGGTGCGCCGGGGGTCACGGCTGTGAGCGCCACCTCCTGGGCCAGCGTGTAACCGTTGGCCTGCTCCTCAGATGTCGATGCCACCCAGCCGTCCAGTGTATACTTGCCCTCGTACTTGGCCGCCACCGCGTTGGCGTGGGTCTGCGCCGTACCGTCTGCGTAGTCGTATACGTCAGTGCCACGGCCTTTGGTATCATACTGCGATTTGAGCATCCATGCCGTATTGCCCTCGACTTCCGCAAGCAGTTCCTGCAGGAGGTCGATCTGTCCTTTGATTTTCTCCAGAAACGCCTCGAACGCCGCCTGCATCACGCTGGTGTCGATGGCGTCGATGGTATCCCGCATCAGACCGCAGTAGGCAGTGTCCAGCCGTAGATCCTCCACGTTGTCCGGCGTGATGCTGGTCGCGCCGGTGGGGCGGTTGACGCAATACAAAAACACCTCATCGTAGTCGATGTCCCGGCGCAGTGCGGGCATCTCAGGGGTTTCTGCTGCCAGCCCCGCGCGCACATAGATCCCTGCCTGGTTGGCGTTTTTGTCGTAGCCAAGGACGATCACGTCCTTGCGCGGGTAGACGCCATCTGCATCCTCAAACTGCAAGGTGACATCCTTGTTAGAATAGGGAAAGCAGGCCCAAAACTCGCTGACATGCAGGCAGCCAAGCCCCTTTGCCAGTGTTACCGTGTTGTCGCCGTTGGTGGTCAGGGAAAAGCTCTCTGCTGTCAGCAGGCCCCGGCTGCGGGCCGCGTAAGACGCGCCCAGCGCGACCGATGTGTATAGCTTACCATCCAGCGGCCAAGCCTCTAATTCTGTCAACTCGCATCGCCTCCAATCTCAATATCGTCAAACACAGGCGTGACCTTGCGGCCCGTTGCCTCATAAGTCAGCTTGATGCTGGTGATCCGGGCGCTGGCCACCAGATCCAGCTCCGGCACTCGTATCGGCAGGCGGTCCCCCAGGTCAAAATCCTCGCCATAGTGCAGGAGCAGATCAACGGTGGTGGCCTTGAGCGTCTGCTCTATATAGTGGTTGAGCAGGGCCGCCGTGGCGTAGTTGGTCAGCGCCGTCTTGTACTCCTCTTCGGTGTAGACGGCCTCGGTGGTGGAGCCGTCCGCATTTTGGACTGTATGCCGATGGGTCACGCTGGAGCCATCCACCCACAGCTCGTGCCGGTCTGCGCCCTGGGCGGCTGTATCTCCCACCTCGATCCACAGCTGCTGCCAGGTATCGCTTTCGGTGGGGGCCTCGCCGCCGCAGATCGCTACATTGGCGTAGTCGCTGGCGTCCTGCGCGAGCGAAACGGCGGACAGATTGCGCAGCCGGGTGCCAAAATACCCCCTGTACCACTCGCCGCCCTGGACGCTTCGGTCCTTTCCCTGCAGCAGTTCCAGTCGCTCCGCTCCTGTCAGCGGGTCAAATCTGACCCGCACGCCAAAGCCCCCGGCCTGCGCCAGTTGGGTGATGGCACTGCAGCAGTCCGTCCACTCCACGGTCTCGCTGCAGGGGGCCGTGAAGGTCGCGCTGTCCGGGACCGTCACCGGCAAGCCGCGCAGGTTGGTGCGGCAGATCTCCAGCACCCCGGCCGCTGCATCCGTCACGGTGCGGGTGCCTTTGGCAATCCGCTGCGCAAAGCGGCACAGGCCGAACTTCCCGCGCACCGTGATCGTGGTTTTTTCCACGTCGCTGGTCAGCGCCGTGATGACCGCCGCGATCTCCGGCGTGTCGGGATTGTATAGGGTGTCCCACTGTTGCAGCAACCGGCGGTTTCTGGCATTCAGCGCACAGACCATCTTGATCTCGCCCACGTCCGCCCATTCGGGCATCCATTGCAGGCTGCTGATGTTGCCCACCAGCCCCACACGCTGCGCCCCATGGTACACATACACTTTCACGGCTGCGTCAGACATTGCTCGCCACCCCCTTGGGAGCCGTGATGGTCACGGTCAGATTCTCGCGCCCCTCTTCGGCTGTCAGGCGCAACACGTTGTCGCCGGGAGCCAGCGTCATCCACCAGTCGGTGTCGTAGTCCATCCAGCGGAACCCGTCCTGCTCGCTGCCGTCCGCGCCATAGTAGGTGCAGCCGAGCTTGTCCTCCTCGGTGGAGATCACCGCCCGTTCGCCGGGCAGCATCTCCTTGTTGAGCCGGATATAGGTGCGGGTGCCGTTGTGCCACAGCATCGGGTTGAGCACCCGCGCCGAAGCCCGCAAGTCCAGGGTAAAAGTGGTCTCCTGGTTGCCGGTATTGACCACTGTCGTGTACAGGCTCTGCCGGTACTGGCTGATATACCAGCTCCCCGCCGTGCTGACCGGCGTTGGAAACCAGGTGGAATCAAGACCGCCCAGCATGGTGCTGACCGTTTCCTCGGTGCGCCAGTAGGGGTAAGGGCACTTGATTTTGAACTGGAAGTGCAGCAACCCCGGCTCGCCGTCCACTTCGGGCAGGCGCTGGGCTTCGCCGTCCAGATACCACCGCTCCGTGCTGAGGATCTTCGTCCAGCGCAGCGGCGCGCCCGCCTGGATGAGCCGCTTGAGCAGCCGCTCGCTGGCGTCATAGTCTCCGACGATGTCGCCGGTGACCGTAACGCTCCGGCTGCCGACCGCGCGGCCATTGATGGTCTTGCCGATCTGCCCGGCGGACTGGCTCTCGCTGATGGACACATCCAGCCCATCCTCGCCGGAGATAGATGTCACCCAATACCAGGTGTCCGGGGCAAAGTGGATGCTCTGCCCCGTGTCCAGGTTGGCGCAGATGTATTCAGGTATTGTCTGCATGGCTGCCTCCTTACGGGATCTTCCACTTCATGCGCTCGGCCATGGCCTCGGTCTCATCCGTAAGCTCGGCTTCGCTCAGGCTGTCGTGAGTAGTAAAGTTGTTGGTCATGTTGACGATCGTCTGCGCCACCGGCATGGATGCACCATTACCGGCTGCCACGCCGACCGGCACAGCCAGATGGCTCTGGTTTGCGGCCACGCGGGCGCGCATAGTGGCAACGATCTGCGCCGGGTGCAGGTTACTGCTTGCAACCGCGCGCATCATGGCCTGTACTGCGCCAGCGGCCTTATCCTCGATCAGAGGCGTGCCGTCATCCAGGCCCAGCGCCCAGCCTTTCATCATGTTCAGGCCGATCAGGTCACGCATGATCCGGGACGGGGAGTGGATCTCTGCCGCCGCCTGGGCTGCGGCAATAGCCTCCTGCACCGCCGAGACCATGGCGTTGATAACGCCCGATTTGCCCGCGTTGACACCGGCAATAATGCCGTTGTCAAGCTGCTTGCCGATCTCCTGCCCGCCGGACATCGCCTTGGGCTTGGCGCTGGACACCGCCTTGTCGATCATCTGGGTGGTGGCGGTGGTCAGGGCTGTGTTGCTGCTTACGCCCTCGGCGATCTTGTTCACCAGCTCGGTGCCCGAATTTGTGACTTCCGGCAAACCGAGTTCAGTCTGCAAGGCGTTGGCGGCGGCCTGACCACCGGCGCGGTAGACCTCACTGAGCTGCTGCAGCTGGGCGTCTGTGGCGGTACACAGCTCAGCCACTTGGGCAGCGGACTCCGGCCCGGCGTCCCGCAGTTCCTGCAGCAGCCCCTGGTCGATGCCGCGCTCCGCCAGGGCCTTCAGGTTATCGGCCCAGGCAGACAGCGTCTCCTGGTTCTGCTGCATGTTTTCGATCATCTGCTGGACACTCAACTCACTTTTGGTGTTGATCGTGTCATACATGTTGGTAGCCGCTTCGGTGTAGCTCTGCAGCGCCTCCTTGCGGCGCTCCATCTCCGCTTCCTCTGCTTCAGCAGCGGCGCGGGTGGCCTCCTGCTGGGCCTGGGCGTTGGTGATGACCGTCTGGGCAGTAGCGGTGTCCAGTGCCGCCATCTCGGTGTTGATGGCCGCCCGCTTTTCGGCCAGCTCCTGTTCCTGGGTAGCGTATGCAGCCAGCGTTTCGGAGGACTGCTGCATCAGCTCGTTGTACTCGCCCTGGCTGATGATCTTCTGCTCCAGCTGGGCGGCCCACTCGGCCTCCTTGCTCTTCAGTTCCTCCTGGTTCTGCCGGATTGTGGACTCTTCTTCCAACAGCTCGTTGTAGCGCTCCTGTAGGGCGGCAGCTTCCTCCATCGTCTGCTGGGCTTCGATGTACGCCTGCAGCTGCTCCGTGTTCATGCTGAGTTGGTCGGCTTCTTCATCGTAGGTCAAGCAGAGATCTGCATATTTCTCGTTGAGCTGGTCCACCAGTTCGCCCATGCGCTGCTTCTGGCTGGCGGACTTGGTTTCAACCGCGGATAGCTCTCCCAACTCGGATGCCAGTTCCCCGGCGGCGTCCGCACTGGCCCGGATGGATTTGAGATTATTGTCCGCGGCCTTGGCGTTGCTTTCCTCGCTCTTGGCAAGGTTTTCCTGGGTGCTGGCCATATCGTCCAGGATTTCAGATTGTTCGGCAAAGGCTTCCGATTCTGCCGTGACGGCGTTGTACACAGCCACAGCCCCCGCGACTACCGCGCCCAGGATCAGCACCACCACCCCCACCGGGCCAAGCAGTGCGTTGAACGCCGCGCTCAGGGCGGTGGTGGCCGCCGTCAGCAGGCCGCTGGCTACAGTAGCCAAATTCATGCTGCCCGTCATGGCGACAAGGGCAAAATTTTTCAGGGATATGGCACCCGTGGCGGCTGTTTCCTCCAAGGTTTGCGCTTTCAGGGTCGGGACCAGGACTTTTCCCGCAGCGTCCGCTGCGATCGTCGCGGCCGTGGCGGCCTTTTGCGCCGCCGAAAAGGCTTTAACGGCCTTATTGGCCCCGTAAGCAACCGTCAGCGCGCCCAGTGATACGACCAGCACATCCGCATGGGAGGCCACCAGTTCGATGGCCGGGGCCGCCAGATTCATGGAATCCTCGATCACTTCGCCGCTCGTTTCGATCACATTTTGAATGCTCTCGAATTTGTTCTGGGAGAGCCCTTCGTCCAGCGCTTCGACCATCGTCGTGGTGCCGCGCACCATGGCCGTGCCCATGTTGGTCATGGCCGTCTTGATGCCCACACTGGAGGTCTGTGCCAGATCAGCAAAGCCGCCCAGGCCATTGTTCAACTGCACCAGCCGGTCATTAAACTGGCTGAAGCGGATCTCGCCGGACTGCAGCGCCGCATACAATTCGTTTTGGGCGCTCTCACCTGCAAATCCAAAACTCTCCGCCACGCGGGTCAGAGCCAGGCCCATGGTCTCCTGCATGGTCTTCCATTCTTCGGCCTCGAACTTGCCGCGGGATAGAGCCTGAACATACTGCTCCAGACCGCGGGCTGCCCCATCACTGGAACTACCCGACGCCAGAAAAGCGTTGTTGAGGGCCAACGTCGTGTCCACGGCCCCGCCCAGGTTGCCGGTCAGGATGGTAATGCGTTGCGCCGTGCTCACCACACTGTCCAGCGTGGTGGGCAGGCCCTGGATGCCGCCGGACAACCGCTGTACAGCAGCTTCCGCTTCGTCCGCCCCATATCCGAGCTGCTGCATCATCATGGGGAAGCGGTTCATCGTGTCATAGCGGTCGATGGCCGAATCCAGCGATGCCGTGACGGCGTCCACGCCTTTTTCAAGTAGCTTGAGCGCGCCGCCGCCTTTGACGATATCTGAGAGACGGCTCGCACTGCTGGCGGTCTGGTCCAGCTGATCGGGTACCTGGCTTAGTCCGTCGGCGGCGGATTCTGCCCCCTTACGGATATCGGAAAACTGTTTGTTTATATCGTTGGTTCCACTGGAAAATCCGCTGGTATCTACCGACGTGTCAAAGCTGATCGAGCCGTCATACGCCATGCAACCGCCTCCTTTCCAGCTCTGCCTGCGCCTCCAAATACCGCCGCGCTAGGCGCTCGGCCATGCTCTCCACCTTCCGCGGGCGCGCGGCGGCCTTTGCAGGCAGCGCCACCTGCTTCTGCAGTTTCGCGTAGTGCTCCTGCATCTTTTTGTCTTTGATCCCTTTCAGATCCATGGCGCGCAGCTGCATCCGCTGGGCCATGGCCGTGCTGTCCGGCAGGTTTTCCAGCAGCGCCAGGAACGCCCACCAGTGCAGGTAAGGGATCTCGATCAGGTCGATCTGGTACGCCTGGCGGAATGCAGCGTAGATGCAGGATGCGTCCGCGTCATAGGTCAGGTCATAGGCGCGCACGGCCTTTTTCCCGCCCTGCTGCCCGTCCTCCTCAGACGCGGCCTTTCCACGGCTGTAAAACCACTGCAACCGGTCCACCGCTCGCTCGATGCCGCCCGGCGGCAGCTCGTCAAACAACTGCGAGACGCCCAGCATGGTCTTTTGCACATCGGTCAGGCCGTCATCATCGAGGATCTGCTCGAAGCGGATCATGTTGCGGTAATCGGCATAGATGGGCACGCCGTCGATGGTTTCCGGCAACCCGCCCTCCAACAGCAGGCAGCTCATTTTGCTGCCTTACGCCGGGTGGCGCGGTTGGGCTTGTACGCGGCAAGTCGCTGGGCGTACTGTGTGCCCTGGTTGCTGATGGCATCGCGCAGGGCGTCCATCACGTCCAGCAGGGTGGACAGGCTGGTCTTGGGGCCGAGCAGTGCGTTGCAGGTCCCGTCGCCAAAGGCCGCGTCGATAAAGTCGGTCAGCAGCTTGCACTGCACGGCCAGGTGAGCCTGGTACTCCTGCAGCCCCTCTCTCGTCGCCATGGCGGCGGGGTCGGGGTCGGGCGGCAGTGCTGCCGCGGCTTTCTGCATCGCGGCTTCTGCATCCAGATACCGCTGCATATCAGCGGGGGACGTCACATCAAAATCAATTTCCTTTCCGAGTACAGTGAGCATGCAAATACCTCCTTGCAAGTGTGCGGCCCGCCGGTACTGCCCCGGCAAACTCTTTCGGCCACAGGAAAAGGCGGATCTCTGTGATCCGCCTTGGGAGTTACTTTTTCTTTTCGGGCTGGTTGGGCACGGGCGCGCCGGTCTTGCTCTCGGCTTCGGGTGTGGCAGCCTTGGCAGACTGCCCCTGCACACCGGCCGTTGCGCTGTAGGTGTACTCCTTCGGCGTACCCTTGGCCGTCAGCGTTGCCGACCAAGTCGCATTGGCTCCGGCCTCGCCGCCTTCGTCGTCCTCCACCGCAATGCTCAGGGAGCCCTGCTCGCCTTTGCCCGTCAGAATGCAGAAGTAGACATAGGGCTTAATAACTTTCTGCCCCGTGCCATACTTGATGGAATGATCCAGCAGTGCCTCCTGGAATTCGTCTGCGGCCATGCGGTCGCCCGCGATGGAAAAGGTGCGCTTGGTGCCGGTCTTGGTCTCAGTGGTACCGCTGCGCAGATAGGTGCTCTCGGCCGTGGTGGCCTCCAGCGCGCCGCTCTGCTCGGTCACACCGCCGTCGGCCACGATGTACTCACCCGGGTCGGCCGCCGTGCCGGAAAAGTCCACAGCCAGCACATAGTCGCCTGCCGTGACGACGCCTTCAAACTCGGGACTCGGCGTTACGTCTTTCATCAGTTCAGACAGTTTCATCTTCTGGTTCCTTTCTCAAAATATATAAGGCGGCACTGGATCTGGTACCGCCCCACGTCAGGGGCGGCAGTCATCAGGTAGCCGGTGCTCTGTGCCTCAATGCTCTGTACCGTGCGCCCCGGCCCCAGGTCGGGGAAGATCCGCTTCCGAGTCTGCTCCTCAAACCAGGCGGCCAGCTGCTCGTACAGGGTGCTGTTTGCGATATTCTGCATAGTATCCGGCCCATAGTCCGAGATGCTGCGCAGAACAAATTCGTATTGCCGCAGGCTGCTGCCACTGAAGTACCGCTGGATGATCTGACTGGCGGGCGTGGTGTCGATGCTGAACGCCACGCTGTGATCCGGCAGCCAGTCCACCCCCAGCCGGTGGTCCCCCAGCAGGGGGCAGGTCAGCAGATACTGGTGCAGCGCCTCGGCGATGCTCTTATATTCCATGGGCTTTTCCTCCGGCCCGCGCGGCTGCTCCGCGCAGGATGTCCGCTTTGTGGTCGATCATAGCGCGCTCAAACCACAGCGCCCCCGCGCTGGGGTGGGCGCTGGTGTCAAACGTAAACGACACACCGTAGTACAGGCGGTGGGCATAGGGCGCGATGTAGCTGACCTCGCCGGAGCCGATCACGGTCCCCAGGTCGCCGCTGCGCATCAGGAAACCGCTCTGCATGGGCACATAGGGGCGGCAGTACCGCAGCACCGCCGCGTCCACGTATTCCTGTACGCTTTGGAACTGACTGGTGCGCCGTGGCCCAAAGTCCCGGTTCCAGGTAAGGCGGCAGGATATCCTGCCGCCCTTGAACTTGATCTGGACCAGTTTGCCCCGCGGCGTCTCGATGCGCCGCCCCTTACTGTGCGCCATTACTTGCCCTCCAGCTTCCAGTGCCACAGCCGCCGCGCGCCGCGGCGGTTGTCCTGCACATGGGTCAGTACCATGCAGCGCCCCTGGTACTTGCGGGTCAGGGCCGTGCTGCCGGTCACAGTGTCCGCCACCTCGCCGCGCACCAGCACATCACCGGGAGCGGCGTCGATCTCGGCGTCGGTGTCAATGCGTACCGTGTAGGCGTCGGCAGTCATCAGGCCGTTATCGCTCACGGTGGCCGCCTGGCCACCGTACCAGCTGGCGGCGGGGTATACCGTCCGGCTCCACACGTCGGACCGGCTGGCCGGGTCGTACCTGCGGTGATAGAGCGTCACGGTCTCGGTGCAGCACAGCATATCAGCCACACCCCCTGTAGCGCAGCGGGTGCGTGCGGGGCAGGTACAGGTCCGCAGCGGCCTGCAGCTCCGTCTGTTCCTGCGCCGCCAGATCGGCGGCGGTACCCGTGTAGCTCTCGCTGTAGCCGTCGTTGGCGGCGCTGGCAAGCCCCGGCGTGCGCTCGGCAGCGGCGGTCTGGTAGCGCCCCGCTACCTCGGCCATGGCACAAGCCGCCATGCGCACCGCGTCATCCACCGGCGCGCCGCGCCGCAGGCGGCCCAGCGTCAGGCGGTCCAGCCAGGCATCGGCCTCCCGCGCTGCGGCGGGCCATTGTGCCTCGCTCAGCGCCGTCCCGTGGTAGGTGCCCTGATAGTAGGTATAGTCCGCATACATATGCGCCCTCCTTAACCACCAACAGCCACTTCAATGCGCTTGATGTACAGCGTTTGCGGCTTGGAAACCTTCACACCGTACACCTTGCGGCCCTGTACAGCAGATGCGCCGATATACTTTCCGGAACCACTCAGGTCCTGCAGATGGGGCGCTACCTGCCACTCCTGTACACGGTGGCACCAGTTGGGATGCCCGGCGATGAACTCGGTGGTGGTCTTTTTGGATGCCACGCGGGTGGTGGACTCATAGTCCAGATTGGCGCTCTCAAAGACCAGGAAGCCCGCAATCTTGCCCACAGCGCCTTCCTGCACCAGCTCCTGCGCCAGGTCACCCTGCTTGACGAAGTTGGGGTCCTGCATCAGCACTTCCAGGTATTCGGGGCTGACGATCATCCATCGCTGCCCGTCGTTGGGTACGCCCATGCGGGAGAGCGTGCGCTTGGCCGCCAGGGCTTCCTTGTAGGCATTGGACGCGGTGCAGGCGGTCTTGCTGGTGGAAACATTGGCAAGCGTACCCGCCTCCACGCTGCCCGAGCCGGTACCAGCAGCTTCCAGAGCATTGAGGGACTTCTTGTCCATCGACAGGCCCAAAGAGTAGGCCGCGCTGTCCAGCCGTTCCGCCACGATGCCGTCGGGCACACTCTCGGCGTCGAAACCGTCGATCAGTTCGTTCACGGCCTCGTCCTGGTCGATGTCCAGGTCCAGATAGGTAGTCGTCCCTGCCTCAGGGTCGATGCCGTTCGCCTTGTCGTAGTCTTTGACCTCAACCTCGGTGTCACGCACCGGGATCTTGACCTTTCCGGCTTTGGGGTCACCCTCGTGGCGGTTGTTGAAGATGTAGTTGTCGCGGGTCACAAGATTGGCGCGCAGCTTCGCGTCCACCATCTTGCTGTAGCGATCCTGATTTGCATGTGCCATGTTTTTTCCTCCTCAGAATTTCAGGTTGGGGTTGAGCGCGGCAAAGGCGGTTTCCACGCCGTCGTCCGTCTTGTCGGCACGGCTGACCGTCCCGCTGCCGGTCCCGGCAGCGTAGGGCGGCGGGGTCTCGGCGGACTCGAACAGATACCCACTGTCCTTCTGCAGCGAGGCCAGCGCCGCGCCGATGTCCTTGTCCTGGTCCTTGCTGCTGCGCAGGGTCTCCACGTCCAGCAGCGCCTTGATGGCCTTGGCGTTGCGCCCATGGGCCTTGCTGATCGCGCCGTCCAGCTTGGCGTCAAACTGCACGGCGGCCACGCGGGCATCGGCGTCCTTCTGGGCCTGTTCGGCCTTGGCCTGCCAGTCGGCAGCTGACTGCCGGATCGCGTCGATGTCCATCTCCTTGTACCCGGCGATAGCCTTGCTGGCTTCGGCCAGCTGGGCCTCGGCAGCCTTCTTGGCCTCATTCGCAGCATTGAAATCAGCCTTAGCCACAAAGCCCTTGCCGATCTCCGCGCTGATCTTCTTGTCGATGTCCTCGGTCCAACTGTCACCGAGGATGTTCTTCAGCCATTCGAGCATAAGCTCCTCCTTATGTTTTTTGGTTGGTACGGGCAGCTTTCCTTTTTCTCCGGCCAGTCCCGGTATTGCTGCGCCCCGGTTCGTCCCCCGGGGCTGGGGTATGACAAAAGCCCCTTGCAGGGCCTTGTCTGCGGTGTTTCAGTTTGTCGCGGGGGCGGGCACGGTGCGGGTGCGGCCTGCAGCGGGGCGCAGCATGCACCCTGCCCCTGGCGGGCTGTACCTTCAACCGCACGTGGCCTTGTTTACTATGCGGGTAATAGGTGCCGTATTGTTCGATCACTTCAAGCATGCGTCCTCCCAAATTTGAGCACGAAAAAAGCACCCCTAAAACGGGGTGCAAATGGTGTTTGAATTGTGTTTACAATGGCTTTGCGTCCTTCATCCAACGCTTTATGCGTTCATTGTGTTCTGCCACCAACTCTTCCAATGGACGCGGCGGCGGTTTACTGGGGTCAAAGGCGATTCGTTCATCCTCCTCGGTCCAGTTGCCGGATGCTTTCAGTAGATCCATAGACATGGTAGCATCACTGCGGGCGGGGTCTGCAATCCAGTCAAAGTATAACGGTTCAGGGTCATCCTCTGTATATGGCCACGCGGCGGCAATATCCGCCCGCCACTCTGCCAGTTCTTCCTCTGTCGGCGGATTATTCTTGAAATACGAGTCCATACTTCGCACCATCCCTTCGCAACTCCTCGGCAAACGCGATCCGCTGGGCCAAAGCCGCTTCCAAATCATCGGTGTTGCCCTTGTACAGCGGATATTTTCTCTCAAGCGATTGGAACCACTTCTGCGCTTGCTTCTGATTATATCCGTACACCTTTTCGCAGGTGTACAGGGCACCGGCATGTCCCACAGCTCCTATACCCTGCATGTTAGGGTGCCGGATAAGCCGCTGGACGTCCTCTGGGCTCAGTATATCATTGCTGGCATGGTTATGTAAAGAGTAGTAGGGCACCGAAAGTTCCGGGGAGGCCACTTTCATTTCGCCGCTTAGCCCGATGGTGTACCGGGCGTGCCCATCCGCCGTAAAGTCCACGACGGCCTCGGTTCCCAGCTCCCTGTGCTCTACCCGGCGCAGCACCTCCTTGGCATACCCCTGCGCCTGTTCGTTTGCCTTGTTGCTCAGCCCCCGGAAGAATGGTTTCGGTACCGCCTGCAGCCGTTTTTCCGTTACGCTGTACAGAGTATGGCCCTGTATCTGCACGTCAGATACCTTGCTGCGCCGGTACGTCCACACAGCCTTGCTGGATTGGCTTCGGCCAAAGCCCGCCGTGTACAGCCGCTCTGTGCGGGTACGCCGCCCAGTGGCGCGGCAGAACCGGCTGTACTCGCTCTGCAGCACCCGCAGCCGGATCTGGTTCTTCTGCAGATCGGCGCTGCCGCTCTCTTCGTCCATCAGCACCTGCCGCCGCATCCGGCGGATGGCATTTTCCAGCGTTGCCTGCTCCTGCCCGGCCCCGTACAGCGTGTAGGGCTTGCCGTTGTAAGTCACACCCGCCTCGTTGTCGGCGGCCATCTGCGCCAGTTCTGCTTCGCTGTACACCGGCTTGTCCACGCCGATCAGCACGGGGTCCGCCACGTGGCGGCAGTTCAGCCGCCCGATGGGCCGCTGCAGGCTGGCGTTGAGGGCTTCAAACTCTTCGTCTGTGTACTGCCGCCCCTGGATGGGCTCATGGTCCGGCGCACAGGCGGCGTGGGCGCTGATTTCCCACCCGTCGCACCCCATCCTGTCATGGTTCTGCTGCTGGATCGCGTTGTCCAGCGCGCCCATCTGGTCCATCAGGTAGCGGCGGCAAGCGTACTCGATGCCCACGCTGCGGCCATTCTTTTGCTCAATGGTGCGCAGCCCGCGCCGGGCCAGCGGCCCCACGGCCCGGCGGATGGCGGTGTTCAGGTCCAGCGCGCCTGTCGCCGTCTGACGAAAAGCAAAGTCCAGCGCCCTGGCATAGGCATCCTGCAGGGGGACCGTTTTGCCGTCGGGGGCCGTCGCCCAAAGATCCTTCAGCTGCTCGGCGGTGCGGCTCTTCATGATTTCGGCATAGCCCTCGGTCAGCTGCTGCAGGTAAGCGTCATCCTCAAACCGGGCTGATGCGTCCACCACATAGTCCAGCAGCGCGTCGATAACTTCCTCGCTGATTTCAGTCTGCCGGGCAATGGCCTGGGCAATGGCGCGTCTGCTCTCGCCCAGCGCCTGGGCGCGGTAGATCTCATATTCGGCGGTGTCGGTGATGGCCCCGGCCTTCTTGATCCTGCGGCTGATATCCTTCAGCAGTTCGTTGATGATCGGCTCGGTCAGCGCCAGCGCCGCATCGTTCAGCCCGTCCCGCTGCTCCTGCGTCATGGGGCGTTACCTCTCAAGGTCGGCCAGTTCCGGCATGTACTTCTGCCGGATGGCGGCCAGGTCGGCGTCGGTCTCACAGGGCAGGTCGAACTTCCAGGCCAGCGCCAATTCCGGCTTCAAAAGGCCCATCTGCACCATCTCCTTGCGCTCGGCCCACTCCTTGTCGGCGTCGTACAGCACACCGTTGCCCCAGGTCACGGTCAGGGTGTCGGGGTCCCACGGCGTGGCGTCGCACAGGCGGTACGCCTGCCCGATCTGGTCGGCCAGCCGCAGGGCGTCCTGTAGGCTGTCGTACCACAGCCGCTGGAAGTCGATGATAGAGAGCGAGTAGTCCCCGGCGCTGGAGGTGATCTCCGTCGCCGTTTTCTCGGTGGCTTCGGCGTCGCTGAGGATTCCGCGCTTGATTCCCAGCAGGTTCTCGATGGATTTTAGATAGGTTTGCCGCCTGCGTTCGTAGTTTTCGTCGCGCAGAGGCGGGGAAAACGCCGTGATGCCCACGTTGCCAGGGCTGTCTTCCATCCCCACGAACAGGTCATCCCTCAGCCGTTTTCGGCCCGGTTTGCCCGGCACAGCCTGGGTCAGCAGGTCCGCGCTGGCCACGATTCTCATGCGGCCCAGCTCGAATTCACGGCCAAGCTGATACTCGTTGCGGTCGATGTTGTGGATCAGGCCCATGGCAGGCTCATACACCGATACCCCGTCGGGGCTGCCGTCCACCGTGTTGGCGGCGGGCATGCGGATATGGACCAGCCCCACGCCGTCGATGGGCGTCGCATAGGTGTACTCCGGGGCAAGGCCCGCATACTGCGGCAGGCTGTCCAGCGGCACCGGACTGCCCAGCATGTTGCCGTTATCGGATTCATACAGCCGGTTCTGGATGGTCAGGCGGCCGTCCAGGCCCGCCGTGCGTCGTTCCACCAGCGTGTAATACCGCCGCTCGGCCACCACGCAGGTCTCGCAGGTGGCAAGGTCGGTCACAGCGCCATCAGGCGCGCGCCCCAGCACCAGCACGTGATCGCGGCGGATCGGCTGCCACTGCAGGCTGCCGTCCAGGGCGGGGACCGGCTTGATCCATACCTCGCCGCCCACCATGCCCCACTGCATGGCCAGGCTGCGCTGGGCGTCGTAGGCCCGGCGCACGCCGTCCATCCACTGGAGCTTAGGAGTGCCGTTTTCCTGCAGACCGCTGTCATACTCCGCAAAAATGGCCTTGCACAACTTGTTGACAATAGCATATGGAATCCGCTGGCACGGGTCGATCTCCAGCCGCCGGTCCGGCTCCCGCGCAAACCAGACCGTAAACCAACCGGTGATGGCATCCCGCATGGCCTGGCTGGTACAGCCTCGCACATGCAGCGCCGCCTCAATGTTCTCGTACCCGCGGCTGTTCAGCGCGCGCAGCATTGCTCCCATGGGCGTCTTCCTCCTTTCCCGGCTTTTTCATGTTCGCCTGCAGCCAGCGCCAACAGCGCGGCCATAGGCAGTAGGGCTCCGGCCCGCGCCACGGGCAGCGGGCACATTTACTCGTTGTTTTCATAGTGGTTATATACCGTATTCGCGGGCAGATGCCGCACCGCGTATTCCAGCCCGGCGGCGTAGTGTTGCATCTCCCGCAGCTCGCCGCGGGCCGCGTCCAGTTCTTTCCGCAGCCGCTCGTTTTCTTCCATCAGCACTTCCCGTGCATAGGCGGGCAAATACCGTTCCACCAGCCATTTCTTCAGGCGATTCATCTCAGATTCCTCTCCTTGTCCACAGCCGGTTGGTGGCGTAGCGCACAGCGTCGATGTGGTGGTTGTCCGCATCCACATACCCCGGCAGCACCTCGCCGTCCCGCCCAGTCTCGTACTCATACTCGGTAAATTCTTTCGCCGTGTCCGGGCAGCGTTTGGGGTCAATGACGATGGCCGTCAACCCCTGCAGCCACTTCATACTCTGTGTCACGCTGCCGGGGCCTTTCTCGGCCTCACGGCAGCGGATGCCCGCATCCCGATAGTCACCGCAGCTTTTCGGCTCGGCGCTGTCGGCGGTTAGCGTTTCCCATCCTTCAATGTGCTGCAGCACCAGCTTGGCAGTCTCCTGGTTGTTGGTCTTCAGCCTGGTCAATTCGTCAAAGATGTACAGCGTCCGGGCATGGGCGTCATAGGCGCAGCGGTTGAACGCCCAGGGGTCCGGGTACCAGCCCCAGTCCACGCCGTTGAGGGCGTCGCCCAGGCTGCGGATGCGCTTGGCGCTCATCTCCTCCAGCCGCACATTATCAAAAACTTGCGTCCCGTTGCCCACCGCCTCGCCCAGATACTCATGGCGGTACTTGGTGGGCTTGGTCTCTTTGATGTACTCGGCCTGGGCCAAAAATTTAGGCCCCAACCATTCGGGCGGGGCTTCCAGGTAGCTGCTGTGGTGGACTCGTTTGCCGGGGCGCGTTTCCATTGCGTACTTGTTGGCCCAGTTTTTGGATGCAGACGGCGGGTTGAAGCTGATAAAGGTCAGGCCAAACTCGCCGCCGCGCAGGGCGGACTGCTGGACGTTTCGCACCGCGTCCTCGCCGCCCTTGATCTGGTCCGCTTCTTCAAACCACAGCACGCCAATGTACCCAAACGGCAGCTTGATGGATTTGATCTTTTGGGGATCGTCGAGACCGCGGAACAGGATGCGCTGCCCGGTGGGCAGGTAGGTACACTGCAGCGGACTCTGCGTGCAGCGGAAGTGCGCGGTCAGGCCCAGCTTGTCGATGGCCCACAGGATCTGCGCGTACACGCTGTCCCGCAGCGTGTCGGCCACCTGTCGGCAGACCAGCGCGTGGCAGTCCGGGTGGCGAATCAACTGCAGCACCACTTCCACACTCACATAGGAGCTTTTCAGGGACGCACGGCCGCCCTTCTCGACGGCTTCGTCGATGAGTCCCCGGTTGATCTGCCGGTGGGTCTCGTAAAAGGCCGGACCGATCACATCCCGCAGGCGCACCGCCTGCACATTTTTAGAGGTCGTCAACGATCATCACCTCACTGCTGCCATTGGTCTGCATCTCTCGGTACATTCGGATGGCATCCACATCCCCGGAGCGGGCGCGTTCCACCAGCGCCGCATGGATGGCCGACCATTCGCCGTCGGCATACTTTTCCACCATGGCGTCCAGCAGCAGGCCAAACTCCCGCTTTCCCAGGCGTTTATACTGCGCCTGAAGGGTCTTCAAATCCTCGGCGGGGTTGTAGCTTTCTTTCTCCTGGCTCTTTCGGATATCCGCGACCAGCTCCCGGATCGAGGCGTTTTTGTTCCGCATGCGCCACACTCCTTTCGGCAAAAATTCAGGGCGCTGCCACCAGCGCCCCAACGCCCGCAGAAACGGGCCTGTTTTCGCTTTTAGTTTTCAGCGGGCCGTTTTCCAGCCGCAATTGTTTGAACGCTTTTGAACGGCCCTGTGGGGCCGTTAAACGGGGTATAGATTCAGCTTTGATTTTGCGCGCGGGTATGCTTCGCCATCCGGGGCAAAACCAGCCGGTTTTTCCTCGGAAGTCAAAGTATATCCGCCGCTTTCGCTTCGGGGGGCGAACCAGCCCCGTCACTACTCCCGGTTTCCTGTTCAAGCTCAAAACTCAGTTTGAATCTGTGTTCTATACCATGTAACGGCAGCGCCGCCGTGGCGCGCCGTTCCCGCACCAGTACGCTGCGCAGGGCTTCCAGCTCAGCCAGCCGTTTCAGCGGCCCGCTGGTAAAGTCCAGGCTGCCGTCCTCGCGCCGGACCGCTCTGCTCACCGGCAGGGGGCCGTCCCCGGCCAGCCACAGGATGTTGCTTTCCTCGTCCCTGCTCAGCGCCTCCGGCGTGCCGCGCGTGGCTCCCAGCCAGTACAGCACCCCGTCCTCTCGGCGGATCGCGTAGTAGACATCGACCACGCTCTCACACTGCACAAAGATGTAGGCGGGGTACAGCAGGTATTCCTGCTCCTGCCAGCGCCCGCCCCGGCGCAGTTGGCGCATAGTAGATGGGCAGTAAGCCGGTATGCCTGCCTTGCGCAGCCGCCCACAGATATCTTTCTCGCGCCCTGTAATGACCTGTAAGACGTACATGCTCATGTGCCGCTCTCCTGTGTCTTGCGGTCAAGGTAGGCCGATACCTGCCTGTACAGGTCGGGCCGTTCCTTGGCCATGGCCGTCCACAGCGCCGTCTTGATATCGTCGGCCCCGGCCTCCAGATCGGTCTTGTTCTGCAGCTCCACACGCTTCTTGTAGGCGACGGCGCGGGTCAGACCGCTGATCTGGTTCATGAGCTTGTCTACGCCGACCTTGGACCAGTCCTCGTCCTTCTTGCTGGCCAGCGCGCTCATCAGGTTCTGGCTGGCGATGCGTACCAGGGCCTCGGTGGTGTCCAGGTCAGGGTAGCGGTCCAGCTCCTCCATCATGTCCCGGAAGTTTCGTTGGGCGATCTGCAGTGTCTGCATGTTCTCCACGTACCCCTGGGCGTACCGGCAAACGCTCGACACACTCAGGCTGTAGCCTTGCTCCTGCAGGTACTCCACGATCTCGCTATAAGTAGCACTGCCGTCGAGGATCATCTCCTCAACGGTAGCTTTCATCTCAGGGGGCAGGCTGTCGATCTTGCTGTGCTTGCGGTTTCCCGCTTTTTTGCCAAACGGCCAGCTCATACTTATACCTCAACCATCTCGTCGCGGATATTGCCCTCAAGCACGCGAGTTCCTTTGCTGGCCAGCTTTCCTTCCAGTTCGGTCCAACTGTGGTCGGCCAAATCTGCCACCGGCAGGTGGTCTTTCACGGTCCTCAGCATGATGTATCCTTCCAGAGCCAGAAAATCGAGACTGGCAGCGTACAAGTTCTCACTGATATCGTCCGCTACCAGCGCCCGCTGAATCCCACGCAGGCTATTGTAACTCGGCGCAAGAACATTCAAAGCACGCATGATTTTGCCGTTGGCACGGGCAAGATCGTTCTGTTTCATTTCCGCCAGCAGTCTTTCCTTCAGGTCCATTATGCGTTCTCCTTCCGCTGCATCTGCATCAAAATTTCAAGTACACGGTCCAGCTTCTCATTTTGCTGTTCAAGCCGCCGCTCGGTCTTTGCCTGTTCCCGGTAGAAGTCCTCTTTGGTAAGGTAGACTTCGCTGATCTTGTTGATTTTCCTGCGGCATTCGTCGATGTCTTTATCATGAACGGTGCGGGGCGTGTAGGTTTCCTGAATGGCCCTGATCTGCTCCCTGCAGGAATCCATCTGCTTGTCAAACTCAGTTTTCGACACGGCGTTGTCGGCTTTTCTCTCCACCCGGTCATAACTGCGCTTCAGCAGCCAGCACAGCAGGGCCGTCACCCCACTCAGCAGCAGGGCCGCCAGCCACCAGGTCCCCGCGTCAAACTGCATACCTTCCATGCTTTCCCCCAAAAAAGAAGTGAGTATCATTGATTTCTGCAATCAATGATACTCACTTTTTAATTCACGGGGAATAATAAACATTTATTAAATTCATGTCGCCCCTTTAAGGGTCAAACATGCTGATCTGCCCCTCCAGCGGGGCAAGCATCAGGCTTTTGCGCTTTTCGTCCACAATGCGCCGGATCGTGACGGGTGTCAAGCGGTATTTCCGTGCCAGTTCTCCCGTATTGGTCCCGTCGAATTCGTCCACGATTTTCTGGTTTCTAACCAGGCGGTCAAAGCTGTCGGCCTTGGGGATGTAGATGAGTTCGCCCGCATAGATGTCCACCAGCTTGCGGTAATTTTCCAGGCCGATCAGGTCCGCTACATCCCGCTGGGCCTCCGTCAGATCTTCCCGGCGGATCTCCCACTCGCTCATCCCGATCACCCCCGGCGTTTCTGCGCGTTTGCCACATATCCCTTCAAGGCTTCAATCAGAGTATTGGCTCCTCGGTAAGTCACCCAGGCAAAGGGTTTGGCGGGGAAGGCTTCCACCCCCAGCGTCTTCTTTATGATTGCGCATAACCGGTCGCCCACTTGCGCCGTGCTGGGGCTGGCCTCTGCCAGCTGGTACATCAGCGCCCAGATTTTCCGTTGCTGGCCCTCGCTGACCCGCCCCGGTGTGGTTTTGCGCAGGGGGCGGCCGCCTTTGCGGGGCGGCGGGGTACCCTGGCGGGCTTCCAGCTCTCCGATCACCCGGCAGGCTTCAGCGTAGGTCAGCTCCTTTACGCTGTTTTTGCCGGTCATCCCGGAGATCAGATCGTGCAGGGCGTCCTGCCGGTCCGCGCCCCGCATCCCCAGCGCCCCGCCGATGGCGTAGATTTTCCGTATTTGGTAGTTGTTGATGTCGCTCGGCATCTTCCTTCACCGCCCTTTCTGCTTTCAGCTTTTCAATCTCCTCCGGGGTAAGCCCGGTGGCCAGGTACGCCTGCAGCAGTCTCCAGTCCCGCTTGCTCATGACTTACAGTTCGGGGTCGGCGTCGCTGACATCATAGTAGAACTCATCCCGCTGCTGGATGTATGCGCCGATCTGGTTCAGTAGTTCCACCGGCTGGCGGCTCAGTGCGGCCCGGTCCAGCGTCTCGGTGGTTTTGATGAACTCTTTGTGCCCCAGTGCCTTCAGCGCGGCGATGGCCTCGGCGGCTTTGGAGGCGGGCAGGATCAGTCTGCTGCTGATGCGGTAGCCGATCGTGCCGAAGTTCAGCGTCCGGCTCTTGCCGGTGAGTTCTGCCCGGTGGGCATCCGCATACGCCTTCACATCGCCCTCCAATTTCTTGATGCGGTTCTGCAGGGGCAGCGCCATCTTGCTGTATTCTTCCTTGATGTTGTCGATCCGACGGTCCCGGTCCACGCCCAGTTCTGTTAGAGCGTGCTCACACTCGCGGATGTCCCGCAGCGCGCCGTCCACAGCGGCCCAGTCGGCCAGCACCGGCGCGGTGGTCACTTTTCGTCTCGCCATTTACCTGTCCTCCATTTCTGCCTTGATGCTCCCGGCAATTTCGTGGGCCAACGCCGCCGCACCGGGCGGCAGTTCCTCCCGGAGTGCCTTTTCCAGCACCAGAATCGCCGCGTAGCCCATGATCATTCCATCGCCGGAGCAGGGCATGAACACATTGACCATGCCCACCGCCATCTGGGCGACTTTCTCCTGCACCGCACTGGGTGCTTTTTCGGTTTCCATATCGAGTCTCCTTCCTGCAAAATCCTCCCTCTGCATCGCTCCGGGCTTGGGACCGGCGGGGCAGCGCCCCGGCTGCATTAAGGATGGGGGCTTTACGCCCCCTGGCGGCGCTCCGGCACGGCCTGCCGGTCTTTGCGCCGCCGCTTCTTGGTCGGCCGTCTGCGCGGCGGCCGGGAAAATTCCATGGTGTCCAGGGCGTCGGTGTAGCCCTCATCGTACCCGTGCCAGTAATCGGCACTTTCGGGGCTTTCCTCCTCGCCTGTGGCCTCCTGCACTAACCGGTGCAGTTCGTGTCGGGAGTATCCCAGGCAGTACCCGGCATACAGGAGCAGCAGCACCATCGGCAGCAGCAGGACCTCCCCACCATAAGCACCGCTGCGGCCCATGGCGGTCTGTACAGCCATAGTCCCCAACACCCCGGCCAACAGGCCCCCGCCAAAGATGGCGGCGAATTTCGTCTTGCTCATGGTCTCCTCCTTACACATGCCCCAGCATGCCGATGCCCATGTGGGCGGCCATGCGGTACAAATTGTTGTAGCTGATATCTTCTGCGCTGGCGGCGTTGCTGTACAGGTTCATTGCTCCGCGGATGCCCCAGGGGCTCCGGCACACCCCCAGCAAAAATTCCAGTTCCTTCTGCGCGCCGCGGCTGGCCAGCACCGGGAACAGCTTCTCCACATCCTCCCGCTTGACCTTGCGGGTCGTATACTCCCGCTGCATGCGGATGCGGGAGAAAAGCTGTGCGAACTGCGCCTGCTGCCGTCCCTGCAGGCGGCTGTAGACCTCGCTGTTGCCGATCAGCACCACACCCACGCCGCGTTCCCCGGTCATGGGGTTATCGTCGGTCAGGGAGCGGATCTCTTCCAGGGCCGCGTATTTGAGGTGCTGTGCCTCGTCGATGATAATAACCAGGTTGGTGCCATCCAACCGCTGCCGCAGCGCCATCATCTGGTCCATCTTATTGCGGCATTCCGGCACCCGCAGGGCGCGGGCCAGCAGCTTGATCGCGCCGGTCAATGTGCCGGTGCTGGGGGTGATACTGATGCCCACCGCGCTGGTGGAATGGTCGCGCAGATATTTCTGCGCGCCCTTGCTCTTGCCCACACCAGCGTCGCCGTGCAGGACTACCATGCAGTGCTCCAACTGCGCGAAGCGGATTCCCTGGTACACGTCTTCCGAGATCGAGGTCGGTATGTAGCTTTCACGGGGCAGCAGGTCGCCGGTCTTCTCGGCGGCGGCCGCCGATTCCTCCACGATGGCGAAGAACTCCTTCAGCTTCCGCTCGATCTCTTCCACCGAGCCTTTGTACTTCCGGTTCAGGTAGCTACTCAGGGCCGCGCTGCTGATACCCACTTTGCTTGCCATCTGGTTCTGACTGATTTTGTGCTGCTCCATGTACTCCTGCACCCGCTGGATCATGGATTCATCATAGATCTTCTCCATCTTCAATGCCTCCTCGATGTTTGATCAGGTATTCGTTCATGCTGCCGATGTCGATATCACCAACCGCCCGCAGCAGGGGTTCTTCCTGCTCGGCGCGGCGCAGTTCGATGCACTTCGGGTTCGGGGCCAGGGCCAGTTCGTCCAGATTCCTCTGTGCCAGCGCAGTGGCCAGATTGAGCGCCCGTTCGGGGTCTTCCGGCAGCCGCAGCGCCTGGCCGTATTCGCGCACAGCCTTTTCGGCCTTGCGCTTGGCGGCCATCAGCTCGGCGATCTGCTCCTGTGTAGCAAGGTAGCCCGCGGTCAGCTTGCTCTGCGGTGCTTCCGTGAGGTAGCGGTCCTCCAGGTCGTAGACCCGCACCTTGTCCAGGTTTTCTGGATCGTACCGCAGGTACACCTTGTCCTGCATCCGCAGGTTGGCAAGTTCCGGGGTGTAGTAGTCCAGTTCCAGCCCGTGGAGCTTCAGCGTCACGCCCCGGCGCGTCACCCGCACCGGCTTACTGGTGCGCATCAGCATCAGCTGCAGATCCGTTTCGCTGGCGGGCTTACGCACCGCCCCATTGGGCAGGTTCTCCCGCCATACGTCCACGCGGCTCTTTCCCTTATCCTCGGCCACGCTGCCTCCGTAGGGCTCACAGTTGAGATATCCCTCGATCAGCGTGTCCACCGCCGCGATCACCTCGGCGTCCGTCGGTACATGGTCGCCCTGCTTCAGCACATATTTCAAGCGGTTGGGCTTCTCCACTACATTGCCGCCGGTATAGGTCGGGAATAAGCGGCTGACATAGTTTTTGAAATCCTCGAAGCGCCGTTCCACCAGCTTGGCACGTGCGTTGCGTACAATGGCGTTCGTCATCTTGATGCCCAGGCGTTCAAGAATAGCCGGTGGGGCAAACGGTTCACTGCCGTCGGCCAAACGCTTCTTGGCGCGATGCCCTCGCCCGCCAAAATCGGCAGTCAGGAACTCGCGTCCGTTGTCCACGTAGACATTCAGGGGAATGCCACGGGTGGTAATACCTTTGCGCAGCGCGTTCAGCGTGGCTTGGCTGCCGGGGCTGGCTGTCACATACCAGCCGGTAAAAATGCCGCTGCGGGCATCCAGCCAGGCACTCAGATACAGGCGGTGCAGGGTGCCGTCCGGCCCCATGCTCTCCACGTCCAGCGTGTGGGTATCGCCGATCCAGTAGTCGTTGGCGGCAATGCTCTCATATTCGCGCCGGATGTAGGGGCTGCACTTGTCGTAGTAGGCTTTTTCGCCTTCCCGGCACAGCACCGTTACCGCATAGGGCACTGCTTTGGCTTTGCGGTAGAATGTGTGGTAGCTGGGCAGCGGCAGGGCGGTGGGCATATTATCCCGCGCCCACTGCTCGGTCAGCGCCACGCAGCGGGGAATGGGCAGCTGGGCTTCGTCCAGGTACAGGCTCAGGAACTCCTGCTCGATCTCCGGCGACAGTACGGTCTTACCCTTGCGGGCCTTGCCGCGCTTGTCCACCAGGGCGTCCAGGTCTCCGGCCCGGATCGCCGCCCACTTGCGGTACAGCGTTTCCACGCTGACCTGCCGCTTCAGCGGGTCTTCCAGATAGGTGAGCCGCACAAATGCCTCATCACACTCGGCCTTGCGGCCGCCCGCCTTCCGGCGGTACTGCTGCCAGCGGTCCACCAGTGTCAGCCAGTAGCTGATCTCGGCCCGCTCCTCACCACTGTGGCTTTCCAGCGGCCGCGCGGCGGTTCCTTTCTTCTTGCCGCCGTGCTTTGCCGGTTCAGCGGCGGGCCGGTGCTGGTCAATATATTTTTTCTGCGCCTGCTCCGGCAGCGCCGACAACGGGATTAGATACTCCGGGCGGTTCTGCGCATTGGTATGTACCTGTACTTCGGGGTAGCATCCATCACGAGCCCGTTTCTGTACCCAGCGTATACTTGACCCGGTCAAAGCAGCTACCTCTGTTGCCTTCAGCAACGCTTCCAAACTTCTCACCTCAATCTGGCCTGCCTCATCAGTATCGGGCGGCCATCCCCGGCAGACGGCCCCGCAGGGCCGTTTCGGCTGTTCTTTTTTCGTGTTTTCTGGTATACTTGTTTTGATCCACACCGCGCTCGGCGGCGACAAAAAGAAGGTGTAAAATGTGCCCCGTATTTCTTCCCGAAAATTTGCTGACCGTTTGGAACAGATCATGGAGCCGATCATAAGCCGCCCCTCTTTTCAGTCCAGAATAACGCATTTCAAAGGGGATATGTCGGCCTATGAACCGTATGGGGCGGCCAGATTTTCTGGTGTCAGAAAATATATCCGTTCATTGTGCAAAATACTGAATGACCCGGACAAAATCGACCGCTTAAATGCCCGAACGCCTCCGATTGATCTGGCTTGTGTGGCACTTCATCTTAGCAGCCTGTATGCCGCTTTGGATAACGGACGCCCTAAAATGTCCCTCAAATTTCCTTCGGATGATCGTCAGTTTGTGGAATATGCTTTTGAGGACGTTTGGGCCTATGTCCGCGCAGGTCTATAGAGTAGACCAGAAAATCCAGTTTCCTGTTTGGGGCAGAACCTTCCTGCTCCTCTTGGGGATTCGCCTTTTCGTCCATGCTGAACACCTCCTTCCGGCCTGCCTCATCAGTACCGGGCGGCCATCCCCGGCAGACGGCCCGCGGGGCCGTTTCGGCTATGCTTCAAAGTGCCCTTCGGTGCTGTAGTCCCATTTCAATTCGATTTGCCCATTGACCATCAAGTACAGGGCAGGGTGGTGGGCCTTGCAGACCCAGCCGCTTTTTACATTCCGCACCCAGGCGTCCCCGTAGTACCCTTCCACTTTCAGCACTTTGTACTGGCTCCCCGCGTTGGGGTAGGTCTCGCCCACCAGCAGCGGGTCGCCCAGCTTCTGCACCGGCACCCGGTTATTGTTCGGTGTCAACGTCATACCCCAGCGCCTCCATCACGTGTAGAATTGTCCGCGTGTAGCCAATCAGGCCCTCGCATTGCATCCAGTAGTCCAGCAGTTCTCGCCTGCAGTGGTGCTCCAGCGCCTGCTCCATAGTGTCGCAGGTTTCGCCGGTCATCTCCTGCAGTGCTTCCAAGATGGCCTTTTCCATCCGTTTTTCCTCCTTCAAACGGCCTTCAAACCGCATTTTACCGGTTGTAATTCCCAGCACATGCTCGTTCCACATGCCCCCGCGCCAGTGCTCAGGCCACGCCCACCAGTTCAGGGCGTCTTCCAGCGTGGCGTATCGGGGGCCGTATTGTTCTTGTACAGCATCCAGGATGCTCATGGTTATCTCCTTAACGGCCTGCCTCATCAGTACCGGGCGGCCATTCCCGGCAGACCGCCATCGCTGGCGGTTTCGGCATGTTTGTGGTATGCTGATTCGTAGGGAGGGCTTGCTCCCAATTTCTGTTAGAAGGGAGGTGTCTAAATGACCGATGCTCAAAAACGTGCGATTCTCAAGGAAGTTGTCGATCATCCAAGTAAGAGTGGCTACCATGTAGACTCAAATCTCCGTAACGATTTGTATGAAATAGCCCCTTATGTAGTTGGATTTAGAATCGTCCTTCGAGGCTTTTATTGTGAAGGACTGTCTCGGCTGGGCGAATCTTTCTTGAGCAAATAATCCCACGGAAGGCCGGAGAGTTTTACCTTGTTCCGAGGAAACTCTTCGGTTTTTTCATGAAATTCGGCGTCAGCGTAACAGATGGTCACTTTGTACGGGTCTATTTTGAACCAAAGTACTCGTTCGCCAATGTCTTCCCGCCCTTCCACAACGGGCAGGACATCCAATGCGCCAATCTGCACCTCATCGGGGTTCGGTTGGTAGCCCATATGGTTCACCACCTTTCGGGCCTGCCATCATCAGTACCGGGCGGCCATTCCCGGCAGACGGCCCCACGGGGCCGTTTCGGCTTTGGCGGGTCACCCCACCTGTTCCATGGTCTTGTAGTGGCCGTTCTTCTCGGCATTCCACATCAGTTCGATGCCCCGGCCGGTCAGGTACAGTGCCGCGCCTTCGGCGTCGATTTCCAACCCGTCCCGCATACGCTGCAGATGCACGCTGTCGTGCAGGCAATCGCTGTCGTAGCTCTCCACCCGGTACAGGTCTTTGCCGTTGCGGTAGATTTCGCCCACGTGGATCGGCTGGTTCAGCAGTTCATACTTCTTCATTGTTAGGCTCCTTTCTTAGTACAGTGTGGTTTTATATCTGATTCGAACAACTCATCAAGTGAGCAGTCCACATTGAGATATTTTTTGATTGCTACTGCTTCAGGTATGGTAAATGATGATTTTTCGTTCATCTTCATCGAGAGGGTCCCTTCCGTACAGCCAATAACTGCGGCGAGTTCCTTTCTCGAAATTCCTCTTCTGGCAATTTCAGCCCTCAAGTTGCAGTACATATAGCACATCCTCTCTGCTTGTATACGGACTTGCGTATTTCTTGCTTATAATATATACTCATATTCGTACAAAGTCAAGCGTTTTTCACTCTCTACGTCTGAAATTTCGTATTTATTTTTTGATTTTTCACCGTTTTTCTGTTATCCTATATAATGAGGTGAGTTTAATGATTGAGCAGGAACTACGAGATCTTATTTGCTCACGCTATAAAAGTGTGCGCGCTTTCGCCGAAGCGGCAGATCTCCCTTATACCACAGTCGATAGTATTCTAAAACGTGGTATCGAAAAGGCTACCGTAAAAAGTATCATCAAGCTTTGCCAAACCTTAAATATTGACACCGATGAGTTGGCGGCCGGTAGAATCGCGGCAAGGAAAATCTTGCTAAAAACCGCTATTTCTCCTGAAGAAAATAGGCTGCTCCTAAAGATTCGGTCATTGAATGAGGATGCCTTACAGGTTGTACTGTCGGTAATCGACCTGGCTTATGAGGTCCCCAAGCAAAGTATCCTAAATAGTCAAATAATTCCTTTCAAAGTTTCCGAACAGCCCGCAAGTGCGGGTACTGGGACCTATCTTGGCCCGGACGGTTTTGGAGAGATGCTGGTAGACCCTGACCAGGTCGCCGGAGCTGACTTTGGTGTTCCTGTCAGCGGCGACAGTATGGAGCCGCGCTACCGCGATGGGGATATTATTCTGGTCTCCATGGCCGATCCGGTTGAAGTAGGCGACATTGCGCTGGTCACCATGGACGGTTGCGGCTACGTCAAAATGATTGGCGAAGGCGAACTGATTTCCCTCAATAAGCGCTATGCACCTATCCCCATGACCGACGATATCCGCATCAACGGTAAGGTCATCGGCGTTCTTGATTCCAGCCGGTAATCTATATTTAGCACAAGCGCGCGGTCCTGTCCCGGTTTTGGTGGGATATAACGAGTTTCGATAATTTAATACGAACTGGCGATTGTTAAACTACTGTCTTTTTTGACGTAAAATACACGATGGTGCGTAATGCGAACTTGCTTTTTTAGTGCGAACAAGTAGTTCGCATTAAAGTTTGAATTCATACCTCTTGGGAGGCGAAAGTTTTACCGCTTTGACGGTCTGCCGTTCAAGAATTTTAACGTGCTGTTTTAACTCGGCAAATCGTATTATTTTTGTGTCATTGCCGTTCTGTTTGAACACCGTTTGAACAGCTTTCAAGCAGGAATTGGCCGGGCGGTAAGGCCGTCTGCCTGACCGCCCAAAACGGCCTAAAAACAGGCAAAAAAATTTGCAAGCCCTTTTTCAAGAGCTTGCATTTTTTGCGCGCCGTTTTCCGTTCAAGCGCCGTTAAATTTTTCGTTATTTGGTTAAAAATCGGCGTTTCGCGCCTTTTTGCATATCTTCCTTCGCCCCGTCCGCCGTTCAAACCCGTTTTTTCATTCTCCCTGTAAACTCACATCTGTACTTTATTTTTGTTCTATTTCAGCAAATATGACAAAATTTTTCAAAATCTGTGAATTATTTGTTGCATATGAAAGCGTTTTCGTATATAATATTGCTAGCAAATCCATCAAGACCGCCCCGCTGGGAAGGGCGGCGGGGCGGAATAAAAAGGAGGAATAGTATGGAATTTGTGATCGGTATCATCCTGGTTTTGAGTTTCTTTGGCCTGGCCTACTACTGCGTCAAAGGTCACAACCTGATGATCGGCTTCCTTGTTATCGCCACCCTTTGGACGGCGCTGTCCCTTTTGGGCACGCTGGTCGCCTCGCCCGAATTCATTGCGGAAAATGAGATCCTTCAGTTTGGCGGCGAAGGCGGTTCCGGCCTTGTCGCGGTCCTGAACAACATTTACCAGACCGCGCCCGAAGGCTGGGGCACCACCCTGGTCAATGTCTGCTGGGGCGCCTGGTTCGGACGCGTCCTGATGGAGACCGGCGTCGCATCCACCCTGATCCGCAAGACTGTGGAACTGGGCGGCGACCGCCCTATTGTCACCGTCATCCTGCTGAACGTGGTCACGGCCTTCATCTTCACGGCCATGATGGGCGCCGGCCCCGTTATCGCCATCGGCGTTATCGTCCTGCCCATTCTGATGAGCCTCGGCATCCCCAAAGCCATCGCCATGTTCACCTTCATGGGTTCCGTGTCCGCCGGTATGTATCTGAACCCGGTCCTGCAGTGGTCGCAGCTCCGCGCGTTCATCCTTTCGGCTGACGAGATGCCCCAGTTTTCCTTCTCTTGGTACGCCACCCACTGGGGTTACTACGCCCTGGGCATCTCGGTGGTGGTCGTCTGTGTACTGGCGGGCATCTACCTGAAAAGGAGCAAGGCCAGCCATGCATGGGCTGCCTCTGTAAAGGCTCCCAACACCACGACCGATGCGCCGCTCCTTGCGCTGATCCTGCCCATCGTCCCCGTCGTGCTGAAGATCGCGTTCGACTTCTCCGTTATCGGCGGCTTTATCATTGCAGGCTTTGCGGCGCTGTTCCTCTGCGGCCGCATGAAGGGTTCTTTCAAAGAGAATTGCCAGTTGGTCAACAAGCTGTATTATGACGGCGTTGTGGATACCGCGCCTCTGATCGGCTTCCTGCTGACGCTGCCCATGTTCAACACCTGCGCCAGCTACGCAGCCCCCTACTTCAAGGAAGTTCTCGGCAGCTTTATGCCCACAAACGAATACGTCATCTGCGCGTTGTTTGCAGTCCTGGCGATCTTGGGCTTCTTCCGCGGCCCGCTGACGCTGTACGGCTGCGGCGCCGCCACGCTGGGCGTTCTGTCCACGGTGGGCCACTTCTCCGCGCCGTTCCTGTTCTGCGTGTTCACGATCCCCTCCACCACGGTCAACGTCGGTTCCTGCATCACGCAGAGCTGGATTGCCTGGGGCCTGGCGTACACGAAGGTCGAATCCAGGGATTACCTCAAGCTTTCGATCCCGTTCGCGTACGTCACCTCGATCCTGCTGTACATCCTGACGGCCTTTACTGTGACCGGTCTCGGCCCCGAGTGGTTCGCCGCCTGAGCCCTGTTCCCGGTGTCGCCGGCCCCTTCCCGCGCGGTATAACAAATCCTTCTTAAAAACACGGCCCCCGGAGCCCCGGACCGCTATGCGGTCCGGGGCTCCGGGGTTTCCGTTTACAATTCAATACGCCTTCCAGTCCCCATTCCTTTAGGGTACTTACATTTCTTCCAGATGCTTACGCATCTGGATCACCCACGGCGTAGGTCCAAAATTTTTTCTGCTGCAGACCGGATGTTCCAGTTCAGGCAGTTCCGGGCACTGCCATCGTTCGTTGGGGTCATCATAATTGCATTTCTGCAAAATTTTCAACTGCCGCATTGCCCAACGCTCGTGAACCATAATTTCCTCATAGCTTTGGAAGCTATCTGCAAATGCTTTCAGTCTTTCTGCCACTTCCGGGTATTGGTTTGCCACATTGTTTTCTTCGTTGGGGTCCGTGCTGCATTGGTACAGATGCGGGTCCTCCTCGATTCCCGAATAAACATAGTATTTCCAGTCTTTCCAGCGGACCATGCGTCCCAGCGAAGTTTTCCCGTTGGTCAGGTAGGTGTACAGTTCACTGACCACCATACGTTCCGGCTCGTTTTTTCCCTCTGCAAGCTGTGGGGCCAGACTTTTCCCATCACCCGGCAGCGGCTCTACCCCCGCCAATTCACAAATAGTTGGTCCCACATCCAGCAAACTGACCGGGCTGTCGATGGTTTTTCCCTGCGCGATTCCCGCCCCCTGCACCACAAATGGGACATGGACCGCCGGGTCATAAAACACTTGTTTCCCGTAATATCCATGAGTGCCATTCATGTCTCCATGATCCGATACATAGATAAATACGCCTTCCCTACCTGTCCGCTTCAGATACGCTTGGAATGCATCGTACACCGCCCCAATGTGACGGTCCTGCATTTCCACCAGACCGTAATAAGCCGCCCGTGCGGCGCGGGCGATTTCGGGATCTGCCTCCTGCATTTTTCCTTCCAGCGCCGGACCACCGTCAAATGTGTCGGAAACGTCACTCAGATTCACTTTGTCGTAGTAATATTCATATAACTCAGGCGGCGCCACATAGGGAAAATGCGGCCCATATGTGCCTACCGTGATAAATTGGGGCCGCTCATGGTCCTGCGCCAGATATTCCAATGCATGCTGCACCACGTATCTGTCATAGGCCAGCACGGGGGAATCTCCCCCGCCGATGTAACGCACCGCTCCGTTTTCGTCATAGCCTGTCACTCTGCTTGGCGTACCATCCGCCCGTCTGGGTGCCGGCACACCGTTGTGAAAGACCGGCGTGCGGTCCCCTGCTATACGGCGCGAATAGTCATGCCTTTGATCCGGTCCCACAAAGTGCATCCGCCCGCACAGGATCGTATCATACCCGGCTGCGTTCAGGCAGTGCAAAAATGTTGCCTGATCGGACGGTAAAGAGCCGAAGTTGAACAACACCCCATTGTTGCTGGGCAGCTGCCCCGAAATCATAGCCGCCCGGGCCGGCACGCATAGAGGGCAGGCCGTCATGGCGTTGGTCATAGCGACGCCATTTTGTGCCAGCCTGTCCAGGTTGGGAGTCCGTATCACCGGATCCCCGGCATACCCCTGCAGCCGGTAGGAATGCTGATCCGACATATAAAGCAGAATATCCTTGGGCATCAGAAACGCCTTCTTTCTGTCAAGATAAATTTTATACAAAATCGTCAGAACTTCACTTTTCGGTCGCCCTAGATTGATTGCCTCACGCACAAATCGTGCCGAAGCACAGTTGCCAAAATTGTAGCTGTGCTTCGGCATGAGGAATATCGTCCCATCAGAAATCAATATTATTATGTCTTATCCGTTCTTCACTTCGGACCTATTATTTTATCCGATTTCGTGGATACGGCAGCAAGTCACGAAATGCCCGGTAGAAACTTCCTCCTGCTTCTGGCCTTCCTCCTGCTTCTGGCACGCCTCCGTGGCATACGGGCAACGAGCGGCAAAGCGGCAGCCCGGCTTGGGGTTGATTGGCGACGTGATCTCGCCCTTGAGGATCATGCGTTTGGTGGGATGATGGATGTCCGTAGACGGAATCGCAGACAGCAGCGCCTTGGTGTAAGGGTGCAGCGGATTCTTGAACAGCTCCTTGGAGGGGCACTTTTCCACCACCTGCCCCAGGTACATCACACAGATATCATCCGAAATGTGCCGTACCACGCTCATATCATGCGTGACGAACATATACGTCAGGCCCCGGTCCTGCTGCAGCTTTTTCAGCAGGTTCAGTACCTGCGCCTGAATGGATACATCCAGCGCCGATACCGGCTCGTCGCAGACAACGAACTTGGGGTCCAATGCCAGCGCGCGGGCAATACCGATGCGCTGGCGGCGTCCGCCATCCAGTTCGTGGGGGTACGCCTTGCGCAGCCGTTCATCAATTCCGACCAGTTCCATCAGTGCGGTAGTTTTTTCCTCGATCTCTGCCTTGGAGTATTTGCGCGCCACCTGCAAAGGCTCCCGAATCGTCTGTTCGGCAGTCTTACGCGGGTCCAGGGAGGAATAGGGGTCCTGGAAAATGATCTGCATATCCTCACGGGCTTCGCGGAGGGCTTTTCCCTTCAAGTTATTCACAGGCTTGCCTTCCAGAAAAATTTTTCCGGCAGTGCTCTCCTGCAGGTGGATGATCGTGCGGCCCAGGGTGGACTTGCCGCAGCCGGATTCGCCCACAACCCCCAATGTCTTACCTTTTTCTATGGTAAAAGTCACATCGTCCACCGCATGCAGCAAGCCGCGCGGGGTCGGGAAATACTTTTTCAGATTTTGAACTTCAATAACAGGTGCCATGTCAACCCTCCTGCTTTGCGATCTTCGCCATATTGCAGCAGCGGCAGTCATGGCCGTCTGCGGTCTTATACACGGCAATGGGACCTTTTCGGCATTCGTCGGTAGCGTACTTGCAGCGCGGTGCAAAGGCGCAACCCTCGGGCAGATTGGTGGGATCCGGCGGAAGACCGTCGATGGGGTGCAGCCATTCTTCATCCTCGCCCATGCTGGGGATCGCCCCAAACAGCCCCACCGTATAGGGATGCGTCGGATGGTCAAAAATCTGCTCTTTGGTGCCGTACTCGACGATATTGCCGGCATAAATCACTGCCACTTCATCGCATACCTGCGCCACAACGCCCATATCATGGGTGATCAGCAGCATGGCGGTGTTGTATTTTTCACGCAGTTCTGCGATCAGATCCAAAACCTGGGCCTGAATCGTTACATCCAGCGCGGTGGTGGGTTCGTCTGCCAGCAGCAGATCGGGGTTGCACGCAAGCGCGATGGCGATGACCACGCGCTGCTTCATGCCGCCGGAAAACTGGTGCGGATACTCATAGTAGCGTTCGGCCGGGATCCCCACGATCTCCAGCATTTCTTTGGCGCGCTTTTCGGCGGCCGCACGGCTTTTGTCATCGCTGTGAAGCCGAACGACTTCCGCGATCTGATCACCCACACGTTGGACCGGGTTCAGCGCCGTCATGGGGTCCTGGAAGATCATCGAGATCTTATTGCCGCGAATTTTGCGCATTTCATGTTCCGGCAGCTTGAGCATATCCTGGCCTTCCAGGTGGATCTCTCCCCCGGCGATGCGGCAGCCCACGTCGGGCAGAATACGCAGAATAGATTTGGCAATGGTCGTTTTCCCGGCGCCGGTCTCCCCGACAAGGCCCAGCGTTTTGCCATGGTCCAAATGCAGGGAAACTCCGTTGACCGCATGTACCACCTGGCCGTCGGATGTGTATTCCACCACCAGATCCTTCACTTCGAGGAACTTGGTATTCTCACTCATGATTCCGTTCCTCCTCTCAGTTCTTCAGCTTCGGGTCCAGCGCATCGCGCAGGCCATCCCCCATCAGGTTCAGCGCCAGAACGGTGACTGCAATGGCAACGCCAGGGAAGATGACCAGGTGCGGTGCCTGACGGATAAACTGCCGGGAGGCCGCCAGCATAGCGCCCCACTCTGGCGTGGGCGGCTGAACGCCCAAGCCAATGAAGCTCAAGCCGGCACACAGCGTGATGGTCTGGGCCACACCCATGGTTGCTTGCACGATCATGGGCGACAGGCAGTTGGGCAGCAAGTGGTTCATCACGATACGCAGACGGCTGCAGTTGATGGACGTTGCCGCTTCGATATATTCATTCTCGCGTACTTTCAGCATCTGGGCACGCAGCATACGGGCCATACCGGGGATGGAACCAAAAGCCATCGCAATGATGGTGTTGACAAAGCCCGGGCCCAGCACGGCAGAAATAACGATCATCATGACCATACCGGGAATAGCCTGGATGATATCAAGCAAACGCATGACGATGTTATCCACCCAGCCGCCAAAGAAACCAGCCACCGCGCCGATGGCCATACCAATAACCAGCGCCAAGCCTGTTGCCAGTACACCGCTGGAAATCGAATAGCGCGCGCCAATCAATACACGGCTGAAAATGTCTCGCCCCATATCATCGCAACCAAAAGGATGTGCCAGCGAAGGAGTAGCAAAACAGTTCATCATATCCATGGCCGTATAATCGTAAGGGGCAATCAATGGTGCAAAAACTGCAACAATAACCTCTATGACGAAAATAATCAGCCCCACCACAGCTGCTTTATTTTTGGCAAGCTGCCGCATTACCCGCAAGAATTCACTATTTTTTCTTGCTTTTACTCTCAGCTTTACATTTGCAGTAGCTTCAAGCATGTACAGCAGCCTCCTTTCCTACATTCTTTTCTTTCTTGGCTTTTTTGGGTGATGCATATTGGGCTTTGATGCGTGGATCTACCGCTGCATACAGGAGGTCTACTGCCAGCATGCAAAGGCTGAACGTAATAGCCAGGAAAATCGTGCCTCCCTGCACCACAGGATAGTCGCGGTTGTTGACCGCAGTAATAATGTAAGTACCCATGCCCGGAATGGAGAACACGGTTTCGATAATCATCATACCGCCCAGCAGCGTACCAAAGCTGGTGCCGAACATAGTAATAATCGGGATCAGAGCGTTCTTCAACGCATGCTTGAGGATCACTTGACGTTCCGGCACACCTTTGGATCGAGCCGTAGTGATATAGTCCGATCGAATGACCTCCAGCATAGAGGACCGCGTCTGGCGGGCACAAGTTGCAAAGCAGGTCATACAACCGGAAACGGCAGGTAAAATGTAAGAGAAGATGCCATCATCAATTCCCATAGCAGGCAGCCATCCCAGTTGAACCGAGAACAGCAGAACCAGCATCAGAGCCAACCAGAAGTTGGGAATCGCCAAGCCGATCAGTGCTACCAACATAGAGCCGGTATCCTGCCAACGGTTTTGATGCGTAGCTGCAATAATGCCTAATGGAACGCCTAAGCCATATGCTATAAGAAGTGTTACAATCGTCAGCATCATGGTACGAGGCAAGCGTTCCATAATTGTAGACATAATATCCACATTCGTAGACCAGGACGCTCCCAAATCCCCGTGCAGGAACACATCACTCAGGTAATCCCCTAACCGAACCAGATACGGGTCGTTCAAGCCCAATTCCTCGGTTTTGGCAGCAATTTCTGCTTCCGTCGCGGTGCCACCCAGGATGATTTCGGCAGGATTACCGGGGCAAAACAGCATCAACGTAAAAACCAGCACTGCCACGCCGAGGACGATGGGGATCATCCACAGTAGACGTTTTATAATGTATTTTCCCATTCTGTTTCCTCCCATTCAGCGGTTCCAATAAAGCGGGCCCCCGCAAAGGGGCCCGCCCGCCTGCGGGCGCCATTGGCTGCCCGTTGGAACAACCGGAAAGCAAATTTTTTGTGGTCTGATGCACCATCAAATATTGCCGAAGGTGGAAGCCGCAGGAGCAATGTAACCCGCAATCTCCTTAACTTCGTTCTGCAGATCAAGGTCGCTACGCCAAATGGTCATATTCTGAGGATTGACTATACCATAAGCAATGGCGCTGTCGCGCAGGTACTCATGGACCTTGTCGATGTTTTCCTGGGTATAACCATCTGGCGTCCACGTTGCATAAAGCAGTTCAGCCAAATCATAGTCATGACGGCTGGTAGCATCGCCAGTTTCATAAGCAGCGGGATCATAGCGAATGGCCCACGCATCGGACAAATAAGTACCACCAATAGTATTGATGACCATATCATATTTTGTACCATCCAAACGAGTGGCCATATACAGGGCAGTGTCAGCCAAAGTCAATTCACAGTTAATACCAACGGCCAGCAGATAATTCTGCACCATCTGTCCCAGACGCTGGCTGAACGTGGCGCTAGACACCAACAGGTTCAGCGTTTCCCCATTATAACTGGACTGCGCCAACAACTCTTTAGCTTTTTCCACATCGTAGGGGTAATATTCTTCGTTATCCCATTCTGTATTGTAACCAACCATAACGGGAGAATGAGCATCGTGCATCACCGTACCATAACCCGCACACAGACCGGTAACGAGTCCCTCTGCATCGATGGCGTAACAAATTGCCTGGCGCAGATTGACATCCTCCGCGCAAATGCTGGTATCAGCACCAGAGAAGAACAACTGCCAGCCTTGGTGGCCATCGGTCAATTCTACCGTGTAATTTTCATTACCAACGAACTGGGCACCTGTGGAAGAATCCACACGCATCGCCATATCAATTTCGCCTGTTTCCAGTGCAATCCCCATCTGGGATGCTTCAGGAATCGAGTGGAAACTGAGTTTTTCTACCACAGGACGGACACACTCCGGCAGATTATTCACATCCTGCCAATAATCATCGCGCAACTCCAGCGTCAAAACAGAGTTGGCGGTGAACTCGGTGACCGCGTAAGGGGAAGTACTGACCAATTCGCTGCCAAAACCATCACTGCTAGCCTCATACGCAGCCTGACTGATGGCATAACTATCAGTCATAATTTTTTCAAATCCGCCTACAATGTTATCGTTCATTTTAAGCTCCAGCGACGTATCACTGGTAGCTGTAGCGGTGTCCACCTTGGCGAATACCGGCTTAAGCGCCATTTCTTTAGCGGTATTGATGTACCAGGCAATATCCGAAGCAGTAATTGCATTACCTGCGCTGTCGGTAATACCTTCACGAATATTAATGGTATAAGTAAAGCCATTATCGTTGGTAGTCCAATCGGTAGCGATCCAAGGCTGTAATTCCTTATTAGAGTCTACAACGGCCAACGACTCGCACATCAGGTTCATGTACGGCGCATCACGGTTGCCTTCCTGACGGAAGGGAGTCAAGCTATCGGGAGTCTGGCTATAACCAATATCCAAAACACCGTCGCCGCCGCCAGTGGGAGCTGCCACCGCGCTGCTGTTGCTGGTAGCTGTTTCGCCCGTAGCACCGGAAGAACCAGAGCCGGATGCACCGCCGCAGGCGCTCAGCAGCATTGCCGCACACAGGCCCATGCTGGTCAGGCGGAGCGCGTTCTTCGCGTTCTTTTTCATGTTCTTACCTCCTGAAAATGGTTGGTTATTTTTCATTCTCTCTGCCTTTGTAAATAGAACCCGCGCACATCGGGAAAAGCGGGGCGCAAGTTTTATTTATTAATTGAATTTATTATATCCACATTTTTTCTCCCCCGCAAGACGGAATATTTACCAAAAATGCTGCTATTTTTTCTACGTTTTAACAAATTCCTCTGCTTCTTTTTTCCTTCCAAAATCGCATTAAAATTTTCTTTATATGGCAACTTATCTAAAATTAAGAATCTCTTTTTGTCTATATTATAACTTGTGGAAAACGCTACCCGTCGGTATAATTATTTTATTTAATAAACAATCATATCTACCTCTTTTCTTCTTATTTTTTTAATAATAGGCCCCCACAAGTGTTATCCATTTCAATCCAACTCGAATCTTTTTATTCAAGCACTAAAAAGGAGGTTCTTAATGAAAACCCGTCCCCACATTATTATTTTTAACCCCGACCAGATGCAGTGTGATGCACTGGCCCACATGGGGCGCAACCCCGCCGCGCAAACGCCGTTTTTGGATCAGTTTGCACACAGCGAAGCCGCTTCCTACCGCAACGCCTACTGTCAGAATCCCGTCTGCGTGCCCAGCAGGTGCAGCTTTCTGACCGGCTTATATCCCCATGTACATGGCCACCGTACCATGCGCTATATGCTGCACAGCGAGGAGAGCAGTCTTTTTTCTGAATTGAAAGCCGCAGGATACCATGTCTGGATGAATGCCCGCAACGACTTCTTGCCCGGGCAGGACGAGACAGCTTTCACCAAACACGCCAGCGAGATTTTTTACGGCAACGATGTTTCCCCCGCCCCCGGGCCACTGCAAAACCTGCGCGGCCAGCCGGGCAGCAAAAACTATTACTCACACTACAAAGGCGAGTTGGGTCGGGATGAAAGCGGCCGCAACTATTCCAGTGATGACGAAGTGGTGGACGCCGCCATTGCCCGTGCAAAGAAGCCCACGCCCAACGGTGAACCCCTTTGCCTGTTTCTGGGGCTGATGTATCCGCATCCGCCTTATCAGGCAGAAGAACCTTATTTCTCTTCTATCGACCGCACCAAGCTGCCGCCCCGCGTGTCTGAGCGCGCCCCCGGCAGTTTCGAGCCCAAGATTGAAACCCTGATCCGTCAAAAACAGGGCCTGCAGGACTACACCGAAGCCGACTGGGACGCTCTGCGCGCCACTTACGCCGCCATGTGCCTGAAAATCGACCAGCAATTCCAGCGCCTGTGTGACGGGTTAAGAGAAGCCGGTATCTATGATGACTGCGCCATCTTCTTTTTCAGCGACCATGGTGACTACCAGGGACAATTCGGTCTGAGTGAAAAGAACCAGAACACGTTCGAAGAAAACCTTGTCCGTGTTCCGCTGCTTATAAAACCGCCCAAAGGTGTTCCCCTTGTTCCTGGCATTCGGGACGGCCTGGTCGAACTGATAGACTTTTATGCCACCGCCATGGACGTAGCCGGTGTAGCCCCCGATCATACGCACTTTGGCCGCAGCCTGCGTGCCAACCTGGCGGATCCCGCTGCCCCCCTGCGGGAGTACGCCTGTTGTGAAGGCGGCCGCCTGGCCGGAGAGATTCACTGTGACGAAAGTCACGCCACCGCTCCCGATGGTGCACAACCCGTGAACGAATACTGGCCCCGCATGAAGGCGCAGGAAGACGACACGGCCCACACCAAAGCCACCATGCTGCGCTGCGGAAAGTACAAGTATGTACGCCGCCTGTATGAACCTGACCAATTGTTTGATCTGGAACAGGACCCCGGCGAGACCCGAAATCTGGCTGACCTGCCTGAAATGACGGCCGTACTGGCGGATCTGCGCCTAAAAATGCTGGATTGGTACCAATCCACGTGCGACGTAGTTCCGTTCCGGTATGACAGCCGCATGAACGGCGAAATGATCTGGGCCCATGTAAAACACCTCTGCCCCGCAGAGAAAAAAGCCGAGGTCATGGCGCTGGCGGCACAGAATCTGCCCATGTACCGCATCCTGCAATGGGCCGCAGGCGAGAGCCGCAGCCTTTGATCCCCGGACGCCACATACAAAAACGCCCCCGCCACGGGGCCGCCTGCGCGGCTCCATGGAAGGGGGCGTCTTAACAGAAAAAAGCGTATAAGGAAAACTGCAGCCCTCTGCGCTTACAGCACGGTGCCTGCGCGCAGTTCCACCTCGCTCTGCACCCGGGCCGAGAGATAGATCGCCTGCACCAGTTCCAGCGTTTTGCGGGCGTCCTGGGGCGTCCAGGGCAGCGTACGCCCGGCGCGCAGCGCAGCATAACAGTCGCGGATCTGCATCTCGTGGAAGGCGCCCCAATAGCTTTCCCCAGGGGCCGTCTGCGCCGCGGCGGCGGGGTGGATCTCCTCCACATGGCCGTCGGTCCACTGGATGCGCATTTCTTCCTGGGTCAGCAGCGCGGTGCCGTTTGCACAGTGGATCTCGACGCGGATGGGGCTGTTGAATGTATAGTAATTGCTGGCAAAGAAGGAGTACACCGCGCCGTTTTCCAGCGTGATGGCGGCATCGGCTTCGTCCTCGACTTCGATATTGCGCAGCACCCGCCGGGCGGTGTGGGCCTGCACCCGCACCGCGTCCATGCCGGTCATATAGCGCACAAGATCCAGAGAGTGGATGGCCTGGTCAATGACCACACCGCCGCCCTCGGTATCCCAGCGGCCCTTCCAGTCGCAGGCATAATAACTGGGCGGCCGGTGCCAGTTCAGCGTGGAGAATGCCCCCTGCACCTTGCCCAGTTCCCCGTCCCGGATCAGGCGGCGTACCCGCTGCACACCGTCGATATAACGGTTCTGGAAGATCACGCCCAGTTTTCGCCCCGTGGCTTTCTGGGCCGCGATCATCCGGTCGGCTTCCTCCAATGTGATAGCGATGGGCTTTTCGGTCAGGACATCCACGCCTGCGTTCATGGCCGCGATGGCATACCGGCAGTGCAGATGATGGGGCAGCAGGATGTGTACCAGTTCCGCCCCTGTCCGCGCCAGCGCCACCGCGAAGCCGACGTCGCTCACATCGGCTTCCGCCTCGCAGCCCGGAAAGTCCGCCGCAAAAGCCCGGGCGCGCGCCAGGTCCTTATCCATGGCGAGCACCACCTGGCATTCATCCCCCAGATGTTGCAGCGCACTTTTATATACCGCGGCGATCCGCCCACAGCCAATCACCGCGACCCGCAGCTTCTTCATTTGTATCGCCTTCCTTCGCAGCATCGCAGGCTTTACAGCATATCCCGCACGCCGCGCAGGTAGCTCAGTGCGCGCAGATAGCTGTTCTCGTCAAAATTGCCCAGTTCATACTCCACCACGGCCCAGCCGTCCCTGCCCAGGGCTTTGTCCAGGCAACGCATCAGGCGGGGATAGTCCATATCCCCCGTACCCAGATCTACGAATCCCTTGTGTACATCCGCGAATTTTTGGGCGCCGGGGTCGGCGGCCCTTTTGCAGTCCCGCAGATGGACATAGTGAAAGCGGCCCGGATAGCGTTCCAGCAGCATGACCGGGTCATAGCCGGACGCCAGCGCCCAGCCGGTATCCAGTGCGAACTTCACGTCGGGCGCCTGATCGGCCAGGGCAAACCAGAGCAGGCCGTTGTCGCAGAATTCCCAACTGTGGTTATGGTAATGCACCTGCACGCCGTATTCTTCCCGGATGTCCCGCACGATCTCATTCAGATTCTGCGCGATGACAGCCGCGTTGCGCGGTTCGTGCAGTTCCGGGTCGGCCGCCCCTTCGGACAGCAGCCGCGCGTTGAGCACTTCCATATCGCCGCCGCAACTGCCGGTGGCGATCACGTTCTTATCAGGCAGCGGCGCCACAAACCGCGCGACTTTTTCCAGCGCGGCGCGGCTTTTTTCCGGCGTGTGCAGCAGGTCCCGCAGGTTCAGGTTATTGCAGTGCATGCCCGCCAGCGCCATATGATGTTTGTCCAGCACAGAGGTGAGTTTGTCCCGGTCCTCGACACCGAAGAACCGTTCCCCCAGTTCGCAGCCTTCGGCCCCGGCCCGGGCCAGACGGGCCACGACGCCGTCGGTATCCGTGGCGATCTGCGGGCCGTACAATACGCAATGCGCACCCAGTTTCATGGTATTCCCTCCTTATTCTTCCCCATTGTCCAGACAGACGGTCTCGCCACAGTCGGCAGCGTCCTGCGCAGCCTGGATCAGCGTCTGGATATACTGCCCGCGCTCAAAGGTAAGCAGGCTTTCCCGCCCGGTCTGGATGGCGTCCAGGAACTGGCGGATCTCGTAATAGAAGTTGATGGCGAAAGGCACCCGCGGGGCGTTTGCGTCCCCGCCATAGCAGTCCTCGGGCACAGGGACCACCTCGGGGGCCTGGGTATAGCCGCCGTCTTTGTCCTTGCGCTGCAGGGTCAGTTCAAACGGTTTGTTCCCGTGGAAGATCATCTTGCCGCCCTCGCCCACGATCTCCAGTTCAAACGTCGCGCCGATCCGGCTGGCGGTAAAGTTGTACAGCGTGCCGCCGGTGGTACGGCAGATCCAGCAGGCCACGTCATCGTTGGTGACGTTCCCCATACGGCCGGGCTGGCCGATCACTTCCCGCTGGGGGATGCAGATATCCTGCATGCACTGGATCTGCGCAATGGGGCCGCAGCTTTCCCGCAACAGATAGTCGCAGATATCCATCATGTGGCTGCCGAAATCCGCCAGCGCGCCCGGCCCCGACAGATCCCGCTGCATCCGCCATTCCAGCTTGACGCCGGGGTCTGCGATGCGGTCGCCGCCCTGTTCTTCCCGCACAAAGAAGATGCGGCCCATAACGCCCTCATCCAGCAGCTTTTTCATGTACACAAAGCCGGGGATGTCCCGGTAGCACAGGCCGATCATAGCCACCTTGCCGCTGAGTTTGGCATAGCGGATGGCCTCGGCGCAGTCTTCCGGCACCGGGGCGAATGGTTTTTCGCACAGCACATGCTTACCGGCCTTGAGGGCCGCCACGCTCAGGTCCACATGGGTACAGTTGGGGGTACAGATGCTTACGGCGTCGCACAGGCTGAACAGTTCTTCCAGGCTGGCACAGGCTTTGGCATCTTTCAGTTCCAGTTTGTCGATGTAATTTTGCGCACGGCCGTCCAGCAGGTCGTACACCGCCGTGATGACGGCATCCGCACAGCACTTATAAGCCGCGATATGGTTCTGGGCAATGCCGATGGTATTGCCGCTGCCGATGATTCCGATGCGTACCATAGGGAAATTCTCCTTTTCCTTTATTTAATAGATGAGTGACGGATGGATGCAGGCAGAGAGAATTTTTTTATTGTAGATGCAGAGATGTTCAGGCCAGCCACCGTTCCAGGTGGGCCTTGCCATCCAGCAGGCCGCGTTCCACGGCGTCCAGGCTGCCCTCGTAGGCGGCGTCCTCATGTTCAAGGCTGATGGTGCCGGTGTAGCCGTTGGCCTGCAGCTTGCCCAGCAGACGGCCCCAGTCCAGTTCGCCCCGGCCCGGGATGCGGTAACTCCACCAACTGAAATCGGTCAGGATGCCGGTGCGGGCCAGCCGGGCACGGTCGATGGCGGCGTCCTTGGCATGGACATGGAAGATCCGATCCTTGAATTCATCCAGCGGGGCATACGGGTCGATCATCTCCCACACCAGATGGCTGGGATCGTAGGCAAGGCCCAGTTTTTCGCTGTCCAGCCGCTCAAAAATACGCTGCCACATCACCGGGGAGATTGCGATGTTGCCCATCAGGGGGCAGTTTTCAAAGCAAAGGCGGACGTTATGCTTTTCCGCCAGTTCCACCAGCGGGCCATAGAGGTCCACCACCTGGTCCAGGCTGCGCACCGGGATGCGCCGAATCATATTGCCCCGGTCCTTCACGTTGGGGTCCCGGTCATAGATGCCTTCCTCGATGCGTTTGTCGATGCCGGTCGAAGTGACCACCTTGTCGATGCCCAGCGCCCCGGCAAACTCGATGCGCTTTTTCAACTCCGCCAGATGGTTGGCAGCTTCCTCCGCGTCGGTGCTCAGATAGTTGCGGCAGTAGATCAGCGCCGTCACAGCGATGCGCCCTTCTTCCAGGACCTTCTCATAGGCGGCTCGGTCCAGGGGCAGCATGGGACCGCATTCCAGGTCGGTAAAGCCGTGGTCCGCCGCCCAGGCCGCCACCTGGTCCAGCGTCTGGAATGTATCGGCGCCGCTGCGTTTTGCCTGTTCCACCAGGGCGTTGGTCAGGAATCCGATCTTCATGAAGCATCCTCCTTTATCGGGATCGAAGCGTTTTATTTCTTTATTAATTTAACTAATCATATATTCAGCATTATAGCCACCTTTCCCGGTTTTTTCAAGTATTGATCCGACATTTTTGTCTATTTTTTCTCTTTTTGTGTACTATGTCAAATTTTTATTTCGTTTTTTGTTTGTTTTCCCCTTTCTTCTTATCTGACAAATATTGTAAAATATGATATAGTATAGAAAATAGCCTTTATTTGACAATTATTTTATAATTTTAACAAATTTACAAGCGTGCGCCGCTGCGCCGCCTGTATAGAAAGTAGGACCACCCTATGCCCGTAATGCACGGCAAAAATCTTGCCAAGATCAAACAGCAGAACCTTGAGTCCATCAAAGCGACCCTGTACCGTTATGCCCCCCTTTCCCGCGCCGAGATCGCGGAACGGCTGGAACTGACCCCGCCCACCATCACCAATATCGTGGCGGAGCTGATCCAGCAGGGCGTCGTGCAGGAACTGCCAGCTTCGGCCAACGCCGCTTCCCACGGGGTGGGGCGCAAACCCATCAACATCGACCTGATCCCCGGTTCCCGGCTGGCGCTAGGGCTTTCGCTGGGGCGCGACTACACCCACTACTGCATTACCGACCTGCGCGGCGGCATCCGCGCCCAGGGTTCCTTTGACCTGATGCCGGAAGATTACGACGCCATGGTCCGCCAACTGCTGCGCCTGCTGCATACGCTGGAAAACCGCCACCCCGCCGAGTGGAAACTGCTGATCGGCGTGGGGATCGCCATTCCCGGCATTGTCAACCCGCACACCGGCGTGATCAAAAACCACGGCAGCGAGCGTACCAGCTGGTGCAACCAGCCCTTGAGCGCCACCATCAGCGAGGCCATCCATCTGCCCGTCCGGCTGGAAAACAACGTCCGCGCCCGGGCGTGCGCCGTTTCGCTGTTCCGTCCCAGCCTGCTGGGGGAAGAAAACGCCTTTGCCTTCTGCCATGTGGCCTGGGGCATCGCCTGCCCGGTGGTATCGGGGGACCGTTCGTTCCGCAGCGAGGATTCCACCGCCGGTGAGATCGGCAAAATGATCCTGAACCCGCATTCCCCCGAACAGGACGAAAGCGGCTACCCTGGCAGCCTGGAAGCGCTGTCCAGTATGCGCGCCGTGCTGGCCCGCTGCCGCCGCGCCGCGTGCGCGGGCCGCTGCCCCAAGCTGGCCGCCCTTTGCCCGGACCCCGCCGCCCTGACGCTGGAACAGGTGCTGGCCGCCCAGACCCAGGGCGACCCCGACGTGTGCGAGATCCTGTCCAACGCTATGTTCTTCCTGGGCGTTGCGCTGGCCAATGTCGTCAGCTTTTTGAACCCGCACCTGATCCTGCTGAGCGGCCCGCTGTTCCGCAACCAGGAGAATTTTGAGACCGTCCGCCGTTCCCTGTCCACCCACGCCTTCCGCTCCAGCGACGAAAAGCTGCAGCTGCAATGCGTGGATCTGGGCGAATACGGCGGCGCGGTGGGTGCCGCCGCCAGCTGCATTGAAAAATACTTCCTGCGCGGCTGAGCGTTCTGCCTTGACACCGTTCCCCCAGGCCGATATAATTTATTCAATAAATTTATTTTTCCGGTTTGGGGGGATTGTTACGAAATACCGTTACCTGATCCATCCGCTCAAGTTTGCCGCCGCCCTGTTCACGGTGGTGGCCTGTACCTTTTTGGCGATCCTGGCCGCCACGTTCCGCAACTGGATCATGCTGCTGCTTTTTACGGTGGCCGCGGCGGTCTTTGTCTGGGTCTGCGTGCTGTACGGTTCGGTGCTCACGCTGGACGCCCAGGGGCTTGTGCTGCGGTTCTGCGGGTTCACCCTGCGCACCGTGAACTGGTCCGAGGTGACCGAAGTGGGCGTAGTAGGCCTGAAGGTATTCAACAACAACGATCCCAAGCACACCGGGACCCGTTACATCTACTTTTCACCGCACCGGCTGGACAAGGACAGCCGTTTCCGCCTGGCGCTGGAATGGCCGCCCCGGGATATGCTGTACCTGTGTTACACCAAAGAGCGCCTCAATGCCGTCCAGTCGCTGTCAAGCGGCACGGTGGAGACCTTCAACGCCGGGGACGTCTTTTTCTGACCTGCCCCGCAGCGGATCTTTATTGCCCATTCCTTACAGGCCGGCGTGCGCGCCGGCCTGTTTTTGTTTTTGGGCGCTTGTCTTCCCCGCATTGTCAAAAAACAGCCGTCCGATTTGTGCATTTCTCCAATCTTTGCTTCCGGGGCGCGATTCCGGCAGCAGGCAGATTGACAGTTCCATTTCAATTTGTTATTTTATTTAATAAACAAACTTATTCTTCCTCCTATCGCAGAAAGGAGTCCCCTATGGAACTGTACAAAGACCCTTCGCGCCCCGTAGCCGAACGTGTGGAGGACCTGCTGGCCCGCATGACGCTGGAGGAAAAAGCCGCCCAGCTCTGCGGCGACCTGCCCGCCTCCTTTATTGTAAACGGCAAGGTCAGCCTGGACGCCCTGCGGGAAAAATTCCCCCATGGGCATGGCCGTTTCACCCAGTATTCGATGGTAGGCATCGTGGACCCGGAACAGATCGCAGCGATCTCCAACGAAGTCCAGCGCTATTTTGTGGAGGATACCCGCCTGGGCATCCCGGTGGCGCTCCAGACCGAAAATCTCTGCGGCTACCCGGCCGCCGGGGGCACGCTGTTCCCTGCCCAGATCAATGTGGGCGCGACCTGGGAGCCGGAACTGGCCGCCCGGATGTCCACCGTCATCGGGCAGGAGAGCCGGGCCGTGGGCATCAATTCGGCCATGAGCCCCGTCATCGACGTTTCCCGCGATCCGCGCTGGGGCCGCACCTACGAGACCTACGGCGAGGACCCCTACCTGACCAGCCGCATGGGCGTCGCCTATATCAGAGGGATGCAGGGCGAGGACAAAGAAGGCGTTGCCTGCATCGCCAAGCATTTTCTCGGTTATGCCGAGAGCCAGTCCGGCCTGAACTGTGCGGTCAGCCGCATCAATGACCGGGAACTGTATGAAGTCTTTGCCACACCTTTTGAGGCGGCCGCCCACGAGGCGGACGTTTCCGGCATGATGGCCAACTACGGCGAGATCGACGGCATCTGTGTGGGGGCCAATCCCAAGTACGCCCGCACACTGCTGCGCGACACGATGAAGTTCCGGGGGATGCTCACCTCGGACGGGGCCGCCATCATGAAGATGTACAACTATTTCCATTTGGCCCCCACTTACAAGGAAGCCGGCCTGCTGGCCAAAAAAGGCGGCCTGGATACCGAGATCCCCATTGGCGGCGCGTTCCGGCAGCTTCCCGACTATGTACGGGAAGGCAAGCTGGACGAAGCCCTGCTGGATGAATCGGTGCGGCGCGTGCTGACCATCAAGTTTGAATACGGTCTGTTCGAGCACCCTTATGTGGAAACGGCCAAAGTGCGCGCTGCCATGACTACCCCGGAGAAAGCCGCCCTCAGCCGCACCATTGCGGAAAAATCCATCACTCTTTTGAAAAACGACGGCGTCCTGCCGCTGAAGAAGGGGCTGCGCCTGGCCGTGGTAGGTCCCCATGCCGACAACCTGCGCTACCCCATCAGCGGCTACACCTACCCCGCCTACATCGAGATGATGAAGGCCGGTGCGGCGGACAGTTCTTCGGTCAGCTTCAACGGCATGGCCGACGAAGCTGCCGCCGGTAAAAGCGAAAACGGCTTCGGCGCGGCCAACCCCTTTGCGGCCACGCTGGCCATGTTCTCGCCCGAAGAACAGGTCCGCCTGAACGACCTGCCCACCGTACTGGCCGCCCTGGGCGCCCGCAGCCTGCGGGACGTGCTGGCCGACCGCTTTGAAGTCCGCTATGCGGAGGGATGCAAGATCATCGGGACGGACACCTCCGGCATCGCTGCGGCGGTGGAGGCTGCCCGGGACGCCGACGTGATCGTGGCGGCCATGGGCGGCAACTGCGGCTGGATCAACGTCACCGGCGGCGAAGGCAAGGACCGCAGCAGCCTGGACCTGCCCGGCGTGCAGCAACAACTGCTGGAAGCGCTGTGCGCCACCGGCAAGCCGGTGGTACTGGTGCTGTACGGCCCCGGCGTATTCGCCCTGCCCTGGGCTGCCGAACATACCGCCGCCATGGTACAGGCTTTTATGCCCGGCGCCGAAGCAGGCCGCGTGGTGGCCGACGTATTGGACGGCACTACCAACCCGGGCGGCCACCTGACCTTCACCGTGCCCCACCACATCGGGCAGTTGCCCATCGTGTACAACCACCGCATGGGCAGCGGCTACCATACCAGCCGCGACGCCACGGCCAACGTGATCTCCAGCGGCGGTTATGTGGACGACACCGACAAGCCGCTGTTCCCCTTTGGTCATGGACTGAGCTACACCACCTTCGCGGTGGAGGATTTCCACCTTTCCGCCGACACGCTGCCCACCGACGGCGCCATCCAGGCCTGCTGCCGCATCACCAACACCGGCAGCCACGCCGGCGACCAGGTATTACAGTTGTACTACCACTTCTCGGGGGCCCATGTGATCCGCCCGTGCATGCAGTTGGTGGGCTTCATGCGTGTCAGCCTGGCGCCCGGTGAAAGCAAAGAAGTCACCTTCACGCTGCAGGCCGCCCAGCTGGGCTACTATAATGAAGCGATGGACTTTGTGGTAGAGCCCGGCCCCGCCGAACTTTCCCTGGGTGTGAGCAGTGCCGAGTTGTGCGGCACGATCCCCTTCCGCATCACCGGCGCCGCAGTGCCGCTGCTGGGCCGCCGCAGCTACGAATGCGCCGTGACGGTGCGCTAAACCGCGCTTAGGCGTTGTGCCGAAATTTTCTACGCCTTTTTGGCACATCCCACAATTTTTGTCCGAAACATCGGTTCATCCGGCATTCTGCCTTGCATTTTGCCGGGTGAACCGATATAATGAAGTATATTAATTCATTAATTTTATAAATCATTTAATTGCCTACAAGGAGGTTCCTATGCTGGTACCTATGCGCGCGATCCTGGAAGCGGCGGACAAACACCGCTACGGCCAGGGAGCTTTCAACATGAACAGCGTCGGGCAGGTGGAGGCCGCCGTCCGCATCCATGAACTGCTGGACTCGCCGGCCATCCTGCAGGGGGCCGAAGCCTCCAACGCCTACCTGGGCGGCGCGGCCGACTTTATGAACGGCAGCATTGAGAACAAGCAGAAGGGTGCCAAAGTCCTGGGCGACGCCGTCAAACAGTACGGCGGCAGCAGCCCCATCCCGGTGGCGCTGCACCTGGACCACGGCAAATCGCTGGAGAGCGTCAAAGCCTGCATCGCGGGCGGCTACACCAGCGTCATGATCGACGGCAGCAGCCTGCCCTATGAGGACAACGTGGAACTGACCCGTGAGGTGGTCAAGTACGCCCACCCCTACGGCGTAACGGTCGAAGGCGAGCTCGGCGTGCTGGCGGGCGTGGAGGACCATGTGTTCAGCGCCACTTCCACCTACACCAACCCGATGCAGGCCGTGGATTTCTTCAAAAAGACCGGCTGCGACGCGCTGGCCATCAGCTACGGCACCTGCCACGGTCCCAACAAGGGCAAGGATACCCGCATCCGGCGCGAAATCGCCATCGCCACCAAGGAGTGCATGCTGCATGAGGGCATCCAGGGCTATCTGGTGAGCCACGGTTCTTCCACGGTGCCCCAGGAGTATGTGCAGTCCATCAACGCCCTGGGCGGCCAACTGGTGGACGCCTTCGGCATTGAGGTCGCCCAGTTGGTGGATGTTGCCCGCTGCGGCATCAACAAGATCAACGTGGACACCGACATCCGCATGGCCTGCACCCGGAACATCCTGCAGCTGTTCCACGATGAACCCGCTTTGAAAGAAAGCCCGGCGCTGGCGCAGTTCTACCGTGACCTGACGGCCAACCCGAAGAACGTGGACCCGCGCAACTACTGCAACAGCATCATGGATACCATCGTCAAGGGCGAGATCCCCAACGAGGAAGTGGGCAAGATCGTCCAGTGCATGAAGGACGGCGTGGTGGCGGCCATCGCCCCGCTGCTGGTCCAGTTCGGCAGCTTCCGCAAGAGCCAGTATGTCGAGATGGTCACCTGTGAGCAGATGGCGGAACGCTACAAAAAAGAAGGAATCTGACCGTATATGGGCAAGTAAAGCAGCCGCAGGGCTGAGAAAAGGAGCCAACCAATGAAGCATTTTGAATTTGAGTACGGCGCGGGGACCATGGGCGCCGACCTGCCGGATTACACCGACGAATTTATTCCCGGCGTCACGGTGCCCGACCCGGCCTATATCCCGGAGGACCAGCTTGAAGCTGCCTATCGGGAGAGCCTGGACCACCCCATCGGCATGCCCACGGTCAAGGAACTGGCGCACAAGGGCAGCAAGGTCGTCTTTGTGGTGCCCGACCGCGTCAAGGGCGGCGAACAGCCCACCAGCCACCGCAAGCTGTCCATCAAGTACATTCTGCAGGACCTCTACAGCGTGGGCGTGGAGAAGAAGGACATCCTGTTCATCATCTCCAACGGCCTGCACCCGCGTTCCACCGACAAGGACGCCCTGGCGATCTTCGGACCCGAACTGTACAACGAGTTCTGGCACACCGGCCAGATCATCAGCCATGACTCCGAGGACCCGGACAACATGGTGGACCTGGGCTTCACCAAGCGCGGCGACCCGGTGTGGATGAACCGCATGGTCTATGAAGCCGACCTGCCCATCCTGATCGGCCATGTGAACGGCAACCCCTACGGCGGTTACTCCGGCGGCTACAAGCACAGCGCCACCGGCATCACCAACTGGAAGAGCATCGCCAGCCACCATGTGCCGTCGGTCATGCACCGGCCGGACTTCACCCCCGTGAACAACGGCAGCCTGATGCGCGACAAATTCAACGAGATCTCCATGCACATGGAAGAGAAGATGGGCCATCCCTTCTTCTGCTGCGACGCGGTGCTGGACTCCAAGAGCCGCCAGATCGCCATTTTCTCCGGCTACGCCAAAGAGATGATGCCCGAAAGCTGGAAGGTGGCCGACAAGCGCACCTATGTGCATTGGGCCGAGAAGAAGTATGACGTGCTGGTGTTCGGTATGCCCCAGAAGTTCCACTACGGCGACGGCATGGGCACCAACCCCATCATGATGATGCAGGCGCTGTCCGCGCAGGTGCTGCGCTTCAAGCGCGTCATGAGCGACCACTGCGTCATCATCTGCTCCTCGCTGTGCAACGGCTTCTTCAACGACAAGAAGTGGCCCTACCTGCGGGAGTGCTACGAATGGTTCCAGCATGACCAGATGAACACCCTGCCCGATATGAACCGCCTGGGCGAGTACTTTGCCACCAATGAGGAGTACATCCGCAAGTACCGCTTCACCAATGCGTTCCATCCGTTCCACGGTTTCAGCATGATGAGCTGCGGTCATATCGCCGAGATGAACACCAGCGCCATCTACATCGTGGGCGCCGAGGAACCGGGCTATGCCCGCGGCATGGGCCTCAAGACCCGCGCCACCTTCGAGGAGGCGCTGGATGACGCCATGAAGAAGTATGTGGGCGACCACCCGAACATTCTGGCGCTGCCCCTGACCTTCAAGACCACCAGCGTACACCTGTGCATGAAGGACCCCAACCAGGACTGCATGGATGAGTACGGCCACCGCCATGGCGGCTGCGGCTGCTGCTGACAGACCTCTGCGGGATTCCGGCCCGTTTCCTAATTGTGTAAACCGTGAAAAGAGGGATCGTTATGTTAAAACTGAGTATCCGTGACCAGCGCGCGCTGGTGGGCGAAGCCGAACTGGCCGCAGCCATCCAGGAGGGCATCCCCCTTCTGGAACGCGCCCAAAACGGCGAAACTGCCTATGCGGACAGCCTGGGCTGGCTGCACGTAGGCAAATACGCCAGTGAGGAGATGCTGGCCCGCATCGAGAAGATCGCCGCCCATGTGCGCGCGACCTGCGACGCGTTTGTGGTCATCGGCGTGGGCGGGTCCAACAATGCGGCGCGCTCGGTCATCGAAGCACTGGCCGACGGTTCGGGGCCTGAGATCGTCTACGCCGGCAACACCCTGTCCGCCCATGCCGTGAACCGTATGCTGCGCAAGCTGGAAGGCAAACGCTTTGCGGTGGACTGCATCGCCAAAAATTTTGAAACGCTGGAACCGGGCGCAGCCTTCCGCGTGCTGCGCCGGGAACTTTCCACCCGTTATGCCCCCGCCGAAGCCGCCGCGCGCATCATCTGCACCGGCACCGAAGGCTCCCCGCTGGAGGAACTCTGCACCGCCGAAGGGTACACCTTCCTGCCCTTCCCCCTGGATGTGGGCGGCCGTTATACGGCTATGACCTGCGTGGGCCTGCTGCCCATGGCCGTGGCGGGCATCGACATCCGCGCCCTGGTGCGCGGCGCCGCCGATATGGAACAGGCCCTGCGCACCGGCGCGCCGGAAGACAACCTGGCCCTGCGCTACGCCGTGCTGCGCAACCTGTACTACCAGCGCGGCTACAAGCTGGAACTGCTTGCCAGCTTTGAACCGCAGTTCCGCTGGTTCTACAAATGGTGGGTCCAACTGTTTGCCGAAAGCGAGGGCAAGGACGGCAAGGGCCTGTTCCCTGTAGTGGCCGAATATTCTGAGGAACTGCACGCCGTCGGCCAGTACATCCAGGACGGCGCCCCCCTGATGTTTGAAACCTTCCTGGATGTGGAAGCCCGGCAGGACAGCCTTGTCGTCATGCCGGACGGCAAAGCGGACCACTTTGACTACCTCAACGGCAAGGATTTTTACGACATCAACAAGGCGGCGTTCTCGGCCACCGTCACGGCCCACAGCCAGAAACTGCCCTGCCTGATCTTTGACGTGCCCGCGCTGGACACCTACAACTTCGGCCAACTGTTCTACTTCTTCCAGTTTGCCTGCTATATCTCCGGCAGCCTGCTGGGGATCAACCCCTTCAACCAGCCCGGCGTGGAAGCCTACAAAGGCTGGATGTTCAAGGCGCTGGGCAAGTGATCTTTGCGTTTTTCTCCTCCACATAAAATGGGTCCGGCCCCCTGCCTGCGGAAAGCAGGCAGGGGGCCGGAACATTTTTGTATCACTCACAGCACCAGCGAAAGGACGGTCACGATACCGATGATGCTGAACAGCACCGACATGGAGTTGACGGCGCTGGCAAGGCCCACGTCGCTCTTGAGTTCCGACGTGAAGGCGGGCGCCACCGAGGAGATGGGGCTGAACACCAGCAGCGCCAGCGCCTGGCGGTATTCCAACGCCAGCGGCACCAGAAAATAGCAGGCCAGCGCGGCGGCCACCGCCACCGCGTACCGCACCGCCAGGATGCGCGCAATATCCAGCAGTTGGGACCGGCTGCCGCTGAGCTGGAAGCCCACGCCCAGCATCAGCATAGCCATAAAGGCGTTGGCATCGGCCAAAATGCCGGCAAATTCCACCACCGGGCCGGGCAGCGCAAGGTGCGTGAGGGCCAGCACGATCATGACAAGATAGGTGCAGAAGGGCACCGAATGCAGCAGCTTTTTCAAAATGCTGCTTGCCGAAAAGCGGCTGCCCTGCTTGACCATCGACGCCACCGAGTAGGCACCGCCCAAGCAGATCACCGCGTTGCCGGTATCGAACAGGCTGGCCGTGACGACGCCCGCCGGGCCGAGAAAGCTCTGGGCGAAAGGCAGCGTAAAGTTGCCGATGTTGTAGCCGGAAATGTTGAGTATCTCGAACGCACGTTTTTCCCGCGCGGCGCGCAGGTTCATCAAAAAGCCCAGCAGCATATAGACCACGCCGAAAGCGAACCCCAGCGCCGTGATGATGAGCATGGAAGCGTCCACTTCCCGCCCGGAAAAGCTGACCACGATGGCCGCGGGCAGCGTGATGCGGGTCACGATGCGGGCCAGCACATCAAAGTCTCCTGCTTTGAAAAATCCCACCCGCCGCAGCAGGCACCCCATTACGATCACAGCGGCAAAACACGCCGCCCGCGCCAGCACTTCCAGCATCGGCCGTTCCCCTTTCGCCTGCCGGGCAGGCTCGATTCTTGCCTTATTATAGCACAGCCCGCGCCGCGCTGTCAGCCGCTTTTTTGCCGCCCGCCGTCACAGCCGCAGGCCCTTGATGTCCTTGATGCGGGAAAGGATCATGTTGCAGTCACAGCAGACCACGCCGGGCAGTTTGTCGATCACGTCGGTCATCAGGCGCTCCATCTCCTCGGCCGAGGCCGCTACCGCGTGGACGTGCAGCTTGCTCTTGCCGGTAACACGGTAGATCTGGGTGACGATCTCGTTGCGTTCCAGCCGGGCGGCGGTCTCCATCAGCGTTTCGGGGCGGGTCTCGATCTCGAAATAGCAGGACACCGCGCCGCTGATCTTCTGCGGGTTGATGATCGTGGTGTACTCCTCGATCACACCCTTTTTTTCGAGCGCCTGCACCCGCATGCGGGCCGCCACCCGCGAGATGCCCACCTGCTCGCCCAGGTCGGAGTAGGAAATGCGGGCGTTTTGGATCAGCAGGCGGACGATCCTGCGGTCCAGTTCATCCAGTCCATCCAGAAACATGGCCGAACCCTTCTTTCGTTTATTGTGTCCTTCCATCTTACCGCATCGGCGGGGAAGTTACAACCGCTTTTCTATTGACAGGGGAATTTCCGGCCCCTATAATAATTACAAATAGAAAGTTTCAGATTACGAAAAGAAAGGTTCCGTGGTGTTCATGAGCGTGAAAGGCAACGAGCTGACGCAGGGGCCCGTGATGCGGACCATGCTGCGTTTTGCCATTCCCATGATCCTGGGCGACCTGCTGCAGCAGTGCTACAACATTGCCGACACCCTGATCGTGGGGCGGTTCCTGGGGGCCGACGCCCTGGCCGCGGTGGGGTCGGCCTTTTCGCTGATGACCTTCCTGACGTCCATCCTGCTGGGGCTGGCGATGGGCAGCGGCACGGTATTTTCCATCCGCTTCGGCCAGCGGGACGAAAAGGGGCTGAAAGAAGGCGTCCTGGCCAGTTTTGTGCTGCTGGGCGCCGTGACCCTCGTGTTGAACGTGGCGGTCTTTGCCGGGGTGGACGGCATCATCTGGGCGCTGCGCACCCCCGCCGAACTGGTCAGCCTGATGAAAGACTACCTGACGGTCATTTTCGCCGGTCTGACGGGCATTTTCCTGTACAATTTCTTCGCGGCGCTGCTGCGCTCGCTGGGCAACTCGGTGGTGCCGCTGGCCTTTCTGGCGGTCTCGGCGGGGCTGAACATCGCGCTGGACCTGTGGTTCGTGGCCGGGCTGGGCCGCGGCGTGGCCGGTGCGGCGGAAGCCACCGTCATTTCGCAGTATGTTTCGGGCATCGGCATCGCGCTGTACACGTGGATCAAATTCCCCGACCTGCTCCGCCCGGAACCGGGGGTGCGGCTGCGCCGCGCCCGCATGAAGGAGATCACCAGTTTTTCGGCGCTGACCTGTTTGCAGCAGTCCATCATGAATCTGGGCATCCTGGCCGTGCAGGGCCTGGTGAACAGCTTCGGCACCACCATCATGGCGGCGTTTGCCGCCGCCGTCAAGATCGACGCTTTCGCCTACCTGCCGGTGCAGGATTTCGGCAACGCCTTCTCGATCTTCATTTCGCAGAACTACGGCGCGGGTAAAACCGACCGCATCCGGAAGGGCATCCGGGTGGCGGCGCTGACCACGGTAAGTTTTGGCATCGTGCTTTCGGCGCTGGTGTGGGTGCTGGCCGCGCCGCTGATGGGCCTGTTCCTGGATGACCCGGCCACGGCGGACGCCGTCATCGCCGAGGGCGTGCGCTACCTGCACATCGAGGGCGCTTTCTACGCCCCGATCGGCGTGCTGTTCCTGCTGTACGGGCTGTACCGCGCGCTGGGCCGTCCGGGCATGAGCGTCGTGCTGACCATCGTTTCGCTGGGGCTGCGGGTGGTGCTGGCCTACGCCCTGTCCGCCGTACCCGGCATCGGCGTAGTGGGCATCTGGTGGTCGGTGCCCATCGGCTGGGTGCTGGCCGACGCCTTCGGCATCCTCTACTATCGTTTCAAGCGCCGGACGCTGGTGGGCTAAGCTGCCGCGGCGCGCAAAAAAAGTTCAAACTCCGTTGCCAGCGGCGGACCTGCGCCGACGCTGGCAACACATACAGGGAAATTTTGCGGCAAGAGTGTGCAAGGCCCGTGGGCCGAGTGCGCGATTTGCCGAAAAATTTTGTCGAAGGGGAATCCAAAGGGGGAAACAGGCGCGTTAGGCATCGCCGGTCTCCGGCCTAAGCGCCGCCGCTTGCGCGGCGGTTGGCCTACGACACGTCGCTGCGGCGTCAGTGCGCGACTGTTGCCCCTTTTTGCGCTTGTCGAGTTTCTCGACAAGCGCAAACGGGACCGCCGTGGCGGTCCCGCTTTTGGATCTCAGTGCATCCAGATATTGTTTTCCAGATCTTTCAGGCGTGCTTTGTAGTCCGCCACCAGGGCGGCGGTGTTCTCCCCGTCGGGGAAGGTGAGCAGATAGTCGCTCCCCGCCTGATGGAACCCGATGATACCGGCCAGACCCGCCATTTCCGCCACCTTCAGCAGCGTGTGATAGTCGTACTCCCGGGAAGAGATCAGCACATTCATAACCAACGCTCCTTTCCGCTGGGCAGCCGTGCCGCCACGGCATCGTTCTGTCCCTCAGCATACCACATCCGGGGCGCAAACTCAACCACCCCGCCCCCAAAACACGCTGGACAAACGGCCCAAAACCTACTATTGTAAAAAGGTATCAACGATCCGCAAAGGAGGCCCCCCCTATGAACCCCTGTAAAGTATTCGCCCACCGCGGCGCCAGCCACTATGCGCCCGAAAACACCCTGCCTGCGTTCTCGCTGGCGGCGGCGCAGGGCGCCGACGGCATCGAACTGGACGTGCATCTTTCCAAAGACGGCGCGCTGGTGGTCATCCACGACGAGGAACTGGACCGCACCACCAACGGCACGGGGCTGGTGTGCGACCACACCCTGGCCGAACTGCAGGCCCTGTGCGCCGACAACCACATGCCCGGCTTTGCCGACGCCCGCATCCCCACCCTGCGGGAAGTGCTGGAACTGATCCGCCCCACGCCGCTGCTGGTGAACATCGAACTGAAAACCGGCGTGCTCTGGTATGAGGGCATCGAGCAAAAGACGCTGGAACTGGTGCGTTCCATGGGCATGGAGGACCGGGTGATCTACTCCTCCTTCAACCACTACAGCATCGAGGAAGTGCGCCGCCTGGCCCCCGAAGCCGAGACCGCCTACCTGTATTCCGACATTCTCTGCGACGTGGAGCGCATCGCCGCCGCCCACGGCGTGCGCGGGCTGCACCCCGGCCTGCCAAACGTCAAAATGCGCGATTTTCTGCACACTTACCTGAACAGCGGCCTGGCTGTGCGCGTCTGGACCGTGAACGACGCGGACGACCTGCGCTGGCTGCTGGACGCCGGGGCCGATGTGATCACCAACGATCCCCCGCTGGCCCTGGCCGTGCGCGCCGCGCTGGAAGCGCGCTGACTCTTTTTCCCTTTGCCGAAATCTTTGCCGAAACAGGCCCCCGCTGCGGCGGGCGGCCTGTTTTTTTGCCCCTTGCGGGCCGCCCCGCCGGGCAAATTGTGAACAAAAAGAAAAATCCGGCGCTTCCCCCTTGCAATGGCCGCGCCGGAAGCGTATGATACTACCGCGTTACTTAACACACGTTAAGCAATGCGATATTTTTTTGTACCCCATCTTTTATCCCAGAGGAAAGGCGGCAAGAATCATGGAGCAGAGCCAGTCCCTCAGCGAATTGTTCCAACTGCTGTGGCAGATGCGCAAAACGATGTACCTCGCCATGCAGCAGGTGGAATGCTGCTGCCCGCGCGGGCAGTTTTTCATGCTGGAACGGCTGCACTACGCCATCGTACAGCGCGGCGGCGGGGACGCCATCCCCGTTTCGGCGCTGGCGGAACAGACCCGCATGCTGCCCGCGGCGATCTCGCGCTCGCTGCGGCAGTTGGAGGAGGCCGGCCTGGCCGAGCGCATCCATGACCCCGGCGACCACCGCCGGATGCTGGTTCGCCTGACCCCCGCGGGCAACGCCACCCGCCGCGCGGCGGAGGACCTGCTGCGGGACTACATGCAGCGGGCCGTCCACCGCATGGGCGAAGCGGACTTTGCCGCCCTGCTGGACGCCTGGCGCCGCTGGGATACCGCCATGCGCCGGGAACTGCCGGACCCTGCCGGTCCTTCCCGGCCGCAACCCGTTTGTTAAGGAGGATACGCCCCGATGCTGAACATTTTCCGCCATCTTTTCAAGCACTGGGCCACCATTCTGGCGGTGGTAGCCCTGCTGCTGGTGCAGGCAAACTGCGACCTGGCCCTGCCGGGCTACACATCCGACATTGTGGATGTGGGCATCCAGCAGGGCGGTGTGGACAGTCCCCTGCCCGACACCCTGCGCGCCGACACGCTGGCCGCGCTGGAACGACTGATGTCCCCGGAGGACGCCGCCCTGGCCGAACAGTGGTACAGCGCCCCCGACGAAAACGGCCTGCGCACCCTGGCCCATGACGCCGAGGCCGCCCGCGCCGAACTGGAACAGGCCTTCACGCTGCCCGATGTGATGCTGTACCAGATCGCAACCAAACAGGCCGCCGACCGCCTGGGCGAACCGGCCGCCCTGCCCGAAGCCCAGGACCTGGACGCCGCCGTGGCATTTATGGAGCAGGCTTCCGCCGCGCAGACGGCCATCACCGCCGCCACCGATGACCCCGACGCTGCCGGAGCCGACCTTTCGAGCCAGGCTTCCAGCCAGGCCATCCAGTTCGTGCGGCTGGAGTACGAGGCCCAGGGCGTGGCCGACGACGTGCAGATGCGCTACCTGCTGACTACCGGCGGCGGGATGCTGCTGGTCGCCCTGCTGATGGCCGTGGCCGCCATCTCGGTGGGCTTTCTGGCCGCGCGGGTGTCGGCGTCCATCGGCCGTGACCTGCGCCGCCAGGTGTTCGGCAAGGTGATCCATTTCTCCAACGCCGAGACCGACCGCTTCTCGACCGCGTCCCTCATCACCCGCACCACCAACGACATCCAGCAGGTGCAGATGACCGCCGTTATGCTGCTGCGCATCGTCATCTACGCGCCCATCCTGGGCATCGGCGGCATCATCCGCGTGTCCCAGACCAACACCTCGCTTTCCTGGATCATCGTGCTGGCCGTGGCGCTGCTGCTGGCGCTGGTGTTCGTGCTGATGCAGGTCGCCATGCCCAAGTTCAAGATCATGCAGAAGCTGGTGGACCGGCTGAACCTTGTCAGCCGCGAGATTTTGACCGGCATCATGCCCATCCGCGCGTTCAGCCGCGAACAGTTTGAGGAACAGCGTTTCGACGCCGCCAACAGGGACCTGATGCGCACCCAGCTCTTCACCAACCGCACGATGACCTTCATGATGCCCGCCATGACCCTGATCATGAACGGCATGAGCCTGCTGATCATCTGGTTCGGCGGGCACGCCATGGTCACCAGCGGCATGCAGGTGGGCGATCTGATCGCCTTTATCACCTACACGATGCAGATCGTCATGTCCTTCCTGATGCTGACGGCCATCTCCATCATGCTGCCCCGCGCCGGGGTCGCCGCCGACCGTATCGAGGAAGTGCTGCGCACCGAACCCGCCATCGAGGACCCGGCCGTGCCCGAAGCCGGTCTGGACCGCAAACAGTGGCAGGGCGTGGTGAAGTTCGACCATGTGAACTTCCGCTTCCCCGGCGCCGACACCGACGTGCTGGAGGACATCACCTTCACCGCCAGGCCGGGCGAGACCACAGCCATCATCGGTTCCACCGGCTGCGGCAAGTCCACCCTGCTGAACCTGATCCCCCGCTTCTATGACGTGACCAGCGGTTCCATCACGCTGGACGGGGTGGACCTGCGGTCCATGCCGCTGGCCGACCTGCGCGCCCAGTTGGGTTATGTGCCGCAGAAGGGCGTGCTGTTCTCCGGCACCATCGCCTCCAACCTGAAGTTCGGCGGCGACGCCATCCCCGACGACGCCATGGAACAGGCCGCCCGCATCGCCCAGGCCGAGGAATTCATCGCGGCCAAGCCCGACGGGTACGAAAGCCCCATCGCCCAGGGCGGCACCAACGTGTCCGGCGGGCAGAAGCAGCGGCTTTCCATCGCCCGCGCCATCGCCAAGAACCCGCGCGTCTACCTGTTCGATGACAGCTTCTCGGCGCTGGACTACAAGACCGACGTGACCCTGCGCCGCGCGCTGAAAGAAAAGACCGGCGACGCCACCGTGATCATCGTGGCGCAGCGCATTTCGACGGTGCTGCACGCCGACCAGATCCTGGTGCTGGACGAAGGGCGCATCGTGGGACGGGGCCGCCACGCCGAACTGCTGGCCACCTGCCCCGAATACCGGGAGATTGCCAAGAGCCAGTTGAGCGAAAAAGACCTGGCCCAGACTGAAACATCCGCGAAAGGAGGCGACGACACATGCCGCCCGTAAGAAGAGGCCCTGTTGAAAAGCCCAAGGATTTTACCGGCACGCTGCGCCGCCTGCTGGGCACCATGGGCAAGTTCCGCGCCGCGTTTTTTGCGGTGCTGGTGTTTGCCGCGCTTTCAACCCTGTTCAACATTGCCGGGCCGCGCATTCTGGCCGAGGCCACCACGGCCCTGGCCACCGGCTGGCTGGGCATGGTCACCGGCACCGGCAGCATCGACTTTGTGTTCATCGGCAAAGTGCTGCTGTTCCTGCTGGGGCTGTACCTGCTTTCGGCCGCGTTCAGCTTCGTGCAGGGCTGGCTGATGAGCGGCGTGTCCCAGCGGCTGTGCTACGACCTGCGCCGCCAGATCAGCCAGAAGATCAACCGCCTGCCCCTCGCCTATTTTGAAAAGCGCACGGTGGGCGAGGTGCTCAGCCGCATCACCAACGACGTGGATACCCTGGGCCAAAGCCTGAACCAGAGTATCACCACCCTGATCACCAGCATCACGACGATGATCGGCGTGCTGATCATGATGCTGACCATCAGCCCCGTGATGACGCTGATCGCCCTGCTGATCCTGCCGGTGAGCGTGTTCCTGGTCTCCTTCGTCGTGCGGTTCAGCCAGAAATACTTCCGCGCGCAGCAGAAATACCTGGGCGTCGTCAACGGCCAGGTGGAGGAAGTCTACGCCGGGCACAACGTGATCCAGGCGTTCAACCGCGAGGACGCCGCTTTGGCCGAGTTCGGCCAGGCCAACGACAAGCTGTATGAATCCGCCTGGAAGAGCCAGTTCCTTTCCGGCCTGATGATGCCCGTGATGAACTTTGTGGGCAACCTGGGCTATGTGGCCGTGGCCGTGGTGGGCAGCATCTTTGCGGTGCGCGGCATCATCACCATCGGCGAGATCCAGGCTTTCATCCAGTACGTCAAGAACTTCACGCAGCCCATCCAGCAGCTTGCGCAGGTGTCCAACATGCTGCAAAGCATGGCGGCCGCCGCCGAGCGCGTGTTCGAGTTCCTGGCCGAGCCGGAGGAGGACCAGCAGGCCGACCCGGCCCGCCGGGCGGATTCCAGCGCCATCGACGGCCATGTGGACTTTGACCATGTGCGCTTTGGCTACACGCCGGAGAAAACGGTCATCCACGACTTCAGCTGCCATGTGGAGCCGGGCCAGAAGGTCGCCATCGTAGGCCCCACCGGCGCGGGCAAGACCACCATGGTGAAGCTGCTGATGCGCTTCTACGACGTGGACGGCGGTTCCATCACGCTGAACGGCCGCAACGTCAGGGACTTTGACCGCAGCGACCTGCGCGAGGGCTTCGGCATGGTGCTGCAGGATACCTGGCTGTTCCAGGGCACCATCATGGAGAACATCCGCTACGGCCGCCTGGACGCCACCGACGAGGAAGTGATCGCCGCGGCCAAGGCCGCCAACGTGGACCACTTTATCCGCACGCTGCCCGGCGGCTACCAGATGGAGCTGAACGAGGATGCGTCCAACGTCAGCCAGGGCCAGAAGCAGCTTTTGACGATCGCGCGGGCCATCCTGGCGGACAACAAGATCCTGATTCTGGACGAGGCCACCAGCTCGGTGGATACCCGTACCGAGCAGCGCATCCAGACTGCCATGGATAACCTGATGCGCGGGCGCACCAGCTTCGTCATCGCCCACCGGCTTTCGACGATCCGCGACGCCGACATCATCCTGGTCATGCGCGACGGCGACATCGTAGAGCAGGGCAAGCACGAGGAACTGCTGGCGAAGGGCGGCTTCTACGCCGAACTGTATAACAGCCAGTTCGAGGACGTGACGGCCTGATTTTGCCATAAAAAACACAAAGACCGCCCGCAGCGGCGCGCCAAAAGGCGCTTGCCGCTGCGGGCGGTTTGTTGTATCCTTCCGGCCCTGCGTATGGCCGGAAAGTAAGACCCCTCAGGCCGCTTCGCGGCCAGCTCCCCTATGAGGGGAGCCTTTAGGTGAGCAATAACATGGCAAGCCGCAGGCGGCGCTCGACTCCGCAGCCCCTAGAGGGGAGCCTTTGACGGGTTGTAGAGGAAAAGCCTCCCCTTTTAGGGGAGGTGTCTGCCGCAGGCAGACGGAAGGGTTGGGAACGTCCCCATAACCCGAAAGGTTTCGGGCCATAGAAAGTAGGGCGGGGTCTTGACCCCGCCGTTCCCACATTGTGCCGCCGCCCGCGTAATGGGCAAACGCCGGGCCTTGCCATTGTGCGTAGGGGCGGCCTGTAGGCCGACCATGGAAACGTCCCCATAGCCCGGAAGGGTTTTGGCCATGGACCCCCCTGCACGGCGGGGTCAAGACCCCGCCCTACAGTATGCCCCAAAACGAAGCAGCAAGAATCAGATCGCGTGGCAGCCGTGCGCGCCCACGGGCCGCATACATGCGGCCCCTACGACTGGCCGGGATGTATGCAGCCGAATTATCCCCTTTACGTCAATTTGCGCGGCGGGTCAAGACCCCGCCGGAGGTGCCCCCCGGCTTGCACCCTGCGGTTTTTCCCGCGCGGGCCGGGCGGCGGTGAGCAGCGGCGGCAGGCCCGCCAGCAGGGCCGCCAGGCAGGCGGCGGCGCGGGGCAGCGCGGCGGCCAGGCGGGCGTCGCGGGCAGTATCGGGCAGGTGGAGCAGCGTGTCCAGCGACTGGCCCATCGTTTCGGCCAGGGTGGTCCAAAACCCGGCGTCCGCCCAGCGGCTGGGGATCAGCCAGCGGGGCAGCGCCCCCAGCAGCCCCGGCAGGGCCAGCGCCAGCGCAAGGGCCAGCACGAACCCCGCCGCCTGCCGCCTGCCGCCCCGCAGGGGCAGGCTTTGCCAAAGCCGCACGGCCAGCAGCAGCCCGGCCGCCGCCACCGGCAGCCAGCCCAGCGCCGCCAGCACACCGCCCAGCGTGCCGTAGGGCAGGTATTGCGCCCCCTGCCCCACCCCGGCGCCCTGCAAAAGCTGCTGCACCGCGCCGCGGGGGTCGGCGGCGGGCACGCAGCCCAGTTCCGCCCCGGTGGCCCCTGCGCCGGACGCAGCCGGGCAGAGCACCATCTTCTGCTCGCTTTGCAGCACGCCGGTGATGGTGCGCCTGCCGCCGGGCAGATCCAGCGCCAGACCGGCCACATCCCGGCTGCCGAACAGCGCATCGGCCAGCGCCGTGCTGACGGCGCAGCCGTCGGTCTGGCCCGCGCCGGGAGCCGTGCCCGCCGCGTATTCCGCCGGGAAGCACAGCGCCGGGCTGCCTGCCGCCGTCACCACGCGGGCGGTGGCGCTGCGGCCCAGTTCGGTCCTCAGTTCGGCGGTCTGTTCGCTCCAAAGGGCCAGGTCGATGCCCTGCTGCGCGGCCGTGCGGGTCAGGCTGTCGGCTTCCGAAGCCGTCAGCGGCCCCGCAAAGCGCAGGCCGTAGCCCCCTGCCGGGAAAGCCCCGGCCAGCGTGAACAGCCCCCAGACGGCCAACGCCGTGAGCACCGCGCCCAGGGCCGGGAGCCACCGCGCCCTCATGTGCCCACCCGGACCCAGTCGCCCGCGGCCAGCGGCTTGTCGGTCCCGGTGACGACCTGGCCGGTCAGGGTCTCGGCCACGGCGGCCTGACCGTCGCCCTGGGCCTGCACGGTGACGGCCAGCCGCACCAGCACGTTCTGCTGCCCCAGCAGCGTGGAACGCGGTTCCACCAGATACACGAACGTACCGCTTTCGTCCTGCTGGATGGCGGTGGCGGGCAGGCATTGGGCATACTGCCCGGCGTTGAGTTTGAGTTCCACCGTGGCCGCGCCCTCGTTCCAGCCGTCGGCCTGCAGGGGCAACGACGCGGTCACGCCGCCGTCCTCCCGCGGGGTCAGGGTGGCGATGGCCGCCTGCACGCTGCGGCCGTTCTGGTTGACCGTGACCTGCGCGCCCACCGACGCCAGCTTGGCGGTCTCCTCGTCCAGGTCAAATTCCAGCGTGCGCCCGTCGTCGGCATCGGCCAGCAGGCCCGCCACCTGGGCGCTGTCCTGACCGGGGGTCAGGTCCAGCCGGGTCAGCGTGCCGTCCCGCGGCGCAGCCAGCACCCCGCCGTTATTTTGCAGCGCCAGCAGCGCGTCCAGCCGGGCGCGGGCGGCGTCCAACTGGGCGCGGGTCACGGCGGCCTGCGCCTGCCCGGCGGCGGTGGCGGCGGCGGCGTCCTCGGCGGCCTGCTCATAGCTGTGGGCCGCGCTGTTGCGGGCGTCCTCCTGGCTTTGGGCGGCGTCGGTTGCGGCTTCGTTGTTTGCTTCAGCGGTCTTTTGGGCCTGTTCCAAAGCATCCTCAGCGATTTCCAGTTCCTGCTCGGCTTCGGCCAGTTTTTGCTGACGTTCGGCCTCGGCGCTTTCGGGCGTGGCGGTGCCCTGCCGGTTCAGGTCGTCATACCGCCGCTGGGCTTCGTCCCGCTCGGCGCGGGCTTCGGCCACATCGTCCTCGCCCTCCTGCCAGGTCTCATGCACTTCGGCATAGGCGCGGTCCAGTTGTTCCTGCGCCTGCTGCAGGGCAAAACCGTCGGCGGTCTCGCCCTTTTGCTGCTGGGCGCAGGTGACTTCGAGCTGGTAGACTTCGGCCTGCTGTTCGGCCACGGCCTGGGCCAGCGCGGCGGCGTCAAAGGCGGCCACCGGGTCCCCGGCTTTGAGCGTCTGGCCGGGCGTGGCGAGGGTATCGGTGACGAGCAGGCCGTCGGGCACGGTCAGCGGCGTGCCGTTCTGGGCGCTGATGGTCCCGGCGGCCGTGCTGCTGTGGGTGACCGAACCGGCGGACGCCTGCCCCACCGTGACGCGGGGCATACTGGCCCCGGCGATGCCCCGCACAGCCAGCGTGAGCACCAGCATGGCGGCAAAAAACCGCCCCACCGCAGCCAGGCGGCGGGCCTGGCCGGGGTCGGCGGCGCGCCAGGCGGCGAAGGACGCCCGCAGCCGCCCGAAAGTAGGGAGATGCTTCATAGATGTTCCTTTATCTTATGGTGATACGTCGTTTTTACAAAGTACAGCCGTCCCGCCGCTATTCTTTGACCCCGCTGGCCTGAATGCCCAGTTCCAGATACGGCTGGCCGAAGCGGAAGATCAGCACGGCGGGGGCCAGCATGAGCAGGCTGGCGGCCATGGCGGCGGCAAGGTCCTGCCCGTTGGCCGAGGAAAGGTAGAGCGCCAGCGGCCAGCGGGCGGGGTCCTTCAAAAAAGTCATGGGCTGTTCGATGGCGTTCCAGCCTTCCAGAAAGGCCAACACCAGCGCCGACAGGATGCCCGGCACCCCCAGCGGCAGCCCGATGCGGAAAAACGTGCGCGCCGGGCCTGCGCCGTCGATGGCGGCGGCTTCCAGCAGGGCGCGGGGCACCGCGTCGAACCCGCGGGCCATCACGAACACCGAAAAGGCCGAGAAACACCCCGGCAGGATCAGCGCCCAGTGGGTGTCCATCAGGCCCAGGCCGTTCAGCACCAGATAGTTGGGCACCATCGTGACCTGGAAGGGCAGCAGCATCAGCAGGATGTACAGGCCCATCAGCCCCCGCCGCCCCCGGAACCGCAGGCGGGACAGCGCCCACGCCGCCGGCGCGCCGAAGCAGAGCTGCCCGGCCAACTGCGGGAACACCTGGATGCAGCTGTTCCAGAACATCGAGAAAAACTGCGGGGTGTCCAGCAGCAGCCCGGCCAGCGGCTGCAAGGTGGGCCAACTGGGCAAAAGCTGCCACCGGGCCTGCCCGGCCCCCTGCCCCAGCGCCGGGCCGATGGTGGCGGCCAGTTCGTCGGCGGGGGTCAGCGCGCCGAACAGCAGGAACCACAGCGGCCACCACACAGTCAGCGCCACCAGCCCCAGCAGGGCCGTCAGCGCCGCCCGCCCCAGCGTGCGCTTCATGGGGCGGCGTCCTGGGCCGCATTGGGGGCCTGCGGCGGCTCCGCCGGTTCGGCGCAGGCGGACAAAAACACGACGCAGGCCAGCGCCGCGGCGAACGGGAAGCAGAACTGCATGGGAAAAACTCCTTTCGGTACGGGGGCGTTCCCCGTTTTATTTACGGACGGCCGGGGCGCTTTGCCCGCAAAGCGCACGCCCACGGGTGGCCGCGCACGTCACCAAGCCTCCCCTAAAAGGGGAGCTGGCCGCGCCGCAGGCGCGGGCTGAGGGGTCCGGCGGGCGGTCCGGTGGGCGCCCGTTCCCGTCGGCCACACACGCGGGCGGCCTACAGGCCGCCCCTACATCGAACGGGGACCCGGAAATCGTCCGGTGCGGGGTGTCAGCCGCAAGGTTGCACGGCGGGGTCAAGACCCCGCCCTACGGGGGGCGAAAAGGGGCAATCATTCCGCAAAGCGCACGTCCATGGGTGGCCGCACATGTCACCAAGGCTCCCCTTTTAGGGGAGCTGGCCGCGCCGCAGGCGCGGGCTGAGGGGTTCGGCGGGCGGTCCGGCAGGCGCCCGTTCCCGGCGGCCACACACGCGGGCGGCCTACAGGCCGCCCCTACATCGAACGGGAACCCGGAAATCGTCCGGTGCGGGGTGTCAGCCGCAAGGTTGCACGGCGGGGTCAAGACCCCGCCCTACGAGGGGCGCACATCCCGGTAAGCGCCCGTTTCCGGTCAGGTGCGGCGGGGTTACGACCCCGCCCTACAGAGTGACGGGCCGGGGGCGCCTTACCCGCCGAACGCCGCCATGCGGACGGCCGGTGCGGGCGGGGCGGGCTGCGCCGCGGCGGCCTGTTCCGGCGTGGCGACGACCACCGTCGTATTCACATACACACCGCACCCGGCCAGCAGGGCCGCGCAGCACAGCGTGGCCGCGGCCAATGCCAAGATCCGACGCATCCGAACGCTCCTTTACATTTTGATTTTCCGTTCATTCCCCTTTGGTCCAGAACCGCTGCAAAAGCAGGATCAGGCCCGAAAGCGCCAGCGCCATCAGCACGGCGGCGGCCGTGAGCCGCGGCAGGTCCAGAGAGAGGAACCAGTTATTGAACAAATGCTGCAAAAGGTACATACTTTCGTGCGGGTAGGCCCCGCCCACCAGGAACGCTTCGCGGAAAGCCTTGAAGCTGTTCAGCAGGCTGAGCACCCCCACCAGCGCCAGCGTGGGCAGCAGGTTGGGCAGCGTGATGTGCAAAAACTGCTGCCGGGTGTTGGCGCCGTCCACGGCGGCGGCTTCGTACAAATCGCCGGAAATACCGTCCAGCCCGGCCAGCCACAGGATCATATCGTAGCCGCTGTTCTTCCACACATAGGTCAGCACCAGCACCCAGAAGGCCGCGCCGGTGCCCATAAAGTCCACCGGGGCGGCCCCCAGGGCGGTCAGCGCCCCGTTGACCAGCCCGTTCTGGGCAAACAGCGCCTGCCACAGCACCACGATGCTTGCCACCGGGATGGCCATGGGCAGCAGGAAGCTGGTGCGGAACACCCCGCCCCGGGCCGTGGGGCTGCCGTCCCGGCGGCGGCCCACGGCGCGCACCCCCAGCGCCAGCCCCAGGCTGACCAGCAGCAGGATGGGCACGCAGGTACACAGGAAGCGGGCCGTATTGCCCGCCGCCAGCCGGAAGGCGCTGTTTTGCAGCACCGACTGGTAGTTGGCAAGGCCCACGAACCGCCGCCCCAGCCCGTCAAAAAAGCTGCGGCGCACGGTTTCGATAAAGGGCAGCAGCACAAAAATGGCCGTGCCCGTCACGCTGGGCAGCAGAAAGAGGGCGGCGGCCCGGCCCTCCCGCCCAAGAGGGGCGTTTTTTCTGCGCGGGGCCGGGGGCAGGGCAGGCAGCGGGACGCGGCGGCTCATTGCCGTTCGGCAAAGCGCAGGGCCAGATCCGCCTGCACACCGGCCGCCGCCTGGTCCGCGGTCTCGCTGCCGGTCAGCATGGCCTTGCTGTGGGTGACAAGGCTCTTGTACAGCGCATCATCCACCACCACGGGGGTCGTCAGCTGGGCCAGCAGTTCGTCTAGGCCGCCGGTGTAGCCGTGTTCCTGCATTTCTTCCAGGTTGCGGTCCAGCGAAGCCTGCATACCCGCCAGCGTCACCGGCATACCGTCGTTCTGGTAGCTGCCCTGCACCTCGTCGCTGAGGAGGGCGGCCACGAACGCCTGCGCCAGTTCCGGCTGGTCGCTGCCCGCGCTGATCGCGGTCAGGCAGGCGGGCGTCCACACGCCGGTGGAAAGCCCCGGCTGCAGGATGGTCTTGTCCCCGTCCTCCCCGCAGAGGATCTCGGCCCCCAGCCAACTGGGGGAACTCATGGAGCCGAAGCCGCACACCGCGCGGTCGGCCATGCCGTACTCGGCCATGCCGCCATCCCAACTGATGGCGTCGGCGCCGCCGAAGTTGCCCATCGAACCAATGGCCGCCGCCGGGGCATCCCAGCTTCCCATGCCGTAGTGGTCCCCGACCGCCTGCACAAAGGCGAGCAGGTCGTTCAGGGCGGCTTCGTCCAGGCTGGTATCGGTGAGCAGGGCGGGCTGGGAAGTTTGCAGCGCGAACTTCACCAGCGTGTCCACGCTGTCAAAGGCCAGGGCGTAACGCTGGCTTTCCTCCAGCGGGTACCAGTCATCCCCGACGGGGCGGGCGGGGTGCCGCTGCACCAGCGCCGCCACATCGTCCAGCGTGGCGACGCCGTCCAGTTCTTCCGCCGGGCCGTGCATCAGCGGCACGGTAAAGCGGGCGGGAACCAGCGGCAGGGTGCCGTCCTCCCGCGTGTAGCCGTCCACCACAAAGCCGTAGAGGGCGTCGGGTTCCACCGTGCCGGAAAGGTCGGCCAGCAGGCCGCTGTCCACAAAGGCTTCGGCGTCGGCCCCGTCCAGGATCAGCACGTCGGGGCCTTCCCCGGCCAGCAGTTCGGTGTTCAGGGCGCGCAGGGCGTCGTCCTCGGTCATGCCGCTGTCATTGCTCATCACCGGCTCGTATTCCACCGCACATTCGGGGTGTTCTTTGGTGAACGCCTGGATGGCCGCGCGGACGGTGCCGTTCTCCTGCAGGCTCCAGATTTCGAGGGTCTCGGTGGGCGCGGACAGACTTTCATCAAATGTATAGCGACAGAGTTTGCAGACCCCCACGCTGGTGTCGGTAAGCAACACCAGGAAGCTGCCGTCGGGCGCGTACGTCATGCCGTTGAGATACCAGTTTTGCAGCGAGAAGATCATGCCGCTGCCATCTATCAACTGTTCGGCCAGGCCGCCGTCGGGCACCTGCCGGTACAGGCCGGTCTTGTCGGCGTAGCAGATGGCGCCGTCAGCATCGACCGTCAGGGCCGAGGTGTACAGGGCGCTCTGCACGGTGGCGGTGGAGCCGTCCAGCCCGGCGCGGCAGAGGCCGCCTTCCATCGTCATATAGTAGGCGAAGGCGGTGCCGTCCGCATCCTGGCCGGGCACCAGCGCCGCCACATTGGTGGAACCGTAATACACCGTGGAACCGTCGTCGCTGCTGCCCGCGGCAGAAAAACCGCCGGTCGTGCCGCCGCCCGCGGTCTGCACCCAGGTTTTGACGGCTTTGGCGTCGAGGTCATAGAAGAAGAAAGACCCCGGCGCGCTCTCCCCCTCCGTAGAGGGGCCCATGGTGGGCAATACGGCCAGCGTACCGTCTGCCAAAAAACACAGTTGACTGATCCGCATCGCGCCAGCAGCCGCTTCCAGCAGGTCAAGCTGCGTCACGGTGCCGTCGGGGTCGATCCGCCAGGAACCGCCGTCCACGGTGGTGAGTACGGCGGTCCCGTCCGGCCGCACATCCCACTGGACCACCTCGCCGACCTCGGCGGCCCAGGCGGGGGTCTCGCACTGCCAGGTCGCGCCGCCGTCGGTGGAAGTCAGTTTTGCGGTGTGGGGATTTTCCCCGTCGCGGCCCTGCTGGGCGTACAGCACCAGCGAACCGTCCGCGAGGGCCGCGGGGGCGCGGGTCAGGTAGACGTCGGCAGGAATGCCCGTGGCTTCCTGTTCGACCCAGCGGCCCTGGGGGACCGCGTCGGCGGCGGAAGCGGGGGTGCTGCCGTCGCCGTCCGCCGTGTCGGGCGCGCCGCCGCAGGCGGAAAGCGAGAAAAGCATCACCCCGGCCAGCAGGGCGGAAAAGGTTCTGGTTCCAGTGTTCATCTGCGTACCTCCATCGGTCTGTTTTGCGGAATGGTATCATTGTACCAGCCCAAGCTGAAAAAAACCTGAAAAACGCTTATGATTTTCAAAGGATGCCCGCGGGACCCCTCAGCCCGCGCCTGCGGCGCGGTCAGCTCCCCTGGTAGGGGAGCCTTTGACGGGTGGTAGCGTAAAGCCTCCCCTCATAGGGGAGGTGTCTGCGAAGCAGACGGAAGGGTTTTGCACGCTCCGGCAGGTACAGCGCAGAGGGGAAACGGGACCCCTCAGTCTGCGCCTGCGGCGCATCCAGCTCCCCTGATAGAGGAGCCTTTGACGGGTGGTAGAGTAAAGCCTCCCCTCATAGGGGAGGTGTCTGCGAAGCAGACGGAAGGGTTTTGCACTCTCCGGCAGGTACAGCGCAGAGGGAAAACGGACCCCTCAGTCTGCGCCTGCGGCGCGGCCCTGGCCAGGTTGCGGTGACGCATCATGCGGCGCGCCTTGTGGCGGCGCTTGCATTCTGCGACCGCTGCCCCTGCTCCGTCTCGCTGCATCCGCCGCAGGCGGCGCTCGACTCCGCAGCCCCTAAAAGGGGAGCCTTGATGACGTGCGCGGCCACCCGCGGGCATGCGCTTTACGGCCTAACCGCCCCTTTCCGCCGCCAAACACATTTTTCTCACCTCTCCCCTGCATTTTTTCAGGCTTTTTTCAGATTTTTGGTATATACTGTTTGTATCTATAGGTAAAAATCAAAGGAGGACCCATGCGGATCTTACTGATCGAAGACGACGAAGCCCTCTGCCAGGTGCTGCAGCCCACGCTGCAGGCCGCGGGCTTTGCCTCGGACTGCTGCCACAGCGGGGCCGACGGGCTGACGCTGCTGGAATCGGGCTATTATGACGCCTGCATCCTGGACCGGATGCTGCCCGAACTGGACGGGCTGCAACTGCTCAAAAAAGCCCGCGCCGCCGGGGTGACGGCCCCCGTGCTGATGCTGACCGCCCTGGGCCAGGTGGGCGACCGGGTGGCCGGGCTGGACGCCGGGGCCGACGATTACCTGGCCAAACCGTTCGACAACCGGGAACTGCTGGCCCGGCTGCGGGCGCTGGTGCGCCGCCCCGCGGAACTGAACGGCGCGGCCCACCGCCTGCAATGCGGCGACCTTACGCTGGACACCGCCCAGCTTACCCTGACCGGCCCGGACGCCGCCGTGACCGTCAGCCGCCGGGAATGCGACCTGCTGGCCGCGTTCTGCCGCGCGCCGGGGGTGCTGCGCGGGCGCGCGGTGCTGCTGGGCAGCGTGTGGGGCGCCGATGCCGACATCGAGGACGCCAGCCTGGACAGCTACATCCGTTTTATCCGCCGCAGGCTGGCGGCAGTGGGCAGCCGGGCGGTCATCCGCACGGTGCGGGGCGCGGGCTACCGGCTGGAGCCCGGCGGCGCGCCGGAACAGGAGGACGCCCATGCTTGACCGGCTGCGCAGGCGGCTGACGCTGCTGTTCAGCCTGTTGACGGCCGCCGTGCTGGGCGCGGCGCTGGCCGTGACCTGCCGCATGGCCCAAAGCCAGACCACCGCCGCGTCGGACCTGCTGTTTGCCAACACGGTGGCCGCCGTGGAGGATACCGTGACCGGCAGCGGCCTGGTGCGGGACAGTTGGCTGGCCCGGCAGGAGGTGGCCGGGCAGCTTGTGCTGTATCTGGAGGACAACGGCCGCCCGCTGGCCTTCCCCGGCGGGTGGACCCCGCGGGACGGCCGGGCGCAGTTGATCGCCCTTGCCAAAGAGCAGACCGCCGCGGCCGGGCTGCTGCCGGCCCTGCCGGACCGCCAGCGGGTCACCGTGGAACTGGCCGGGGACGGGCTGCGGGGTTCCTACGCCTGCACGGCGCTGGTGCTGCCCCATGAACAGGCCCGCGGCGCGGCGGCCGTCTACATTATACGGGATATGACCCCGCTGCGCGCGCGGCTGGCGGCCATGGCCTGGCAGTACGCAGGGCTGTGGGCGCTGGGGGCCGCCGTGCTGGCGCTCGCCTGCCGCTGGATGGTGGGCCGCGCGCTGCGCCCCACGGCCCAGGCCCTGCAAAAGCAGCGGGAGTTCATCGCCGCCGCCGGGCACGAACTGCGCAGCCCGCTGACGGTGCTCAAAGCCGGGCTGCAGGCCGCCCGCGACCCCGCCACCGCCGCCGACGCGCCGCGCTTCCTGCGCAGCGCCGAGAGCGAGGTGGACCGGCTTTCCCGCCTGACCGACGATCTGCTGATCCTGGCCGGGGGCGACGCCGGGGTGCTGCGCACGGCGCTGGGCACGCTGCCCACCGATACCTTTCTGATCGAACTGTACGAGCGGTTCGCCCCGGTGGCCCGCGCCCAGGGCCACACCCTGACGCTGGACCTGCCCGACGGCGCGCTGCCCACGCTGCACGCCGACGCCGGGCGGCTGGAACAGTTGTTCGCCGTGCTGCTGAACAACGCCTTTGAGTATGCGCCCGCCGGGACCCCCGTGGAACTGAAAGCCGCCTGCGGCGCGGGCGGGCTGCGCATCGACGTGATCGACCACGGCCCCGGCGTGCCCGACGCCGACAAGCAGCGCGTTTTTGAGCGGTTCACCCGCGGCGACCCCAGCCGCACCGGCAAGACCCACTTTGGCCTGGGGCTGGCCGTGGCCGCCGAGATCGCCGCGCTGCACGGCGCGAACCTGACCGTGCGGGACACCCCCGGCGGCGGGGCCACCTTCACGGTGCGCTGGCCCGCCCCCGGCCGCCGGTGAAACATGCGAAAAAAAATGCGGCGCGCCCCTTGACTCTGCCGCCGCGTCAACTGCTATACTGGGGTCAAAGGAGGGAACACCATGGAATATTCGATCCAGCAGCTTGCCCGGCTTTCCGGCCTTACGGCCCGCACGCTGCGCTGGTATGACCAGATCGGCCTGCTGAAACCCGCCCGCGTGGCCGAAAGCGGCTACCGCTACTATGGCCCCGCGCAGGTGGACCGCCTGCAGGATATTTTGTATTACCGCGCGCTGGGCGTGGAACTGGGGCACATCCGGGAACTGCTGGACGACCCCGCCTTCGACCGTCTGAACGCGCTGCGCCGCCATCTGGAAAAGCTGCGGGCGCAGCAGGCGCGGCTGGACGCACTGATCCGGTCGGTGGAAAAGACCATCGGCTGCGAAGAAAGGAGAGAGAACATGAACGACGCCGAAAAATTTGAAGCCCTGAAACGGCAGGCCGTGGCCGAAAATGAGGCCGCCTACGGGCAGGAAGCCCGCGCGGCCTACGGCGACAGCGCCGTGGACGCGGCCAACAGCCGCTTTTTGGGCATGGACAAAACGACCCACGACGCCTGGAACGAGCAGGACGCCCGGCTGCGCGCCGGGCTGGAGGCGGCGGTGCAGGCGGGACTTTCGCCCGAAAGCGAGACCGGGCGGGAACTCTGCGCCCTGCACCGGCAATGGCTGGCCGCCACGACGCCCCGCCTGACGCCCGCGATGCACCGGGGCATTGCGGAACTGTATGTGCAGGACGAGCGTTTCACGGCCTACTATGACCGCACCGTGCCGGGCTGCGCCCGCTTCCTGCGCGACGCCGTCGCCCGCTGGGCAGAGTGAGGGGTGCGTTTTCCCCTGTTTCCACAGGCACAGTTTGCATAACGACAGGCCCGCCGTACAATGTACGGCGGGCCTGTGTTTGTTTATTTGGTGCGTTGTGCGGCCGGGTTGTTGTGCCCCGCAGCGTGAGGTTTTTATAGCTGGCGATCCGTTCCCGGATGCCGTAGGGCGGGGTCTTGACCCCGCCCTACAAATCAGCGTTAACGGCATATTTCCCGTATAAAAACTGCGCACCCGCCGGGGCGTTCAACCGTCCGCGTCATTCTCCGCACTTGCTTCCGCCCAACTGATATAGCCCTCCGTCCAATGGCGGACATCCAGCTCATACCAGTCGATGCAAAAATCCTTCGGCCGGTCGCGGAAGCCGGGCAATCCCCGGTAAAACGCGATCGCGTCCCGGGCTTTTTCCTCACTGGAAAAAACGCCCAGCATCTTGGTTTCCTCGCAGCCGTTTTCCAGCTCGTACGAGTGCCACAAAAGATAGACTCCCCCCATGACGAACGCCGCCTTTCTTTTTGTTTGTGTCCATTATACCACCCGGCGCACGCTGCCGCCAGAAACATCCTGCCCAAAGACGAGCGCCTTTCTTTATGCGACTTTCCCAAAACGACCCGTACATACGACCCTGCGCACCCGCCGGGGCGGGTGCGCAGGGTCGTATGCGGGGCGCGCCGAATAGCGGGTACGCCGGACGGCAAGTTCAGAAGCTCCAGCTTTCGACGCGGGTGGTGAGTTCGCAGGTGCCGGCGGGGATCTCATACCGCACCGCCGGGATCACGGTGTTGGTGGCGTAGAGGCTCGTGTTGGGCCAGGCGTCCACGATGACGCCGGCGCCACCCGCCTGCCCGGTGACCGCGCAGCGCAAAGCGCCGTTGCGCGCTTCGGCCTGCGAACCGTCGGTCTGCGTGGCGAAGCCATCGCAGAACTTGGGCACCGCAAAGCCGCAGTCATAGGCCGTGCAGGCGACATTGCTCTGCACCGTATGGCGGCGGATATGCCCCTGCCCCTGGGGGATCAGTTCGGTCGTGACCGAGATGCCCGCAAAGGGCGACCACTGGCTGAGCAGCCGGTCCCCCAGAAGCTGGAAGCGGTCGCTGTGGCGGCGCACGAAGGTGTAGCCGTCGATGACGAAGGCCAGCATACTGTCGGGCGCGGCCTGCTCCAACTGCACATAGCTGCGGCTGGCCGAGAAGCCGAACCGCGTATTATAGACGAACTTGGCGTACTTTTCGGCAAACTGGCCGTGCTCGTTCTGCTCCACTTCCGCCGGGGCGTAGGCGTTCACCTGGCCGTCCGGCAGGCGCTGGAACAGCAGGTCGGCGCTCTGCATGGCGTAGAGTTCCGGCAGCGGCGGCAGCGGCGCGGCTTCGGCGGACCAGAAAGGGTGCCCCTCCGGCAGGGCCATCACCAAAAAGCTCTTCATGCCCCAGTAGGGGCTGCCGGGGGCGTTGTACCGCTCGCTCATGTACAGCTGGGGGTAGGTGTAGCCGATGGTCAGCACGCCGTCCCGGTCAAATATGGGCCGCGCCATCCACCATTGCAGGTTGCGCACGATGATGCCCTTCATGACCGGCAGCGGCAGCGGTTCCAGCCCGGCGAACACACAGGCCGAATAGAACGCGCACTGGCCGAAGCGGTAGCCCAGGCTGCGGCCGTAGGGCAGCGCCGCGCCGTTTTCGTCGAACCAGAACGCGAACTGACGGCCGAATTCCAGCGCGCGGCGGCGGAAACGCTCGGCCCGCGCGGGGGAACGTTTGGCCGCAAAGACGCTGTACAGAACGCCGTAGTATTGCAGCGCCCAGGGGATGTAGTAGTCCCGCTGGGGTTTGATGGCGGGGGTGCCGTCGGTGTACCAGCCGTCGCCCACATACCAGCTGTCGATCTCGTCCAGGTCGCGCTCCATCTGGGGCAGGTCGCAGGGCATGCCCACCGAATCCAGCGCCAGATTGACCAGCACCCGGAAGAACAGCCAGTTGCAGTGGGGCAGTTCATGGGCGTTGATGGTGTTCAGCCAGCGGGCGAGGTTCTGCTTTTCGTTTTCGGCCAGCGGTTCCCACACGACGGCGGGCACTTCCAGCATGGCGCAGCCGATGGCCGCCATCTCGACAAAAAGCTGGTCATAGTCGCCGGGGTCGCCCCAGTATTCGGGGCCGTCGGGGTCGGTGCCCGCGGCCAGGCCGCGGCGGTAGACTTCGGCAAAGGGGCCGGGCTGGCCGCCGCCCAGCCAGTAGGGCGCCAGCGCCCACAGCGGGCGGGAGAATCCCTCCATCCCGATGGTGCGGCGCGGGTAGGTCACACCGGTATCGCCCAACTGCAGCAGCGCCCCGCCGGGGGAATACAGCGGCAGAAGCGGCTGCAGGATCTTGCGCATCAGTGCTTCAAAGTCGGTACGGGTATGCAGTTGCATCCTGGTTCACTCCTTATATCCGAAATTGGGGATGGCGGCCCAGCGGCGGCGCAGCAGGTGCGCGGCCAGCTTGGGGCGGCGGTCCCGGGTGAAAATGCCCTTGCGGTTGCCGCCCACGCGCATCGGCCCCTGAATGGTGGCAAAATCCGCGAAATTCCACAGGATCTCGCCCACAAAGAAGGGGTATTCATCGCACACGGCGTCGATCCGCTCATAGTATTCGGCCTGGAACTCCTCGCTGAACATACCGGCGCGGGTGTCGTGCAGGCCCTCGACGGTGTCGGCGCCGTACTCGGTCAGCATGACCGGCTTGCCCTGCTGCGCCCAGAAGTCCAGTTCCTCCCGCCAGGCGCGGCAGGCGGCGTCCAGATCGCCGGAAAGGTTGTACCACCCGTAGTAGCGGTTCAGGCAGACCACGTCCATCGTGCGGGTGGTGATGTCTTTGGTATAGTCGTTCTGGCAGCAGACCAGCGTCACCGGGCGGTCCTGGGGGTCCGCCGCGTGGGCCAGTTCGTACAGGGGCCGCCAGTAGTCATAGGCCGACTGGGGGAAGTGTTCCAGGTCCGGTTCGTTGCCCAGGCTCCACATGATGACGCAGGGGTGGTTTTTGTCCCGGGCGATCATGGCCTGCAATACTTCCCGGTGGTGGTCCTCCAGCGGGAAGGTCTTGTAGGGGTCCTGCGCGGCCCCCGCGCCGATGCCCACGGCGGGCGTTTCGTCGATGACGAGGATGCCCTCCCGGTCGCAGAGGTCGTAAAATTCCTCGCTGTAGGGGTAGTGGCTGGTGCGCACGGCGTTGGCCCCCAGCCAGTGCAGCAGCCCCGCGTCCTTGACGTTCAGGCAGGGGTCCAGGCCGCGGCCATGGAACGCCGAGTCCTCATGCTTGCTGCATCCCTTGAAGTACAGCGGCTTGCCGTTGAGCAGCACCCGCGCGCCCTCGACCCGGATCTGCCGGAAGCCGAAGGTCTGGCGGTAGCGATCGGCGCCGAAGCACACTTCCACCGTATAGAGGGCGGGCGTACCGGGCCAGGGTTCCCACAGGCGGGGCTGCGGCACGGTCAGCGTGCCGCGCGCGCCCTCGCCGCGGGCCACCGGCGCGCCGTCGGGGTCCAGCACCGTCAGCGTGACGGTCCCCTGCCCCGCCGTTTCGACGGAATAGTCCAGGCGGCCGTCGTTGTGGGGCACCAGCGTGATATCCCGGATGAAGTCCCTGGGCGTGGTGTAGAGCCACACCGGGCGGTGGATGCCCGCATAGTTGAAGAAGTCGAAGTTCGGGCGGTTCTGGGGCGCAGCGGACGCCTTGCCGTGTTCCACCGACGGGATGCCCGCATTGTCGGAGCCGAAGAAAGCGATCTGCCCCGGTTCGTTGCCCACGGGCAGCGTGGAGTGGTCCACGCGGTTGTCGCAGGCGACGGTCAGCCGGGCGGTATCGCCGGGCTGCATCCGGCCGGTGATGTCCGCTTCAAAAGGCAGGAAGCCGCCGGTATGTTCGGCGATCAGGCGGCCGTCCAGCCAGACGCGGGCCTTGTGGGTGACGGCCCCGAAGCGCAGCACCACCCGCTGCCCGGCGCACAGGGCGGGCAGCGTGAGCTGCTTCTGGTAGAAAGCCCAGCCGTAATGGTCCCGCAGGGCCTTATCCTCGCCCTGGTCGTTGTAGCTGCCGGGCACCGCCATGGGGCGCGCGCCGGGCAGCGGGGCGGCGGGGTCGATGTCCGCGCCCTGCAGGTCATGGCTCAGGCAGAAATCCCACACGCCGTCCTGTTCTGCACACAGGCGCGCGGCGTTTTGCTGGGGGTACAACATAGATATACCTTCTTTTACAAATTAGAAGCGTTGGAAACGGTATTTTAGATCCGTCTCCATCGGCGGACCTGTGCCGACGATGGAGACACCTACAGGGAAATTTTGCTCAAAATTGTGTGCGAGGCCCTTGTGGCCGAGTGCGCGGTTTTGAGTAAAATTTTGTCGAAGGGGATTCCAAAGAGGGCTGCGGAGCAGAGCGCCGCCTGCGGCGGATACAGCGAGGCGGAGCAGGGGCCGCGGTCGCAAAGCGCAAGCGCCGCTCCAAGGCGCGCCGCGCGATGCGGACACCGCAACCCGTCAAACAGGCGCGTTAGGCAATTGCCGTGCGCGACTGTTACCCCTTTTGAAACGTGCCGCGGCACGCGAAGTTTACCAGTAGAGTTTCCAGTCGGTGGTCAGGCGGGTCAGGGCTTCCATATAGAAGTAGTCGCCCCAGCTCACGCATTCGTCCACGCCTTCGGGCGTGCAGGTGTTGTAGGGGCTCTTTTTGCTGTAGGTCCCGTGCAGCACCAGACCCGCGCCGGGCTTGTGGTCGGTGACGGCGTAGTGCTGCACCAGGCTGGCCATCATCTGGCGGGCGAGCTTCTCATAGGCGGCGCCCTCCCCGGCGTCCACCCACTTGACGGCTTCCAGCAGGCCGCAGGCCACGATGGCCGCGCTGGAAGAATCGCGCGGTTCCTCGCTGCCGGTGGTGAAGATCATATCCCAGTAGGGCACCAGGTCGGCGGGCAGGCGGGTCATGTAGAAGTCCAGCGCGCGGCGGAAGGTATCGAGATATTCGGGGTTCTTGGTATAGCGGTAGCTCAGCACGCTGCCGTAGACGCCCCACGCCTGGCCGCGGGCCCAGAAGCTGTCGTCCCGGTAGCCCTGGCAGGTGGCGCCATGGCTGGGGGTGCCGTCGGGGTTCATGAAGAAGGTGTGGTAGGTGGAGCCGTCGGGCCGGAAGGAGTTCGCCAGGCAGGTGGTGATGTGGCGGTGGGCGATGTCGGCGTACTTGCTGTCGCCGGTGACTTCGCTGGCCCAGTAGAGCAGCGGCAGGTTCAGCAGGCAGTCGATGATATAGCGGTAGTTTTCCGGCGCGCCCATCTCGCCCCAGGCCTGGATGAACTGCCCCTTGGGCTGGAAGCGGCTGATGAGCTGGTCGGCGGCCAGGATGGCGGCGTCGCGCGCGGTGGTATCGCCGGTCAGCTTGTAGGCCGCCACGCAGGACGGGCTGTACAGGAAGCCCATGTCGTGGTGGTCCACCTCGATCTTGTTGCGGATGCGGTGGTCGAAGCTCTTCACCAGCGTCATAGCGGTGCGCTTGAACGCCTCGTCGCCGGTGCGCTCATAACTCAGCCACACTTCCCCCGGCCAGAAGCCGCAGGTCCACTGGTTATTGTCGCAGGCGGGGTAGATGTTGTTCACGCTGGAATGGTTCTGGCAGCGGTCGGTGTACAGCGGCAGGTTGACGCGCACCTGTTCCACGGCGGAATCCAGCGCGGCGGCGGCCTGCGCGTCGGTCAAAACGGGAAGATCACAGATTTTCATAATGCACCTCAAATCAGAAAAAGATCGGTATTGCTTGTATCATAGTCCCCCGGCGCGCATATGGCAAGTGCCGGGCGCGGGATGGGGGGCGTTTTTCCGGGAAAAGCCCCACAGAAAAAGGGGCACGGGCCATTTGCCGTGCCCCTTCGGGGTAAACTTTGCGGGAACGCTGCCCCTTTTACTTTCTAAAATCCGTCGCCATCGGCGGACATGCGCCGACGATGGCGACACCGACAGGGAAATTTCAGACAAAATTGTGTGCGAGGCCAAAGGCCGAGTGCGCGGTTTTGGCTGAAATTTTGTCGAAGGGGATTCCAAAGAGGGCTGCGGAGCCGCGCGCCGCCTGCGGCGGATGCAGCAAGGCGGAGCAGGGGCAGCGGTCGCAGAGCGCAAGCGCCTAAAGCGCGCGCCGCGCGATGCGGGAACCGCAACCCGTTAAACGCGAGCGTCAGGCTTCGCCGGTCTCCGGCCTAAGCGCCGCCGCTTACGCGGCGGTTAGCCTTCGACACGGCACTGCGGTGCCAGTGCGCGAGCGTTGCCCCTTTTGACCCATTCTTAGCCCTTCAAGCCGGCGGACGCGACGCCCTGCACGAAATACTTCTGCAGCGACAGGAACACGATCAGCACGGGGATCAGGGTGACGACCGAGGCCGCCATGATCAGGCCGTATTCCGCGGAATACTGGCTGATGAACATACGCAGGCCGATCTGGATGGTCTTGAGCTCGGTCTTGGTCAAATAGATCAGGGGTCCGAGGAAGTCGTTCCAGGTGGAAACGAAGGTGAAGATGACGAGGGTCGAGATAGCCGGTTTGGACAGCGGCAGCATGATCCGCGCCCAGATGCCGTACTCCGACAGGCCGTCGATACGGGCAGCTTCGCACAGTTCGGTGGGCACGCCCTCATAGAACTGCTTCATCAGGAACACGCCGAAGGCCGAGAACGCCTGCAGCAGGATGATGGCCAGGTGGGTGTTGTTCAGGCCCCAGGAACGCATCATCATGAACTGCGGGACCATGTACGCCTGCCAGGGCAGCGCGATGGTGGCGATGTAGCCCAGGAACAGAACCTTTTTGCCCTTGAAATTCAGCTTTGCAAAGGCATACGCCGCAAAGGACGAAGTGAAAAGCTGCAGCAGCGTGACGATGATCGTCAGCTTGGCCGTGTTGCCGATGAAGGTCAGCAGCGGGATGCGGGTCCAGATATCCACATAGTTCTGCGGATGGGGGTTGGAGGGGATCCACTCGATGGGGAATACAAAGACGTCCTTGTTCAGTTTGAAGGACGCCGAAAGCATCCAGGCGAAGGGAATCAGCATCATCAGCGCGATCAGGATCAGCAGCGCATAGATGACTACCATCACAACCGTGTGCTGCCGTTTGGCAGAATGTTCTTTCACAGCCGTAGTCTGTGCCATGTATGGTTCCTCCCTTCCTTAATCGTTGGACGACGAGCCGCGGAACTGTACCACCGTGACGATCAGAACGAGGATGAACAGCACCATCGAGATCGCACTGGCGTAGCCGTAGCGCGGTGTGTTGACAAAGGCGACCTTGTAGATATCGTACACAAGGGTCATGGTCGCGTTGCCGGGGCCGCCCTGGGTGATCATGTACATCTGGTCATACACCTTGAAGGAGTTGATCGTCAGCATGATGACCACGAAGAAGGTGGTGGGCCGCAGCTGCGGCAGCGTGACGTGCCAGAAGATCTGCCAGCGGTTGGCGCCGTCCAGTTCGGCGGCTTCGTTCAGTTCGGGGTTGGTGCCCTGCAGGCCGGCCAGATAGATGACCATGTAGTAGCCCATGTTCTTCCACACGCTGAACAGGATGACCGTGAGCATGGCCGTCTCTTTGCCGGCCGCCCAGCGGGGCAGGTTTTCCTGCGCCACGCCCAGCATGGACAGGATCTGGTTGACAGGGCCCATGGAGGGCGAGAAGATCATGTTCCAGACCGCCGCCACCGCGACCAGAGAGGCCACGTACGGGAAGAACGAAACGGTACGGAAGAAGTTGCGGAACTTGACTTTCTGGTTGAGCAGCATAGCCAGGCCCAGGCTGCATACCAGCGTCAGCGGCACGGTGCCGGCACAGTAGACGATGGTGTTGATGAAGGACGCCTTGAACGTCTCGTCATCCAGAAGGTCGATGAAGTTTTTAAGGCCGATAAACTCGACGGGATGCACACCGTCCCACTCGCAGAACGCCAGGCCGATAGACATGACCATCGGCACCAGGGTGATGATGCAGAACCCGATAAAGTTCGGCGCGATGAAGCTGTAGGCGATCAAGCTCTCCCGCAGGGACTTTTTCATCCCTTTTTTGGGGGCCGATTTTGCCGGAGCCACGGTTCCGGGCATACCTGATTCCCTCCTTCTACAAAATAAAAGCGGGGCGGGCGTCTGCCCGCCCCGCGGAACGCAAATGGTGCTTTGAGTAACGGATTACTCGGCGCTGAGGATCTCGCCCACACGCTCGTTCATGCTGGCAATGCCCTCATCCACGGTCTTCGCATACGTCATGATGGCGTCATGCTCTTCGTTCAGGACGCTCTCGATCTCGGAAGCCTTGCTGGACAGCGGCATTTCGAGGTAGATCGCCTTGGTGTTCAGAGCTTCCTTGGAGGCTTCGTCGGTGGGGAAGCCTTCGGTCGCAGCGATGATGTTGTTGATGTCGGGGTTGGAGATGGCCGGGAAGGTGCCGGTGGCGGCGATGGCGGCAGCGCCCTCGTCAGAGACACACCAGTTGATGAAGTCGGCGGCCGCTTCCTTGTTCTCGCTGTAGGCGTTGATGCCCAGGCTGGTCACGGTGCCCAGGGTGGTGCCGGCTTCGACGCCGTCCGGATGCGGGTACTTGACCATGCCGAAGTTGACGGGCGTGACGCCGTTGGCCTCAGCCTCGGCGTTGTAGGTCTGCAGGGTGCCGATCAGCCAGGAGCCCATGTTGACCATGGCGGTCTGGCCGTTCTCGAAGGCGGCGGCGTAGGCCAGGGAGCTGGTCTTCAGTTCGCCGTAGTCAGGCACAACGCCGTCGGTCTGCTCGGCCAGGACGGTGTCGTAGTAGGGCTTCAGGAAGTCATAGCTGCCGTCGATGATGGTGTTCTGGCCGTCCAGGATGCCGAACAGGGTGACGGTGGAGCGCCAGGTGTGGTAGAAGTTGCCGTAAACGCCGGTCGCCTCGGCCACCTTGCGGATCAGCTCGTCCCACTGTTCAAAGGTCATATCGTTGGTGGGGTATTCGAGGCCCGCCTGGTCGAACAGGTCCTTGTTGTAGAACACCATCCAGAAGTCAGAGCGGAAAGGTACGGCATAGAAGTTGCCGTCCTCGGCGGTCAGCTGCTCGATAACGCCGCCGAAGTCCGCGGTGTCACGGGTCAGCACGTCGTTCATCGGCTCCAGCATACCCAGGTTGATCAGGTTGGCGTAGCCGGGGATGTCCTTGATGGTCAGGATGTCCAGTTCGCCGTTGCCGCCGGAAAGCTGAACGGCCAGCTGGTTCATGTAGTCGGTGGAGCCCAGGTCGGTCATCTCAATGGTGACGTTGGGGTGGCTGGCCATGTAGCCGTCGGCCATCGCCTTCCAGTAAGCGGTGGACTCCAGGTCCCAGACCGCCCAGTTCAGGGTGACCTGCTCGCCGCTGGTCTCGCCGCCCTCGGCGGTCTCGGTGGTGCCGCTGGTGCTGGTGCTGGCGGTAGAGTCGGCCGTGGACTCGCTGGCAGCGCCGCCGCAGGCAGCCAGGGACAGCGACATGGCGCCCGCCATCGTCAAAGCCAAAAGCTTCTTCATAAGTATTTCTCCTCCTAAAAGAAATTCTCCGGCGCGCTTGCCGCGCCTTTGTGATGTACCCATTATCCCCCCCCCCGTATGTAAAATGGATACACATTTTGCAGAAGATTATGCATTTTTACCAGTCTGTTGGCAGCGCGGGCAGAAAAACCTGTAATTTTTCTTAAAACCTGCAATATTTTTAGTTCTTTGCCGGTTCCCTTTGCCATCCCGCCCCTTTATTTGTATAATAGGGCATGGATATTTACTGTACTTTATAAAGAGGAAAGGGAGGCCCCCGCCGCCATGCCCAAAAGACGCCGTTCCATCCAGGCGCAGGTCATCATTCTTTCGTTTGCGTTCACCTTTATCATCGCCATGGGCGTGTTCGTGACCAGCATGTTCTCGCTGCTGCGCAACACCCAACGCGCCGACGCCCAGAACGTCGAATACAATTTGCAGACCCTCGCCAATTCCCTGTCCCAGAACGTGCAGGAGATCGACTCCTTCGCCAACTGGTGCACAGTGGACAGCACCATGCGCGGGTACGTCTTTTCCACCCTGCCCGACAAGCAGCTTCTGACCGTGTACAACACGCTGCTGAACAAATACTCCAGCCAGTACACCGCGCGCTACCTGTGCCGCGTGATCGTGACCGACGGCGACGCGCGCTTTATGCAGCAGGGCACCGCCATGGGCCTGAGCCAGCCGCTGAACGTGGACAACCTGGACGAACTGCCCGGTTTCAGCGCCGGGGAGGACGCTTCCTGGACGATGCTGGTCGAGGACCCGCTGCAGTTCAGCCACAAGCTGATGATCCCCGTCATGCGCACGATGACCCGCCGGCAGGACACCGGCAAGGTCTACCTGATGGTATCCAGCGACATGATCACCGACGCCATGCGGGACTATGCTTCCAACCAGGAATGCGACCTGTTCTGGTTCATGAACGGCAGCGCCTGGCGGCTGGAGGACGGCGCGCTGCAGCCCATGGGCGCGCTGGACGGCCAGTTCACGCCGGTGCAGGACCCCGGCCGCTACGACCTGCTGGACCGCCAGACCCTTGTGTATGAGCTGGACGGCCGCCCGGTGCTGGCCTACCCGCTGGACCACCACGGGCTGTTCGTGGCGCAGCCGCTGCCCGACGCCGAGATCATGGAACAGCTGCCCGGCATGCTGATGCCGCTGCTGTGGGCGCTGGGCGCACTGCTGTTGCTGGGCGCGGTGCTGGCCATGCTGCTGCGCCATGTGATCACCGTGCCCGTGCAGGCTTTGCAGGAGCAGTTGCAGCGCATCGGCGACGGCAACTTCACCACCAACCCCGCCATTGAATGGAACAACGAGATGGGCGACATCGGCCGCGGCATCAACGGGCTTTCGCGCTCGGTCAGCAGCCTGATGCAGAAGCGCCTGGACGACGAACTGCAAAAGAAGGATCTGGAATACCGCATGCTGCAAAACCAGATCAACCCCCACTTTATCTACAACACGCTGAACAGCATCAAGTGGATGGCGACCATCCAGCACGCCCCCGGCATTGCCGAGATGACGACGGCGCTGGCCCGCCTGCTCAAGAGCGTGTCCAAGGGCAGCGAACGGCTGGTGCCCCTGCAGGAGGAGTTCGCGCTGCTCAACGACTACTTCACGATCCAGCAGTACCGCTACGGCGGCACCATCACGCTGGACGTGACCTACATCGAGGACGAACGCCTGACCCGGGACTGCTACATCCCCCGCTTCACCCTGCAGCCTTTGGTGGAGAACGCCATCTTCCACGGCATCGAGCCGAAGGGCTGCGCGGGCAACATCACGCTGACGGTGGCCCACGACCCCGCCAACGGCGACGTGCTCATCGACCTGCATGACGACGGCGTGGGCATGACCGCGGAACAGGCCGCCCGCGCCCTGACCGAACCCGGCCCGGAGGAAGCCAAGGCCAAGTTCCGCCATGTGGGCCTGTGCAACGTCCACAAGCGCCTGGTGTACAGCTTTGGCGAAGGCTACGGCCTGACCATCCGTTCCACGCCGGGGCAGGGCACCACCATCGAGATCCGCCTGCCGGGCGATACCAAACCGAAAGGAGAATTGCCATGATCCGCGTCCTGCTGGTGGACGATGAACCGCTGGTGCTCATCGGCATGCGCAGCATGCTGGACTGGTCCGCGCTGGGCTATGAGCTGGCGGGCACCGCCCGCAACGGCGGCGAAGCCCTGGAAAAGATCCGCGAACTGCACCCCGACATCGTGGTGTCCGACATACGCATGCCGGTGCTGGACGGCCTGCAGCTTGCCCAGAGATCCCACGAGGAGTTCGGCGCGCTGCCGGTGTTCATCATGCTCACAAGCTACGAGGAGTTCGACTATGTGCGCCGCAGCATGGGCCTGGGCGCCGTGGATTACCTGGTCAAGATGGACCTTACGGCCGAAAACCTGACCGCCGCGCTGGCCCGCGCCCGCGCCGCCGTGGAGAAAGAGAACGCCCTGCGCCGCCCCGCAAACGGCGTGCCCGGCAGCCTGGAATCCTACCGGGAGCGGTTCTTCATCCAACTGTACAGCGGCGCCTTCCCCAACGAGAACGAGATCCGCGCCCACTGCCAGGAACTGGGCCTGACGCTGGACGCCGCAGCCTACACCGCCGTGATCGCCAGCATCCGCAACAAAGACCTGGCCCCCGAACAGCAGGTGGCCCTGAGCGCGGGCATCACCCGCATGGCGGCCGACATCCTGCCCAAATACCTGCGCTGCCAGGTCACCGGGCTGGACCTGCGGCACTTTAACGTGCTGCTGATGCTGGACCGCGACACCGGCTGGGAGGACGCGCTGGAACCCGTGCTGCAAAAGGCCAACGACATCCTGTACAAATACTTTTCCACCACGCTGTGGTGGGCCGTGGGCGCGCCGACCCATGTGCTGCACCATATCCCCCGCAGCCAGAAATCGGCGTTCTCGGTCCTGCCGCTGCTCAGCGAGGAGAACCCCGTCGTCTTTTACCGGGACGAAGCCCGCACCCCGCTGGACCACCGCGCCTGCATCGTGGCCGAAGTGCAGGACTACATCCGCAAGAACCCCAGCAAAAAACTGTCGCTCAACGATGTGGCGGCGGTGTTCAATTTCAGCCCCGGCTACCTGAGCCAGCTTTTCAGCCAGAACGGCGAGACCAGCTTTGTGGAGTTCGTGACCGAAACGCGCATCGCCGCCGCCAAGGAGCTGATGGCCTCCACCGACCTGAAGATCTACGAGATCAGCGAGATGATGGGCTTTGAAAGCGCCTTCTATTTCAGCAAAGTATTCAAAAAGATCGAGGGCGTCAGCCCCCGCAGCTACCTGCGCAAGCTGCGCGGCGACCCCGACGCCAAAGGTACCCCGAACAAGGAGGATCCCGCCGATGTTGACTGAACTGCTTGCCGCCCGCCCTGATTTTGCCCCCGCCCGCTGGGTCCCCTGCCCCCCGGCCGCCGACCGCGCCGCATGGGACGCCCTGCCCGCCTCTGACCGTTGGATCGCCGCCGGCAACGCCGCCGCGCACAGCGGCCGCCATGTGCCGCCGCTGCCGCTTTCCCTCTGGCTGGAATTTACCCGCACCGGCAACCGCAGCCATTTTGAGGAAGCCTACTTCACCCGCCGCCGCACGCTGTGCCGCCTGGTGATGGCCGAATGCTGCGCCTGGACCGGCGCGTTTCTGCCGCAGATCGCGGACTATGTCTGGGCCATCTGTGAGGAGAGCGCCTGGCAGCTCCCGCCCCACAACAGCTATATCCGGGACACGCCCCAGCTCCCCCTGCCCGACACCCGCCGCCCGGTGGTGGACCTGTTCGCGGCCGAGACCGCGGCCCTGCTGGCGATGGTCCACTACCTGCTGGGGCGGGAGCTGGAACAGTACGCCCCCGGCATCCGCGCCCGCATCCGGCGCGAGGTCGAAGCCCGCGCCCTGCGCCCCTGGCGCACGAAGCATTTCTGGTGGATGGGCAACGGCGACGAACCCATGTGCAACTGGACGCCCTGGTGCACCCAGAACCTGCTGATCGCCGCGGCGCTGCTGGGCCCCGCCGCCCGCCTGCCCGCCGCCGTGCGCCAGGCCGCCTACAGCCTGGACTGCTTCCTGAACGGCTACGGCGAGGACGGCTGCTGCAACGAGGGCGCGCAGTATTACAGCCACGCGGGGCTTTGCCTGTTCAACGCCCTGGACCTGCTGTGCGCCGTGGCCCCCGGCGTGTTCGAGGACGCCTGGCGCCAGCCCAAGCTGAAAAACATGGCCGAGTACATCGCCCATATGCACGTGGACGGCCCCTGGTACTTCAACTTTGCCGATTGCAGCGCCAAGCCCGGCCGCCGCGGCGTGCGGGAATACCTGTTCGGCAAGCGGGTGGGCAGCGCCGCCCTGGCGGATTTTGCGGCGCTGGACTTTGCCGCCGCCCCCGACCCCGACGGCCTGGACGCCCCCGACATGAGCGAGGGCATCAACCTGTTCTACCATGTGCAGCGCGCCTTTGCCGAGGCCGAAGTCCGCGCCCACGCCCGCGCGCTGGGCGGCGCGGCCGCCGCGCCGGGCGACATCTGGTACCCCAGCGTGGGCGTGCTGATCTGCCGCCGCGGCCCCTACGCGCTGGGCGCCAAGGCGGGCGGCAACGACGACAGCCACAACCACAACGACACCGGCAGCGTGACGCTGTACAAAAACGGCCGCCCGCTGCTGATCGACGCCGGGGTGGGCAGCTACACCCGCAAGACCTTCTCGCCCCAGCGGTACGAGATCTGGACCATGCAGTCCAGTTGGCACAACCTGCCGGAGTTTGACCCTGAGGGCGCGCGCGTCCAGCAGCTTCCCGGCGCGGATTACCGCGCCGCCGGGGTGCGCATCGAAGAAGGGCTGGGCGGCCTTTCGATGGATCTGGCCCCCGCCTACCCGCCCGTGCCGGGGCTGACGCGGTACAGCCGCACCGTCCGCCTGACCGAAGGCGGCCTGACCCTGACCGACGAGACCGACTACCCCGGCCTGACCGCGCTTTCGCTGATGAGCGTGGAGAAGCCCGCCGTCACCGGGGACCGCGCGGTGGGACTGGGGGACCTGGGCCGGGTGACGCTGGACGCCCCCGCCCGCATCGAGGTCGAGGCCGTGCCCCTGACCGACCCGCGGCTGCGCATCGCCTGGCCGGACACCCTCTACCGCACGCGGATCTACTTCACCGGGCGGCTGGCCCTGGGGGTGGAATGATGGGGCGCATTCTCTCGTTACAGGGGGGCATGGCGGTGGGCAAGACCACCGCCGCGCGGTATCTGGCAAAACGCGGCGTGCCGGTGTTTTTGGAAGATATTTCCGCCCCGGCGGCACAATGCCGTCTTTTAGGGCTGGACAAACGCAGCCGCAAGGGGTATATTGAAACCCAGAGACTTTTTATCGCCAACGAGATCGCCCGCTGGCAGGCCGCCAGCCGGCACCCTGTGGCGGTGCTGGACCTGGGGCCGGAGGAGATCGAGTTCTACACCCTGCACTACCCGGCCACCATCGGACAGGACTGGCCGGTGGCCGAGGACCTGGCCCCCGAACTGGCGGCTTTGCGCCGCTGCCGGGTGGACCGCACGCTGTTCCTGGACGCCGACCCCGCCACGCTGGAAGCCCGCTGCCGGGCCGATACGGGCCGTGACCGGGGATTTTTCGCCCACAGCACCCGGTACCTGCTGCCCGCCAAGCGGGCCTGGTTCGCCGCGCGGGACAACGTGGATTTTCTTTCCACCGACGATCTCACGGCCGAAGAAGTCTGCCGCCTGGTCTGCCGCTGGGCGGCGCAGCAGGGCGCGGCCTGCCGCTGAACCCGGCCCCGCTCTCCGCCTTCCCCCGCTTGCCGCAGCCGGTTTTCCGGCTGGGAAAATAAAACAAGGGCGCCCCGCCCAAGATCAAGGAGGTTCTTCCCCCATGGAAACCATCAAATTGAAAGTTCTGGACAAAGACGGCCACACCCGCATGACCTGCGAAGCCGCCGAAAACGTCAGCCTGGTGTACGCCAACGCCTACCAGCCTGGCGACTTCATCGCGCTGGAGATCCTGACCCCCGGCCGCTACTGCGTGGTGCAGTTTGAGGACACGATGCCCGCCGCGCTGGTCTATGTGGAGCAGCGCGCCGTCAACTTCTATATTCCGTTCGGCGAGCAGGCCGTCACCTACAGCCCCAAGAGCTTTGTGGGCGACCGCCATGTGATCCGCGCCCGCCTTGCCACCGAGGAGGAGATCGCCGCCCGCCGCAACCTGGCCTTCAACCCCTATGACCAGCACGGCGACACCGGCTTCTTCCCCCATGCCAGCGCCAACGTCGAGACCCGCGGCGAAGCGGTCTTTGCCGCGCGCAACGCCATCGACGGCATCTTTGAGAACAACTCCCACGGCGAGTACCCCTACCAGAGCTGGGGCATCAACCGTGACCCCAACGCTGCGCTGACGCTGGCCTTCGGCCGCCCGGTCACGCTGGACGAGATCCGCCTGACCCTGCGCGCCGACTACCCGCACGACAACTACTGGACCCAGGCCACGCTGGAATTTTCCGACGGCAGCCGCGAGGTCATGCACCTGACCGACAGCCGCGCGCCCCAGTCCCTGAAGTTTGCCCCCAAGACCGTGGAGTGGCTGGTGCTGAAAGAGCTGATCCGCGCCGAAGGGCCTTCCCCCTTCCCGGCGCTGACCCAGATCGAAGCCTGGGGCGTGGAGGCTGACCGGGCATGAAATGGGATTTCACCGGCATGAGCCGACCCGGCCCCGGCGTTCCCCCCAACACGCCCCAGAAAAAGGGGCTGGCCCGTTTTGGGGAGATGCTGGCCCGCGATTTCGGCTCGCTGCTGGGGGCCAACATGCTCTGCTTCGCGGCGTTCCTGCCCGCGGCGCTGGCTGTCAGCCTGGGGCTGTACCTGCAAAACTTCTGGGTCAGCCTTCTGGGCGGCCTGGCGGGCGGCGCGCTGGCCGGGCCGTTCTACATGGCCCTGGCGGACACCGCCCTGCGCACCCTGCAGGACGACCCCGCCAGTTGGTTCACCCGCTGGCGGCGCACGCTGGCGGCCCATTGGCGGCCCGCCGCCGTGACCGGCCTGGTGCTGGGCGGACTGGTCGCCGTGTTCCTGTTCGTGGGCAGCTTTTTCCTGGCGGCGATGCAGCAGGGCGCCCTGCCCGCGCTGCCCATCTGGATGATGCTGGTCGCGGACTTCTTCATCCTGTCGCTGTTCAGCGTCACGCTGCCCTTCCAACTGGCTGTGGGCAAGGCCGGGTTCCTCGCCCGCCTCAAGGAAGGCGGGCTGGAGCTGCTGCTCCATCCGGGCCGGGTGGCCGGGGCCGCCGTGCTGCAACTGCCCTGGTGGGCTTTTCTGCTGGCGCTGTTCCCGGTCAGCGTGCCGTTCGCCCTGTTCCTGGGGTTCTGGCCCGCCGCCCTGGTCACGGGGCAGATGCTCTACCCCGTGTTGCGCGGCCGGTTCGATCTGCCCAGCCTGCGCCCCGCGCCGTCTGCCTCGTCCGCTTCGGGCGGCTGGACCGCCGCCCAGCGGTCGGAGATCTGGTGGCGGCTGCACTGGGGCTGGGTGGTGGCCGGTGTGTGCGCGGTCAGCTTTGGGCTGGGCGTGGTGTACACCTTCGCCAGCCGGTCGGAGCCGGACCTGGAAGTGGCCATCGTCACGGCCGATTACCTGCCCGACGCGGTCGTCACCGCCCTGCAGGACAGCCTGCAGCCCTACGCCGGCGACCGGAACAACGACGGCCATGTAGTGGTGCAGATCAATAACTACACCGTCACGCTGGAGGGCACCGCCGCCGACCCCAACCTGCAGACCGCCGGTTCCACCGCCATGGTCACCGACCTTTCGGGCGGGTACAGCAGCCTGTGGATCGTGGCGCAGCCGGAGCCATTCCTGGAACTGTACGGCGACAAGGTGGACGGCAGCGCCGCCGTGCGCTGGGGCGACTGCCCGGTGCTGACCGCGCTGGACGCGGGCGGCTACTCCACCGACCTGTACACCGACACCGGCGATTCCGGCCAGGAACTGCTGGCCGACTGCACGGTGCTGCCGCTGCTGGACGGCGACCGCACGGTCTTTGACGCGCTGACCGCCCGCTGACGCGGCCCTGCAGCGCTGTATCCTTCCATAAGAAACACCCCGCCCCCAGGCGGCCCGACCGGGCCGCCTGGGGGCGGGGTTTCTCTATCTCTGCACCATCCAAACGCCCCCGGCGGGAACCGGGGGCGGGGGTGTTATTTGGGTGCTGTTGGCGGGGTGCGGGGATCAGCGGTGGCGCAAGCGCACCACCAGCATGGCGATGAGTACCACCGCCGCCAGGACCGCCAGCACGACGGCCACGATCAGCAGCGGGTTCACCGCTTTTTCAGCGTCCTGCTGGGGCTGTTCCGGGGCAGGGGTCTGCTCCGGCTGCGGGGTCGGGGTCTGTTCCGGCTGATCCGGCGCGGGCGACGCCGAGGGCGTCGGACTTGCGCTGGGGGCCGGGGTGGCCCTGCCGCTGCCCGTACCGTTGCCGCCCGAAGTTCCCGCGGCCCCCTGGCCGCCAGCGGGCGGCGCGGCGGGCGCCACGGTGGGCGTGGGCGTCGGGGTCACGTCCGGCTCCGGGGTAGGCGCAGGCTGTGCAGCCTGGCTGGCGGGCGCATCCTGCGCTTCGCCGCCCTGAGAACCGCCGCCCTGGGACGGCGGCGCGGTCGGTTCCGGCGTGCTGCCGGAGCCGGACCCCTGCCCGACGGTGATCGAGACCGGCGCGCCCTGGGCCGCCGCGCCCGCGGTCTTGCCGAAGGCGCTGTTGACCAGTTGGAGGGAATCCTCCGCGACACCGATCTCTACCTGGGCGCCCTGCGGGGCCTGTACGGTGATCCGGCCCAGTTCCGCCGTGCCGCCGGGCAGCACTTCCTGCCCGCCCGCAATGTAGATATTCAGCCGGCCGGTCTGCGCGTCATAGCGGTATTCCTGCACCGTGCTGTCCAATCCGGCGGCAAAGTCGAAGGACGCGCCTTCCACCGGTCCGCCTTCCAGTGTGAAGCCCAGGCTCAGCGCCGTGATGCCCTCGGCCTCATCCTCCGGCAGCGCCAGGGCAACGTCCGCGCCGTCCTTCCGGGCGGTCAGCGTCACATCGCCCTGGGCCCCCAGAGCGGAGACCGGCAGCGCCGCCACGCCCAGCACCAGGCCGAGCAGCAGGGCAGCCAATAATTTCTTCATGAGAGTATTCTCCTTGCTTTCCGTTCGGGTCAGTTCTTCCTTTCCAGCCTGATGGGCGGCAGTTCGTCCGGCACCGTGACCGGCAGCGTATCGCTGGTCAGGCGCTGGCCTTCGTTCGTCAGGGCGTCGTCCACACGGTAGAGTTCCGCGCGCACGGTCTGGGGCATCGTCGTCATGCCCTCCAGTGCATCGGGTTCGATCCAGTAGACCCAGTGTCCGTCGCTGACGTTGCCCAGTTCCCCGTGTTCCGGCACGTCGGCCAGAATGATCTGGCTGGCCACCACGCTGCCGTCGGCATCCACGCCGCCCACGACTTTGCCGTCCTGGTCATAGAGCAGCACCACGTTATACGCGGGGTTGCCCTTGTAGGTGCCGGTAAAGACCAGCGAGCCTGCGGGGATCTTGGCGCCGGTGGATTCCTCGGACACGAAGTCATGCTCCAAGATGCCGATGCCTTTTTCGAGCAGCTCCACATTGTCGCCGGTCGGGCCGAGCACATCCAGTTCGCTGATGGAAATCTCCGCGCCTGCGGGCGACTTGACGGTCAGCCGCAGCCCGGTGGCGTCGTAGGTCGTCACGCGGGGTTCGCCGTCCTCATCCGGGAAGTACACGGTACGCGGCTTCCCCTCTTCAAAGGTGCCGGACGCCACGGTCTGCCACTGGCTGCCGTCGGTCGTGAGGGCGATCTCGTAGGATTCGATGGGCGTGCCGGACGTGACGGTGTACTTGAACGCCGTCACGGCCAACTGCTGGTGGAAGTCCAGCGTAACGGTGGCTTCGCCTTCGGCCGCATGGCCGGTATAGGTGGTTTTGGTATCGCCGTCGATGGCCTTCGTGATGGCGGAGACCGGTTCCGGCGCGCAGGGATCGTTATCATCCCCTGTGCCGGGTTTCTCATCATCGCCGGAGGTCATGTTCGTTTCGGCCGTCCAGAAGTCCTTGCCGTAGCTGCCGTCATGCTCGATCTTGAGCGCGGGCAGTTCCAGCGTGTTGGAACGGTTGAGGAACTGGTCCACCGCCGTGACCTCATAGGCAACGGTGCGGTTGTTCATCGTCGTGACCGTGTCGGTGTAGGTATCGCCGGTGGCGAAGCCCACCACCTGACTGTGGCGCTGGCCGTTCTCGTAGGTGACGCGGGCGATCTCGTACCCCAACAGCAGGCCGTCCTCGGCGTTGGAGGCCAGTTTCAGGTCCACCTGATTGGGCATTTTTTCGTTGATTTTGGCGGTGGTCGCATCCGTGACCACATCCTGCCCCTTGAAGGACGCCGCTTCGTTATGGGTGAAGCGGTAATCGCGGGAAGCGTCGTTGCCGTAGTACAGCGCGCGTTCTTCCGGCTCATACTGGGCCATAAAGGCCGCCGTGGTGGCGTCCGGGGTCATGCCCCAGCGCCCGAAGAAGTCGGTCAGGTCCTTTTCCGCTGCGGCGGAAGCCAGGCGCATGAAGTTCTGCCCGGCATCGTCCCCCAGCGTCAGACCCACGCCGCCGGGCGCAGGCGCCGCGGAAGGCGTGCGGGCGTAGGTATCCACCCGCGCGAAGAAGCGGCCGTTCAGCAGGTCGTTGTAATGATCGTACAGTTTGTAGCCGTAGTCCTTGTCATAGGCAAGGTGAAGCTGCCAGTACATCGCCAGCTGGGTGAACACATTGGCGTCGGGGCCAGTGGTGCCGCTGGTGACTTTGTCATAGACGTTCTGATAGTCGAAGCGCACGCTGCCATTCGTCGCCTGCGAAAGCTGGGCGAAGTAGTTGTTGGTGACTTCGGCCACCGCATAGCGGCGGTCGTTGATGTTATGGCCGATCTCATGCGCGATGCCCCAGCCGAAATAGGTGCCGCTCTGGTACGCGCCGTTCTCATCGCTGGCAACGGGCACGCCGTTGGTCAGGCCGGGCACAGACCCCCACTCGATGCCGATGTGGTTGCCCGCCGCATACATAAAGGCCCCCGAGAACATCCGCATATAGCGGACATTCAGATGCTGGGCGGGCAGGTGGTTGGCCGTTCCCGCGCCTTCCAGATTCGTCAGGCCCTTGTGCTGGTAGAACAGTTCCATCATCTGGTCCATGGCGTCCAGCGCATGGAGCAGTTTTTCCGCGCCGCCGTCGTCCAGGCCTGCCAAAAGCTGCGTGACCGGCACCGAGTACATCATCTGATCCAGCAGGATGTCGGTGGTGTTCAGGACGCAGTTTTTCTCATCGTAGCCTTTCTCAGAGGCGTGCAGTTCCGTATGGAGTTTTTCCAGGCCGGCAGCATACTCCGTCAGTTCCTGCACATAGGCTTCCACGCGCGCTTTGCGGTCGTTCTCGTTGGTGATCTGGTAGAGGTCCAGCGTGGGGATCTGCGTACCGCCGCCGACGCGGACCGAGTAGCGATCGTTGGCGTTCTTGCCGGTGTACTGCACATACAGCGGCCCGCCGCGCTCGGTATCCGTGCTGCCGATCTGCTGGATTGGGATCACGTTGCGGCCCACCTTGAGGTCGATGGGGGTCGCCGTCAGCTCGCCGCTCTCGGCATGGTACTGGGTCGCCACCAGTTGCAGCGCGGCCTTGGCCCCGTTGCTGCCGGTGTTGCTGCCCACATAGATCAAGATCTCGTCGCCTGCCTGCGCGGTCACGCCCAACGGCTGCCACGCGTTCAGGCCGGTGATGTTCAGGCCGCCGTCGTTGGCCGCCATGATGCTGGTATGCACGTCGATCACCGGCTGCAATTTCTGGTGCAGCAGTTCGCGGGCATTGTCCAGTTCCCATTTGAGCGCGTCATAGTTGGGGTGCTTTTCGCCGTTGCCCCAGGCGTCCAGCTGCGCCTGCAACTCTTGGATCATCGCTTCGTCCACGTCGTCGCGCAGCGTCAGGTGCAGGTCGTCGGCGTACAGATCCAGAATCTCATCTTCCAGGCTGTCGTAGGTGTAGAAGCGCATTTCCGCAATGGTGATCAGACGCCGGGCGCTATACCCCTGCTTCACGCAGACGCGCAGGTAGTCGGTCTCCACACCGCCGGGGATCGTGATGACGTAGTAGTTGCGGCTGCCGTCGCTGCGCCGGGCGATGCGAACATTGGAGATTTCCTGTTCCTTGCCGTCCGCGCCTTTGGTGTAGACCCGAACGCCGTCGTAGTTGCCGTAGTCCTCCGCCTGCGCCAGCGCGATGCGGCCGATGTCGTATTTTTGATCGAAAGTGATCCGAACGCCGCCGCTCGTTTCGTTCTTGGGATATGCAACGCCATCGTCCCAGTCATCGATCTGATACCAGGAGGTATAGTCGTTGTCGACCACACCCCAGGCGGTGGGTTTCTCGTCCTGCGGACTGCCCATCATGTAGCCGCGGTTGCCGTGCGCCATGCTCTTAATATGGGTCGTGTTCCCACCGAGTTCGTCAGTCGTATTGATGAGTTTATATTCCGGCAGCTTCACCGGGCTGACGTTGACCGTGCGGGCCACCGAAGTGAGGGAGGCCGGGCCTTCGCCCAGCTGGTTCACGCCGGTGACGTACACTTCATAGGCCGTGTCGTCCTCCAAGCCCTGGATGGCGTAGGAAGCGCCGCTGATGCCTTCAACACAGGTGAAGTCGCCCTGCCCCTGCACACGGTAGTACAGGTTGTAGGTATCCGCATCGTCCATGTTCTTCCAGTGGGCTTCGATGCGCCGGTAACGCCCGGTCAGCGTCAGACCGTCGGGCGCGGCGGGCAGCTTGTCCGCACGGGGCGTGACTTTCACCGGTTCGGAATAGCCGCTGCGCCACGCGCCGTTGCAGGACTGCACCTGGACCGTGTAGGTCACGCCGTTTTCCAGCTTTTGGCCCCCGAAAGAGCTGACCGCCAGGCTGTTGACGCCCGCGCGGAGCGTTTCGGTCTTTTCGGTCGGGCCGTCCTCACCGCCCTGGACGGTCTGGGTGATCTTCACCTCATAGCCGGTCACATTGGTCTGGGCGTCCCAGCGCAGCGTAAAGCTGCGGTTGCCGGGTTCGGCTGTCAGTTTTTCCGGGATGTTCATCTTCGGGGCCGGGATGCGCTCCTGCATATTGTTGACAAATTCCACCTTGGAAATTTCGGCCAGATTCTTGCTGTCGGAAGTCGCCGTGATCTTGATGGTGACCTTTTTCACCGCGATCTGCCCACCAAAGTCCACCACGATGGAACCGTCCGGCTGCACTGTGGCGCCCTTGGCCGAGAACAGCGCAAACAGCGCCGGGGCTTCCACCGTAGCCGGGGCTTCCACCGTAAATTCGTGCTCGTCTCCCGCTTCATCCACCACGGTGATGGTGGCTCCCGTCACGGAAGCAGGTTGCTCCGGGGGAAGGGTCTGCAAAACAAGGCCGCCCATTTCTACGGATTCCTTGTCCGATTGGGTAAACTCAAAGTCGATCAGGACCGGGTTATCCTCCGAAATCTCGCCCTCGCCCTGCGCTTCCAGCGTGACCGAGCCCCCGCCTGCCAGCAGGGCGTCCAGGTCGCCCTCCGTCACCTCCGTTCCCTCCACTGGTTGCGCGGAGATCATATCTTCGGGGATGCTGGTGCTGACGGTGGACTGGACCTCGCCCGCATCGTCCAGGCTGGCGGCCAGCATTTGCAGGTCCACAAGGTCCACGATGCCGCTGCCGTCCAGGTCGCCCGCACCGTCGCCGTCCATATTGTCGATCAGCAGGTCCACGTCCGCCTGTTCCACCTTGCCGTTGCCGTCCGCATCACCGATGCGCAGCACGCCGGGGTGCGGCTTGTCGGCGGCAAAGGCTTCTGTTTGCAGGGGCCCGGCGCACAACTGCACCGCGGAAACCAGGTCCCCCACTTCGATCTGCTGAGTGTAGGTGGCAAAGCCGCCGCCGGAGACCGTCAGCGTATATAGCCCCGCCGGCAGGCTGCCCAAACGCAGCGTTTCGCTGCCGTCAGCGGGCAGCGTAAGGGGTGCCTGTTCGACGGTATCCCCTTCGGCGTTTTCGACCGTCACCGAAAGGGCGGTAGATGCCATCGGCAGGCCCTGCAGGACCGTGACTTCCACGGCGCCCGTCGGCTGTTCGGCCAGGGCTTCCGCCTCGGCCAGCGCGTCCTCCCCGGTCAGGGGGTCCTCGTCAGGCAGTGCGTCCTCCTGCGGCAGGACTTCCTCCTCAGGCTGCCCGTCCTCCTGCGGGGTCTCGCGGTCCTGCGGCGCGGCCTCCTCCTGCGTCTGTTCGTCGTCGGTTCCGGGTTCCCCGGCGGCTTCGGCGCCGTCCCCCCGGCCGTCCTCCACGGCAAGGGGATCTTCCTGCGTGGCCGTGGCGGGGAGTTCTTCCCCCTCGGCATACGCAGCCGGGGCCTGTGCCAGAATGCTGAGCATCATCGTCAGGCTCAGCAAAGCGGCGGCGGCTTTTTTCACGCGGCAACATCCTTTCTTTTGTCTGCCCCGCACATCCGCCCCGCCTGTGCGGCGGGGCGGATTCAGGGCGTTCCTATCCACTTTACACAATTACCGAAGCCATTCTACTACAAAAACACTATGAAATCAAGTCCTAACTGCAAATTCCCGCCGCGCCGCCCGCCCCGGCCGGGCACGGCCGCCAAAAACGCCGCCCCGCACTCCCCGCCGCCCGCCATGGGGCGCAGTCAAATCAAGATTGCTTCTTAAAAAACGGGCAACACACAGCACAAAGGCACACCGGCCGCAAGCGGCGCAGTGTGCCTTTGTATTCCTGTTGATTTTTGTGCGGCGGGCGGCCCCTCACCGCGGCAGGCGGCCGTACAGTTCCATGCAGTCCCGCAGGCGGGCGGCCAGGGCCGGGGTGAAGGCCCCCGGCAGCGCGCGCCAGCACCAGTTGCCCCCCAAAGTCGAGGGGGTGTTCATGCGGGCTTCGTGCCCAAGGCCCAGAACGTCCTGCGCCTGCACGACGGCCAGTTCGGCCACGCTGGACCAGATGCCGCGCATCATGCCCCAGTTTTTGCCCTCGCTGTCGGTCAGGTTCAGGTAGGCGGTCGCCCGTTCCACGCCCTCGGCCGGGGCGGTGGCCAGCCAGCCGTTCAGCGGTTCGTTGTCATGAGTGCCGGTGTAGGCCACACAGCGCGCCGGGTAGGTGTGGGGGCGGTACTCGCCGCCGTCCCGGCTGTCGAAGGCAAATTCCAGCACCTTCATGCCGGGGAAGCCGGTGTCGCGCAAAAGCTGGTAGACATCCTCCGACAGAAAGCCCAGGTCCTCGGCAATGATGGGCTGCGGCCCCAGGGCCTTTTCCACCGCGGAGAACAGCTTCATGCCGGGGCCGGGCCGCCAGCGGCCGCCGCAGGCGTCGGCGCTGCCGTAGGGGATGGCGTAGTACCCGGCAAAACCGCGGAAATGGTCGATACGCACCGTATCGTAGATGGCGCAGACATGGCGGATCCGCCGTATCCACCAGGCAAAGCCGTCCCGTTCCATGGCGTCCCAGTCGAACAGCGGGTTGCCCCAAAGCTGCCCGGTGGCCGAGAAGCCGTCCGGCGGGCAGCCCGCGACCTCGATGGGGTCGAGCTTTTCGTCCAGTTGGAACTGTTCCGGGCTGGCCCATACATCGACGCTGTCCATCGCCACATAGATGGGCAGGTCCCCGATGATGGAAATGCCCCGCCCGTTGGCGTACTGTTTGAGCGCGCGCCACTGCCGGAAGAACAGGTACTGCACCGCCTGCCAGAACGCGATATTCCCCCGCAGGCGGGCGCGGGCGGCGGCCAGGGCCGCGGGTTCGCGGCGGCGCAGGGGTTCTTCCCACAGGGTCCAGGGGCGGCCGCCGTGCTCGTCCTTGAGCGCCATGAACAGCGCGTAGTCCGGCAGCCAGGCAGCCTGTTCCCGGCAGAAGGCATCATAGTCCGCGGGCGGGTCGGCCAGCAGCGCGGTGGCCGCCCGGCGCAGCACCGGGTAGCGTTTTTGGTACAGAACACCGTAGTTGACCCGGTCCGGCGGGGCCTGCCAGTCGATGTCCCGGTATTCCTCCGGGCGCAGCAGGCCCTCGGCGGCCAGTTCGTCCAGGTCGATCAGGTAGGGGTTGCCCGCAAAAGTCGAAAAGGACTGGTAGGGCGAATCCCCGTAGCTGGTGGGGCAGACCGGCAGGATCTGCCAGTGGCTCTGCCCCGCCGCGGCCAGAAAGTCCACAAATTCCCGCGCCGCGGCCCCCATCGTACCGATGCCGCCGGGGCCGGGCAGGCTCGTGATATGCAACAAAATACCGCTGGAACGCATAGGACCAGCGCCTCCTTCCCGGGCCCCGCGCAAAGGGCCCGCTGTTACTCAAAAAAGGCGGTGCGGCAGGGGCGTGCCCCGCCTGCACCGCAGGTTCGTTCATTCCGGCCGGGGGCGGGCCGCGCCGACGCTCTCCCCCTCCACCATTTCAAAGGGGACGATCTCATGCACGGCGGGGCTGTTTTCCTCGACGCAGTGCAGCAGGATCTCGACGCTGCGGGTGGCAAGGCGGGTCACGTTCTGGCGCACCGTGGTCAGCCGCGGGATGCAGAACCGCCCCAGCGCCACGCCGTCGTACCCGGCTACCGAAAGGTCCTGCGGCACCCGCAGGCCCCGGTCGGCCAGCGCCCGCAGCGCGCCCACGGCCATCATATCGCTCAGGGCAAAGACGGCGGTGATCTCCGGCGCGCGTTCCAGCAGGCGTTCCATGGCGGTGTAGCCGCTTTCCATCGAATAGCGGGCGTAGACGTACTGGCGGGCCTCGTCAAACGGCAGTTTGAGTTCGCTGAACGCCTGCCGGCAGCCCGCCAGGCGCGCGGCGCTGGGCTGGGACAGGGCCGGATTGCTGCCGATGACCCCGATATGCCGGTGCCCCCGCGCATACAGATACTCGATGACATGGCTGGCGGCCATCGTATCGTCCACGCTGACGCTGGACAGGTTGGGCAGGTCCAGGCTGGCGGCGCTGTTGGTGACCAGCACGCAGGGCACGCCCAGCGCGGCCACGTCGGCGGTGACGTGTTCCAGGTTGGAACCCAGGAACGCGATGCCGTAGGGCCTGCGCTCCTGGCAGACGCGGCGCGCCTGTTCCAGTTCGTCGGCTTCCTCGTCCACATAGTACAACAGGCTGACATAGCCGCGTTCTTCGATCAGGGCCTGCATTTTTTCCAGAATGCCGGTGAACAGCATATTCTGGGTGCCCCTGACCAGGATGGCGATGGCCGAACTGGATTGCAGTTTCAGGTGGCGGGCGTTGGCGTTGGGCTGGAAGTTGTGCTGCTGCACCACCTCCAGAATACGCGCCCGGGCCGCCGCGCTGACGTTGGGATTATTGTTGAGCACGCGGGACACGGTGCCGACCGCATAGCCGGCTTCCCGCGCGATGTCCCGGATCGTCATGACGCCTTTCCCCTTTCCGGCGGCGCCTGCGGGGGCGCCGCCCTGCCCGGCAGCGCATTCCGCCCGCCGGGGCACAATGGGTCCATTATATCAGCCTTTGACGGCGCCCGCAACCACGCCTTCGATGATGTGCTTCTGGCACAGCAGATACAGGATGATGATGGGCAGCACCGTGATGATGATGCAGGCCATCATGGGGCCCATCTGCACGCTGCCGTAGCCGCCGCGGAAATACTGGATCGCCATGGGGATCGTGCGGTACTGGCGGATGTCCAGCACCAGCGAGGGCAGCAGGTAGTCGTTCCAGACCCACATCGTTTCCAGAATGGCGGTGGAGATCATCGTGGGGCGCAAGATCGGCATGACCACCCGGAAGAAGATCTGTAGGGGGCCGCAGCCGTCGATCATGGCGGCTTCCTCGATCTCCACCGGCATGGATTTCATGAAGCCGGTGAACATGAACACGGCCAGCCCGGCGCCGAAGCCCAGGTAGATGATGCAGATGTCGTAGGGGTTATTCAGACGGAGCGTGTCGGCGGTGTTGGACAGCGTGAACATGACCATCTGGAACGGCACGACCATCGAAAAGGCGCACAGGTAATACATGGTCTTGGACAGTTTGCCGTTGACGCGGGTGATGTACCACGCGCACATGGAGCAGCACAGCAGGATCAGCGCCACCGAGGTGACCGTGATCACCAGGCTGTACCAGAACGAGGCCAGGAAGTTCATCTCGGTCACGCCGTAGATGTAGTTTTCCAGCCCGGCGAAGGTCTCGGCCGTGGGCAGCTCGAAAATACGGGTCGTGGTGATGGCGCGCTCGGTCTTGAACGAGTTGAACAGGATCAGCAGGATGGGATAGATCACCACGGCGCTCCACAGGACCAGCAGGACGGTCCACAGCGCGTCGGCGCGGCGCTTTTTCTTGAACATTACTGCTGCACCTCCTTAGAGCGGGTGGCGCGAAGCTGGATCAGCGCGATGGCCGCCACCACGATGAAGAACACCACGGCTTTGGCCTGGCCGATGCCCTTCCACTGGGGGCCGCTGCGGCCGTAGAAGGTATCATAAATATTCAGCGCCAGCAGTTGGGAATCCTTGCCCGGCTGGCCGTTGGTCAGCGAAAGGTTCTGGTCGAACAGCTTGAAAGCGTTGGTCAGCGACAGGAACAGGCAGATGGTGATGCTGGGCATGACCATCGGCAGCTTGATGCGGAACAGCGACTGGCGTTCGTTGGCGCCGTCGATGCGGGCGGCTTCCAGCAGGTCCAGCGGCACGTTCTGCAGCCCGGCGATGTAAATGATCATCATGTAGCCGATCTGTTGCCAGCACATCAGGATCACAAGGCCCCAGAAAGCGGTGGTCGCATCCAGTTTGAGCAGCGGCCGGGAAAGCAGGGTCATAACGCCGTCCAGCAGCGTGCTCCAGATATAGCCCAGCACGATGCCGCCGATCAGGTTGGGTATGAAGAAGATGGTGCGGAACACGTTGGTGCCCCGCAGCCGGCGGGTGAGCAACAGCGCCAGGCTGAAAGCCAGCAGATTGATTAGCACCACCGACACCACCGTGAATACGATGGTGAGCACGAACGCATGGGTGAAGGTATTGTCGATCCAGATGTTTTTATAGTTCTGGAGCCCTACGAAGGTCACGTCCTTAACGGTGGTGAACTTGCAGAAGGACAGATACACGCCCCATGCGAACGGCCACAGAAAGCCGATGATAAAGGCGGCCAGCGTGGGCAGTACGAACACCGGCCAGTATTTTCGGATCGCTTTTTCCATAGTGTTCCCCCCTTGGAAAACGCCGCTTGGTTGCACTTCTTGGTTCGTTTTTGTAAAAAAGGAAGGGCGAGACAGCTTCCCGCAGTCTCGCCCTCTCATTCAGGTTATGCCGTTCGGATCGGGCGCCCGGCGTTACGCGCCCACGCCGGAGAGCTGATACTCAGTGGCCCAGTTATCCACAAAGGCGGTCACCACTTCGTCCCAGGTGCCGGTACCGGCCGCGTAGGCGGTCAGCGCGGAGCCCAGCATGTTCTTCCAGTTTTCGGAAGGCATGGTGGAGAAGCACCAGTCAACAGGGGTCTTGCCGTCGGCGATGTACTTGTCGGAATCCTGCAGCAGCGGGTTGGCGGCAGCGTACTCACCGGTGAAGGTGTCGAACGGGGTGACGAAGCCCATATCCTGGCTCATGGCTTTGCGGCCTTCATCGCTGGTGATGACCCAGGTCAGGAAGTCCAGCGTAGCCTGGATGTCTTCTTCGCTGGCGTTCTTGTTGACGCACCAGTAGTTCTCGGAACCGGTGCACAGGCCCTGGTTCTCCTCGCCTTCGACGCCGATGTAGATGGGCAGGATGCCCAGGTTCTCGTCGCCCACGGCGCTGATGTTGTTATACTCCCAGGTGCCGTTCTGGTAGAACACGGCCTCGCCGTTCACAAACTCTGCGGTGGCGTCGTTGGCCGTCTTGGTGGCCAGCTGGGTGGGATCGCAGGTGGAATCGGTGATGTACAGGTCGAAGATGTTCTTGTAGTTGTCCAGGTACAGACCCTCGATGGCGTCGGTGGAGTCGATGCCACGCTCTTTGTACTCATAGTAGATGGGCAGGTTGGCCAGGTGGGTCTTGAAGCGCCAGTCGGAGGAAGCGTCCATACCGGCGGAGGTGAAAGCGCCCTTGACGCCCAGTTCATCCTTGCGGGCCTGGATATCGTCGGCGACGGCCTTCAGCGAGTCAAAGTTGGTGATGTCCTCGGCGGTATAGCCGGCCTTTTCCAGCAGGGCCTTGTTGTAGATGATGCCGTAGGTCTCGATGACGTAGGCGATGCCCAGGACCTGGTCGCCGTCCTTCAGGCAGAAGGAATCGTTGGTCAGATGGCTGTACAGATCGGTGTCCGACAGATCCAGGCAGTAATCCTTCCAGTTTGCCAGGCCCACGGGACCGTTGACCTGGAACAGGGTCGGTGCCTCGCTCTTGGCCATCTCGCTCATAAGCTGGGTCTCGTACTGGCCGGAGGCCGCCGTCACGACGGTGACGGGCACGCCGGTCTGCTCGGTATACAGAGCCGCCAGGTTCTGCCAGTCCTCGTCCTGTTCCGGCTTGAAGTTCAGGTAATATACCTGGCCGGACGCGCCGGAGGTGGAAGCCGCATCGCCAGCTTCCTCACTGGTGGCCGCAGAATCGCCCGAAGTGGATTCCGTGGCGCTTTCGCTGGATGACGGGGCGCCGCCGCAGCCCGCCAGCAGGCTGACCGCCAGGGCGGACGACAGGAATGCTGCGATGGTTCTCTTCGCTCTCATAACTTTTCTCCTCCTTATGATGGATATTTTATACGAGCGTTTTGCCGTTTTTATCTGGAACCGTTTCCAGTTCCGCTATGTTCAAAGTATACTGCCTTATTGCCCAAAATTCAAGTGCTTTTTCTGATATTTTTATACATTTGTACGTTTCCACAACTTTACAGGGTCATTCTTGTGCAGTTTCGATTCACTCTTTTGTCACCATTTTTCACATTTTCGTGGAACCATTTCCCGACACGGGTACAAAAAGCGCCGGGGACCATGGCCCCCGGCGCAGACGGAGAGGTTCGGCAAAGAAATTCCGGGCCAAGGGCAGTTTTTTGTTGCCCGTAAGGTTTTGGGTCATGGGAACGGTAAAACCCTTCCGTCTGCCTTACGGCAGACACCTCCCCTGGTAGGGGAGGCTTTTAATCAACTGCCCGCCCAAAAGGCTCCCCTTCCAGGGGAGCTGGCCGCGCAGCGGCCTGAGGGGTCCCGTCCCCCCGCGCCCCTCACCTGCCAAAACGCAGTCGCTCCGAAACCACAGGCCCCGCGCCCGTTCGCGCTATTCCCCGCGGTGCCGCCGCACTGCGAACCCCACCGTCACACAAAAGGCCACGAAGGCCGCCCCCAGGCAGGGGAAATACAGCCCGTCCGGCAGCCGCGCCACGGCAGGGTGGCTCAACACGCAGACCGCCGCAAGACCCACACAGACCAGCAGGCTGACCGCCAGCCCCGAAAGGCTGCGGTCGGCAGCCGGTTCCAGCGTGTTCTCCCAGCCTTCGCGGCGTTCCAGCTCCCGCAGGAGCAGGTCGCTGTCCGGCACGCTGTCCGCCAGAAAGCAGGTGCGCCGCGCCGCAGCGCCGTTGGGGCGGCGCACCCGGCAGACGGCGATCTGCCCGCCTTCGACCGCCCGAATATGCTCCACCCGGACGATCTCCTGCGCGGCGGCGGGCAGCCGGGGCTGTTCGGCCAGACGGCGCAGCAACTTCTGCGCATGGAGCGCACCGGCCGCGAACCCCGCCGCGCCGCCACTCCAGCGGACCGCCGCGCGGGCGTCCCACACAAAGAGCCGGTCCCCCTCCATCAGGAAAAACACCGTCGCATCCCGCCCCGCACGGCGGCCCAAGGCCGCGGCCAGGGCCACCACCAAAACCACCACGCCCAGACAGAGCGCCGTCAGCGCCGCCTGCACCGGCAGGCCGCTTTGCAGCACGAGCACCGTGCCGCCGCCCGCCAGCGCCACCGCCAGCAGCGCGATCCCCAGCACGCCGCCCACCGTACCCAGCCCGGCGCGGTTTTTGCGGGCGGGCCGGACCGGCAGCCAGATCTGTTTGATTTCCATGCAGGCATCTCTCCTTCGGGCGTTTTCCCCATTATACGCCGCCGGACACCAAAAACAAAGCTGTGCGCAGAAAAAGTCTTGACAAAAGCATAGCGGAATGGTATAGTAAGCCCATCGTTAGGCTAAACTAACTCGCTGTCCCCTGCGTCCTGCCGGGCGCAGGGCTTTATCTCCCCACCGGGTTAGTTATAGCTAATTCTCAAAAATCGACCATCAGAAACGGAGAGTCGTTATGAAGCGTGATTTCGGAACCACCTTTGTGACCCAGTGCGCGCCGGTGATGGCCGGGCTGAAAGCGGGCGGACTGTTCCGCTGGGTCGAGCCGGACGCCGCCGCCATGGAAGCACTGCTGCACACCTGGCGCAGCCAGTTGGAGCCGCGCGGCGTCAAGATCGAAGTGCTCAAAGCCTGCCCGCGCACCCACGCCTACCTGATCTATGCCTACCGCCAGGGGCGCCTGCGGGACATCCTGCACCAGCCCGCGGTGCGGGGATTCCTGTGTTCGGCCGGATACCCGCATACGGCGGACTGCCGCCGCTGCCTGGACTGCCTGTGCGCCCGGCTCCAGCAGGAGGAAGAGTTCCCCCACGAGATCGGGGTATTTTTGGACTATCCGCTGCAGGACGTGATCGGTTTTATGCAGAACCGGGGCAAGAACTACACCTTCACCGGGTACTGGCGGTCCTACGGGGACCCCGAACGCGCCCGCGACCGCTTTGCGCGCCTGCGCAAATGCACCGACGTTTACCTGCGCTGCTACCGCAGCGGCACGCCGGTGACCCGCCTGACCGTGGCCGGATAAGACGGCCGCCGCAAAATCCCCCCAGCCGCACGGCAATGCCGTGCGGCTTTTGCTGTGCGCGGGCCAATCGCTACACCGCGGGAGGCAGTTTGTTCAAAATATATGTTTTTTGTATCATTTTGTCTAATATTTTTATTCGTTTTTGTTCCATCTTCTTCTATAATCAGGGTAACATAATCTTTTTGGAGGTGTTTTCTTGAAAAAAAGACTTTATTCCTCATTGTGCGCCGGTATGATCCTTACCGCCGCCCTGGCCGGATGCAGCGCCCCTGCCTCTTCTGCCGCTTCCGGCTCTTCCAGTACGTCCGGTTCCTCCAGCGCGGAAACAGCGTCCTCCGAAACAGGCGAAAAGACCACCCTGAACATTCTGTGGTGGGGTTCCCAGACCCGTAACGACCAGACCACGAAGCTGATCGAAAAGTTCGAGGAATTGAACCCCGACATTGACGTCGTGGCAGACTTTTCCGACTGGGATGGCTACTGGACCAAGCTGCCCGCCCAGGTCGCCGGCGGCCAGACCCCGGACGTGTTCCAGATGGACTACGCCTATCTGGCCCAGTATGTGGAGAACGGCGTCCTGGCTGAACTGGACAGCTACGTCGCGGACGGCAGCCTTGACCTGAGCGGCGTTTCCCAGAGTGTGAAGGATTCCGGCACGGTCAACGGCAAGTTCTACGCGGTCTCCACCGGCACCAACGCGCCGGTCATGCTGTACCGCAACGACATTCTGGAAGAGTTGGGGCTGGAACTGCCCATGAACCCCACGCTCACCCAGTATATGGATGTTGCCAAAGCTGTGTATGAAGCTACCGGCATGCGCGATACTTTCATCACCGGCTGCACTGCCGCCAATTTGAACTTCTATCTGCGCAACTACGGCATGAACTTCTACAATGACGAGGACAACGGCTTGGGCTTTGACGACCCGCAGTACCTTGTGGACATGTGGGAACTGGCCTTGCAGGCCCAGAACGAGGGTTGGGGCATGAAACCCGGCGAAGAGACCGCTGTGACCGCCTTTGACTCCATGGTGAACGATGCCTGGTCCCGCCAGCAGAACTCGAATGAGCTGCAGGCTTACCGCGACGCCACCGGCAAAGACATTCGCATGGTCATGGTACCCACTGTGGAGGGCGCCACCACGCCGAACTCCTACCTGAAACCCGCCATGTACTGGTGCGTCGGCGCCGACAGCCCCGTTAAGGAAGCGGCCGTCCGCTTCATCGACTTCTTCACCAACAGCACGGATTGTTACGACATCGTTGGCATCGAGCGCGCGGTGCCCATCGACGAGGAAATGCGCGCGTATGTTGCGCCTAATCTGGACGAAGTCAGTCAGGAAGTCGTCGACTTCATCGACTACGTCAGCCAGCCCGGCATGACCTCTCCCATCATGAATCCCGATCCGCCGGTCTCCACCGAAGTGGAAGAACTGTTGGATCAGTATTCCGAGCGGGTTCGCTACGGTGAAACGACCGACCTGGAAGGCGCTGCCACGGAATTTATGGCGGAAGCCAACAAGATCCTTGCCGAAGCCTCCACCGCCACGGCCGAATAAACACCGGCCAGCCACGCAGACTGTCCTCATTGGGCCCCTCATTTCATACTCCAACTGGGGCTTTACCATGAAAATCCCCCCAGCCGTGCGGCTGGGGGGATTTTCATTTTGCATATAGGCCGGGGTTCAGCGGCATTCCTTTTTCATGGCCGTGTAGCCGATGAACACAGTCCACACATAGGCGCAGGTCTTGGGGATCATCAGCATGCCGATCACGGGCACGGTGTCCGCCCACAGCACCACCGGGATGTAGAACGCAAAGCTCAGCACGATAGTCAGCCACATCCAGCGGAAGGCCCGGTCGCCGTGCTGTTTGGCGCTGCGCCAGAACAGCACGATGATGACCAGCCCCAGCAGCGCGAACGGGATGTTGCGGTAAATACCCCAGGACAGCGGCGCGCCGGCGCTGAACCACTGGTTCTGGGGCATCAGGCACAGGCCGATGCGCGCGGCGGCCAAAATATAGACGGCGGCGGTCAGGCCGCTGCGGCCCGTGACATGGTAACGCTGCCGCCACACATAGTACAGCAGCACATAGAACACCGTCATCGTGACCGAGGTGATGCACTTGCCCAGCCCCAGGGCGGCAGTGTAGTTTTCCAGCCCGGTGGTGCAGAGCGCCCAGGCACGCGGGATCAGGTGGAAGGCATCGCCCGCGCCCAGCACCACGGCCATCCAGCCGAACAGCGTGAACTGGCGCACGCCCTTGCTGCCCCGGATCATCAGAATGCCCACAGTGATGACGGTCACCAGATAGACCGCGTCGAACAGAGTTTCCATAACAGCTTGCATCATACATTCCCCTTTACAGTTTGTTTTTGTGCGGCGGCCCGGCCGAAGTTGCGGCCGAACAGCAGCCCGGCCAGCAGCAGCGCGGCCCCCAGCCCGCTATAAAAAACGGCGATAAAGCGTTCCGGCGCAAGGCCGCTGGCCCGCAGGCCGATGCCCCCGGCCATCATGACGGCCATGATGGCGAAGGCTTTCGCGTCGAAAAATTTGAGGAAGAAATGCCGTTCTTCCCGGTAGGCGGTGATGCGGGCGGTGTGCTTCTGGACCAGCCTGCCGAAGATGAACCGCTGGAAAACCGCAAAGACCGCCAGACTGAGCAGCAGGTTCACCGCCGTGCAGTAGGCGGGGTAAGCCGCCAGCCCGATGCGCAGGATGTTGAAGCCCGCCGCGCTCCATACCAGGCAGGCGAGCAGCAGCAATGTGTTCCGTTTGACCTTCATGGGGTCCCTCCTTTTATGAACATTGTTCAGTTTGCGGGATAAAAAATCCCCACGGTGCAGCCCGTGGAAATTTTCAGTACAGTGTCCGGCGGACGATCTCCAGCGCGGGGGCGGGGTCGTAGTCCCCGCGCACCAGGGCCGAGAGCATCAGGTCGAACAATATCTGGGCAAAGGTTTCGGGCGTGAACGCCGGGCCGAACGCGCCGGGGCGGATTTGAGGGTCCCGTTCCAGCACCGCGCGCAGCCCGTCCAGAATGTGCTGCCAGGCGCGGTGCATCCGGCGGCGGCCTTCCGGCCGGTCCTGCTGCAAAAAGCCCAGCGAATGGAGGGTGAAAAAGCCGGGGTAGCGACGGCCGCCATACGCCATGCGGCTGTACATCCAGCTTACGCAGGCGCAGGTATCCCGAAACGCGTCGCCGCCGGCGGGGCAGTCGAAGATCTCCTGCCAGACACTTTCCACCGCCGCGCCCGCCAGTTCCGCCTTGGAGCCGAAGTAGTTGTAGATCGACCCCACCGACACGCCGCAGGCCGCCGCCACCGAGCGGATATTGACCGCCGCCCATCCCTGCCGCCGGATCAGTTCGCGGCTGGCTTCGAGGATGTCCTCTTTCGATGTCACCACGGTGTTCACGGTATCCCTCCAATCTGAACATTGTTCAGTTTACACGCAAACCACGGTTTTGTCAAGCGGCGGGTGGTTTTCTTCGTCAAATCGGCTGATTCCGCCGCCGGGTTTTGGGCAGTTTGCCACTTGTGCCGGGGCCGGAACGGCGTATATACTATTCTTATGCCCCCCGCCTGCCCACCGGCAGGTCTTTGGGGGCCTGTGCTGTGCGCTGTTCGGTTTGCCGTATTGGCCTGTTTCCTCGCCCCGCGCCGGGCAAAGAGGGAGAGAAAGCCGCGCCGGACACCCGCGCGGCGCTGTTTTTACCGGGAAGGGGGAAATCCCATGAAAAAGTTCGCCCCGGCGCTGGGCATCGTGCTGTTTCCGTATGCCGTCGCGTTCCTGCTGTACTGCCTGTTCAGCGGCTTTCTTATGGACAGCGTTTTCCAGAACAACGCGCTGGCCTTTCTGCCGGTCCTTGCCGTGCTGTGGGCCGCGGGGCTGGCCTGCGCCGTTTGGCTCTGCGCGGCCAGTCTGGGGAAGAAATGGGACCCCGTGGAAGTGAGCCGCGCGAATATGCTGGTCAAGCTGTGCTGCATCCCGGCCTATCTGGTGATCTTTGTGGTCGGGGCCGCCTGCCTGCTCACGATCTTTACCTTTGGGATCACGCTCATTCTGGCGATTCTTGACGGGCTGGCCCTGCTGTTGAGCGGCATCTTCGGCCTTGCCGCGGTCAAACGCTGCCACGACGGCAAGGCCCTGTCCACGGCGGAAGCGGTGCTGTACGGCATCCTGCAATTCATCTTTTGCGCGGACGTGGTCGCGGCAGTCCTTGTGTTCCGCCGGGCCAAAAAGCGCGGCACGGGGCTGTAGGCGAAATTACCAATTCCACCTGTCGCTTTTTGGGCAGTTTGCTGCCTGCAAACCACAAAAGCGCCTGCGAAGAAAGGAAGCACCCCATGAAATGGAAAGAAATCGTTACGGATGCGGATGTACAAACCTTTCTGGAAGAAAACCTGTATCTGCACGACAGCTGCATCCTGCGCGCCAAATACACCACCAGCACCCGCGTGGCAGAAAACGGCTCCATGTATCCTTTCAACGACCGCTGCCTGCTGACGATCGAACTGCAACAGCAGCGGGACGGACGCAGCTGCATCACGCTCCGCTTCCAAGACGTGGTGGTGTTCCATATTCAGCCGCGCAGTGGTGGTGTTCCATATTCAGCCGCGCAGCGGACAATATGAATCCATCATCTACGACACGACGCTGGTAAAAAAGGGCGGCCTGCTCTACTGGACCGATTTTGCCAACGCCCAGGTGGAAAATCCCTTCCAGGAAATCGACTTCACCGCCCCGGAAAAGGATTGGGGCACCTGGGTGGTGGCCCGAAAAATGTTCTGGTCCGCCCGGAAAGCGTAAGTCCCCCTTCCCGTTCGCTTATGCCCCCGGCGGCCTGTTCCGCCGGGCCAAAAAGCGCGGCGCGGGGCTGCGCCCCTGACGGCGCGCCGTCAACGCCCTGAAAAAGACAGGAAAATAATGCGGCCTACCCCCGCTGACTGACACAAACCGCCCCCGGCCTGCTGCGCAGGCCGGGGGCGGTGCATATTCCGGCAGATTCACTTCAGGGTCAGGCACTTTTTGGGGCAGGAGGCCGCGCACAGGCCGCAGCCGACGCACTTTTCGGCGTCCAGCGCCCAGGTTTTGGCGGCGCGGTCCACCTTGATGGCCCCCTGGGGGCATTTTTTGGCGCAGAGGGTGCAGTACGCACAGGCGTCGCCCGCGTTGACCGGCTTGCCGCCCGCCCGGCCCGCCGGGGCGGGCGCTTTGGGGCGGGTGAAGGTCTCGCGGCTTTTTTGGGGCGCGGGTTCGGCGTAGCCCGGCGCCATCGTCAGGCACTTTTTGGGGCAGGCGTGGACGCAGTTGCCGCACTGAACACAGTCAAAGCGGTCGATGGTCCAGGTACCGGCGGCGCGGTCCACCGTCAGCGCGCCGGACGGGCAGCTGTGGGCGCACAGGCTGCAGCTGATACATTCCCCGATGTCGATCTGCACATGGCCGCGCATACGGTCGGGGTACTGGGCCGGTTCAAAGGGATAGCCCGTGGTGGCCGGTTTGCTGAACAGGTTTTTGAGCGCCGTGCCCGCAAAGGGAAAGGCCCGCCAGGGGTAGGTCCGGGGTTCGTGTTTGCGTTGTTCCATGGGGCTCACCTCTCGGTACAGCTGATGCAGGGGTCGATCGTCAGGATCAGCAGCGCCACGTCGGCAAGCTGGCAGCCCTTGAGCAGTTCCAGCATGGGCGGGATGTTGCTGGTGGTGGGGGTGCGCAGGCGGAACCGTTCCAGATACTTGGTGCCGTCGGCCTTGACGTAATAGACGGCCTCGCCCCGCGGCTGTTCGATGCGCAGGAAGTGTTCGCCCCTGGGGTTGCCCTTGACCGGCACCGCGATGGGCCCCGCCGGGATCTTGCGGATGGCCTGGCGGATCAGGTCGAAGGACTGGAAGATCTCCCGGATGCGCACCTCGCACCGGGCGAAGGAGTCGCCGTCTTTGGCGGTGACGGGCGCAAAGTCCAGCTCGCCATAGGCGGCGTAGCCCAGCGCGCGCATATCCAGCGGCACGCCGGACGCCCGCAGCGTGGGCCCCACGGCCCCCATGGCGCGGGCCTGTTCGGCCGTGAGCACGCCCAGTTCGTGCAGGCGGGTGCCCACCGTGTAATCCCGCAGGAAGGCTTCGGCAATGGGGCGCAGTTCCTTTTCCATCTCGTCCGCGGTATCCGCGATGGCCTTGAGCATGGCGGCGTCCATATCTTTCAGCACGCCGCCGATGCAGTTGACCGAGAAGATGACCCGCCCGCCGGTGGTGGCGTCGAACTGGTCCAGGATCTTCTCCCGCAGTTTCCAGCACTGCATGAACAGGCTTTCAAACCCCAGCGCGTCGGCCAGCAGGCCCAGCCACAGCAGGTGGCTGTGGACGCGGCTCATCTCCATCCAGATGGTGCGCAGGTAGGCCGCGCGCGGCGGGATCTGCACGTCCATGATCTTCTCCAAACACTGGCAGTAGCCCATGCCGTGGCCGAAGCTGCAGATGCCGCAGACGCGCTCGGCGATATAGACATATTCTTTATAGTCCTTCGACTCGACCAGTTTTTCCAGCCCGCGGTGGACAAAGCCGATGCTGGGCACCGCCTTGACCACCACCTCGTCCTCCAGCACCAGGTCCAGATGCACCGGTTCCGGCAGGACCGGGTGCTGCGGGCCGAAGGGCACGATGCTCTGTTTTGCCATGGTCCCCTCACCCCTTCCGTTTGAACGGCGTTTCTTCGGCAATGCGGTAGAGCTTGCCGCTGTAGTCCGGGCTGATGCCCGTGATGTGTACGCCGAACAGTTCGGCGGCCTCGTTCTCCTGCAAAAAGGCGCCGGGGAACGCCTGGGTGATGCTGGGGATCTCCTCCCCGTCGCCCACGGTCAGGCGCAGCGTGCGCAGGTCGTAGTCTTTGCCGAACGAATAGCTCATCTCGCAGCCGTCGGGCAGGCGGTCGGCGCAGATCTGCACCACATGCCAGCCCTCCATCTTGAAGCGCAGCACCTGCGGCATAAATTCCACCACGGTGATGGGCTCGATGGTATTCTGTGCTTCCATAGGTTCCCTCCCCCTCTCAGCCGCCGCGGCGGCGTTCGGCCCAGGCGTCCTGCTTCTGGCGCAGGATCGCCAGCGCCTTCACCACGCCGTCGATGATGGCCTGCGGCCGGGCCGCGCAGCCCGGCACATAGACATCCACCGGGATCACGGTGTCGATGCCGCCCTTGATGTTGTAGCAGTCCTTGAACACGCCGCCGGTGCAGGCGCAGATGCCCACCGCCACAACCACTTTGGGTTCCGGCATCTGGGAATAGATCTGGCGGATGACGCTTTCGCTCTGGTGGTTGACGCCACCGGTGATCAGCAGGATATCGGCCTGGAACGGGTCGCCGGTGTTGATGATGCCGAAGCGTTCGATGTCGTATTTCGGCGTGGTGCAGGCCAGCACCTCGATGTCGCAGCCGTTGCAGCTGCTTCCGTCATAGTGCAGCAGCCAGGGCGACTTTGCCAGTTTTGTTTGTGCCATCTTCGCGCCCCCTTAATGGACCAGCATCAGGATCAGGCCGTTGAGCCCGGCGGTGAGCAGCGTGACGACCCAGCAGCCGTCCAGCAGCGTGCGCCAGCGCACGCGGGCGCTGGCGTTGTCCCACAGAATTTCGAGGAAATAGACGGCCAGGCAGGCCAGCACGGCCAGCGGCCAGCTCAGCGGATCGCTGTTGACGAAGAACAGCCCCACCAGCCCCAGCATCAGCGTCATTTCGTAGTATTCGGCAATGTTCATGACCGCCAGCGTGGGGCCGGCCATCTCGGTGGTAAGGCCCTTGACGATCTCCTGATGGGCGTGGTGGCTGGTCGAAAGGTCAAACGGCGATTTGCGCAGCTTGACGGCCATGATGAATATGAGCCCCAGCAAAAAGCCCGGCATGACGAACACCGCGCTGGAGCTCTGGCGCACGATGTCCCCCACCTGGAAGGAGCCGGTCGCCAGGTAGAACCCCACGGCCAGCAGCAGCGTCATGGGTTCGTAGGCCATGATCTGGATCATCTCGCGCCCGGCGCCCAAGGTGGAAAAGGGCGAGGAATCGCTCGACGCGCCCATGACCAGGAACATATCCGCCGTGGAGAGCATGAACATGCTCATGAGCAGATCCTCCCCGGCGAACAGCAGCGCCCCCGCCACGGCCAGAAAGATCAGGTAGCTCAGGTTCAAAAGCATCTGCACGCTGTTGACGGCCAGCATCTGCTTGCCGAACAGTTTGCGCAGATCATAGAAGGGCTGCAACAGCGGCGGCCCCTGGCGGCCCTGCATCCGGGCCGAGATCTTGCGGTCAACGCCGTCCAGCAGCGCCCCGACCAGCGGGGCCAGCGCCAGATAGGCCACAACGCCCACGACCTGCATCATACCGCACCCCCTACGATCACGCACAGCATCACGGCCAGCACCCCCGCGGCCGTGATGACCGCCGGGCGCATGAGCCGCCGCATACCAAATTCAAACCGCATATACCAGTTGCTCAGGTACAGGTGTTCCGGCTTGCCCAGGCTGTTCACAAAATAGGTGTTGTCGCCCTCGTTGGCGCCGCCCATATAGATGGGCACATAGTCCCGGTGGGTGGAGCGCGTCAGCACGAACATCAGCGTAGGCACGAACAGCACCGACACGACCATGATCGCCATGGTCGTGAGTACGTTCATTGACAGCACCGCGTGGGCGGTGCCGAACAGCGTGCGCACGATGGGTTCCACCACCCGGACCGACACCAGCGGAAACAGCAGGCACAGCCCCAGCGTGGACGCCGCGTGGACAGTCATGGAAAGGTACTGGTCCCGGTGGGTGCGGTCGGTGACGGGTTCCCGCGTATGATGCAGCGACACCAGCTTGCTGAGCCATTTGGTCCAGTAGAACATCGTGGTGGCGCTGCCGTAGGCCAGAAACAGCACCAGCAGGTAGTTATCGGCATCCACAAAGGCACGCAGCGCCACCCATTTGGAGATCAGCATGCCGAACGGGGCCAGATACATCCCCGCGATGCCGATGCCCATGATATAGGTCAGCCGGGGCAGGCGCAGCAGCAGGCCGTGCATGGCCTCGATGTCCCGCGTGCCCAGGCTGTTCTCGATGGCGCCGACGGCCTGGAACAGCATGGACTTTGCCACCGAGTGGAAGATCATCAGCAGCACGGCGGCCCAGATCGTTTCCTCCACGCCGATGCCCGCGCAGGCCACGATCAGCCCCAGGTTGGAAATGGTCGAAAACGCCAGCACCTTTTTGCCGTCGTTCTGGGCAATGGCCATCATGCTGGCAGCCAGGAAGGTGAACCCGCCCAGGAAGGACACCATGCCCCCCGCCAGCGTGCCCGCCAGCGCCGGGGCCAGCCGGATCAGCAGGTAGACCCCGGCCTTGACCATCGTGGCGCTGTGCAGCAGCGCGCTGGACGGCGTGGGGGCCACCATGGCCCCCAGCAGCCAGGAAGAAAACGGCAGCTGCGCCGACTTGGTCAGCGCCGCAAAGGCCAGCAGCGCCACCGGGATGGCCGGGGCGATGGCGATGACCTCGGCCAACTGCACGACGCCGTAGTTCCACGCCATGTACACGATGGCGATGGCAAAGCCGAAGCCGCCCAGCAGGTTCATCCACAGCGCGCGGAAGCTGTTGCCGATTGCTTCCTCGGTGCGGGTATAGCCGATGAGCAGGAAGGACACCACGCTGGTGACCTCCCAGAAAAAGTACATCCAGACAAGGTTTTCCGACAGAACCAGGCCGAACATCGCGGCCAGGAACAGAAACAGCATCGAGAAGAAGAACCCGCTGCGGTCCTGGTATTCTTTATGGTGTTCGTGGTAGGCTTTCATGTAGCCCACCGCGTAGATGCAGATGAACCCGCCCACGAACGCCGCGATGATGCACAGCAGCATCGCCAGCCCGTCCAGCCGCAGGTGGGTGGACTTCTGCACGGGGTGGACGATCTCGGTCCAGGCCACCAGCAACGTCTGCCCGGCCGAAAGCAGGATCACCGGGTATTTGCGGTGCCGGATGGACAGCGCGATGATCAGCCCCATGAGCAGGAACTCCCCTGCCAGCATGGCAAGGTCCACATATTCGGTATAGACGCTCTCGGGCGCAGCCACGATGGTCTGTTTGCCGTCTGCCAGCCAGACGCCCAGCAGCAGCAGCGCCAGCGCCATCATGCCGGCCGCCGCCGCATAGACGAAGCCGCCGCGCAGGCGGCGGTTCCGGATCAGCGGCAGGATCGCGGCCGCCAGCGCGGGCCAGGCGATCAGGGCGGGAATAATCTCCATAAAAATTCCCTCCTCCTTGAAAAAATACGTTCAAACCGACGAATCCAACCCCTTTATTATAGCCCCGTTCTGTTCAAATGGCAAGGGCGCGGCCGCTTTTGGTCTATTTTTTCACAAACAGGCCCCGCCGCCCCCGCTATGGAATTTCGGCCCCGGTTGTGCTATCATAGGAACCAGTACCCCGCGCCCCGACCGCGCCGCAAGGAGGGCCCGCCGATGCACGAACTTTCCATCACCCAGAGCATCCTGGACATATCGCTCAAGGCCGCCGCCGAACAGCACGCCACCCGCATCCGGGCCATCCGGCTCAAGATCGGGGCGTTCTCCGGCGTGGTGCCCGAATGCGTGCAGATGTACCTGGACGTGCTGGCCAAAGGCACCATCGCCGAGGGCGCCAAGATCGAGGCCGAGACCGTGCCCCTGCGGGTGCAGTGCCGCGCCTGCGGGACCGTCAGCGAGATCGACCGGCGGCACATCGCCTGCCCCGCCTGCGGCAGCGTGGACCTGCACCGGCTTTCGGGCCGGGAATTTCTGGTAGACAGTCTGGAGGTAGATGTATAATGGAGATCAAAGTCCTGCACCAGGTCATGGAATGGAACGACGACGTCAGCGCCGCGGTGCGCGCCGACCTGCGGCAGCACAAAGTCTGCCTGATCAACGTGATGGGCAGCCCCGGCGCGGGCAAGACCAGCCTGCTGGCCGCCCTGATCGGCCGCCTGCGGGAAGAATTTGCCATCGGCGTGATCGAGGGCGACATCACCGGCCAGATCGACGCCGAAAAGATCGCGGCGCTGGGCATCCCGGCCGTGCAGCTCAACACCGACGGCGCCTGCCACATCGAGGCCATGAGCATCCAGCACATCCTGCCCCAGTTCCCGCTGGACGATCTGGACGTGCTGTTCGTGGAGAACATCGGCAACCTCGTCTGCCCGGCCGAGTTCGACATCGGGGAGAACTTCCGCCTGACGGTCCTCAGCATCCCCGAAGGGGACGACAAGGTCGCCAAATACCCCCTGATGTTCACCGACACCGACTGCCTCGTTCTTTCCAAGTGCGATATGCTGCCCTACTTTGACTTCGACCTGGCCCGCGTGGCCGCGGACTACCGGGGCGTGAACCCCCAGGGGCCGCTGTTCCGGCTCTCGGTGCGCACCGGCGAAGGGCTGGACGAACTGACCGCCCATCTGGCCGGGCGCATCCGGGCCGCGCTGGCATGACGGCCCCGGACGCCCCCCGGCGCGTCCGGATCGAGATTTCCGGTATCGTGCAGGGGGTGGGGTTCCGGCCTTTCCTGCACCGGCTGGCCGCGCGGGAACATCTGACCGGCTGGGCCCGCAACACCCCCGCCGGGGTGGAACTGGAACTGGAAGGCCCGGCGGCCGCCCTCGACCGTTTTGTGGAAACAGTGCGCACCGCGCCGCCCCCGCTGGCCGTGGTGGAGGACCTGACCGTGCAGCCCCTGGCGGGCCGCGGCGGGTACGGCGGGTTTGCCATCCTGCCCAGTACCGCCGGGGCCGCGGCCACGCTGGCCGCCCCCGACCTGGCCCCCTGCCCCGCCTGCCTGCGGGAACTGGCCGCCCCCGCCGACCGGCGCTACCGCTACCCCTTTATCAACTGCACCGACTGCGGGCCGCGGTTTTCGATTTTGCGGGCGCTGCCCTATGACCGGGCCAACACCTCGATGGCCGGGTTCCCGATGTGCCCCGCCTGCGCCGCCGAATACGGCGACATCCGCACCCGCCGCTACCACGCCCAGCCCGACTGCTGCCCTGCGTGCGGGCCGCGGGCCTTTTATCTTGACGCCGAAGGGCGGGAACAGCCCGGCGACCCCATCGCGGCGGCCCAGCGCACGCTGGCCGCCGGGGGCATCGTGGCCGTCAAGGGCGCCGGGGGCATCCATCTGGCCTGCGACGCGCTGGGCCCCAACGCCGTGGCCCGGCTGCGCCGCCGCAAACACCGGCCCGAAAAGCCCCTGGCCGTGCTGTGCCGGGACCTTGCCGCCGCCCGGCGGCTCTGCTGTATCTCCGACGAGGAAGCCGCGCTGCTGCAAAGCCCCCGCCGCCCCATCCTGCTGCTGGAAAAGCGCCGCCCCGGCACGCTCGGCTACCTCAGCCAGAACCGCCACCTGGGCCTGCTGCTGCCCTACACGCCGCTGCATGTGCTGCTGGCGGACGGGCGCTTCGGCGGCCCGGCGGCGCTGGTGCTGACCAGCGCCAACCGTCCCGGCTGCCCGGTCCTGACCGAAAACGACGCCGCGCTGGACGCCCTGCGGGGCGTGGCCGACGGCTGGCTGCTCCACGACCGGCCCATCGTCAACCGCTGCGACGACTCGGTGGCGGCGGTGTGGCGCGGGCGGGAATACTTCTACCGCCGCAGCCGGGGCTACGCCCCCCAGCCGTTGACGATGCCCGGCCCCGGCGCCGACGGCGTGCTGGCCTTCGGGGCCGAGCAGAAAGCCGGGTTCGCGGCGGGCAAGGGCCGCCATGTGTTTTTGAGCCAGCACATCGGGGACCTGAAGAACGCCGAAACGCTGGACCACTACCGCGCCGCGCTGGACGCCCAGACGCGGCTGTTCGGCCTTGCACCGCGCGTCCTTGCCTGCGACCTGCACCCGGACTACAGTTCCACGCGGGAAGCCGAGGCCCTGGCCGCCGCCCGCCGCCTGCCTCTTGTGCGGGTGCAGCACCACTGGGCGCACATGGCCGCCTGCATGGCGGACAACCGGCTGGAAGGCCCCGCCTTCGGCATCGTGTGGGACGGCACCGGCCTGGGCACCGACGGCGCCATCTGGGGTGGGGAGTTTCTGCGCGGCGGGTACGACGCCTTCGTGCGGGTGGGGTCCATCCGGCCCATCCCGCTGCCCGGCGGCGATGCGGCGGTGCGCCAGATCGGGCGCACCGGGCTGGCCCTGGCCCTGGACGCCGGGCTGGGGGCCGAAGCCTGCGCCGCGCTGCTGCCCGGCCTGCCCAACGCCCCCGCCCTGCGGGCCATGCTGGAAAAAGGCATCGCCTGCCCGCAGGCCAGCAGCATCGGGCGGCTGTTCGACGGCGTGTACGCCCTGCTGACCGGCCGCATCGACGCGGGCTACGACGGCCAGGCCCCCGCTTTGCTCGAAGCCCTGGCCGACCCGCAGGCCCCCGGCCGGGACTATCCGCTGGCCTGGCAGCAGGCGGACGGGCTGCGGCGGTTCGACTACCGGCCCCTTGTGGCGGCGCTCTGCGCCGACCGGGCCGCCGGGGTTCCGCCCGCCGCTATCGCCCGCGGCTTTATGGACGCCCTGTGCCGCATGGCGCTGGACCAGTGCCGGGCGCTCAACGCCGAACGGCTGCCGGTGGTGCTGTCCGGCGGGGTGTTCCTGAATCAATATCTGCTGCACGGCGTGACCCGGCTGCTGGAAGCCGACGGGTTCGCCGTCTATACCCACCGCCGCGTTTCCCCCTCGGACGAGGGGCTGGCCCTGGGCCAGCTGGCCGTCGCGGCGGCCGCAAGGAGGTCATGAACCATGTGTCTGGCAGTACCTTTGAAGATCGTATCGGTGACGGGCAAACAGGCCGTGGGGGAAGCCGCCGGGCTGACCCAGAAGCTGCGGGTGGATTTTCTGCCCGATGTGCGCCCCGGCGACTATGTGATGGTCCATGCCGGGTTCGCCATTGAAAAACTGACCGAACAGCAGGCCCGCGAAAACCTGGCCTGCATCCAGGAGGCCCTCGATGCCCTTACTTGAACAGGATTTCCGCCGTCCGGGGAACGCCGCGGCGCTGGTGGAAGCCATCCGCGGCCTGACCGCCCCGGACCGCCCCCTGCGCCTGATGGAGATCTGCGGCACCCACACCATGGCCATCGCCAAAGCGGGCCTGCGCACGCTGCTGGCGCCGGGGGTGCGGCTGCTGTCCGGCCCGGGGTGCCCGGTCTGCGTGACCCCCGCCGGGGCCATCGACGCCGTGCTGCGCCTGTGCGAACAGCCCGGCGTGACCGTCGCCAGCTACGGCGATTTGCTGCGGGTGCCCGGCAGCGTGCGGGGGGATACCCTGCTGCGCCGCCGGGCGCTGGGGGCGTCGGTGCTGACGGTCTACTCCCCCATGGAGGCGGTCGAAGCCGCCGCCCGCGACCCCGCCGCACAGGTCGTGTTTTTGGGCGTGGGGTTCGAGACCACCGCCCCCGGCACCGCCGCCTGCCTGCTGGAAGCGGCCGAACGGGGACTGACGAATTTTTCGGTGCTCTGCCTGCTCAAGCGCACCGAACCCGCCCTGCGCGCGCTGCTGGCCGCGCCGGACCTGGCGGTGGACGGCTTTTTATGCCCCGGCCATGTGGCCGCCGTCACCGGGGCGCGGGCCTTTGCCTTTCTGCCCGAAGAATACGGCCTGCCCGCCGTCGTCAGCGGGTTTGAGGCCGGGGATATCCTCTATTCGGTCTGGCGGCTGGCGCGGCTGCACGCCGAAGGCCGCCCCGCGTTGGAGAACGAGTACACCCGCGTGGTGCGTCCGGCGGGCAACCCGGCGGCCCAGGCGGCCATCGACCGGGTGTTCGTCCCCGCCGACAGCGTGTGGCGCGGTTTAGGCGAGATCCCGGCCAGCGGGTACGCCCTGCGGCCGGAATTTGCCCCCTGGGACGCGGCGCAGAAGTTCGGTTTCGCGCCAGGACCGGGCACCGAAGCGCCGGGCTGCCGCTGCGGCGCGGTGCTGCGCGGCGCCTGCGAGCCCCGCGACTGCCCGCTGTTCGGCCGCATCTGCACCCCCGCCGACCCGGTAGGGCCGTGCATGGTGTCCAGCGAAGGGGCCTGCGCCGCCGCCAGCCGCTACGGCGGGTGAGCGGCAGGCCAACCGCAAAAACGCCGGGGCGTCACTTGCGTGAGCGCCCCGGCGCGGGAAGTTTGCCGCATTGTTCGCGCGACTTTTGGCTTTTCTCTGTAAAATTGCGGATAATACCTTTTGCGGCTTCGTTCAAGACCCCCATTTGGCTGACTTGTTCCTTACCACCCTTATTTTTCCGTAAAGGGACACCCCGCCTGCCGCCGCGGCCACCGAATGGCTATTGCACGCACACGAGCTTATCACAGCTTTGGACAGGTACTTTTCTCTGGCATCGGGCCGCGCCCCGCCGGGCGGCGGTTCCGCCAGGGGTGCCTGTTATCTGGCGCTTGCTCCTCACCGCTTCCCGTGGGGCAGGTTGCTTTTTTCTGGCAACCGCCCATCGGCCCTTATCCCGCCAAGCCGCTCCCCTGTTTTGGCAAACTTTCATCGTTTTGTGAAAGGACCTGCACGGCCTGCCGCTGCAGTCGTTGAGCAGCCAATAAACGCACGCGGGGTCATTACAGCTTTTGTTGGCCGCTTTCTCTCCGGCATCGGGCCGCACCCCGTCAGGCGGCAGGCCAACCGCAAAAACGCCGGGGCGTCACTTGCGTGAGCGCCCCGGCGCGGGAAGTTTGCGGTATTTTACTTTTCCCGGGCAAAGCCGCCCGGCATCCCGGAACGCTTGTTTTTTCTGAATCACGATCCACCGGCAAGGGAGGCCGTACTATGCAGGACATCATCACCATGGACCACGGCAGCGGCGGGACAAAAACCGCGCAGCTCATTGACGAGATCCTCGTCCCCGCTTTCGCGAACACGGCGCTGGCCCAGTTGGGGGACGGCGCTGTGCTGCCGGAACTGGGCGGCCCGCCGGTCTTTTCCACCGACAGCTTTGTGGTCAGCCCCTGGCAGTTTCCGGGCGGCGACATCGGCAAGCTGGCCGTCTGCGGCACCGTCAACGACCTGTGCATGGCGGGCGGCGTGCCGAAATATCTGAGTTTTTCGCTGATCCTGGAAGAAGGCTTCCCGCTGGACGACCTCAAAACCATCGTGGCGTCGGCGGCCGAAACAGCCCGTCAGGTAGGGGTGCAGATCGTTACCGGCGACACCAAAGTGGTGGAGCGCGGCCATGGGGACGGCATTTATATCAACACCGCGGGCGTAGGCGTGCTGCGCGCCCCCGGCCTAGGCCGGGACGCTCTGCGGGATGGCGACGCCGTCCTCGTCAGCGGCAGCGTGGGCTGCCACGGGGCCGCCGTGCTGATGGCCCGGGGCGGCCTGCCCTGCGAAGGGACGCTGTGTTCCGACTGCCGCCCCCTGCACGAATTGGCCGCCGCGGCGCTGGACGCCGGCGGCGTGCGGCTGCTGCGGGACCCCACCCGCGGCGGCGTAGCCACCACCCTGAACGAGTTTGTGGAGGGAACGCCCCTGGGCATCGAACTGGCGGAGGACGCCATCCCGGTGGACGGGTCCGTGGCCGCCGCCTGCGACCTGCTGGGCCTGGACCCGTTGTACAGCGCCTGCGAGGGCCGGATGCTGGCCGTCTGCGCCCCGGAGCGCGCCGACGCCGTGCTGGCCGCCCTGCGCGCCGTCCCCGGCGGCGAGGGCGCGGCCTGCATCGGCCGTGTGACGGCCGCCCGCCCCGGCCAGGTAGTGCTGCGCAACGCCTTCGGCGGCAGCCGCCTGCTGGGCAAGCTCACCGGCACCCAACTGCCGAGGATCTGCTGAACACTGCAGCTATACAACAAGAAAAAAAGGAAACGTTGTTCCAACGTTTCCTTTTTTCCTGTTTAGATGAAGAACATTATATATCAGCTTTTCCCAGATTTTTTTCAAAGTCTTGTTCCCACATTGCTTCATGGCACGGGTAACTTCCCTCCATGAACGACGGCAGTGCGTTCTGCGCAAGCTTAGCCCAACTCTCCGCTTCATGGCGCACGAGGATCGGGTAAAACAGCACACCGTTTTTGTGGGCGGCGTCCCGGTCGCCGGGCGCATCGCCCACCATCAGCACATGGTTGGGCGCGTAACCCTTGCCCAGCAGCGCCGCGATACAGGCAGCCTTGGACCCAGAATCCTGGCAACAGAGAACATCCACCGCCCCAAGCAGGCCGCACCGTTCCCACTCTTCCTCCACGGCTTCCCGGTTTGCGCTGGAGACCACCGCCACATCCGCCACAGCGTGGGCGGCGGCCAGCCCTTCGGCCACGCCGGGGAAGGGCTTCTTCTCGGCCTCAGGCAGCGCAGCGATGGCGGCGTTGAGCGTCTGTGACCAGTGCAAAGCCTTGGCCAGACAGGGACCTTGTGCTGTTGTGACGGCTTCCGCCAGCGCGGCGTTGGAGAGTTCCGGCGCGGTTTCAGCCCAGGCGGTAAACTCGTCCAGTCCATCGATGCGGGTATAGCGAGTGTCCACCGCCCGCAGGACGATGGCAAGTCCTTTGAAGCGGTTGATACCGCGGGTCATCGTGTAGAGGTTGACCGCGTCCCAGCGGGCCAGGATGGGCTCCGCCCAGGGCTGCAGCCCCCACTCCTCCACCAAGCAGGGACCGAAGCACCGCTTGTGCTTGACGTTCATCGTGTCCATTGCACAGCCGTCGCTGTCCACGCAGATCAGGTAGGCCTTCGTTTTTGTAAAATCCTGCAACGTCGTTGTCATTGGGCAGTTCCTTTCAATCAGCCCCGCCGTAGCAAAGGCGGAGTTTTGCATAAAAATCTTCCAGGATCATCCGCGGGTCCACCGAATCATAGACCCGGATGGATTTGCCGCCAGAGTCAGGGGCATACGTCATATCGTCGCGGATGCGGGGCGCCGGGCGTTCCTGCCAGTTGCCCCGCAGGGGGCACTGGAGCAGCACCCCCACCGCGGGCTGGTCTCCCAGGCACCAGTTTTCTCCCCGGTGCAGCCGGTTCCCGGGGCGGAAGTCCGCCCGAGCATAGTCCTCCAGCTGCCGGTAGAGATACCACCCGGCCCGACCGCAGGGACGCACCCGGCTGGCCAGTTCGGCCAGCGTGACCTCCATGGATGCATACACGTTCAACGGCACCTGCCACATGGCGACGGGCGAGACAAACACGGCCCGAGCTGCCGGCAGGTCCTGCATCAGATTAAACTCCCGCATCCCGTGCGGGTACGGCCCGCCGCCGATCCACACCACCGTCATCCGTCCGGCGATCTCCGGGCAGCGGTTGATGGCAGCCGCCACGTCGGTCAGCGCCCCCAGCACCGTCACATACAGCGGCCGGGGATCGGGTCGGAGTGCCTCCGCGATCAGGAACCGCACGCCCTCGCTTTCCGGTGCGTCTTTCTCATGTTCCAGCGGCTCCCGACACCCGCGCAGCGCCGGCACCTCTTCCATGCCGGTAATTCGCAGCAGTTCCAGCAGGCCCCGGTAGCTCCGTTCCATCGTCGTCAGACTGCCGGGAGACTTACTCTCAAAATGTAGTGCGATAATTCCTCTGACATCAAACGATGGGGTGAGCAGGTGATGCACCACCGCGAACGCATCATCCGCCTCGTTTTTCACATCGCTGCAGAGCACCACACGGACCTGTGCCGCTGCCGGGATTTGCAGGCCCATCCTTGCCAGCCTTTCACCGCGCTCCATGTATATTCTCCTTCTGTTGGTTCACAGCCGGGTATCCCACCGGCCGCAGAAAACCGTATCCTCCGCCGTGCCCTTAAACTCGCTTTGCCCGGTGATCTTTGCGATGGCTGCGCGGATATGCTCCCGGGTCGGCGCGTAGGCGTTGATAAACGTATGCAACTGCGGCAGGTCGATGAGGTGGTTGGTATAGTTCAGGCTGAGGCCCACGGTGGGCACTTCCTCGTTGTACCAGGGCAGTTCCATACTGTGGTTGCAACTCCAGCGCAGGCGGACGTTATTCTCCTGCGCGTAACCCTTAACATTAACTACAAGTAATGCCCAGTCATGGCTGGCCACGAAACCCGCGCGGCTTTCGTGATTGAGCATTTTGGCAAAATTCGCTGGCGTGACACCGTTTTCCAGTTCCAACTCATAGAAGTTGGGGCAGACATCCACCTTGAATCCAGCTCTCTCCAGTTCCTCGACAACTATTTTCTTGACCGGATCACCCTTGTAGCCTTTGCTGGTAGGCGTCGTACCCACATATACCAGGAAAACCCGTTTTTGTGCTGCCGGCTTGACGGGCAGATTACCGCGCGTGTCCTTAACGAGCGTGATACAACTGTCGGCCGCAGCGGCAGTGTACGCCCGGTGTTCGCTGCACCCCAGGCAGGAGAGCGCAGCGGGGTCCGGGGTACATACTGCCGGATCAGTCAGTCGCAGCTTTGCTTTCAGGCCCAAAATGCGGTGCAGTGCATCGGACAGGCGTTCCTCGGTCAAGTCACCGCGTTCATAGGCGGCGCGCACAAAACCAATGTCCTCTTCCACATCATTGGCGAACAGGAACATATCGCACCCCGCGATGATGGCGCCGGGCACGGCGTCCTCCCGTCGGGCTACGGCGGTCATGCCCACCATGTGGGACGCATCCGTGATGATAACGCCGTTGAAGCCCATCTCTCTGCGCAGCAGATCAGTGAGTAGTTCCGGTGCAAGCGTAGCGGGGCGGATGTCCTTATCCTGGATACCGGGGCGCAGCCTGCGGGACATGGCCGGCAGTGCAAAGTGCCCTACCATAACAGCTTCGACGCCGTCGTCAATCAGCGCACGGTAGACCTTGCCGAAAGAAGGCTCCCACTCCTCGACGCTCAGATCATTGACCCCCATGACCAGATGCTGGTCCAGTTCTTCCACCCCATCGCCCGGGAAATGTTTGATCGTGCAGGCCATATGGGGGTTGGCATCCTTGACGCCGCGGATGTACGCCCGGGCATTGGCAATGATTTTGTCGGGGTCGCCGCCGTAGCTGCGAGTGTTGACGATGGTATTGCGCCAGTTTTTATAGACATCCACGACCGGGTTGAACAGCCAGTTCGCACCCAGCGCGCTGGCCTCCCGCCCGGCGACAAGGCCCACATGGTAGGCGTTTTCCGTGCCCTGCCCGGCACCGCATTCGGCAGCCGTGGCCACAAAGGTTCCCTCTGGCGCTGCGCCGTTGCCGCCATCGTCACAGTTGGCCGCGATGAGCAGCGGCAGCTTGCTGTGTTTCTGGAACAAGGCCAACTGCTGATGGATCTGCTCTTTGCTGCCGCCGTTCTGCCAGCGCAGCCCCCCCATGTGGGACTGTTCCAACAAAGTCGTGATTTTTTCTTCACCAAAGCCGGGTTCGGCCTGCAGGATGACAAACAACTGACCGAACTTTTCTTCGAGTGTCATACCGGCAATGGATTTTTCCACCCAGGCAATCTGTTCGCTGTCAAGGTTAAAGGGCGCCGCTTTGAGATCGACCATACTTCATATTCCTCCTAAAATCATATACGGGTTTCCCTGATCGGGGTCATTTTTCCGGAACTTGGGCGTCTTGCCCCGCAATCTCCTTCTGCAAGTTGGCGCAGTACCCGAACAATGCTCCGATACCGATCCCCTCCCGGATCTTCGCACGGACCCGTTCCTCTGCTCCTGTGGGTACCAAATGGCAGACCATCCCCCACAGACGCCCATCTGTCATGCGGCGGTCGAAATCCAAAGGCACTACATCAGCGGTATCTTGCAACCAGTCAAGCGTCGATGCGCGCAAACGGTCGCGCACAGCGGCCAGTTCAGGATCGTCGATGCGGTTCTCGACCTCACCGGGATCATACTCCCGATCGTACAACTCATCGCGCCCGGCACTGCGGTGGATGTACTTGTAGCGTCCATCGCAGGCCATCGTCGCTTTGGCATGGGCTTCGTCATCAGACTGGGCCTTTTTCTTTGGCCAGTAAACGTCGCTTTCCCGTGCCACTTCACCATTTTCCTGATGGTACTCATCGCATTGCGTTTCACCAGGGCGGCGGCCGCCTTCACAAAACACGACCTTCCGTATAGCGGCAGTACGGTCTGCCACTATGGGCCGCAAGCTACGCCCGAACTGTTCACGGTCCGGCGGAAGACCGGCGAAGTCCAAAACCGTAGCATAAAAATCCACCAGTTCGACGAGACTCGGGGACACCCCCGCATCCAGCGGAGTCCCCGCAGGCGGCTTGATGAGCAGCGGTACCCGGGTCAGGCAGTCCTCAAAGCAGTTCTGGGCCTTTTCCGTCATGCCGTAATCTCCCGCGAAATCACCATGATCCGACAGGAAAAAGACCGCACTGTCATCATAGATTCCTGCCTGTCGTAAAGCATCGCACAGACGCCCGAACTGAGCATCCACTTTGGCGCACATACCCAGGTACACTGCCCGCAGCTCGTCCCACTCGCGTTCCGTCAGATCCTGCAGGTTCTGGTAGTGATGGATCAATTCCATCATGCGGGACTTGCCGCGGCAGTTCTCCCAACGTATGCGCGGTGTCAGTTTGCTGCGGTCAATGCTGGAGAACCAGGGTTCCTCAACTTCATAGGGCGGGTGAGGGAATAAAAGCCCCAGGAACAGGCACAGCGGCGCATCGCCCGGTTTCCACTGGCGAATGCGCGCGATGGCCGCATCCACCGCCTCGTCATCACGGCTGTAATTACGACCATCCGTATCCACCTGCAGTTCACCTTCAAAGTGGGAATAATAATACTTCCCTCCCAGAGCACCTCTTTGCTGTTGATCGACCGGCCCCGGCGCGGCGGGGCCAGTGCCGCTGAAGATCACATCTGCCTGACTTTCGACCCAACCGGGATATTGGGCTGCACACAGGTCGTTGCGGTCGTTCATCCAGACAGAATACCCGGCGCTCTTGAGTTGCGAGAACAGGTTTTTCTCACCGGGGCGCAGTAGATAACTCATGGTGCGGTGCCCATGCACATGGGGATACAGCCCGGTAAAGAAACTGCACCGACTGGGTACACAGACCGGGTTCTGGCAATATGCGTTTGAGAAAGAAACCGCTTCCCTATGGGCAAAGGCATCCAGGTTCGGCGTATGGGCCGCAGGATTTCCCAGGTGGGACAGGGCATCTGCCCGCATCTCGTCGGGATTGAAAATGATAATGTGGGGACGTTTCGGCATAAGAGTCTTCCTTCCCTGATTTTGGGTCTGCTTATTCAGGCTTTGGCACCGTATTAAGCTTGGCATTCACTGCCAGGACCTGTTCTTCCGTGATGGCATCGGCGTTATAATCCAACACTCGCATCAGTGTCATTCCTCCCATGGTACGCGCACGGGGATTTTCTATAATAGCCGGCAGTTCCTCTTGCAAGATTGCCGCTGTACGCGGGTCTGCCAACAGTTCTCCGATTTTATCCGTAACCGAGTAACGCCCTTTCGGGAAAAGTTCCACCTCAGCACGTTGCTGCTTGAACCAGTTGGTCACCCGATTGCCCGCTCCCCGCCGGGGGCAGACGTAGTCCGGCTCCGGCAGCGCGGTGCGGTACAGCAAAATGGTATCACGGCAGTTACCGGCGCGTGCTTCGAGACTGGTGGTTTCCGTCAAGGGTACCGCTGCAAAAGTAAATACCGTACGCCCGCTTTGTTCAGCAAAAAGCCGCCCGTTGACATAGAGCGCGACCGAAGGCTGATTGGAATAGATCTTGACCACGGTTGTTTCTCCGCAGCGTTTGGCGTAGCGGCGGCCAGCCAGATACACAAACGGCCGTTTGCTCCAGCACGCCTTATAATAATAGTAGGCGTCCTTTTTTATGGCCCGGTCCCAAGTGACAAGCCCCTTGCAGTTGCGCGCCTTGACACCGCCTTCGTCCCGGATAGCACTGCTGAAGTCAAACAGGTTCCACACAAAGGTCCCCCAGAGCCGCGCGTCCGCCTGCATGGCAGCATACGCCTTTTCATGATACAAGCATTGAAATTCCTCCGTATAGTCTTTACATTCCGGCGTATCGGTATGGTACCGCGTATTGCAGTCAACGCCATATTCTGTAACGCCCAATGCCACGTCCGGATTATCTGCATGGAATCGTTCAAAAAATTCAGAATAATCGGTCAATTCCCCGTAATACCAGCCGAAATAAATGTTATATCCCACCGCATCCGTCAGGCGGTTCAGCTGGCTGCCGTTCCTTACACTGTACAAATTTGCCGCGGCCGTCAACCGGGTGTTATCCAGCGTTTTGGCAAGGCTGCTCAGTTCCCGCACATGCCGGTACATGGCCAGGTGTTCGCCCATCATGGCGATCTCGTTCTGCACACCCCAGAAACAAATTGACGGGTGATGCCGGTTTTGCAGGATCAGCTCTTTCAGTTGGGTGCAGGCATTTTTCACCACAGCTTCATTTCCTTCCGGCATAGCAAGCATGGGAATTTCAGCCCATGCTACAAGGCCTTCCGTATCGCACAGATCGTAGACCTGTTGCGGGTGCTGATAATGGGAAAGCCGCACTGCGTTAGCGCCCAAATCCCGCAGTATGGCAAAGTCTTCCTCCACCTGTGCAGCGGTCAGGGCACAGCCTGCCCCCTGCCGATCATGATGGCGCGCCACACCATTAAGACGAAGCCTCTTTCCGTTAAGGCAGAAACCGTTTTCCGCATCCAGCGAAATGCTGCGGAATCCAAACGGCAGACTTACTTCGTCACAGATTGCATTTTCCCGCAACAGCCGAGCCGTGCAACGGTAGCAATATGGATCCGTCTGCCCATTCCACAAATGGGGGCTTTTGACACTGAGCCACACCGCTGGCGTTTCGGCCTTCACACGACAGTGTGCCGCCAGTCGCCCTTCCGCATCGGTCACGAGGTATTCAACCTCACATCCCGCGCCGCCACAAACGCGTGCATTCAGGTGTAGCTGACCTTCTGCGTTCGCTTCCAGAATTTCCAATCCCGGCGCGCCGTAGTAGGCAGGCTCAAAATGGTCAGCCTCTACCGTCAACAGGTTGACGGGGCGAGGAATGCCTCCCCAGTATGTAAAATCCCCCATCAACGGGTTGACATCATCGAAACGAGTGTTATCAGCCAGTACTTCCAGTGTGTTGGCAGGATGCAGCGAAGCCGTCGCCTCTAAAACGAAGCGGGAATAGCTACCACGGTGCTCCCCTAAAAACACACCATTCAGAAAGACCCGGGCCACACCGCAGACAGCGTCGAACGCCAGGTAGGCCCTCTGCCCGGCAGCCAGAGTTGCCGCGAACTGCGTACGATAGAGACAACAGCCAAAAGCCCCCGGCTCCTCCCGGTTCCAAACATGCGGCAGAGATACAGTTTCCATGGAAGCAAGCTGTAATGGCGGCACCAAAACTGCGTTTTCCAGCCGGGCAAATTGCCAATTTTCAGTTAGTGGAGTGATGCTCCTCATCGTTTTCCTCCGATTTTGTTGATGGTTTCTATTATTCACCGCATCAGGTCCGGCAAACCGGCTGCAACGTCATAGGGGCTGGGCCGCCCCTGGTAGGCGATGGAAAAGCCCTCCGACCGCCGTTGTTCCATCAGTGCCTTCATGGCGCGGCTCACCGTCACCGACCGACTGCCGGGAAGCAGGCGATCCCCGTCGCTGAACCCTTCCGGCCTGTCTGCCAGTTCCCGCACCAGTCGCTGCCGCCATGCGGCCAGCTCAGTGGCATATTGCGGATCACGGGCCAGGTCGTGCAGTTCGCCGGGGTCGTGCGCCACATCGAACAACTGCTCGGTCCCGCTGGTCACGTGCCAGATATATTTTTTCCGCCCGTCCGTCAGGAAATGGGATCCTTCCTCCTGCGTAAAATCAGGATTTTCTTCCTGCGGGGCGGCGGGGCCATCCAGGGTCATACTGCGCACGCACTCGCCGTGCATCCATCCACGCCAAGGCGGTTGGGGCGTCTGGCCACGCAGCAAGGGAGCCATGCTGCGTCCATCTACCGAATTCGGGATCGGCAGCCCCGCCAGATCCAAAATCGTGGGCATGATATCGTGCCAGCCCACCGGTTCGTTTCTTGTCTGCCCGGCGGGAATGTCCGGTCCCAGCACCAGGAACGGGATATGTACTGCTCCCTGCCAAGGGCAATTTTTCTGCATTCTGTAATGATCGCCCAGCATTTCGCCATGGTCGGAAGTAAAGATCACATAGGTATTACGTTCCAAAAATACTGCCTGCAGCAGTCGGGATACCTGAGCGTCGATAAAGGCGATATTGCCATAATAGCCGGTGTACAGGCAACGAGTTTCTTCCTCGCTCAATTTCGTATAGGAAGCCATGATATGCCCGCCATTCTTCGGCGGGACGTCCCAGTCGGCAATCGCCGGGCCGCCCAGGTCCCCACGCTGATAGTAGCGGTCGAAGTAAGGCGCAGGCGGGTTATGGGGCGAATGGGGCGCGTAATACCCCACAAGCAACAGGTACGGGCGAGACCTGTCCCGACTGCGCAGGAACTCCAGCGCTTCGTTGGTGGCCCACTTGGTTTGGTGGCAATCATCGCTGAGATGAAACGGCGTTGCAAGGCGATAATTATTCTGTGCGCCGCAACCGTAGTAACCGCCATCGCCCTCACCACTATGTTCCTGCACATAACGGAAGAACGGATCATTTGCCTTGTCATCGCTGCTGGGATCACCGGGCCGGTGGTACTCGAACCCATAGGAGCAACTTTCGGGGTAGGTGTGCATATTGCGCCCCACCAGTGCGGTCTGGTAACCACCCTTGCGCATCTCAACCGGCAGGGTTGTTTGCAGCGGCAGGTAAGGGATGCCGGTGTTAGAGAAAAGTCCATGGTGTTCCGGCAACTGTCCGGTCAAAAGGCTGAGGCGCTGCGGGATACACAACGGACAACTTGTATAAGCTGCCGTAAAATTAGCGCCGCGGTAACCAATGGAATCAATGGCCGGCGTATAGATGCCGCGTCGGTGGCCATTGATTCCCACGCAGTCTGCACGCTGCTGGTCCGTGTGGATGATAATAAAATTCGGGCGCTTCTCCATAACGTTCTCCTTTTCTGCATTCTACACGCTCCTGCCCCGGAACACAAAACGCAGGGCGGCCTATATGCTGCCCCGCGTTTCTTTTGAAAAAGCAACCGCATTTGGAGGAATGCAGCTTCTACCATTCTCCGAATATTCCGCACAGCAGTTATTCCACACAAATTTCGGGTTTGACCCGTGCATTCGGCGGGCAGTCCAGCCACCATTCGCTATCATCACGGCCAACGGTCTGTTCCACCATGACAAACCAATCCAGTTTGCGGTCCCGCCACTTCTGGCGTTGTTCCACTGCTGTCGGATCTGCTACAGTTTCGGCTATGCAGCGCAGCCGCCCCGCCTGCTCTGGTTCTATCTCGATCAGATCTCGCTGCTCTTCGGGATCACATTCCGGCGTGAACAGCATTTCGTTGAAGCCATGGTAGCAGATATACTTGTATGCACCCTGCCGCACCATTACGCCAAAAGCGTACTCTTTCGGAGCCGCCATGACTTGCGGATCGAATTTATTGCCTGTCAGCAGTTCCAGCAGTTCTGAAACCACCGCCCGGCCCGTCGGGAGTGCTTTCCCTCGCAAAGCAGGAACCAGGCTTTCCCCATCCGTCTGAGGAATGCGCTCGGTTCCCAGCCAATCCCACAATGTGGGCCCCAGGTCCAGCAGACTGACCGGCGTATTTACAGCCCGGCCTGCCTGTACGCCATCCCCGGCGAAGATCAGCGGGATCTTGACGGACTTTTCAAAGAAGGTATCTTTGCCGTAAATGCTCCGGTCTCCTACCTGGTCACCGTGATCCGACACATAACAGATCAGTTTTTCACTGCCGCGCCGAGCCGTAAAGCCTTCAAACGCTTCCCATATCTGACCGAATTGCCAGTCAACCTGCTCGATCATACCGCAATAAGCAGCCAGTGCTGCCCGTGCCTTTTCCTGCGTGACGCCCACATTCTGGCGCCTTTGCAACGGCGCGTTCAGATATGGCGGCGTCTGCCCGAAGGTGGGTGAAAGCTGCACGCGTGCAAAATACTTTTCAAACAGTTCTTTGGGAGCCACATAGGGGAAGTGCGGCGCATAAACGCTGACAAACAGGCACTGCGGTTTTTCATGCGGCTGCGCCAGATAATCCAACGCCCGCTGTATGACCAGTTCGTCGTACAACAATACAGGAGAAGTTCCACCACCGGCAAATGCTGTCGCACCGGGCGCGCCGAAAGTCGTGGCAAAGACACCGCGCGTCTCACAGTTCTTTTGCCATGCACCGCCCCAGGAAGTTGCTGTTATATCCGGCGCAATGCGTTTGGTGAACCCGTGGCGCTGATCCGGCCCAACAAAATGCATTCTCCCGCAAAGAACTGTTTCGTAACCGGCTGCCACCAACGGGTGCAGGAAAGTTGCCTGTGTATCGGGCAGCGCGTCACGATTGGTGAAAACGCCCGTTTTGTGCGGCAGTAGCGTACTCAACATCGCCATGCGCGCAGGAACACACAGCGGGCACGGCGTATATGCCTGGTCAAACCGGGTTCCGCCTGCGCACAAACGATCCAAATTGGGTGTGCCTACATTTCTTCCCAGCCATCCGGAATAAAACGGTGTATGCTGGTCAGTCATAAAGACAAGGATATCCGGCTGTGACATCTTGGGAAATCTCCTATACCACCAAGTCCAGGTGCAGCGGCTTTGGGTTATGCAGCTGCACGAGCAGCCTTGAACGCCTTTGCTTCAGCGATACGCTTTTTATCATCGCGGGCACGCTGAAGTTTCCAGTAATTGGCCTGCCAGACCAGAAAAGCGATGAACAGGAACATATTGATACTGCTGCTCATAGCCTCCGACATATTGAAGCAGTTGAGGCCCATCGTCATGATTCGAACAGCCACGGCTGCGCTGACGATACCTACAGACTGATTGACATACCGGGAAAGGAAGTTACAGCCGATCATCATAGGGAACATATTGGCCATAACGGTTCCGTTGCTGGTCAACCCCATAGATGCTGCCATGGAGCCTGCAAATGCCGCATCCAGCACCCCTGAGGCCGAAACCACAAGCCCCGCTACCAGGTAGCACAATGCCACATTGACAAAGATATTGATGCCGGCATTGCGGGCAATCTGCTGCGATCCCTTGACTGCGCGGAACTTATAACTGAACTTGGTGTAGGTCATCAGGATCAGCATAACCACCAGGATCACAAATACCACCGCAATAGTGAAGTTCATGTTAGACAGCAGCGCCACACCATCGGTACCAACCAGGCGCAAGCCGACACCATCCGTAGCGGCAAAACCGAAGCATTCATAAATGCAGGCCATGCCGATGCCCAGCACCATGGGCGGGATCCGCAGCGTAACATACAGCACGCCAACAATTGCGCCAAGAATCGTGCCGAAGATCAGTGCAAAGATCAACACCCAGACGCCTCCCAGCCCCAGGCTTTCGGCAACGACACCGCCCAGGATGGTAGCCGCCACCCGCTGGGCCCCCAGAGAAAGGTCCATACGGCCGCTGGTAATGTTCATGGAGAGCGCGAAGGCGATGGCCGCTGAAATACCGGCACTGCGGATCAGATTTCGGACATCGAGCGAGGAGCTGATCACATGGGAGCCGGTAAAAACCATAGCGATCACTTCCATAATGGCCCAAACGGCCAGCGGCAGCGCCACCGTGGCAACCACGCTCTTCAGGATTCTGACTGCCTTGCTTTGTTGTTTCATATAGTATTCCTCCGTTTCATATCAGAGGGGACGCGGGCACTTATGCGGTGTATTTGGCGACGATATTTTCGGTAGTCAGGCTCATGCCGTAATCAGCAACATCCTGCCAGGTCACATCGGGGCCACAGAGGGAAAGAAGATCCTCGGTAGAAACAAACGCATAAGGCATGTCGTCGCCGGACAGGATGTTATAGTCCTCCACGCTGGTGACGGCCAGAGGTGCCCAGCCGGTTACCCGGGCACAGTTGTCCCCATCACGCATATTGGTATTGCCATCAAAGGCATTGCGGAGCAGGATCACAGCAGAAACATTCTCGAAAGTGCCGCCGATGACCAAGCCATCCACAATCTGGTTGCCCTGAGAATCGGTACCATTGAATGCCGCGTCCATAGCATCAGAGAAAACGCCGCGGGTGATAAACTCGATATCCATATCCAGTGCTTCTTCCACCTCATTGATGGCAACACCCAGAGAGTCATAGATATTGGTAGTACCGACAACCACATCATACTCACCGGTCTGCAGCAGCGGCGAAACATTGGTGGCAAGATCTTCCATGCCAGGGAATACCGTGATCTTGATGCCCTTGTCGTTCTCGGCATCCACCTGGGTGGCGCTGGTAGCCAGCGTGTCGATGTCTTGCGTATAGGTCAAACCGTAAACATCCTGCAATGCCCGCAGGGAACCGGCCGTACCTTCAATAAAGCTGGTAGCCCCGTAAGCAGCCGCTCCGGACAAAATCAAGATGCCGTGCTCCTCACCATCGCTGATGATAGAGTTGATGACATTGGCATACGCTTCCCCGTAGCCCTCCGCCGAAGCACCGGTAGAAGCAACATAGTAGGGCATATCTGTATTTTCAACCGCCCCGGTGGAACTAATGCCAACAAAATACAAGCCCAGATCATTGCAGACAGCCGCTGCCTGGTCGATGGAGGAAGACAGGTTAGTGATGACGGCATCTGCGCCCGCAGCGTAAGAGTTTTCAATGAATGTGGTCAGTGCGCCAGTATCGTTGATTGGCTCCGAATAGGTAAACTCGATATTCAGAGCCGGGCCGATCACGTTGTCAAGGGCATCTTTCAACTGTGCGAAAGTCTCGTCGGTAGCGTTGGCTGCGTAGGCGATGGTCATAGGTTCAAATTCGCCGTTGGCACCGGTTTCGCCGGTAGCAGCCTCGGAAGCCGCGCCTGCGGTGCTTTCATCTGCGGTGGAAGATGCGGCCGCGCTGCCGCATCCAGCCAACATAGACAGAGCGGTCAGCATGGCGACCGCAGAGGTAAGGGTGCGTTTCGTTTTCATGGTGATTCTCCTTTTTATAATGCAACACTTTTGCGCCAAACCGCGCATCTTTTTAAGATTTTTGAAGATACGAAGGTCTTATCCCGTCAGCCGTCACGGCTGGGCAGGCCCTGGGGACGTTTCTGACTGGCACAGACCAGAATGATAAACACGACGCCGCGCACTGCCTGCAGGATTGTATTGGAAACTCCCAGCATCAGCAAACCATTGTTGAGTACTGTGACAATGACCGCACCTACGATAGCCGAGTAGGTGTTGGAACGGCTGCCACCAAAGCAGGACATACCGCCAAGAACGATAGCCAACATACAGTCCATATTCAGGGTAGAGCAGGTATCGGTGGTGATGGTGCCGTTGCGCACGATGGTGGACAGTGCCCCCAGCCCGACGCCGATGCCGGCCACGAGAAACGCAATAAGCAGGTAGCGGCTCTTCTTGAAGCCTGTCAATTCAGCGCAGATATCGTTGATACCAATGTAACGGAGTTTTCGTCCCAACGCCGTAAAGTGGAATAGCACTGTAGCAAAGGCAAAGAAAATCAGAAACAGGATCAGCGGCACATTGGCGTCGCCCATACCACTTGTCATATCATAGGGAAGCTGGATGTTGCTGCTGCCCAGCACTGACATCTGGATAGAGGCCAGCAGTGTCATCATAACAACGGTGACATACAGCACACGGACGTTCAGCCACGTGCTGAGCAGCGCTGTCAGCGCCATAATGAGCACACCGGAGATCAAGGCTACCACAAACATGGCCGGCACCGACCCAGTCGCTATATAGGCTTTGGCCGCGATTGTAGCAACGAGGGCCGTAGTGGCGCCCATGGAGATGTTGACGTTACCAGTAGCGAAGATGAACACCGCGCCGGTCGCCACCGTTCCCACCACCAACGCCTGTTCAAGAATCATGGTAAGGTTGCGAACATTGCTGAACCGTCCGCCGGTAGCCAGCGAGAACGCGATAACCAACAGCACCAGAATAACAGGGGAAAGCAGGCGGCTGGTCCAGCGATTTTCAGCAATTCTATTTAATGTCTTTTGCATAAGTTTCAGCCTCCTCCTTTCAGATCATATAGTTGATTAGATCGTGTTCCGTGGGATGCTCCGTGCGTTTAACTTCATGGGTCACCTGGCCATCCTTCATAATCAGGATTCGGTCGGACATACCAATCAGTTCAGGCAATTCCTCACTGATAAGGATAATAGAGCGCCCTTCCTTTTTCATTTGATAAATCAGCTTGTACATTGACGCTTTAACGCCGATGTCAATACCGCGGGTGGGGCAATCCAGAATCAAGATATCGGCATCGCCGCCGATCCACTTGCCAAAGACGACTTTCTGCTTGTTGCCGCCCGACAGTGTGTTGACCGTGTGGTACTGGCTGGCACATTTCAAATTCAGATCGTCGATCTGCTTTTCCACATACTGTTTTTCCTTCCGGAAAGAAATGATCGGTCCCACCAGCAAGTTCTTGATATAGCCTGTAGAAGCAATGTTGTCGCGGATCGTCCCGGCCAATCCCAGCGATTCATGGTCGCGGTCCTTGGATGTATAGGCCATACCGTGTTTGATGGCGGTCTCCGGATCCTTGACGACCGCCCGTTCAGGCCCTACAAGAACCTGGCCGTCCAAAATCTTCTCGTAGCCAAATAGCGCCTTGCCCACGGTATGCATACCGCACTCGGACAGACCGCCTATGCCCAAAACTTCGCCTTTATGCAGCTCCAAATCAAAGCAGAGCAAATCGCGCCGCGTGGTGATGCAATCGGCCTTCAACACGACCTCGTCACCGTAGGGGTCCATGTCGCTGCGATAGTAGTCACCTTTGACTTCACGCCCCACCATCATCTTTTTCATGACTTCGCCGTCAAACTCTTCTTTATTCAGCGAACCGATAATATTACCATCGCGCAATACAGTAACCGCATCACACTGCTGCATCATCTCGTCCAAATCGTGACTGATAAACATAACGCTACCGCCTGCATCAGCCATCTGGCGCATCAATTTATACAACAGCTCACGTCCGGTCTGGCTCAACGCAGTGGTGGTCTCATCCACCATCAGGATCTTCGGCTTCCAGTACATCGCTTTGGCGATCTCGATCAGTTTGCACTGCTGTAGATCCAACCGGCCAGTCACGAGGGAAGCGTCGATTGCAATTCCCAATTCATCCAGCAGTTTCTGCGCCGCTGCCACCATCTTGGCATGATTGACAAAAGGACCTACCGCAAACAGTTCCTCGTGCCCAAGGAAAATATTATCCGCCACCGGGATACTGGGGATCGTTCCGGCCTCCTGCACAATCATGCAGATGCCTGCCTTCTGCGCTTCCAGTGCACTGGAAGGCGCCCACGGCTTACCGAGATAAAACATCTCTCCGCTGGTAGCCTTCTGCATACCGGCCGCGATAGAGGACACCGTGGATTTGCCGCTGCCGTTCTCCCCGATCAAGCCGCGGACCTCGCCAGCTTTCAGTATAAAGTTGACATGATCCAGTGCGACGGTCACGCCGAAGCTTTTGCACATATCTTTGACTTCCAGCACGACTTCGCCTTTTTGTGGGGGCATGGATTCATTCCTCCTGTTCTTGCAATTTGTAGAATACAGTATACCGAATGTTCCTCTGCGGGTCTTGCGTAATCTGCCGCCTTCGGTTTGCCCGTTAAGTATATTTTAACGGTGCGTCCAAGAAAAAAATAGAAAATTTATGTCAAAACATAGAAAAATATGCTATATTATAGCCAAAAGGTTTTTTCTTCAAGAACATCTACTGTGCAATATGCACAACAGCCAAGACTGGGGATTATAACTTATGACAAACCAAACCGCATTCTACCTGCTGCGCAATGTTCTGCGTGAAGGTTGGGGGTTGTCCCTGCATTTTTTTGAATCGCCTGAGACCGACCTTACTGCGCTGGATCTGGGCATTCGGGCCCAACTACAGAATTCCGATCAGCTTTATGCCCAGTTGCGCATTTTGGCGCGATCGTTGGAATTCGGGAAGATTTTGGTCGTGCGCGATCAGCTCCATAATGATACGGTCCTGCTTCGGGCCGGTACGGATACCTGTGCGTTTTTTTCTATCGGTCCATTCCGCTGGGCTTCGCCCGATCATACAAGTCTGCAGGCGCTCCGCGCGCAGACGGGTCTGGATATGTCGCAAACCGATGCCATCCAGCATATTCTGCGCCGCGTACCCGTCAATCTTTCCCGTGCGATTGCTTTATCTATTGCCAAAAATCTTCTTCTTTCCTTTTACGGACTGGAAGACCCGGTCGTGACAGAATACAATTTAGAGAACATAACGGTCTCGCAGCTTGCCCCTGTGGAAGATATCAACGATCGGGCGCATCGGGTAGAGGAGGTCTACCGACACGAAGAAAAGCTGCTGGCCTTTATTGCCGAAGGGAACGAACCCAAAGCCCTGACGGAATCCCACTTTTTTGTGCATACCGGAATGGACCAGCGCCTCAATGACCGCCTGCTTTCCCGCCGATCACTGGCTTACTCCACCAACACCCTGTTCCGCAAGGCAGCACAAAGCGCCGGCGTTCATCCGTTATTCTGTGATGAGATCAGCGAAAAGTTCGCTCAGCGCTTGGAACTGTGCAGTACAGCCCAGCAGATCGACCGGCTGCACGCAGAGATGATCCATGACTACTGCCAGCTCTGCCGCCAACAGTCGACCAAAGGGTACAGTTCCAATGTACAAAAAGTTATGCAGTATATCCAACTAAACCTGAGTCAGGATCTTTCGCCGGAATCCATCGCCCAGGGAGTCAATTTTTCATCAGGATATATTTCCCGGCGTTTCAAAAGTGAAGTCGGCGTTTCGTTGGTCGGCTATATTGCCGCCCGCCGGGTCCAGGTCGCCTGCCAGCTTCTGGAAAAGACCCGCATGACTGTGCGGGAGATTTCCAACTATGTAGGAATTCCTGATTGGAATTACTTCACCAAAGTATTCCGGAAAGAGAAAGGCTGTACCCCCAGTCAATACCGAAAGCAAGCCCATCGCAAAGCCGAATAATTTCTAGCTTGACAGCAGCGCAAAGTACCTGCTAATATAACAGAAACAGAATAAATCAGCGTCCCTCTTTCGGGATGCCGACAAACAGGGACCCCCCTGCTTCCCGGGGTAGACCTGTTTTTCGGTGTCGCCGGAAGGGGGACTTTGCTTTTTTCTTGCAGTCGTTTTCATCCCCGATCCAGAAAGGAATTTTCATGGGAACAAGTCTTGACATGACAGCCGGAAGCCCAGCACGACTGCTTTGGCGCTTCACTCTGCCCACCCTTGCCGGGAATCTGCTGCATCAGGCATATTCTATCACGGACAGCGTAGTGGTAGGACGTTATCTCGGTCAGACTGCCTTAGCAGCCGTAGGCTGTACGGCTCCCATCGTCATGCTGCTGGCAGCACTTATGATCGGCATCAATGTGGGCATGGGGATTCTGATCAGTCAGTATTTCGGGTGCCGGGATTTTTCCAGCATTCGCAGAGCGTTGATAAACAGCCTGTACCTTGGGTTGGCGATTGCCATCGTGTTGATGTTTGCCGGTTTTTTGTTGGCTGAACCGATCCTGCGCTGGATGGGCACCCCTGAAGGTCCGTTGAAAGATGCAGCCGCCTATTTGCGCATCAACTTTGTCACCACTATCTGCCCGCTGTTCTATTATTTGTTTTCCAGTGTTTTTCGCGGCATGGGGGACAGCCGAACCGCGCTGTACTGTCTGATCGTCGCCGCACTGGGAAATATAGGTTTGGATGTTTTATTTGTGGCTGTGTTCCACTGGGGCGTGGCGGGTACAGCCTGGGCCACCGCCTTGGCGCAGGCGCTTTCGGCAGTGTTCGCCGCATGCCTGCTTTACCATCGTTACCCAATGCTGCGACCATGCAAAAAGGATCTTCACTTTGACCGCCGGCTGTTCGGGCGTATCACCCGGCTGGCCGTTCCTATTGCGTTACAATCCGCATTTAACAATCTGAGCAACATTATCGCCCAAACTGGCATCAATACCTTTGGCGAAACGGTCATGGCAGCCTATACGGCCGCCAGCCGCATAGGCACGCTGGCCCTGATGCCGGTTGAGACCATTGCCTCCGCTCTGGCGGTGTACACCGGGCAAAACTATGGTGCGGGCAAGCCAAACCGCATCCGCCGGGGCATCCGGGCCGCATTGGGGCTTTCTCTGGTTGTAAGTTCTATGCTGGCTTTCGGCTTGCTGCTGGGCGGCGGCGTTCTTTCCCGCCTGTTTTTGACCGCCCCCTCCCCCGCGGTACTAGCCGTGGTCCGGCGCTATCTGCTGATTGCTGCCGTACCGGTTTTTCTGGCCGCGGTCATGAATATTTACCAGCAGACGCTGCGCGGCATCAACCACCCGAATCTGGCGCTGGCCGGCGGACTCATGCAGCTGGCTGCCAAGGTCGTCGCTGTGGCGGCGGGGGCCTGGCTGCTGCATGATCTGGATGTGGTCTGGCTGGGGTGGCCGCTCTCTTTTATAGCAGGCAGCGTCATTCCCTATTTCTGCTACCGGCATTATCTGTATCAAGTCTCAGAGAACCCTTGCATGGATAAAGTCAACGAAAAAGAAAGGAGCCTCCCTCAATGAAGCATCAAGCTATGAACCCCTACCTTCCCCTATATGAATACGTCCCCGATGGTGAGCCTCGTGTCTTTAATGGCAGACTATATATATACGGCAGCCACGATAAAGCCGGCGCAAGCCAGTTCTGTGTGGGCGACTATGTAGTCTGGAGCGCCCCGCTGGATAACCTGGGAAAATGGAGATGCGAAGGGCTCAGCTACACCTATAAACAAACCGGCTCCACAATAGAAGAATCCGGTAATCTTGCCGCACCGGACTGCGTACAAGGTCCGGACGGCCGCTACTACCTGTTTTATAACCGCGGTGCGCGTAATGCCTGCGAGGTCGCAGTCAGCGACCGGCCTCATGGGCCTTTTCGATATCTTGCCAACGTAGCCTTCCCTGACGGTACGGAACCTAATGCCAAACTGTTCGATCCTGGCGTGTTGATCGACGGGGACGGGCGCATTTATCTATACACAGGATTCGTGCCCACCCCCGATTCGCCCTGGGCAAGCGTGGCGGGACGCTACAGCCTGGGTTTTGAACTCGCCCACGATATGCACACCATTCTGGCCGGTCCTATAGAAGTATTGCCCGGGTGTTTGGCCGCCAAAGGCTCTGGTTTTGAAGGGCACGGTTTTTATGAGGCTTCCTCCCCACGTAAAATCAATGGCCAGTATTATCTGGTCTATTCTTCTGAGCAAAGCCATGACTTATGCTATGCTGTATCCAACCATCCGCTGACCGGTTACCGCTACGGCGGCATACTTGTCTCCAACGGAGATTTTGGCTACCGCGGCAATCATCAAGCCAAAGCCCCCTACGGCAATACCCACGGCGGTTTGGTGGAACTGAATGGGCAATGGTATATCTTCTACCACCGCCAGACCCATGGGATTGAGTGCTGCCGCCAGGGCTGCGCCGAACCGGTGGAACTGGACGCCGAAGGGCACTTTCACCAGGCGGAGATGACCAGTTGCGGTCTGAACGGCGGTCCACTGGCAGGGCTGGGAACGTACAGCGCCGCCTACGCCTGCAACCTGACTCATGAGAGTATCGGCAGGGAGCGGCTGACCATTCGCCGCTGCGTGCGGAACATTCAACCCCATATCTACGAACAACAAGCCCCGAACGGTTTACCCTGTCACGCACTGCATTATATCGCCAATATGCAGAACGGCACCGTAGCCGGATTCAAATATTTTACTTTGGGGCAGGCCACTAAAATTCGTTTGTGTCTGCGCGCAAATGCTCCCGGCCGGATGGATGTATTCCTTGACGAAAACCGCACGCAGCTTGCAGCGAGTCTGCCATTTGACATCTCAAAAGATTGGCAGTGGCTTTGCGGAGATTTTTGCACTCCAGCGGGAACATTTCCGCTCTTTTTCCATCTGCACTGTTTCGGCCGAGCCGACTGGATGGCATTCGAGCTGTGCTGAGTAGTGTATCATTTTGAAAAGGAAGGATTTTGGACAATGCCGATAAATCAAGTAATTCGCGCCCTGCTGGCCGGGGAAAGCGACAACCATATTCTGCCGTTCTTCTGGCAGCATGGGGAGGATGAAGCCACGCTGCGGCGGATGATGGCCGCCATCGACGGCGCAAACTGCAAGGCCGTCTGTGTCGAAAGCCGCCCGCACCCGGACTTCTGCGGCCCCAAATGGTGGGCCGATATGGATGTGATCCTGGAAGAAGCGCGCAACCGCGGGATGAAAGTCTGGATCCTGGACGACAGTCATTTCCCGACCGGCTTTGCCAACGGCGCCGTCAAGAACGCGCCGGATGCCCTGTGCCGCCAGAGCATTCTGGGCTGCACAAAAACGCTGGAGGAAGCCCCCGGCCCGCTGACCCTTGATCTGCGCGCGGAAGGGCTGATGGACCCGCCCCAACCCGATCTGCGTGACCCGATGCAGGCGTTCGCCGCCCGTATTCCCGCCGCCCGCACGTTTGACCCCGCCGGTGACCGTCTGCTGACCGTGCAGGCGGTGAAAGCTGACGGCACTGCCGTGAATCTGCTCCCCTTTGTGCAGGGGACCGTCCTGGCGTGGGACAAACCTGCCGGGGCGTACACCCTGCAGGTCGTCACGGCCAGCCGCAACGCCGGGTATCATCGGGATTACATCAACATGACCGACCCGGCCAGCGTGCGCCTTTTGCTCGATGCCGTCTACGAACCCCACTGGGCCCATTACGCCGGGGATTTCGGCAAGACCATCGCAGGCTTTTTCTCGGATGAACCCGAACTGGGCAACGGCCTTTTGTACCAAAAAGGCAATACGCTGGGCTGCGGTCAGGATCTGCCCTGGAGCGCCCCGCTGGAAGCCGCGGTGGCCAAAGAGTTCGGCCCCGGCTGGGCCGGCGCGCTGCCCCGCCTGTTCGCTCAGGATGACAGCGACGCTACCGCCCGCATCCACACGGTCTATATGGAGTGCCTGACCAAACTGGTGCGCGAAAATTTCAGCGAGCAGATCGCCGCCTGGTGCCATGCGCACGGTGTGGCGTACATCGGCCATGTCATCGAGGATGACGGCCAGCACTGCCGTACCGGCGCAAGCCTGGGCCACTATTTCCGGGGCCTGCAGGGGCAGGATATGGCCGGCATCGACGACATCGGCGGCCAGGTCCTGCCCCAGGGGGAGGACGAGCCGAAGGTGGATACCATGCGCCGCCCGCGCAACGGCACCTTCTACCACTATGCCCTCGCCACATTGGCCGAGAGCGCGGCCGCCATCGAGCCCGGCAAACAGGGCAACGCCATGTGCGAGATCTTTGGCAATTACGGCTGGGCCGAAGGCGTCCGGCTGGAAAAATACCTTGCCGACCATTTTCTGGTCCGGGGCATCAACTGGTTCGTGCCCCATGCGTTTTCGGGCAAAGCGTTCCCCGACCCCGACTGCCCGCCGCATTTTTACGCCCACAGCCACAATCCGCAGTACCGGCACTTCGGCCAGCTGATGGCCTACATGAACCGGGTGGCGACGTTGACTTCTTCGGCGCCCCACGCCGTGCCGGTGGCGGTGCTTTACCATGGCGAAGCCGAATGGTGTGATCCTGCCGCCATGCCCTTTGAACAGGCGCTGCGCCCGCTGTACGACGACCAGATCGCCTGCCGCGTGCTGCCCGCGGATGTGTTCAGCGAGCCGGAACGCTACCAGACCGTGCCGGGCGATCCGCTGCGGGTCAACGGCTGCGCTTACCGGGCCTTTGTGGTGCCCGGCGCCAAACGCCTGCCCGACGCGGCGGCCCGGGGGCTGGCGGCTCTGGCCGAAGCAGGCCTGCCGGTGTTCTTTGCAGGCAGCCGTCCGGCCGCCCTGTGCAGCGGCGGTCCGTTACCGGCGGCGCTGGCCGCCTGCCCGGTGGTACAGCCTGCCGGCCTGCCTGCCGCCGTGCGTGCCGCCGGGGTGGCGGCCCCTGTGCTGGCCCCCAAAAACGACCGGCTGCGGCTGCTGGCCCTGGAGGGTGAAGCCCCCTGTGTGCTGCTTGTCAACGAAGGGACTGCCCCCTGCACCGGCACCCTGACGCTGCCGGGCCTTTCCGGCCCCTGCTTCTGGTATGATCCCTGGGCCAACCGCTGCGAACCGGCGGCTGCGGCCGATACCGAAGCGGGCCTGCGGGTGGAGCTGAGCGTCGAACCGCTGCGGTCCCGCGTGCTGGTGACCGGCGATCTGCCCGAGGGCGCCGCGCTGCATGTTTCCCCTGACGGTGGGGCCGACGTCCCGCTGACCGGCTGGACCCGCGCCACCTGCGAGGGGGCGGCCTACCCGGCCTTTGGACCGGCGAAGGCGGTGACGCTGCCCGATGCGCTGGCGGAAGAACAGCCTGAATTTTCCGGCTTTGTGCGGTACACGGCCCGGTTCACGCTGGACAGCGACGCTTCGCTGTTGCTGACGGTCACCGATGCCGCCGAGGGCATGGAGGTCTTTCTCAACGGCGAAAGCGCGGGCATCCAGATCACGCCGCCTTATGTGTATGAATTGCAGGGCAAAGCCGGCGAGAACGTCCTGACCATCGAAGTGGCCACAACGCTGGAGCGGCAGTGCTATCCTTCGCTGCAGGGTTACGCGAAGATGCTTGCCTTGACCCCCACTTGTGGCAGCGGAATAACTGGCCGTGTCACATTACTTTTGGTACATTAAAAAGTAAAAGTGCGAACATTTTATCCACGCTTGCGTTTTCCCTATGCTATAAAGGGCGAAGAAACTCGCTTTACGAGTTCTTCGCCCTTATATTTATCTTCTTTTACGGTTTCTTTCTATCGGGTTCATATACCAAACATCTGTGAATTTTTCCAAGAGCAGTGTTCACAGGTAATGCAATGACCTTGACGCACCTCTTCCGCAAAAATTTCCGCACGTTTCGATGTGAACATTTCCATCACATTTCTTTCGCGTACATTTCCCAAACTAAAATCCGTAAAATCTGTACAGAACCCCACGGACCCATCCCATGCAATATGCAAATGACGCAGCGGAGAAAGGCAGTAGGGGCGAAAGGCTTCCCTACCATGTGGCAAATGCTGTACCTCAAACGGATAGGGATGTTCTTTGATCCATTGGCTATACCAAGAGTGCGGAACATGTTTCGTACTCGGCCCTACCCAAGACATTACCCGCTCCGCAGTCTGCCCAAATGTCTTTTCAAGCCATGTCTGATACTCGCCCGCCTCTCGTTTGTCCATAGAGATCAGTTCCTGCAATAACACTTGGTCCGGATGAAGATCTAAAAAGGAATTCAACACGGCTTCCAATTGGTTTTGAACCTGCTCAGTCAAAACTGTCATAATTATCACTTTTGCATTTCCGCCTGCAAGTAAACGCAAATTGTCCGAGATTTTTTGGAACGTTCCCTTTCCCCGTACAGCATCATGCAGCGCCGGTGTTCCATCTACAGAAATGTATATACACCGAAAAGCCTTTTTGCATAAGTCGATATGACGATCCAGTAACGTCCCATTGGTCACCATTGCCAATGGAAAATTCTTTTCAAACAAGGTTTCCGCCACTGGCCGGAACACAGGCGATAAGGTTGGTTCTCCGCCCCACAGCAAGACCGATGGATTATCCCCCGTTTTTTGCCGCCAGTCTTCCAACTGGTGGATAATCTCCATCCAGTCTTCCTGTCCAAGTTCTTTTTCGTGCCGAGCCGAAAATGCCCCCTGCTTTCCCCATTGGCCACAGAACCAGCAACGCAGATTGCATTGCTTCGTTATCTGAAAATGTACCAATTCCAACCGGCGCACTGGATTCACCATATTTTTAACATCCCTCCTCAAAATATTTCATTTCCATCAGTTTCTTTTCCGTAGCCCGGATTTGTGTATGCATTAGCGAAGGCGAGTAAAGACTGCGTTGCGCCGCTATGCCTGCCTGCTGCATAGCTTCCTCTATTGCCGCATTAGCCGTGTACAGATCTTGGATCGCCTCCCGCACATTAAACCGTCCAGGTGAAGTCGGCTCTGGCGGCCATCTTGCATCTGATACCCACGCGCTTTCCAGCGCATCGAATGCCCGTTCCAAAGACGCCTGCGCCTCCTGATTGTTTCCGATATGCTTTTCTACGGTTTGTATCCCCTCTAAAATTGAGCGGCAGACCGGATCCAACACGAGAGATTGCTCCGTATTTGCCCAGGCTTTTGCCGTACCGCCATGCCATGCCACACCATTTTCTACACACTCTACAAATCGATTAATGTCTTCATCGACCGTTTCTTGCAATACATCGGAGGGAAGTGCCAGGCGCAGCCCAACTTGCTCTGCTTTTTCAACAATTTCTTCAAAACGCCGAATACTATCCGGTTCTGGTTCAAAAAAGCGTGCTTCATTAAACTGCTTAACATAAAAATAAGCGGAACTACCAATGTATTCTGCGTCTTCCGCATAAGCCATAACAAAGTTTCCTGTTGCAGCGATACGATTTTTCCAAAGCGAAAATGCTGTTTCTATTTCTTCTCCACTCACCGGCTGGCTCCGCGCGCCCTCTGTCGCGCCCATGAGATACCACAACAAAAGATTGGCAATGCAGTCTGTGCGCATAATCACTTTTAGCCCATTAGGCGCTTGGGATGCTTTTGTGAGATACTTCAAAAACTCTGGTTTATCCTCAATATAGCTTTCAATTCGAGCAAGCTTCGTTTTGTTACTATGGCCTTGCACATCATAATGTAACCCCGTTGCCTGCCGGATTTCATCAAAGGAAAGGAAAAAAGAATCCGCATCCAAAATAATTGCTTCCAAACCCGCTTCCTTGTATACATCCAAAATATAAGAAGTCCACCCACATTCGGGGTTCCATCCTATGCGCGGCGCCTTTCCTGTGCAACGTACCCACGCTTGAATCCCTCTTTTTAAGGAGCGCAGGCATAGCTCCCGTGGAACATTTGCCATCATAAAATGTATGTATGGTGACGCAACCGGCTCAATCTGTCCCTCTTGCACCAACTTCCGAAGTTTTCCCATAACTTCGGGTGCTTGTTCATAGATCCAGTCCAATGTCTTCCCACTTGCTTCAAACGCCATATGCCAGCCGCGTTGACGAATCAGATCAAAGAGCTTTTCATAGCAATTATGAATGACCCACTCTCTTTTTTCCGGGCGCAATTGTGAGTATTGCAAGTTCGCATGCGGCATAAAAACCACTTTAGGTGTATTGTTCATACTCATTTACTCCAGTCAAACAGAATTTTAAAAACATCTTCTCCTTTTTCTTGTTTATAAGCGAACGCTTCTGCGCATTTGCTTACCGGCCATATTTCGATAGGAAGTTTTTTTAAATCAAGCCGCCCCGTACTGATCCATTCCAGGATCTGCTCCTTGCATCCAGCAGCCAACGAACAGCTCATCGTAATCGTACAATTTTTAACGAACCACCGGTGATAGTAATCCATGATGATTTGCTCCGGATAATCCCCTTGAAGGTGGATATGAGCCGGTTCGTCATCTGCTCCCCACCCGCCATCCTTAATATATCGATGCAATGTTCCAACAACAGCAGGATTGCCCGAACACTCGATCAAGCGATCTGCTTTTTTACCGCCTGTAACCTTACCAATTAGTGCTTCTGCTTCGTCCGGTGAAACCACATAATCTGCATAATGTGCCGCAATCTCTTGCCGAAAAGCATTAGGTTCAATACAAATAATTGTCATTTCCGGACAAAGAATTCGCAAAATCTGTATAGCGCTGATCCCCACCATTCCGGCGCCGGAAACCACAACCGTCATTTTCGGACGTAATGTCAGTCTACGCACGCCTTTCAACGCAACGCAAGGGAGATATGCCAACACGGCTTCTTCATAGGAAACATTATCGGGAATTTTAACCATATAATCAAACGTATTATTGGTCGTTTTTGAATCTTTAATTGTAAACTCAGAACCACCACCCCATGCTGCACAAACATCTCCATACAACCGGCACTCATTAATCATGACCCGATCGCCTACTTTTAGGCGAGGGTCACTTTTCGGTCCTGCTGCCACAATAACGCCCGCATTCTCGTAACCAGGCACCAACGGATACCAGCACTGTTCCGGATGCTGTTCCCCCCGCCATGTTTTCATATCCGTCCCACTGGAAATAGAACTGAACAGGGTCTGAGCAACATAAGCGTCCGGGCCAGGTTCGGTCAGCTGAATCGTACGCAAGCGCACTTCCCGCGGACGTTCAATAACCACCGCACGAGTCGTTTTGTAATCATAAATGTTACCCATATAATATCTTCCTTTCTCTGTTACTTTGTTACTTTTCGATCAGGTCTTTCATAAAATTCAGGCTGCGTTCCATCCCCTGTTCCACATCTTGTGGTTCTTCGTATTCGATCAGAACCGGTCCCTCAAATCCCTGGATCTCACAGAAAAAATGCGCCCAATCAAAAGCCCCCACTCCGCAAGCAGCCGGACGTAATCCCCCGCCACTTATTTTCTGAAATTCTTTTGCATGCAAATAGGCAATTCTTCCCGCCAAAAGTTGATAATAGCGACAGGGATCTTCCCCTACCGCACAAAGATTTGCAGGGTCGAGCAAAAACAGCATACTTTGAGGCGCGCCTTTCAAAATTTCCTTTACTGTATCCCATTGCGTGCTGACAGAATGAAAGTGTTTTACCCCCGCCCCCTGTGCACAAACTCCGCCATGCAGTTCCATCACCATCTGTACATGCCTTTTTTGAGCGTACTGGCACACTGACTCTATTGACCGCATCAGAACTTCAAATCGCGCGCTCGTTATCTGTTCCACCGGAGAAAATCCGGCAAAAAAGCGTAAGTATCGAATACCTAACCGGCCACACAAATCTGTGACCTTCTTTACCTTTTCTATCTGCTTCTGTACCTCCATTTCTTCCGGTAACGTAAAATCATTTCCCGTTGCCGCAAAATAAAGCGGCATTTCGCTTTCAGCAAACAATCGTTTTGTTGCTTCTATTTGCTGTTCGCCGCAATTTAGTGGCAATCCTCTTGGCGCATTTGCAATATCTATTTCCATCAAGCGGACTTGCAACCTTTTACATAACTGTATCTGTTTTTCTAATGTCAATTCACGCATTCCCCAACAGGCAAGACCAAGTTCATTTTTATTCATACATGCCACCTTCTTTGCTGACAACCATCCATTTGCTTTTATCCCTTAACTGCTCCGGAAACCAGCCCCTGAATTAGATATTTCTGGAAAATCAAATACAAAAAAATAATCGGTATACTGACAATCATCGTTCCCGCAAACGCAAGCACATAATTTGTTTGCAGCTGTCCATTCACTACCGTATACAAGCCCACAATTACCGTCCGTTTCGTTGTTGTGCTAATTAATGTAAAGGCCAGTGGGAATTCATTCCAAACCCACATAAACTGGTAAAGCAGTACGGTTGCCAATGCTGGTTTTGCCAATGGAATCGCAATTTTTGAGAAAAGATTCCATTCTCCAGCCCCATCCAGTTCACCTGCTTCATAAATATCAGTAGGGATTCCCCTCATAAAGCCTTGCATAACAAACGTTGCAAAAGGCAGGCCTCCTGCCACATATGTCAGGATCAATCCCGTATGCGAATCGTTCATTCCCATATTACGAAGAATCATAACAATGGGAAACACGATCATAGCTGCAGAGATCGTCTGCCCTGCCAAAAGATAAATCATCGCTGCGCGACTTGTCTTAGAATTATACCTTGTTATCCCATAAGCAGCCATCGTTGAAAATAGCAACATAAAAAGCAGTGAAAAAGCCGTAATTACGACGCTGTTTTTTATAAGTTGCGGGAAGTTTCCCCGTTCCCACGCTTCTGCATAATTAGAAAATTTCCAACTCTTGGGAAGGGACCATGGGGATATCAGCATTTCGCCCTGCGTTTTCAGTGAAGAAAGCACCACCCAAAATAGTGGCACTAATGTTAACAGAAGCAGAAGCACTGAAAATATCGTTACTAAAACACGCGTGCCTTTGCCTTTTGCTTTCATCTTATCCCCCCTACTCTTTATTTTTTCCCAGTTTAAGCTGTACCACCGTCGAAGCTAGCACAACAAAAATCAAAACCATGGAGATTGCCATTCCATAACTGGCATTGGAATTGGTAAATGTTGTCTTATACGCATAAGTCAAGATCATTTCCGTGTTATAATACCCCGATCCGCCATTCGTCATGGCATAAACCAACTCAAACACACGGAATATATCAATAAACACCAGCGTATAGACAATCGTTGTCACACTGCGAATACTTGGCAAAGTCACATGACGAATTGTTTGCCATCGATTGGCCCCGTCCAAAATAGCTGCTTCGATCAAATCTTGCGGTACCGATTGAAGACCTGCCAGAAAAAGCACAAAATAAACCGGAACGGTTTTCCAAATTGAAACAAATGTAACCGCCCCTAACGCCGTACTGCTGTTTGTCAACCATCCAGTTGTAAGGCCGTCCAATCCAACCAATTCAAACAATTGGTTCAATAACCCGTACTGCGGATTATAAATCCACTTCCATAACAGAACTACTACGATCGTAGGTAAAATTGCCGGCAAATAAGCAACTGTCCTAAAAAATGCTTTTCGCCGGACAAAATTTTCAATAATATAGGCTATGACAAACGAAACAACCGGCACCACCAATATCATTACTAAACCATATACCAGATTGTTCCATAACGCGATTTTCAAAATAGAGTCTTGAAACAGTGTCACGTAATTTTTCAGTCCAACAAAATTCGCCTGTGAAAAAGCCGTGGTCCCCTTCCAATCGGTTAAACTTATAACTCCTGTAAGAACGATTGGAAACATCCAAAATACTGTATATATAATCAACGCCGGTGTCAGGAAAAATATAAGCCAGCGCATTGGTTTTCTGCGTTTCATCAGCGAACGCTTCATACAATCGCCCCCCTTTTGTTGAAAATAACCGGCCAGGTACGCTTGTGTAAGCCTGGCCGGCTTTTTATTCATTGCAAAAAAATTTAGTCGTTTTGCCTCCTCATTTTATTTTTGTGCAAGTTCTTCTTCCCATATTGCTTGTACATTATCCAGTACTTGCTGGGGCGTCGCCTTGCCCTGGATCATTTCCTGGATTCCTTTGTTCATGTTGTCAAGTACTTTTGCCGAGACCATATCCACCAGATAAAAAGAATCTGCTGTTCCCGACTCGGCAAGTTGCTTGACCGATGTAACTGCGGCGGGGTGCGTCAAGCCACTATTCCATTCCTCCACGTTGACCACCTTGCCCAGTTCTTCCACATCATTGCGGGTTACTTGTTCCCCCCACAGAAAACTAAGCGCCTCTTCTGCTGCTTCTTTATTTTTTACATTACTTGGAATGCACCACATACTTCCCCAAGTAACCGCCACCGGGCTCAATGGTTCGTTAACAAAATCAAACTTTTCAATAATGTCATAGGAAAAGTCCATTCCTTCCGCAATAGAATCTATAGAAGTCGCCATACCTGTGTGCGCACTGTACATTGCGGCATTGCCAGAAACAAACTCCGCCACCGCATCATCATCTGTATAGTCTGCAGAAGACGGATCGATTGCATTACACTGCACTAAATCATTGATAACAGAAAGCGCTTCCACCATTTTGGGGTCATTGTACTGTGCCTCCCCATTGTAAGCTCGGATCAACAAGTCAGAACCAACCATCTGAGCCGAAACTTTCGCCAGTAAATCTGTTGCGCACCAGTTCGTAGCCCCCGTTACAATCGCTTTATACCCATTTTCATTTAGCGTCTTGGTAACTTCCTTCAAACTCTCTATATCTGTCGGGACAGCCAACCCAAGTTCTTCAAAAATTGCCTTGTTATAAAAAATGCAACTTGTATTGGCAAAGTCCGGAATACCATACACCTTCCCCTCCGGGTTATTCAGCGGGCCTGCCCAAGCCAGTGCTCCCGGATTGTAATTCCAACCATTTTCCTCGATTAACCCGGAGAGTTCCATCAGGCTTCCATTTTCTGCGTAATCGTTGAAAGTTGTTTTCATAAGTTGAACAATTTCCGGCGGATTGTCCCCAGACAATTCTGCTTTTACTTTATCGTCGTATCCCTCGGACCCAAAGTATTGCGCCTCGATAATGACCGGATTTGAATCGTTTGCGTTGTATTCATCAATTAAAGCCGGCCAATTGGGAAGCTGAGACTCTGCCCACTTGATATAAACACGAACTGTCGGGCGCGTCTCTTCCTGCGCAACCTCTGAAACATCGCCAGCAGCTATGCTACTTTGGCCAGCAGCCCCCTCCTCGTTCGAGCAGGCGACTAAACCAAGTGACATTACGGATGCCATCAGGAACGCTAATACTTTCTTTTTCATAGTTACCTCCTTTTTGTATCAAGCCAACAACATTTTCACCATTTCGTCCTTTTGCAATGATATCCCCAAAATATTGTTTGCCAGAAGATTTCCCCGATTTCTTTTTTTGTCTCCGAAAGCATTTTTGTATATATTGGCCAATATTTTCCACGTTTTCGTTGACTTCTTATGCTTTTTATAGTAATATACTTTTATCTCCGAAGCAAGCGTTTATGTTGCATCTTATATGCGTTTTGTTGTATCAGGCAATCAGTCACGAATTACCAATATGAAAAGGAATTTTGTTGAATTTTTTCGAGCCGCTGAATCTGGCCCCAACGCTTCGTTGGTCTTATACTATGCCGGGCAGGAGAAATGCCTTCCCGGTCATAAATTCGGCCCAGCCGTGCGCGGTCACTATCTTTTACACTTCATTTTATCCGGTCATGGTGAATTTCACATCAACAGTCAAATTTACCACCTAGGTTCCAATCAGGCTTTTATTATCCAGCCGGGAGAAAGCACCTATTATTTAGCTGATCAGCAAGACCCCTGGGAATACCTTTGGTTTGGTTTTGACGGACAAGACGTTCCTCTTATTTTACAAGACTGTGGTCTTTTAGGCGACTTGCCTTACGCAAACTATGTCCAGGACAAACAATTACTTGACACTTTTTCCAGCGTGATCAATCGATTAAAGAGAAAAGAGGAAAATGAATATTTTCTGATGGGGGACTTATTCCACATTTTTGGCCACCTCTGCCGTACCAATGGCGCTTCTCATCACACAAGTTCCAACTTGTGTCTACAGCACGCACTCAACTTCATACGAAACAACTACCGCCACGATATTAAAGTACAAGACATTGCACAATACGCTCAAGTTGACCGTTCTTATCTATACCGTTTGTTTATGGAGGAATTTCATATTTCCCCCAAGCAATACTTAATCCGCCAGCGGTTACAATGTGCAATGGATTTGCTGGCCCATTCCAATTTGAACACCACAGAAATCGCTTATGCTTCCGGGTTTGCCGATCCTTCTGCTTTTTGCAGCCATTTTCGGCGGTTGACAGGGTTCACGCCTAAACATTATCGTTCCATTGATGGCAAGAAAACTCTTTCGTATGTTTCGAATCATCTGTTTCCTCTACCGGATGCCAATGATAACGATGAAAAAGTGATCTAACTTTTTGGTCTTCTTGAAAGACTACTTTATTAATAAAAAACAGGAGTACGTTTCAACGCGCACTCCTGTTTTTATGTATTTTTCATGTAGCACCGCTACAATTTTTTTCTGCACATATGCAGTTTCCTACCCACCCAACCATAGGTATTCCAGTTTTGTGTTTCCTGCACTCGTTTTTACACCCCTGTAATTTTTCATTTTGGGATATCATGAATAGATTCTGACTCCCGGCTCCTCCCTAGGTATTTTCTGGTGAAAGACCAAAATTTTCCCTTGCGCCCTATATCCCATATAACAACAAGATAACAGACCGTTATCTTTCTCTGCTGTTAGTTGCCAGGCCACCTACGGATTAACGCCCATAAGTTCCTTTTCTTTATCGGGCAGAGAAACCCTGAGTACTTTTTGGGTATCAAATACAATATGGATTTGCTTTTTCGCCTCTTCTATATCTTCATTCGCATAGGAAGAATATCGAAAAAGTTTTCCATAGATTTTTTCATGTGCCTTAAGAAACTTGGTGTGTAGCCTCCTGGTCATCGTTTCTCCGGTATGCCAAAACACGATCAATTGATGCGATTTATCTCGGACCAGCCATTCCATGATTTCTTCCCACCAATGCGCGTCCGTCTCTCCAAGGGAAAGCCCCCACAGGCAAATAATTTTACTCTCCCGTATCCACTCTTTGGCACGTTGCTGAACCAAAGTTCCTACAGCGGCAGACGCTATAGGTTTCACCATGCACTGCTGCACTTCCGCATTGTCCCGTAAAATTGAATTATGTATTTGCGTTAAATCATTTACTCCCATCAGTGGCATATTATCCACGCTTCCATGAACATGTAACACAGGAAGATGTACCCTGGCATAATATGTTGCACCACTTGTCCACCGAGCCAACGGTATTTCTGAGGCCTCTTGTACAAATTTATCCAAAACCGAAGTATAATTAAAAGACACAAAGCCAAACCAAACGTCTTCCTTGATTTTTGGCGGGAGCATGCTTTTCATGTTCTCCTTTGAAGTGTCCGGCAATTCATCCGTAAACGTCAGTAATCCCTTCGAAAAGGCGGCCTTTTGTCCCTCCGACACGCTTTGCACTTTCTCTTTCATCTGCAATTCAATATACTGCTGTAAACTGGCCACCGCGTCTTCGTAGCACTCTATGAACTGATATGCCGTCTCCGTATCAAACTTTCCGATATACTCGCCTAGACCTGATTCAAAATCAGACCACGTTCTCTCTGCCGCAGGCCTTTCCATATCTTCTTGAATAGCTCTTTTAAATTCCTTGACCCACTTCAGCTTTTCTTCATTTCCATCTTTACTTGGCGAGCAATACCATTTATAAAATCCACCATATGAAGTATCGATCCCCGCGGAGATATCAAACCCATTTCCAACCAAAAAAGTAATGTTCATATTCTTTCTTTTCACCGTCCTGTATATAGTATCGTACAGCTTGCACCTACGCCTTCTGGGCTATGGCGGCAGAGTTACTTTTCACTTTGCTCCATCTTATCCCGCTTGTTTTTTCATGGCAATTTTAGTATATCAAAACCAATTCAAATAATCGTTTTTTCAAGTTACCATGGCAACGGGCCGCTGCACGGATCCATCTCAAATCAGCAATTAGTTTATATCTTCACAGAATTATCTGTTTTATAAAAACCCTCTGGTCTCGATAAACATTTTCAGCAATTCATGCCGAACCTGATATGGCATGGTGCAAACAGAAAGTCGCATTGGCGTCCCGCAAAGCCGCTTTCCGGCATAAGGCCCACCTCTTATTTTTATAGTGTACCACAATTATGCTGCGTCATCAATTTCTTCTCCACAAAACGACAAACTCGCATGCAAAATGCAATCAAGTGTGAAACTGTATTTTCACATCATTCTCTATTCAATTGGCACATAAATGTACTGGCTCTTATGCTATATTTCGGTATCATCTTGGATAGATGCCGGAATTTTGACCGCTGTCCGTGTAATTTTCTGCCCGTCTTCGACACCTTATCTATATGTCATCGCCCGTATATAAATAGAACCGAGCTTTCTCCTGCGCTCACTGGAGAAAGCTCGTTTTTTTTGTTAAGCGTATATTCATTTTCATTCTGATATACCCAATAGCCAGTGTACCGACACCCCCAGCACTTGAGCAAAAACCGGCAGTTCATAATCCGGTACAAAGCGGGTGCCGATCTCAATGCGGCTGATGCTGTCGCGTTCTATGATAACGCCTTCCACCTGCATTTTGGCCGCCAGATCCGTTTGGGACAGCCGCTTTTTCTGTCGCGCTTCGCGGATGCGGTCGCCGGAAATATTCTTTTTTCCGTTATAGTCATAGATCTTCATACCACGCCAGACCGTCCCTACACGCGCAAGTTTGTGTTAAAAATCAGCAATTTTCTTGACTTTAGCACATTTTCCCGCTATGATTGTGTTAAAGATCAGCATCCGATGTATTTCCTGTCTATTTTTATGAATCTGGCAGTTTCGCACCGAACTTATACCGCCGGATGCCCCCGATCCATGGTCCCCTGTGATATTTTTTCCTAAAAAAGCTTTTTCCCCTGCTCATGAACAGACGCCTGTCCATGGGCGGGCGGTATAGTAAGGACGTTATAAAAAGGATGGAGGAGTTTTATGAAATACTGTCAGAATTGCGGCGCCTTGCTGGAAGAAAACGCAAAATTTTGCCAAAGCTGCGGCACGCCCGTAGACGAGACGCCCCCCACACCCCAGACCGCTGCCCCTGCGGCGGAAACGGCCACCCCTGCCGCAGAAAGCCCTTCCCCAAATGTGGAAACCACCGCTTCTGACGCACAGAGCGGGACCGCCGGGGAAGGCTCCGCCTCTCCGGGCGCATGGAAACAAGACCCCTGGAAGTCATCGAAAGAAAGCCGCAAAGCGGGTGTTGCAGTTTTCAAGAAAAATCCGCTCTGGTACATTTTTTGCTGTGTCTTGCTCCTGGTCATCATCGTTGTGATTTTTGTACAGTGTTCAGGAACTTCCAAAAATCAGATCTTGGAGACCGCAAAAACCTTTACACTGGATGACAGCGGCGTTACTTTGGGCGAGGCGGTCGAGACCAACCTCACCAATGTGGAATGGACCTGTTATGATGAAGATGATGGTTTCTGGACCGTCACGGTATCAGGTTACAACGCCAACGAAGACGCAACGGTTTCCCTGTTGATCAGCGTCACCGAAATCAACGACGACCAGGTCTATTACGATCCGATGTATGGCGAAGTCAACGGCAACGGGAGTATGGAGGCTGCGGACATCAATTATGCTATCGCCATTATCTATGATAACGTCGGCCAGGCGTTGGTGGACAGCCTTACCAATTACCTGCTCGGTATGTGAACTGCACCTGTGCGCCTTATACGTCTCTATTTCTCCAATCAGCCAGAGTTTTCCAGAAAGAAGTTAAGTTTCCCTTTTCTCGAAACAGTAAACTTTATTTTTACAAAAAAATCAGTTGGCACTTTCCGGCTATTCTTTCGTGCAAAGACACACCCTGTTTTCGCCGCACAAAGCCGCGCCTTACCCGTCCGGCAGACCGGCGCATACTTGTGTGCAGGCAGGGTGCGGCCATCTTTGCCGTTCGGCCGCCTGACGCGGGGCGTTGCCGCGTTCTGCTTCAAGGCGCTTTGTTCCCTGCGTTTTCAGTGCAAAACACTTTTGCTTAATCCCATCAACCGCCTATATAGTCAAGCCTTGTATAATTTGTAAACCTGACAAGAGGAGGAATTCCCGATGAAATATTGTCCTAATTGCGGCGCACAGCTAAGTGATTCGGCTAAGTTCTGCCCGCATTGCGGCAAGCCCGTACCGGCCACAGCCGCCCCGCGCGAACCTGCCGCCGAACCCGTCCAGGATCGACCCGCGGCAGCTACGCCTTCCACCCCGCCCGCAACGCCTTCAAACCCGCCCGCAGCAACCCCCACAGCCACACCTGCGGCGGCCCAGCCCGAACCCCCGCGCCCGGCCAACGCCAAAAAACGCTGGGGCATTGCCGCACAGTTCGACGCGATTGCCGCCGGGCAGAAACCCCGGTCCAGCTATTTGACCTATTTTTACGGCTTCTTCCAGTTGCTGTATCACAAAAGTTACCGCCTGTTCAACCGCACCTATCTGCCCTGCTGTCTGGCATTCTGTTTGGACCTGGGGCTGCTGGCGTATTCGTCCACAGCGCCGAACGATATTTTGTCCGGGATCAGCGCGGTCTTTCTTCTGGTCATTGCCATCTGGATCGTTGTTGTCAGTGCCTGGTTGAGCCGCTACTATCCGAAAGAACTCTACAAGCAGGTCGGGGGCGATGCTGACCGTATTCCCAACAGTATTCTCCCTCCGATCATTGGCGGAATCGTCCTGTTGTTTTTGGCCGTTGCTTCCCTATTCATAGGTTTTCTTCTTGCCCCCGTCGGTCCTTCCAGCACCAGCCCGACTGAATCTGTCGCCACCAGCGAACCAGCAGAAGAAGCACCGCCCGAAGAATCGTTTCTCACAAAAAATCCCATGCCTACGGAAGCTCCCACGGCACAAAGCCCCGTTGCCAGCACCGTACAGGAATCTATTGCCGATGTGCGGTCTGTGGAAGATTGCTGCCTTGTCACAGAGCAAGAGCCCTGGAAAGGTGCCTGGGCTTATTCAGATGGAAGCGATACTTTTATTTTTGAGAACACCATGACCTTTGAACGAGATAATGTCGTTACCAATGCAGATGGTAGCATCACTATATATCGTACCGATTCCCGGAACGGCTCTATAGATTCTATCTTTACACTCTCCCCAGATCAAACAACGCTGACCAAGCAAGACGCGGAAGGAAATCTGGTACAAACCTATGTCCGTCCCACCTATGATATGGCTGCCACGCCGCTGCCTACCGCCTGCTGGGGTTCTTATACTTTGGTAGAAGATAACACCATCAATGAACTCAATCCCTCCGGTCTCAGCAATTTCTATGGCCCGAATCAAAACTTTATCATCGACGCTTTCCGAATCGGCAAGGCTCCGTATAATCAGCTTGTGGGTTACAGCGACGATATCTGGAGTGCGTATTTTATCGTGCCACCAGAAGGTGGATTTTCCAACTTCGGTTTTGTCACCGAAGGAGAGGATTTGTATTTTGAAATCTACGACGACTCCGGGAATGTCCGTGGTCGATATCTGCGCACCGCGCGCTAAAAGGAGAAACGATGTATGCACTGTAAATATTGCGGCCAGGAATTGGCGGAGGGCAGCGCCTTCTGCCACCATTGCGGGCGCCCGCAAAACGAAACTGCCGGGCAGCCCGTGGCGGAAACACCAACCGTACCCGCGCCCCGTCCCGCGGAGGAGGGCGGCATAAAATGCCCGCACTGCGGTTCCACACGGCTCCAGTACACCACCACCGTGAAAACGCAGGGCGTTTCGGTGGGCGATGCCTGCTGCGGCTATGTATGCCTGGGGCCGCTCGGCCTGCTCTGCGGGCTTTGCGGCGCCGGGTCCACCGAAACCAAAGAGGGCTGGATCTGCTGCGATTGCGGCACCAAATTCACCACCGGGGAAGCCCAGCGCGCCGTCCGGCAAAAGCTGCAACAGGAACAGGATCTTGCCAAAAAGCAGCAGGAGCGGGAGGCGCAGCTGGCAACGTGGCGCGCCATGATGGAAAGCTGCCCCTACCCGGCAGACCAGTTGGACGCCCTGTATGCCGATGCCGTCAAGCAGGAGGAGGAAAAAGGGAAAGAATTCTCTGCCCGCTGTACGGAGGAACGCAAAGCGATCGGTGCCTGGCAGGCGGCCCTCTACGGCATGATAGCGGGCGGGGTCATCCTGCTGGTCGGCGCGCTGTGGTTCCTGCTCGGGTTGAGCGCCGGCGGCTGGGCCCTCGGCCTGTTCGTGGGCGTCATTGGTCTGGCTGTGATCATCTGGTTCGGCCTGCGGGATGACGAACTGTTCAACCAATATGCCAGCGAAGCACTGCGGGCACTAAAGCAGGAAAAGGAGCAGGCAGTATCTCACAAAGAGGAGCTGAAAAAGTACCGGGAGGCCTGCCAGGGTCTGCGAAACGAAGCATCTTCCGGCAGTAAGCAATGACCTGGTTATGGTGGTGGAATCTGGGCCGGAAACTGGGCTGTCACCAGCTTCCTGAGCGCAGCTTCTTTTGGCATGGACGCCAGTTCCCGGTCTGTGCGCGCTGTACCGGCGTATATATAGGCGAATTACTGGCCCTGATCGGGCATCTCGTTATCGGCAGTTTCTGGCGTTTGGATATCCTTTTCTGTCTGGTGATGCTGCTGGACTGGACCATTCAATTTCTAAAAATTCGCAGATCGACAAACATAAGACGCCTGATCACGGGCCTCCTTTGCGGTTATGGGATGACAGATCTGGGCTTGTTGCTGCTGGGAATGGCCTTGCATTGGATTTTGTCGCTGGTTTGACTGCTCGCCTGTTCTTGTTTGTCCCGGCCGCAAAAGACGCCCTTCATTGGCCCCTACCGCTTCTTCAAAAAGTCTCTTCCGTTTTTCTCTGCCATATAAAAACAGAGCCACGGGGAAATCGTTCCCCGTGGCTCTGTTTTATCTGTTTATATACAAAGAAACGAGCAACGTAAGTTGTTTCAACGCTCGTTTGCGACAAGCCCCCCCCCCAAAAGACCTTGGAGCAGATGCCTGCTTTTATTTAGTCCATAGCTACCATCGCGACTGTCATATATAGGGTTTTCCAGAGATTTGCGTCTTTCCCAGTAGATTGCGGGTTATTGCCAAGCGAACGGCTCATGGAAACGGTGGATTCAACCAATTCAGGACCAACCTTCTCGAGAATAGCAAACGGGTCCTTCTTCCAAGCATACAGTCCGTCTTTTTCGATGACAAGAGCACGGAAAGCCCCCAGGATCGGATAAACAAAACCATTGGGGGATTGCGCTTCCATCGGTTTACGCATAAATTTGGACTTCAACTCCACTCCTGCTTTGGGGACCACAACGCCTTTTATTGCACCATATCGGCCTCCGGGATTCTTGACACGGTAGTAACCGCTCATATTTTGTTCGACTGTATCATAGAGTCTAAAAATGTCAGGCATGATATTCTTCATCTTGACATAAGGGTTCTGCTCCGATTCGCCAAACTCTTTATGATCCTGAATATATAGATCGATACACCGTTTTTTTCCGCTATACGAAATCGTAGGGAATGTTTCGCGATCAGGGAATCGTTTAATGTTAAACATCATCAAGATAGACAAAAGATCAGCGACGTCAATTTCTCCAGAATCATTCTCCTTAAAAAAAACCCGACCCATATAGGGTTGATCTTTCAATGTGTTTTTGATTATATCAAATCGATCTTCAAGCTCAGCAATGGATTTATCCTGAACCTGAACAGAGGTATTTCGAGCAGCAGCCAGCCTTTGGAAAATATCTTCTACGCCGGTCAAAATTTCAATTTTTACAAATTGCTGACCCGGGTCCAAAGATTCTCTCTGTTCCAGTATAGTGCGGTATGTATGGCCACCGTCAACATCGCCGTGTACGTCCGGATCAGAAAAAACGATCGTCAGTTCATTAGAATAGTTGTTGAAGTTGACTGCCCTGGCAGAAAGAAGAATCCCTCGGTTCAGCAAATAAAAATCAAGAGCGGAAGTATCCAGCAAAGAGGCCTTGATTTTTTTTGCCACATTGGTATTGAGATTTTGTTCTCGAGGATTTGTCCCCATGGGGATGTTGTCAGGAAGTTCTTTTACATCGCAAATTGCGATGTACATAGTGGCTCCCCCGTCTCCATTTTCCAATTTTGCATAAGGATTCGGGATACGTCGGAAAGACTGTGCGCGGAAAGTAAGTATAACGGGATAATTTACCATATCATTGTCGGCCATAAACGGTTCCTTTCTGTGCCTCGCGGGGCACTCATAATATTTGATGCACAGCCTCCGCCGTCATCGCTTATATGGTATAATATTGGCAGCAGAAAAATCAACGCCATATATGACGTTTTTGGTGGTGGACAGGGTGGACTGGGAAAACATCAACATTCAATTTGGAAATATACTCCGTAAAACACGGGAGGCCAGGGGATTAACGCAGGAGGAATTTGCTGCACTATGTGACATAAGCCGAGCTTATTATGGACGCATTGAACACGGGGAACATAGTGTTACACTTGATTTGTGCCGGAAAATTTCGGATGCCCTTGGCGTTCCGCTCGCCGCATTATTCGCCGATTTACCCTAAAATTAAAAGCCGCAGGGAATCCCACAGCTTTACTGCATTTGGCAATATGAAAAGTTGACAGGCTTCATTCGGAATCTGTCAACCGATTTTGGTTGCGGGGACAGGACTTGAACCTGCTCTCCTCTGGGTTATCCCTGCGGGCCTCTTGCGGTGCCCGGCGCGGGCTTCGCGGTCCGCAGGCCGCTCGCCCTTGCCGACCGCTGCGCCAGAAAATCCTCCCTGTTTCCGCCGCGGGCGGCGGTCGGATTTTCTGCCCAACGAGCACGCTCGCCGGTCTCATAACCCGAAGAACACAACGAAAAAGCCGGTCGACCATTCAGTCGACCGGCTTGGTGGCGTGTCTTAACAAAAAAGATATTTTGAGAAAAGTCATCACATACTGATTTAACAAGTCCCTGCTTGTTATCATTTGACGGCTTTTCTCCCCTTTGTTATTATTGGTGTACTTTAAAACGGCACTTTTTCTTGCTGTAACACTTGACATCGTCTTTCCGGATGCACGACGGCATTTTCCTTTTTTCATTTCCATCGTAAGTACTTTGCAGCAATCGTCAAGGCCTGGAACAGCCGGTTTTCCAGCTGAAATAAGAGCTTATATCTCTGACGCCTACAATAAGAAAAGTTCCGGCCTTTTCAGGCCAGGGCTTGGTAGGTGTGGGGCAGAATGTAACCTGTTCGCTTCCGGGATATAAATATCAAATAGCCCCGCTTGCGCGGGGCTATACTTGTGCAGTTGCAGACTGCACCTTTATTTTGGCAAAGGGAGTTTTTCTTTCTGCAATATCGACTATAGTCTTCTTTGGAACCACTCGCCCAGCGAGTGGTTTTCGTTATACAAAACCGCCGCGCCCGGTCCCTGCCGGGAGGGCGGCGGCGTGGTATCAGAATTGCATCAGGAACAACACCCAAGGCTCGGTCGGGATGGGTACGGATTCAGGATTTTATGTAGCCCTCCGGAACAGGTCGCTTGGGGGATATTTCGCTTCTGCTGACAGGGAGGGCTCAGGGCTCCACCCGCACCGTCAGGCGGGAGGCGTGCAGCCCACCGTGGTATACCCGGTTATGGGCCACCACGGTCCGGGCGGAAGCAAAACCTTCCCGTGTGTTACTGTTGGGGAAAATGAAATTCTTGGCGCTGGAGGTGACGGTCACCCGGATGCGGTGGCCTTTCCGGAAGCAGTTGGACAGCTTGGTGGTACGGATCTTCAGGCAGACGATCTCGCCTTCCTGCAAAAACTCCGACCGGGCAAAGCC
>QAKI01000016.1 GCA_003343905.1 Subdoligranulum variabile
TCCGCCTACGCTGCTGCCAAGGGCGGCCTGAAGATGCTGACCAAGAACATCGCTTCCGAGTACGGCGCCTACAACATCCAGTGCAATGGCATCGGCCCCGGCTACATCGCCACCCCGCAGACCGCGCCCCTGCGCGAGATCCAGCCCGACGGCAGCCGTCATCCGTTCGATCAGTTCATCGTTGCCAAGACCCCGGCCGGCCGCTGGGGCGAGGCTTCCGACCTGGGCGGCCCCGCGGTCTTCCTGGCTTCCGAGGCTTCCGACTTCGTCAACGGCCTGATCCTGTACGTGGACGGCGGCATTCTGGCTTACATCGGCAAGCAGCCGGGCTGATCCCCTGCGCGCCTGACGTAAGTTCCGCTGCGTAAACACAAAAACAACACCCCGGCGGCTGCCGCATGGCAGCCGCCGGGGCTTTTTTGTATCGCAGGGGGCGCGCGTTTTACAGCACCACGCCGTCCTTGAAGATGGAAATTTCGCGGAAGCCCTTGCGCTCGGCGCAGGTCTGCTTGCCGCTGGCCACTTCCAGCACCAGCGCATACAGGTCGGCCCCCGCCTCGTCCAGCGTGCGCGCGCCGTCGGCCACCACCCCGGCGTTGAAGTCGATCCAGTTCTTCTTCTTTTCCGCCAGTTGGGTGTTGGTGGCGATCTTCAGCGTGGGCGCGGGCGCGCCGAAAGGCGTGCCGCGGCCGGTGGAGAACAGGATCAGGTGGGCGCCCGCCGCCGTCAGCGCCGTGGCCGAGACCAGATCGTTGCCGGGGCCGTAGAGCATATTCAGCCCTTTCGTCACCACCGGGTCACCGTAGCCGATCACGTCCATGATGGGCGCGCTGCCGCCTTTCTGGACGCAGCCGCAGGACTTGTCCTCCAGCGTGGTGATGCCGCCCTGTTTGTTGCCGGGGCTGGGGTTGTCGTAGACTACCTCGTTATGGCTGATAAAGTATTCCTTGAAGCCGTTGATCATCCGAACGGCCTTGCCGAACACTTCCTCGTTCTGGCAGCGGTCCATCAGGAAGCCCTCGGCGCCGAACATTTCGGGCACTTCGGTCAGCACGGTGGAACCGCCCCGGGCGCAGAGCATATCGCTGAAACGGCCGATGGTGGGGTTGGCGGTAATGCCGGAAAGCCCGTCGGACCCGCCGCACTTCATGCCCACCACCAGCTCGCTGGCGGGGATAGGCTCGCGCCGGAACTGCCCGGCGTAGGCGACCAGCTCTTTCAGGATCGCGCGCCCGGCGGCCAGTTCGTCCTCCACGTCCTGGCAGGTCAGGAACTTGACGCGGTCGGGGTCGTATTCGCCCAGTTCGGCCAAAAACTGGTCGTGGGTCAGGTTTTCGCACCCCAGGCTGAGCACCAGCACCGCGCCCGCGTTGGGGTGCCGCGCCAGCGCGGCCAGCAGCTTGCGGGTCTGGGCGTGGTCATGGCCGGTCTGGGAGCAGCCGAAGGGATGGGGGAAGGTGTACAGCCCGTCGATGGAACCCGTCACCAGATCCTGATTATCCCGCACCAGGGCCTTGGCGCAGTCATTGACGCAGCCCACCGTGGGGATGATCCAGATCTCGTTGCGGATGGCGGCGCGGCCGTCTTTGCGGCGGTAGCCCTGGAATGTTTCGGGCTGCACCGGGGCCAGCGGGCGCACCTGGGGGTGGTAGCTGTACTCGATCTCGCCCGAAAGGTTGGTGTGTACGTTATGGGTGTGCATCCAGGTGCCGGGCACGGCGTCCGCCGTGGCGTGGCCGATGGGGAACCCGTACTTGACGACGTTCTCCCCTTTCCCGATCGGGGCAATGGCCATCTTGTGGCCCTGGGGGATGTCCTCCACGGCGGTGACGGCCGCGCCGTCCACCGGCACGGCGGTCCCTTTGGCGATGGGATGCAGCGCAACAACGACGTTGTCCTGCGGATGGATCTTGATGGCAAGCGGCATGGGGGTATTCTCCTTTGCGGTTACACAGGTTGAAAAAGAGGCCGGAGAGCGTCCCCCGGCCCCGGATGGGGTTTGCCTTTACAGGCAGGAAGCATAGGCGGCCAGCGCGCCCTGTTCGCGGATCATCGTCAGGTTTTTGACGGTGGCTTCCTCAAAGCCGGGCACCTGGGTCAGATCCCGGCCCCACATCTGTTCGTTGGTCATGACGGCGTGGACCAGCGCGGGGACCGCGCCGTTCTTATGCTCGTTGTAGAACTCCAGCACCCAGCGGTCGTCGCTGACGGTGTAGGTGTTGCCCTTGGCGCGCTTGCAGACCAGCCCGGCATCGGTGAGTTCCTGCACATCGTTGCTGTAGAACGCGATGTAGGCGGCAAAGCTCATGGTCAGGCAGGCGGGCAGGGCGCCGTTCTTCTCCACATATTCCAGGAAGGACGGCATATTGCGCGCGCGCCACTTGGAGGTGGAGTTCAGCGAAATGCTCATCAGCTCATGGTTGACGAAGGGGTTGTTGAAGCGGTCCTGCACGGCGGCGGCGAACCGGCGGCAGTCCTCCTGATCCAGGGGCAGGATGGGCACGACCTCGTCCAGCAGCATCTTGTTCATGTAGCGCAGGATGGTATCGTCATGCATGCAGTCGCGCACGATGTCGAACCCGGCCAGGTAGGCGCCCAGCACAAAGCCGGTGTGCGCGCCGTTCAGGATGCGGACCTTGCGCTTTTTGTAGGGGCTCATGTCGGGGGTGACAAAGACGTTGGCTTCCAGCCCGGCCTTGCGGAAGGGCAGCACATCGTTGAGTTTGGGGTCGCCCTCGATGACCCAGACGCCGAACACCTCGCCCACGTCGGTCAGCGGGTCGGCGTAGCCGTTCTTCGCTTCCAGTTCGGCCACTTCCTGCGGGTCGCGGATGCGGCCGGGCACGATGCGGTCCACCAGAGAACCGCAGAAGGTGCATTCCTCATTGACGTACTTTTTGAAGCCTTCGCCCAGTTCCCACTGGTCGATGTACTGGTTGACGCACCGCAGAAGCTGCTTGCCGTTGTCGTCGATCAGTTCGCAGGCCAGCATCAGGATGCCCTTGCGGCCCGCCTGGTAGCGGTGGTAAAGCACCTGGGTCAGCTTGGCGGGGAAGCTGGACGGCGGGCAGTCGTCCTTCCGGCAGGCGGGGTCGTAGACGATGCCCGCCTCGGTGGTGTTGGAAACGATGATCTCCAGATCTTCGCTGGCGGCGACGGCCATCATCTTCTCGTAGTCATCCTTCTCATAGGGGTTCAGGCAGCGGGACACGCTGGAGATCACGCGCTTGTCGTCCACCTTGCGGCCGTTCTCGCTGCCGCGCAGATAGAGCGTGTACAGGCCGTCCTGTTCGTTGATCATCTTGGCAAGGCCGGGGGCGATGGGCTGCACCAGCACGCACTTGCCGTTCCAGCCCGCTTTCTCGTTGGCCAGGTCGAACCAGTAATCCACGAACGCGCGCAGGAAATTTCCCTCGCCGAACTGAAGGACCTTTTCCGGCGCGTCCTTCAGGATATACCCGTCGTAGCCGGATTTTTTCAGCACTTCATAATTCAAAGTTTCCATAAGCGTTTCTCCTTTTTCACTCTATCACGTCACACGGCGCGCCATGTGGTTGCCATATATTCAACATTGTAAAATTACGGTCAGGGTCCGTCAAGGCAGTTTCCCACACAAAGGAACATATCTTGCGCTCCGGGGGCCATATTTTTTCGTTTCCACATCTTGTACAACAGACGGCTCCATTTTTTGGTTATTTTTTCTATTTTTGCCCGCCGTTTACGGCTTGTTGCGCCGGGCCGGATTATGTATAATAGTAGCAGAGTATGCGCTTTTGACCCGCCCATACCGCGCAAACTTTGCGCTGTGCGCCGCGGGGCGCAGCCATTCCGCCGTGACGTTGACCTATATAAAAAGGAGCGTTTGTACATGAAAGCCTTTATGGACAAAAACTTTTTGCTGGAGACCCCTACCGCCCAGCACCTGTACCACGATTATTCGGCCAAGCTGCCCATCGTGGACTACCACTGCCACATCCCCCCGCAGGAGATCTATGAGGACCGCCGCTTTGAGAACATCGCCCAGGTCTGGCTGGGCGGCCATCAGGTGTTGGCCGACGGTTCGGACTACTACTTCGGCGACCACTACAAATGGCGCGTGATGCGCTCCAACGGCGTGCCGGAGGAATACATCACCGGCGACAAGCCTGACCGCGAACGCTTCCAGAAATTTGCCGAAGCACTGGAAATGGCCATCGGCAACCCCATGTACACCTGGTGCCACCTGGAACTGAAAAAATACTTCGGCTATGAGGGCGTGCTCAACGGCGAGACCGCGCAGCAGGTCTGGGACCTGTGCAACGAAAAGCTGCAGAACGACCCCAGCCTGACGGTCCGCGGCCTGCTGGCGCAGAGCAACGTGGCGATGGTGGGCACCACCGACGACCCCATCGACTCGCTGGAATGGCACAAGAAGATCCAGGAGGACCCCACCATTCAGGTCACGGTGGCCCCGTCCTTCCGGCCTGACAAGGCGCTGAACATCCGCAAGCCCGGCTTTGCCGACTACATCCACAAGCTGGAGGACGTGGTGGGCCGCAAGTTCGCCTGCGTCAACTGCGTGGTGAAAGCCCTGGACGAACGCCTGCAGTTCTTTGTGCAGATGGGCTGCCGCGCCGCCGACCACGGCCTGGACTACGTGCCCTATGTGGCCACCGACGCCGACAAGGCTACCGCCGCCTTCAAGAAAGCCATGGCCGGCGAACCGCTGACCCAGGCCGAGGGCGACGCCTACACCACCTACCTGCTGCTGGCGCTGGGCCGCCTGTACAAAAAGTACGATGTGGTCATGCAGATCCACTACAGCTGCCTGCGCAACGTCAACGACCCGATGTACAAAAAGCTCGGCCCCGATACCGGCTTTGACATGATCGCCGTGACCGACTGCAGCGCCACCATCAGCAGCCTGCTGAGCGACCTGACCGCCACCGGCGAATGCCCCAAGGTCATCCTGTACAGCCTGAACCCCTCCGACTTTGATATGCTGGGCACCCTGATGGGCGCGTTCCAGGACGACGAGGTGCCCGGCAAGATCCAACTGGGTTCCGCCTGGTGGTTCTGCGATACCGACGACGGCATGTACCAGCAGATGAAAACGCTGGCGCGCCTGGGCCTGCTGGGCAACTTCATCGGCATGCTGACCGACAGCCGCAGCTTCCTGAGCTACACCCGCCACGAACTGTTCCGCCGCCTGATGTGCAACCTGATCGGCAACTGGGTGGAGAACGGCCAATACCCCAACGACGAAAAGTCGCTGAAGAAGATCGTGGAAGGCATCAGCTACTACAACGCCAAGCGTTATTTCCACCTGTAATTTTTTCCATCAATGCAAACAGGCTCCCGGTGCGGCCGGGAGCCTGTTTTTCTGTTTTTGTGTTTTGGGCCGGACGCCGGAACAGACCGCCGCCCGCATCGCCGCGCTGTGAACGCCCTCGCTCAAAGAGCGCAAAAGACACGCCGCCGTTCGGCCTTTGTGCAGGCCCGCCGTTTTCCCGGTACAGAAAGTGCCGGGGCGCGGCGTTTTTTCTTTTGCCGCTGCCCGGCGGGATCGGATCAATAGAGTTCCGGCACCTTCTTTTTGAAAACAAGCACCGTGAACACGGCAGTAACGGCAACGACCAAAAGGACCTGCAACAGGGATTCCTGATTCGTCGGGTTTTTGGTGATGATGACCTGCCGGAACACGATCACGATCAAAGAAGTGACGATGGTCGCCGGGACCGATTTTCGGACCATGCCAATGATGAACGGCCAGAGCGAAAGCACCGTACATACGACCACCGTGGTGACCGCCATAGGTATCCACGTCTGAAGCATGGAGGGCTGGAACGACCCTTCCAGCATATCAAAAAAACGATCTGCAAAGATGATATAGCCGCTGCAGCAGATATAGCCGACCGCCATGGAAACCGCAGTGTACACCATAATGATGATCAGCTTACCGGCGATCAATTCCATACGGTTCAAAGGGTAGGCGAACATGATCGTGATCGTTCGCTGGTTATATTCCCCAATGACCAGCCGCGCCGTCAAAACCGACGCATACACAAGAAAAATAAAGTCCATCAGCAGGCCGATGACAAGATAGGTACTTTCAAACGTGTCTTTGGTCTGTTCCGGGTCGGTCACGCTGTCCCACAGGGACACCGTAATAAAAAAGGATACTGAAAAGGATCGCAGCAAACGTGAAAATGACATTCCGCGCGATCCCAAACTTTTTCAATTCCAGTCTGATCAGGTGCGCCATGTTATCTGCCCTCCTCTGTAAGCTGGAAGAAATAATCCTCCAGCGTATCCTGTTTGCGGCCCAGACTCTCCAGCCCCACGCCATTTTCAACAAGGGCTTTCGACAGGTCTTTGCCCGCAATATCCGTGCCGTAAATGCGGAGGAACGCTTTATCCAGTACCGTAAAGTTTGTAATGCCCATGCGTTCCAGCACAGTCGCCGCGCGGGCCACATCATCGACCTGCAAACTGATATACTCGGTTTGGTGCTTATGGATCTCCTCAATGGACAGTTCCGTCAGCAGTTTCCCGTGCTGAATGATCCCGATGCGATCCGCTATCAGGTCCACTTCGGACAGGATGTGGCTGGATATGAAAATCGTCGTTCCCGCTTCCTGATTCAGCCGCCGGAACAGGTTCCGCATTTCACGGATGCCTTCGGGGTCCAGCGCATTGATCGGTTCGTCCAGAATCAGAAATTCCGGCCTTGCCAAAATCGCCCTTGCGATCGCCAGCCGCTGCTTCATGCCCAATGAATAATGGCAGATCTGCTTCCCCTCCACGTTCTGCAAATCCACCATCTGTAAAACTTCATCTATCCGGTTTTTGTTTGGGAACCCCATGTATTCACAATGCAGTTCCAAATTTTGGCGCGCCGTCATTTTGTCATAAAAGTACGGGTTTTCAATGATAGAACCCACCCTTTTGAAACTTTCATAGCTGTGGTCGGTAACTTTTTCGCCAAAAAGACGGACTTCCCCGCCATCCGGCTGGATCAGGTTCAAGATCATCTTCATCACGGTACTTTTGCCCGCGCCGTTTGGCCCGACAAAACCATAGATCTCGCCCTTCTTTACATGGATGTTCACGGCGTTCACGACGGTTTTGCCCTTATAGGATTTGAGCAGATCGTGCGTTTCCATGATATATTCCATTTTGCCTGCCTCCTTTCGGATAACAGTATATACAACAGACTTTTCTTTTCCCTGCCGGAAATCTAACGGTTTTCTAACGTTTCAAAACGACCGCAAAAACCGTTCCCTCATTCTGCACGCTGCGCACCCGCAGTTCCGCGCCTGTCTGTTCGGCCAGCTTCTTGGCGATCGCCAGCCCCAGCCCGTTCCCGGACGCTCCCGGGGCCGTCGTGTAGTTCCTTGTGAAGATCTGCTTTTGCTGCTGGGGCGACATGCCTTTCCCGTGATCCTCCACTTCGATAATACAGGCCCCCTTGTCCGCCGTAAGGCGCAGGGCGATATACCGGCCCTCGCCCCCATGGCGGACCGCGTTGTCGATGAGGTTTTTCAAAATGCGTTGCAGGGCGTCCCGGTCCGTATCGGCATAGACCGGGGCCTGCGGTATCTGGATATCGACCGCAAACTGTTCTTTTTCCAGCAGGTCGTAATATTCCAGGATGGTATCGCGGCACAGCCCGGCGATGTTCTCCTTTTTCAGTTGCAGGGGCAGATCGCCGGAAGCGATCTTCGACATCGTAAAATAGTCGTTGATCGTTGCGATCAGATCGTCCGCCTTGCGGTCGATTTTGGCCGCCATCCCGTGAACATCCTCCGGCACCGGCAGGGCTTCCACCCTGGCGGCCAGCATCTCGCTGTTGCCTTTCAGCACCGTAAGCGGGGTGCGGATGTCGTGCGAGATATTGGTGAGGACCTGCGCCATGGCCTTTTGCGCCTGCTCAAAGTCCGCTTTCTTTTCATAGAAGTCCTGCAACAATGTGTTGAGGGCGGCCCCCAGTCTGCGGATGCAGGCATGGTCCGTGGGCAGCAGGACAAAGCCGTTTTCGGCCGCGATGGAAAGCGCCCCCAGCCGCCCGCTGATGTAGTCGATCTCCCGCTGCAATTTCCGGTACTGCGCCCGCTGCCAGGCCAACAACGCCAGCAGCGCCGCCGAAAGCACGGCAAACAAGATCCACATTTACGATTCCTCCATCTTATAGCCGATCCCCCACAGGGTCTTGATATAGGGCGTCGTGTCCTGTTCGCCGTTTTTCAGTTTCAGGCGCAGCCGGTTGATGTGCGTATTCAGCACGTTTTCATTGCCGAAATACGGTTCCTTCCAGATCTGTTCATACAGCCGCTCTTTGGAAAACGCCTGCCCCGGATGGGACGCCAGCAGATACAGGATCTCAAATTCGGTGCGCGTCAGGTCGATCTGCCGCCCCTGCCGGCTGACGGTGTGGGCCGCCGGGTCGATCTCCAGATCCCGAATTCTGACGCCCGCGCCGCCCGGCACGGCCTGATAAGTCCCGGCGCGCCGGATGTTCGCCTTGATCCTTGCCGCCAGTTCGATCAGGGAAAACGGCTTTACCACATAATCATCGGCCCCCAGATTCAGGCCCAGCGATTTATCGGTATCGCTGTCTTTGGCGGTGATGATGATAATGGGAATCGTGCTGGTCTGCCGGATGGTCTTGATGATCTCCATGCCGCTCATATCCGGCAGCATAAGGTCTATGAGCGCCAGCGAATACGCATCGTAGTTTTGAATCTGCCGCACGGCGCTGCCCCCGTCGCTGAAAGAACAGATGGTAAAATCGCCGGACAGATAATCCTGCACCATCGTTCTGATCTCTGCATCGTCCTCGATCAGTAAGATCCTCATAGGTCGTTCCTCTCTTTCCGCTCCGCCGGGCTTTGGGCAGGGCGCCGCCCCGGCAAAGAAAAGCCAGGGCGGCACGGCCGTTCGCCATGCCGCCCTGCCGCGGTCCCGCACACATTCTTATAAAAAGGCGCGCCCTGCGCCAGCCTGCCCCGGCCGGGGCTTACATCTTGTGGTCCGCGAAGATGGGGTCATCCTGCCAGAGCACCGTATGCCCGGCCGCGCGGCTCCGGTTCAGGTCGATGATGCGCTGGTTGCTCGACCCGCGGAACCGCAGGCTGATATCATACTTGGCCTGCACAAAGTCGCCATCCACCAGCACGTCGATGTATTGCAGCAGTTCATCGGTCACTTCACAGCGGCCGGGGCCGGGCTGCAGAACGTCCCGCTCATAGCTGTTGCCGGTGTAGCACCAGACCGTCTTGTGCGGGTACAGCACCTTCACGTTTTTCAGGAAAGGCAGCAGCGCCCGCTGGTTTTCCGGCTCCAGCGGTTCGCCGCCCAGCAGCGACAGGCCGTTGATGTAATCCGGGGCCAGGCTTTCCAGGATCTTGTTGCGCACTTCCCTGGTGAAAGGCTCCCCATAGTCGAAATCCCACGCCACCGCGTTGAAGCAGTTGGGGCAGCGCCGCCGGCAGCCCGAAACGAACAGGCTGGTGCGCACGCCCTCGCCGTTGGCAATATCACAGTATTTGATCGTAGCATAATTCATGCCGTACAGACTCCTTTTGCACGCAGGGCCCCTGTATCTTGTGGGCGGCCTGCGGTTTCTCCCCAAAGGGTATTCCCAGTATAGCAGTTCCCGGGCCGCACCGCAAGCCCCGCGCGGGGCCGGGGCGTCACTTTTCAGTCGTTGCACCGTCGTTTTGTGTACTTGTTCTCAAATTTACCAAAAAACAGGGATCATTTTCGTCACTTCGTTTTTTGCGCGATGTGACGCCGAAATCAGAACATTTTGTTTCATTTTTACAATCCACCACTACATATTGTGGTTTCTCCCCTTGACTTTTTGCGGGGCGCGCGGTAAGATAGATGTGCTCGCAAGGGAGCCAATACGTTGCGAACTATTTTTTTCAATTATACGTTATGTTATATATTGCGGCAGCATTGAGGAGAATCGAGCATGAAGATCATCAAGCGCAACGGCAGCGAAGCCGTATTTGACATTACCAAGATCATCGCGGCGGTCAACAAGGCCAACAACGTCGTGGCGGAAAGCCAGCGCCTGAGCAGCCAGCAGATCATCGCCCTGGCCGACAAGGTGCAGACCGCCTGCATGGGCCGCGGCCACGCCATGAACGTGGAAGAGATCCAGGATATTGTGGAGGACGCCATCATGGCCACCGGCGCCTATGAGGTCGCCCGCCGGTATATCACCTACCGCTATGTGCAGAACCTCAAGCGCACCCACAACACCACCGACGACCGCATCCTGGCTTTGATCGAGTGCAACAACGAGGAAGTCAAGCAGGAGAACTCCAACAAGAACCCCACGGTCAACAGCGTGCAGCGCGACTATATGGCGGGCGAGGTCAGCAAGGACCTGACCATGCGCATGCTGCTGCCCCCGGAGGTCGTCAAGGCCCACGAGGAAGGCATCATCCACTTTCATGACGCCGACTACTACGCCCAGCACATGCACAACTGCGACCTGGTGAACCTGGACGATATGCTGCAGAACGGCACCGTCATCAGCGGCACGCTGATCGAAAAGCCGCATTCTTTCTCCACCGCCTGCAACATCGCCACCCAGATCATCGCGCAGGTGGCGTCCAGCCAGTACGGCGGCCAGAGCATCAGCCTGACCCATCTGGCCCCCTTTGTGGACGTGAGCCGCAAGAAGATCCGCCGCGATGTGGAAGCCGAAATGCGCGAACTGGGCATCGACCCCGGCGAGGAAAAACTTTCCGAGATCGTGGAAGCCCGCCTGCGGGAAGAGATCAAGCGCGGCGTGCAGACCATCCAGTATCAGGTCGTCACCCTGATGACCACCAACGGGCAGGCGCCTTTCATCACGGTGTTCATGTACCTGGGCGAAGCGGGCGACAACCAGCGCCTGAAATCCGACCTGGCCATCATCATTGAAGAAATGCTGCGCCAGCGTTACCAGGGCGTCAAGAACGAAGCCGGCGTCTGGATCACCCCGGCGTTCCCCAAGCTGATCTATGTGCTGGAGGAGGACAACGTCCGCGAGGGCACCCCCTACTTCTACCTGACCAAGCTGGCCGCCAAGTGCACCGCCAAGCGCATGGTGCCCGACTATATCAGCGAAAAGAAGATGCGGGAGTTCAAGCTCTCCAAGGGCGAGACCGAGGGCCACGGCGACGTGTACACCTGCATGGGCTGCCGCAGCTTCCTGACGCCGGACCGCTCCGGCAACGGCTGGGACAACATCGCCAATGCCGGCAACTACGACGGCAAGCCCAAGTATTACGGCCGCTTCAATCAGGGCGTCGTGACCATCAACCTGGTGGACGTGGCGCTGTCCAGCGGCGGCGACTTCGACAAGTTCTGGAAGATCTTCGACGAGCGGCTGGAACTGTGCCACAAGGCCCTGATGTGCCGCCACAACCGCCTGAAGGGCACCCTGAGCGACGCCGCGCCCATCCTGTGGCAGTACGGCGCGCTGGCCCGCCTGAAGAAGGGCGAGCCCATCGACAAGCTGCTGTACGGCGGTTATTCCACCATCAGCCTGGGCTACGCGGGCCTGTACGAGTGCTGCAAGTATATGACCGGCAAGAGCCACACCGACCCGGCCGCCAAGCCCTTTGCCCTGCAGGTCATGCAGCACATGAACGACGCCTGCCAGACCTGGAAGCAGCAGCATGACATCGACTTCAGCCTGTACGGCACGCCGCTGGAGTCCACCACCTACAAGTTCGCCAAATGCCTGCAGAAACGCTTCGGCGTGATCGACGGCATCACCGACAAGAATTATATCACCAATTCCTACCACGTCCACGTGACCGAGCAGATCGACGCCTTCACCAAGCTGAAGTTCGAGAGCGAGTTCCAGAAACTCAGCCCCGGCGGCGCGATCAGCTATGTGGAAGTGCCCAACATGCAGGACAATCTGGAAGCGGTCATCAAGGTCATGCAGTTCATCTATGAGAACATCATGTATGCGGAACTGAACACCAAGAGCGACTACTGCCAGGTCTGCGGTTACGACGGCGAGATCAGCATCGTCGAGGAGGACGGCAAGCTGATCTGGGAGTGCCCCAAGTGCCACAACCGCGACCAGAACAAGCTGAACGTAGCCCGCCGTACCTGCGGCTACATCGGCACCCAGTTCTGGAACCAGGGCCGCACCCAGGAGATCAAGGACCGCGTGCTGCATCTGTGATGCCGCCGCAAACTTCAAACAAAAAAGCAGGCTGCCCGCCGGGCAGCCTGCTTTTTCTATTCGTCCTTTCTTTACAAAGAAAGGACCAAAGAAATTCCAGACAAATCGCACGATATGCGATCTTGGGGAAAGAGCGAAACAGAAGAGTTTGTCGCGGCGGGGCGAAAGCAGGGCGCACAGGGGCGCCGGGCTGCACCGGGCGGGCAGAACGCGGTCACTGCGCGCTGCCGCGCAGGCGCGCCAGTTCAAGGCCCTCCTTGCCGGTGATCTGTTCAGGCGTCAGGGCCAGCATCGCCAGCGACGGCCAGTAGCGGGCGATCTCGGCCTCGCGGTCCCCGTCCGGGACGTTGGGGGCATAGCGCAGGGCCAGTTTTTCCACCGCCGCACGCTTTTCCTCGTCATTTTCCAGCACCCGCACCCGACCGAACACGATCACGCTGCGGTAGGCCGTGGTAAATTCTTCGGGCATCACATCATCCTGCGCGATAACGCAGAACGATGCGCGGGGTTCCGCGGCGACGGCGTCGATCTTATGGCCGGTTTTGGCGCTGTGGAAATAGATCGTCTGCCCGTCATACACATAACTCAGGGGCACGGCGTAGGGCCAGCCGTCGTCCCCGGCCAGCGCCAGCACGCCGGATGTGCCCTGGCGCAGGATCTGCGCGCATTCTTCGGGGCTGAGCTGCTGGTTTTTGCGGCGCATTTCACGAAACATCGGTAATCCTCCCTGGGCGCAGATCCCTGTTACCGCGCCTTCAAAATTTTGCGCAGCGGCACCGTAACGGCAGTCGCCGCCACGCCGCAGACCGCCGCTTCGATCACGCCCTGCAGGCCCACCATCGACACGGCCAGCAGCAACGGGTTCGGCACGCTGAAAGCGGCGATCATGTTCTGGATCTGCTCCATGTTATAGAAGAACAGCAGCAGGCAGCCCATGAAAAAGACCGTGTTCAGGATGGGGGCGGACAGCGCGCCGACCAGGCAGGCCGTTTTGGGACGGGACGGCAGCAGCCGCGACGCGGCCCGGAACAGCAGCGCGCAGCACAGGCCGCAGGCCACGCGGGTGCCCACGCAGGTCAAAAAGCAAAGGATGGGGTTGTACTGGAACGCAAAGGCCGTCAGCCCGCCGGTGCCGTTGACGGCGTTGCCAAAGCTGGTCATGCCAAAGACGAAGCCCAGCCACGCGCCGCCTGTGGGGCCAGCCAACATGGCGCCGATGGCCACCGGCACCGTGAGCAGGCTCATGGTCAGCGGGCCTACCCGCAGGTAGCCCAGCGGCGTGGCGGCCATGACCAGCACCACGGCGGTCAGCAGCGCCAGTTCGGTCAGGGTCCGGGTATCCGGCATTTTGAATCGGTCGTTCGTGTGTTTCATATTCAATTTCCTCCTGCTGCCGTCTCCTACATATCGGGAGTACAGTGCAAAACGTACAGGCCGGGCGGCCTGCCAAGTCCAGTATAGCGCAAAACCGGCCGCGTTACAAGCGGCCGGTCAAAAAGCACGATATTTTTACAGCGCCCCCGCCTGCAGCAGATCGCGCACTTCCAGCAGGTCCTTGCAGCAACGGGTGTACAGGCTGCGGATCTCCGCATCGGGCTGGGCCAGGTCGGGCACCATGACCGTCACGGCCCCGGCCGCATGACCGGCGCGCACGCCGTTGAAGCTGTCCTCCAGCACCAGGCAGGCATGGATATCCAGCCCCAGGCGGCGGGCCGCCTCCAGGAAGATATCGGGCGCGGGCTTGCTGTTTTTCACGTCTGCACCGCAGACCACATCATGGAAATAGCGCGCCGTGCCCGTGGTCTGCAAATTCTGCTCGATCATATTGCGCGGGCTGGAACTGGCCACGATCCGCGGGATGCCGCGTTCTTCCAGCAGGGCCAGCAATTCCCGCAGCCCCGGCTTGCAGGGCACGCCCTGGGCAAAACGCTCGGTGCCGATCTGCCAGATCTTATCCAGCATACGCTGGGGGTCCACCTGCGGGAAGTATTTCTGCACATGGGCCCGCAGCTTCTCCCCCGCCAGGCCCCGGCCGTTGGCAAAAAAAGTTTGCGTATCTTCCGGCATGGGGATGCCCAGCGCCTCGCAGGTGGGTTCCCAAAGGGTATCCCACAGGCGCTCGGTATCGAACATCAGGCCGTCCATATCAAAAATCACACCTTGGATCATAGGGGGTGCCGCCTTTCTCTTTGTATCCTGATAGAAGTATTGTACCGCATTTCGGCCGGGGCCGCAACCGGGGCGGCGGATTTTTTCGGCCCGCTGGCGCATGGGGCGCGCAAATTGGGGCTTGTTTTTACCGCTTTACAGCACTATAATGGAGAAAACTGCTTCCGGGTCGCTGTGCGGCGGCCCGCCTGCGGCATCAACAGAGCTAAGGGAGAGTGTAAATCATGTTGAACATCCAGATCACCAGAACGACGGCCCCGAAACCGCGGCCGCAGGATGAAAGCAAGCTGGGCTTCGGCCAGATCTTCAGCGACCATATGTTCCTGATGGACTATACCGCGGGCGAAGGCTGGCACGACGCCCGCATCGTGCCCTACGGCCCGTGGCAGATGGACCCCGCCACCACGGTGTTCCACTATGCCCAGGAGATCTTTGAGGGCATGAAGGCGTACCGCACGGCCGAAGGGCGCATCCAGTTGTTCCGCCCCGACTGCAACGCCAACCGCTTCAACGATTCGGCCGACCGTCTGGGCATGCCCGCCATCCCGCCGGAGGATTTCGTCCAGGCGGTCAAGGCGCTGGTGGATGTGGACCGGGACTGGGTGCCCCACACGGACGGCGCTTCGCTGTACATCCGGCCTTTCTGCATCGCCACGGATGTCGGCCTGGGCGTGCACGCCTCCCGCCATTACCGCTTCGCCATCATCTGCTCGCCCTCCGGCGCCTACTATGCCGAGGGCCTCGATCCTGTGCGCATCTATGTGGAGGACGAGTACATCCGCGCCGCGCCGGGCCTGACCGGCTTCACCAAGTGCGGCGGCAACTACGCGGCGTCCATCAAGGCCGGTGAACTGGCCGAGGAACGCGGTTTCAGCCAGGTGCTTTGGCTGGACGGCGTCGAGAAGAAGTACGTCGAAGAAGTGGGATCCATGAACATCCTGTTCAAGATCGACGGCAAGATCTATACCGCCCCCTGCACCGGCACCGTGCTGCCCGGCGTGACCCGCCGTTCCATCATCGAACTGCTGCGCGACTGGGGCTATGAAGTCATCGAGGGCAAACTGGCCATTGCCGACGTGATGAAAGCCGCCGACGAAGGCAAGCTGGAGGAAGTGTTCGGCACCGGCACGGCGGCGGTGGTCTCCCCCGTCAAGGAACTGGACTGGGAGGGCAAAGTCGCCCACATCGGCGGCGGCAAGATCGGCCCCCTGACCCAGAAGCTGTACGACACGCTGACCGGCATCCAGTGGGGCAAACTGCCCGACACCAAGGGCTGGACCGTCCCGGTAGACCCCCAGTAAACAGCCCGCGCCCCGCGGCGCACACAAAATTTTTCCAGGCGCCGGATTCCGGCGCCTTTTTTGGCAGCCCCCGGCGGCACGGATTGAAAAAGTCCCCCAAATGCGCTACAATAGTACATAAAGACTGGTTTTGTAAAAGGAGGGTATTCCCTATGTCGAAAGCCGTTATCTTTTTTGCCCAGGGCCTGGAAGAATGCGAGGGCCTGCTGTGTGTGGATCTGCTGCGCCGCGCGGGCGTGGATGTGACCATCGCCGCGGTCGGCGGGCAGCGGACCATCGTCAGCTCCCACAAAGTCCGCATCGAAGCCGACGCCCTGGCCGAGGAACTGGACTATGCCGCCTTTGATGCCTGCATCCTGCCGGGCGGCCTGCCGGGTGTGGACAACCTGAAAGCCGACGCCACCGTGCGCAAAGTCTGCTGCGAGTTTGCCGCGGCGGACAAGATCGTTTCCGCCATCTGCGCCGCGCCCACCGCGCTGGCCGCCTTCGGCGTGCTGGACGGCAAAAAGGCCACCGTCTACCCCGGCATGGACGCCGCGCTGACCGCCGGCGGCGCAGCCTACACGGGCCTGCCGCTGACCATCGACGGCAACATCATCACCGGCGAAGCCCTGGGCGCCGCGATCCCCTTTGCCCTGGCGCTGGCCCGCGTGCTGGCCGGGGCCGAAGCCTCCGACCGGGTGCGCAAGGCCATCGTTTACCAATAAGCAGCACAAAAAAGCCTGCCCGGCAAATGCCGGGCAGGCTTTTTTTGTGTGGCGCAGGCTGCCGTTATTTGCGGCCGTGCTGCAATTCCAGCCAGGCCAGGTCCCCGCGCTCCAGGCCGTGGATGAGCACCTCGGCGGTGGCGATGTTGGTGGCGACCGGGATGGTGTGCATATCGCACAGGCGCAGCAGCGTCATATCATTGGGTTCCCCCGGTTTGGCCCCCACAGGGTCCCGGAAGAACAGCAGCATGTCCACTTCGCCGCAGGCGATCATGGCAGCGATCTGTTCCGCGCCGCCGCGCCCGCCCGGATACAGGCAGCGCACCGGCAAACCGGTAGCGTCGCGGACGACCTTGCCGGTCACGCTGGTGGCAACCAGCTCGTTTTCCGACAGGATCCGCACATAGGCTGTGCAAAACTGCGCCATCAATTCCTTGCGGGAATCATGGGCGATCAAAGCGATCCTCATACGGTTTCTCCCCTCTACGGGGCCGCGCGGACGGCCCCAAGCAATACTGTCTTTTATATGATAAGCTACTTTGCCGCAAAATGCAAGGCCCAACCCGCAAAACACGCCAAAAGGCCGGGGTATTCGCCCATTTTTCTTGTCGTTTTCACCAAAAGGCGCCGCCAAACTTTGGCAAAACCGCGCGCAGTCCACATGCTATAATAAAGAAAATCATGAGCGGGCGCTCCCCAAAGCGCCCCGCCAAAAGGAGGCGCCATACTTATGAAGAGATCTGCCCAGACGATCATTCGTCCCGACGCATACTATACCATTGCCGCGTCCAATGGCCGTGTGCTGGAGGTGGCCGATTTCAATACCGAGAACGGGGCTTCGGTCCGTTTGTGGAGTTACGAGGGCCAGCCCTGGCAGCAGTGGCAGTTTGAGGAATCGGGCGAGGGCGAGTACCGCATCAAAAACCGCTTTACCGGCAAAGTGATGGACCTGGCGCTGTCCGGCGTGACGAACGGCACCTGGGTCCACCAGTGGAGCCGCACTTCCGGCGCGGCCCAGCGCTGGCAGATCGTGGAGTCCGGCGGTGGCAAGGTCAAACTGCGCAACGTGCTGGCCGACAAGGTGCTGGACCTGGTGGGCATGCGGGTGGAAAACGGCACCCAGGCCCAGATCTGGCAGGATGTGGCGGGTGAAAACCAGCTCTGGCGGCTGGAACCCGTGCCCGACCGCCTGCTGGAAAAAGAGGTCACGCCGCCCGTCCGCGCCGCCAAAGAGCCCGCCAAGGGCGCGAAGGCCGCCAGGGGCACCCGTACCCAGACCGCGAAAAAGACCGGCGGCAAATCGGCCCGCCGCGCCAGCAAGAACCGGTAACACCGGCAGCCGCCCGCGGGCATGACGCCCGCAGGCCCCCATAGAAAGATTTTGCCCAAAATCGTGCGCAAGGCGTGTACGGCGGCGCGCGGTTTTGGGTAAAATTTTGCCTTTGCCCAAAATCCCGGCACGGTGCGCCATGCGCGCCCCCTGCGGCGGGATTTGCCGCCTGGCCGCGCGCTGCCGGTCCCGGCGTGCCTACGGCGGCCGGTCTGCAAGAGCGGGCCGTGCCCTCCTGTGCCGCGCGGCGGCCGCCGCCCGCTTGCGGGGCCGGGAAAAGCCTGTTATAATGGAAAGAAACCGTCAAAACGAAAGGCAGTACAAACGCTATGCAGTTTACAGAGCTTACCAACATTGCGCCCGAGATCCTGCGCGCCACCCAGGCCATGGGCTTTACCGATATGACCGAGATCCAGGAAAAGGCGATCCCGCTGATGATGGACGGCCACGACATGATCGCCAAGGCCCCCACCGGCACCGGCAAGACGGTGGCTTTCGGCATCCCGCTCTTGAGCAAGGTGGACCCCAGGCGGAGCAAACCGCAGGCCGTGGTGCTCAGCCCCACGCGGGAACTGGCCCAGCAGATCGCCCAGGACCTGCGCAACCTGGCCCAGTTTTTGCCCGACATCAAGATCGTCTGCGTTTACGGCGGCGCGGGCATGGACAAGCAGCAGCGCCAGCTCAAAGCCGGCTGCCAGATCGTGGTGGCCACGCCGGGCCGCCTGATGGACCACTACCGCCACCACACCATCGACGTGTCCGACGTGGAGACTGTGGTGCTGGACGAAGCCGACGAGATGCTGAACATGGGCTTTTACAAGGACGTGCGGCACATCATCGACCTGATGAAGCACCGCAAGAGCCTTTCGATGTTTTCGGCCACCATCAGCCGGGAAGTGCTGGACATCGGCTGGCTGTACCAGCACAACGCCGCCGAAGTCAGCGTGCAGCCCGTGGAGGACTCCAGCCCCAAGATCGCCCAGTACAAGCTGCTGACCACCGGGCGGGACAAGCTGGCCGACGCCGCCCAGCTCATCATCTCGGAAGGGTACAAGCGGGTGATGATCTTCTGCAACACCAAGTACAACACCGGCATGCTGGCGAACCAGCTTGCCCGGCTGAACTTTAACGTGGACTGCCTGCACGGGGATCTTTCGCAGGCGGAACGCAACCGCATCATGACCCGCTTCAAAGCGGGCGAGATCGCCGTGCTGGTCGCCACCGACGTGGCGGCCCGCGGCATCGACGTGTCCGACGTGGACGCCGTCATCAACTACGACGTGCCCGAAGAAAACGAGCACTACACCCACCGCATCGGCCGTACCGGCCGCGCCCGCAGGGAGGGCGCCAGCTACCTGTTCTACACCAAAGAGGAACAGAAGCGGGTGGACCAGCTGCTGCGGCTGACCCGCAACCTGGACGACTGCAAGCCCGTCAAGTTCGACTTCAACCATGAACATCTGATCGTGGAGGAGACCAAGCCCCAGGACCGCTTCCAGATCAAAGCCTATTTCTGATCTTTGCGCGAAAAACCCGCGTCCCGGCCGCTGTCTGCGGCATGGGAACGCGGGTTTTGTCTGTTTTATTCCGTTTTGCAAAAGGTCAGTTCGCGGCGCGCAGCGTAAAGACGAAGCGGCACCACTTGCCTTCCTCGCTTTCGGCGTGGATCTGCCCGCCCGAAAGGTTCACCAGGATCTTGCAGATATGCAGCCCCAGCCCGCTGCCGCGGGTGTTCATGCCGCGGGAACGGTCCTCTTTATAGAACCGTTCAAAGACAAAGGGCAGGGCTTCGGGCGCGATGCCGGAACCGCTGTTTTCGATGCACACTTCCACCATATCGCCCTTGCGCTGGGCCGCGAAGGAGATCGTGCCCCCCTCCGGCGTGAACTTGATGGCGTTGTCCACGATGTTGTACACCACCTGATGGACAAAGTCCGGGTCCGCGCAGATCATCATGGGCGGCCCGCCCAACCCCTGAATGTCGATCTTGCCGTCCTCGATGCGCTGTTCATCGCTGAGGACCACGTCGGTGATCGTTTTCCACAGGTCGTAGTTCCGGGCATGCACCGGCACTTCCCCGGCTTCCAGCTTGGTGATGTCCAGCATATTCTGCACCAGGCGGGCCAGGCGGCCGGTCTCCTGCGAAACGATGGTCAGGTAGTGGTGATTTTCCTCCTGGGGGATCGTGCCGTCCAGCATGCCGTCGATAAAGCCCTTGATGGTCGTCATCGGCGTGCGCAGTTCGTGGGCGATGTTGCCCATGAACTGCCCGCGGGAATTGTCAATGGTCTGCAGCCGTTGGGCCATATTGTTGAAGGTGGTGGCAAAATCCGCCAGTTCCACGCAGCCGTCCACCGGGGCGCGGGCGGTAAAGTCCCCGCTGCCCAGCTTGCGGGCGGCGTCGCTGATGGCCTCGATGGGGCCGGTGATCCGCCGGGCCAGCACCCAGCACAGCAGGCTGCACAGCAGCAGGATCGCCACCGCCGAGATGCCGAACATCATCAGCATATCGAGCATATAGGACCCCAGCGCCGCCATGGGGCTGGCCGCGAACAGATACCCCACCACGCCGCCGATGTCGATGCGGCGGCCGGCGGTGTAGTATTTGTCGGTATAGACGCCGCCCAGCGTGCCCGTCACGAACAGGTCGCCGCCCGCGTCCATCTGGTCCAGCATATCCTGGGGGACCGGGTTATTGGTGAAGTCCGCGCCCTTGGTGTGCAGCAGCACGCTGCCGTCCTCCGCCGTGACGAACACCATCGCGCCGGAGGTCGTGTTGAACAGTTCATACCCGTTGCGGGCATTCTGGGCGCGGTCGCTGCCCAGCGGTTCGGTCACGATGTAGCCGGCCTCGGCAAAGCGGTCGGTCAGCGCGGAAGCGCCGTCCAGAATGGCGGTGAGCGCCACCCGCCGCTCATTGACGAAATAGGCAGCCGAGAGCGCCGTCTGGATGGCGCACATGACGCTGAGGCCCAGCACCAGCACCACCGCGATGGTGGAAAAGAACTCCCGGCTGATGGTATTGCGGCGGTTCATTCCTTGACCTCGAACTTATAGCCGACGCCCCAGACCGTTTTGAGGTTCCACTGTTCGGACGCGCCTTCGAGCTTTTCGCGCAGGCGCTTCACATGCACGTCGATGGTGCGGGAGTCGCCGTAGTATTCAAAGCCCCACACCTCGTCCAGCAGTTGGTCGCGGGTATAGACACGGTTGGGGTGGCCCGCCAGGCAGGCCAGCAGTTCCAGTTCCTTGGGCGGGGCTTCCACGACCTTGCCCTTGACCTTGAGTTCGTAGCGGTTCATATCCAGGTGCAGGTTATCAAAGTCATAGACGCCCTTGTTGTCCTCTTTGGCAGAGCGGCGCAGCACCGCCTTGATGCGGGCCGTGACCTCCTTGGCGTCAAAGGGCTTGACGATATAGTCGTCGGCGCCCAGTTCCAGGCCCAGCACCTTGTCATAGGTCTCGCCCTTGGCAGTCAGCATGATGATGGGGGTGTTGTCCTTGGCGCGGATCTTGCGGCAGACTTCCCAGCCGTCCATCACCGGCATCATCACGTCCAGCAGCACCAGGTCGGGGTGCAGTTTTTCAAATTCAGCCAGCGCGGCCTTGCCGTCGTTGGCCAGCGTGACATTGTAGCCCTCCTTGACCAGATACAGGCGCAGCAGTTCACAGATATTTTTGTCGTCGTCCACGACGAGGATCTTCTCATTAGCCATGGTATTTCCCTCCGTTTTGGCGCCCCGCCGCTCCGGCGGGGATCAGGTATGGCTCTATTATACTGTATAAATGTGGATAAAAAAAGAGCGGGACGGCGTTTTTCCTGCTTTTTTCTTGCGCGGGCCGCCCATTCCCGCCGCTATGGCAAAAAAACGGGAAGAGTTCTTCCCGAAGAAAGTCCTCTTCCCGTTTGTATTTGTTAAAAGCCGCGGTTTTCCCGCCGGGTGGTTCAGGCCAGGCGGTGGCGTTCGAGCCAGACCATCAGGGTGGGCTTCTGCGCCCGGATGCGCTTGGCGCGCACCACGAACACCAGAATGGTCAGCAGCGTGAACACCGCCAGCCATACCGCCAGATACGCCAGACAGCCGCCGATGTCCTGCCCGCCGCAGATCGCGCGGCGAAAAGCCGTGACGCTGTAGGTGAAGGGCACCCAATCATGCAGATACGGCACAAAAGAGCCGGACAGTTCCAGCGGATAGGTGCCGACAGAACCCGCCAACTGGACCACCATAAAGACCAGCATCAGGAAGCTGCCCACCTTGCCCATCAGGTTGGTGAAGAAATACATCACCGACATAAACGTGACCGAAGCCACACAGGCCACCAGCAATGTCTGCCCCATACGGGCCGGGTCAAAGCCGTTGAAGGCGTGCAGCGCCGCCACCATGACCAGCGCCTGCAGCACCGCGATGGCATACAGCACGCTGGCCTTGCTCAGCCACCAGGCGGTCCCGCTCTTGAGTTTGCCGTAATATTCGGTCAGCGGGTACATCAGGCTGAAAGCGATGCAGCCCACCCACAGGGCCACCGACATCATGTACGGCGCCATACCGTGCCCGTTGTTGGGCACCTGGGTCAGTTGGGTCTCCCGGGTATCCACCGGCGCGGCGAACATATCCGTCACGGCGTCGCCGGTGTTCGTATCACGGATCTGCTGCGCGCCGTCCGCCAGGCTGCTTTGCAGGGTATCGGCCCCCTCCTGCAACTGCTGGATGCCGTCGCCCAGTTCCCCGCTGCCGTCCGCGAGCTGGCGGGCGCCGTCCTGGATCTGACCGGCGCCGTCGGTCAGGGCCGCGGCTCCTTCGTTCAGCGCCGGGCTGTTCCGGGTCAGTTCGCCCGTGCCCTCCGCCAGTTGGGCCGTGCCGTCCTTGAGGTCCTGCGTGCCCTGCTGCAAGCGGCTGATGCCGTCGGTCAGCGCGGGGATCTGGCCGCTCAGGCTGTCCATCCCGCTGCGCAACGCGCCGCTGCCGCTGACCAGTTCCTCCAGGCCGCCGTCCAACTGGGCCGCGCCCTGCCGCAGGACCGAGGTGCCCTGCTGCTGCAACGCCGCGCCGCCGCTGGCCGCCTGGGCGATGCCATCGGTGAGCAGCGGGGCCTGCTGGGCCAACTGGCTGGTGCCGCCCTCCAACCGGGTCAGGCCATCGACCAGCGAGTCCATGCCCGCCGACACGGTCTGTGTGCCCGTGCTCAGGGCGGGCAGACCGTTGCTCTGGTCCGTCAGGGCGGCGCTGCCCGCTGCCGCCTGCGCCACGCCCTGCGTATAAGTGGCAAGACCGTTTTGCAATTCAGCCGCGCCCTGTTGCAGCGCGGCCACCGCCGCAGTCAGGTCCCCGGCGCCCGCGGCGCCTGCCGTGCTTTCGGCCCCGCGCAGCGTGCCCGCCGCCGCGGTCAGGGTCTCCGCGGCCTGCTGGCGGGCGGCGTCGGCGGTCTGGGCGTCCTGATAGTTCTGCTGCGCCGCAGCGGCCAGATCATTCGCCGCCTGGATCAGCGCGTTCAGCGCATCCGGGTCCCCGTCGCGGGCCGCCTGACTGTTGTCCGCAATGGTCTGGGCCAGCGCTGACGGGTCCTGCGGGGCCACTGCCCCGGCCTGTACCGTCTGCGCGGCCTGATCCATCTGGACGGCCAGCGCCTCCAGCGCGGCCGCGTCCCCGGTCCCGGCAACGCCGCCAAGCGCGGCAGCCAGGGTGTCCAGACCGTTTTTCAAGTTTGCTGCGCCGTCGTTCAACGCCTGGGAATTTCCATTCAGTGTTTGCAGGCCGTCGTTCAGTGCCACGGCCCCCTGCTGGGCGGTCTGCGCACCCGCGGCCAGGTCCTGCGCGCCCTGCTGCAACTGCTGCGCCCCCGCCAGGGCCTGGCTGGCCCCCGCTTCCAGCGCCGCCGCGGCATCCGGCAGGGCGGCGGTCTGGGATTGCAGTTCGCTCAGCCCTTCGTTCAGGGTCTTCATGCTATCGTCCACCTGGGCTGCGCCCCCGGCCAATGTACCGCTGCCGTCCTTGGCCTGCGCCGCACCGTCGGCCAGCTGCTTTGCGCCGTCGTTCAGCGCGCCGACGCCCTGCGTCAGCGCCGGGGCCGCCGCGCCCAACTGGTCCACGCCGTCCTTGACCTGGGCCGCGCCGTCATCCAGTTCCCGCGCGCCGTCATCCAACTGCTGCACGCCCTGGGTGTACTGGGCCAGCCCTTCGGTCAGCGTTTCGCTGCCGCTGCGGAAGGTCAGGGTGCTGTCCGCCAAAAGCTGCAGGTTCTCCCGGATGGTGCTGTTGCCGTCCGCCAGTTCGCCGGTGCCGTCTTTCAGTTCCCCGGCGCCGTCGGCTGCCTCCTGCATGCCGTCGCCCACTTCACCCAGCTGGTCGAACATCGTTTCCGCGTAGGTTTTGGTCACCTCGGTGCGCACGCCGCCCTGGATCTCCTTCATGGCGCTCTCGCTCAGTTTGGAGGCGATGTAGTTGGTACCGGGGTTGGTCTCATAGTTCAGTTCCATCTTGCGGGGCTGCGGGTCGGTCAGCGTCGCCGCATTGGCCGAAAAGTCCTGCGGGATGGTGATGACCATGTAATAATCCCCCGCCGCAAGGCCCTGGGCCGCCGCGTCCGCGTCCACTACATGGAAATCCAGCGAAGCGTCGTCCAGCAGGTTTTCCACCAGTTGGCCGCCCACGTCCAGGGTCTCGCCCTCATACTCCACCGGCTGGTCCTGGTTGACCAGCGCCACCGGCAGATGTTCCACATTGCCGTAGGGGTCCCACATCGACCCCAGAAACAGCGTGGTATAGATGGTGGGGATGACGATGACCGCCGCCACCACCAACAGCATCAGCTTGTTTTTGAACAGCTTCTTCCATTCGTTCTTCAACATAGAACGAAACGTCACTTCCTTCCCTCTGCCTCCAGAGAAATATCAACACAGTGTAGCATATACAACTTTTTGTTGCTTTTTTCCCCAAATCCCATTATACTAAGGGGGAGCGCGAAACTCAACCGACAGCTTTGCGTCTTGACGTTTATTAGTCAACACTCCGTTGCGCTGTGTCGAGTTGTCACAAATATTTTACAAAAGAAAGGACGATCTGTATGGAGAAGAAGCCGGACCGGCGCATCCCGCGCACAAGGGCCCAACTGCGGCACGGCCTTGCCCTGCTGATGGAACAGAAAAGCGTGAAGGAAGTGACGGTAAAGGAACTGACCGACCTGGTGAACATCAACCGTTCGACCTTCTACCTGCACTACACCGACATTTACAATATGCTGGAAAGCATCGAGAACGAATTGTTCGAGGACATCCTGCACACCATCCACGCCCACCCGGTCAGCCCCTTTAACGAGCGCAGTTTTCCCTTTATCGAGGATATCTTCGCCATCCTGTTCGATAACCGGGAGATCTGCGCCGCCCTGCTGGGACCGCACGGCGACATCACCTTCCTGAACCGCATTGAGGAGATGCTCTCCCACTACTGCCTGAAAGCCCTGCAGGACGCCTACCCCGATCTGATGGACAACCTGAAATACAGCTACGCCTACTGCGTGGCGGGCTGCGTGGGGCTGATCAAGGACTGGCTTTCCCGCGGGTGCGAGGAAAGCCCCCAGCACATGGCCCAGCTCACCTTCCGTCTGGTGATGAACACGGTCCGCGACTCCTACCCGCACAACTGACCGCCGCCCGGCCAGGGGCAAAGCGAAAGAAAAGTGGGCGCCCCTCCCCCGCCCGGCTTGCCCTTTGGCGCGCCGGTGTGTATAATAGTAGCAGCATACATGGGGATTTTTGCCGCTTTGGGCCGCGCCCGCCGGCATAAAACGCCGCCAAAAGCGCGCGGAAGCCAAACGCCCCAAAGCATGGATCAATAAAGGAGATGCACAGATACTATGAAATTAGGTATTGTCGGCCTGCCCAACGTGGGCAAATCGACTTTGTTCAACGCCATCACCTCCACCCGCAACGCGCAGGCGGCCAACTACCCGTTCTGCACGATCGAGCCGAACTCCGGCATCGTGGCCGTGCCCGACGCCCGACTGGACAAGCTGGCCGAGGTCTGGCAGACCGACAAAAAGACCCCCGCCATCGTGGAATTTGTGGATATTGCGGGCCTTGTGAAAGGCGCGGCCCACGGCGCGGGCCTGGGCAACAAGTTCCTGGGGCACATCCGGGAATGCGACGCGCTGGTGCATGTGGTGCGCTGCTTTGACGATGACAATATCGTGCATGTGGTGGAGGACGTGAACAAGCCGGAGGGCGTGGACCCGCTGCGGGACATCGACGCCATCGACCTGGAACTGATCCTGGCCGATCTGGAAGTGGTCAACAACCGCCTGGGCCGCCAGCAGAAGGCCGCCAAGACCGGCAACAAGAACGCCGCGGCCGAAGCCGCCTGGCTGGCCGAACTGGCCGCCCATCTGGAAGCGGAAAAGCCCGCCCGTACCTTTGCCTTCGACGACAGCGACGACGCCCAGAAGGCCGCCCGCAAGGAACTGGGCCTGCTTTCGGCCAAGCCGGTCATCTACGCCTGCAACGTGGGCGAGGACGACCTGCTGAACGGGCTGGAGGGCAACCCCTACTTCCCGCAGGTGGAGGAGCGCGCCAAAGCCGAGGGCGCGATGGCGCTGCCCATCTGCGCCAAGACCGAGGAGGACATCGCCGACGCCTCGCCGGAAGAAAAACACGCCTTCCTGCAGGAAATGGGCATCACCTCCACGGGTCTGGACAAGCTGATCCAGGCCAGCTATGAACTGCTGGGCCTTATCAGCTTTTTGACCGACGGCAAGAAGGAATGCCGCGCCTGGACCATCAAAAAGGGCACCAAGGCCCCCCAGGCGGCGGGCAAGATCCACAGCGATTTTGAGCGCGGCTTCATCCGCGCCCAGGTCATCGCCTACGACACGCTGGCCGACTGCAACTTTGACTATGCGGCCGTCAAGGCCAAGGGCCTGCAGCGCACCGAGGGCAAGGAATATGTGGTGCAGGACGGCGACGTGATCGAGTTCCTGTTCAATGTGTAAAAAGGAGGACGCCATGATCTACGGCATTATGGGCGCTATGCCCGAAGAAGTGGACCAGCTTTGTGCCCGCCTGCAGGATGTCACCTGCGAAACCTACGCCGGGGTCGCCTACCACCGGGGCACCCTGCACGGCCGCGAAGTGGTGGTCTGCTGCGCGGGCATGGGCAAGGCCAACGCCGCCAGCACCGTGCAGGTGCTTTGCACCAAATACGGCATCGGCCGCCTGATTTTCAGCGGCGTGGCGGGGAACATGACCAGCAAGATCGGCATTGGCGACGTATGCGTGGGCGAAACCGTCGTGTATCACGACGCCGACATGGATATGCTGTGCCAGAGCGCGCCTTTCACGAAAGAATACCATGGCGACCCGGTGCTGGTACAGGCCGCGCTGGACGCCTGCGCCGCCTGCGGCGTGAAAGCCATCGCGGGCAAGATCGCCACCGGCGACACCTTTGTGGGCGACACGGCCACCAAACAGGCCATCGCGGCCAAGTGCGCCCCCGACTGCGTGGAGATGGAGGGCGCTGCGGTCAGCCAGATCGCAGCCCGCAACGGCGTGCCCTGCGTGGTGCTGCGCGCCATGAGCGACAACGCCGACGAGGACGGCTATGAGGTGCTGGTGGTCCGGGATTTCAGCATCGCGGAATACGTCAAAACGGCCACCGAGATCGTAGCCTACATGGTGGACCACCTTTGATTTTTGCATACGTTTGCATAAGCGGAACGGCGGCGCGCCGGGGAGTTCCCCGGCGCGCCGCTGCTTTTTGCTGCCGCGATATTTCCCCACCCGCCCCGGCCCGGATTTTTGACCTTATGCCGTTGACAATCTATATTATTCGTTTTATAATATAGTAAAGTAAAAAACAATGCAGCATACCGGACAGGAGGGGGACGAACGATTGGGTTTTCAAATCGGCGGTGCGATCCTTGATCTTGTGGTATTGAGCATCGTACAGCGCCAGGACACCTACGGGTACGAGATCACACAGCAGGTCCGGCAAATCCTGGACGTGAGCGAAACGTCCCTTTACCCCGCCCTGCGCCGGCTGGAAAAGGCCGGTATGCTGCGTACCTACGACCAACCGTTCCAGGGGCGGAACCGGCGGTACTATCACCTGACCGAGACCGGGCAGCACCAGTTGGAACGGCAGATCAGGGAATGGCGGCAGTTCAAGCAGGATCTGGACCGCTTGCTGGAGGAATGAATCATGCAGACATCCGAGGAATATTTTTCTGAATTGGCCGCCTGCCTCAAGCCGCTGCCCGCCGCTGAACGGGGCGACACCCTCGCCTATTACCGGGAATACGCCGAGGAGGGCGGGTTGATCGACGCTGACCGGCTGAGCGCCCACTTTGGTCCCCCGGCCGCGCTGGCCGCCCACATTCTGGCGGACGCCGCCGGAAGAAAGAGCGAACCCCGCGGCTCCCACATAACAGCGCGCCTGATTTTGCCGGGCTGCGCCTTTTTGGCCGCGGCGGGGGCGGAATTGTGGGTGCTGGCTGCTTTCGGTGTCAGGGTCTTTTCCGGGCAGTTTTCCGCCTTTTCCCCCGCAGACTGGATGAAGCTGTGGGGCGTCTTGCTCCTGACATTGGGCGCATTGGGCATCGTACTGGCGGCGCTGTGGCATCCGGCCCGGCCGCTGCTGAATAAACTGTTGAACCTGGCTGACCGACTCACCGAAAGGAGAGGTCCCCATGCGTAACAAAATCGTCCCCGTTCTGCTGTGCGGCGTGTTGGCCGCCGGCGGCTGCCTGTATCTGGGCGGCACCGTATGGAGCGGTTCTTTTGCCCTGCCGCAGACCGGCGGGAACAGCGCCGTGCCGTCAGCGGTGTCCGACCAGCCGCCGGTAGCCATCCAACCGTCAGCAGCGCCCGCCCAGCCGACGGAAACGCCCGCTTCCGGCAGTTCCGTTGAGAACGACGGCTGGATCACCTGCGAAACTGAACTGCAGGAATTTCACGCCGCCGAGATCGCAGTGCAGACAAGCAACGTCCGCCTGGAAACAGGCGATCATTACGCCCTGCAATACAAACTGCCGCCGGACGAGACCGTGCAGCAACTGGAGGTGCAGGACGGCACGCTGTATTTCCGCACACAGCGCGAGGAACGGCCCCTGCGGCTATCGGACATTGGGTCTGTCCGATACAACGGCACGGTCTGCATCACCGTTCCCCGCGAAACCGCCTTCGATGTGTTTTCCGTGGATTCCGTAAGCGGGAACATCACGCTCACCGGCCTTACGTGCGATCTGATATCCACGGCGGCCACCTCCGGGAATATTTGCTGCGACATCAACTGCAACAGCCTGACGGCGGACACGACTTCCGGCGATATCGAAGTGGAGGGGGCTGTCACCGACGACGCCCATCTTTCAAGCACATCGGGCGACATCACATTCGGCGGCAATTGCGCCAGCCTGACTGCTGCCCTGACTTCCGGCGATTTCACGTTCACCGGCAGCGCCGACCAGCTGGAAGCGTGCGCCTCTTCCGGCGATGTGACGCTTTCCGGCGCCATCCGGCAGGAGGCGCAGGCTACGGTTTCCAGCGGCGGTATCCTCGTCCGCGCCGCGGATCCCACCCTGCACATAGAGGGGGGCGAGATCGAAGTGGACGGCGTTTCCACTGAGGAAGGCACCTTCACCCGGCAGGGCGGCGGCTGCACTTTAACGCTGCAGGCCGGTTCCGGCGAGATCGAAGTGGATACCCGGTAAAACGGCAGCAAAAGCGCCCGGTCTTTTGACCGGGCGCTTTCCTATTTTGTATCGTTTGGCCGCGCGGGGGAACGTCACAGTTCCGGCACGGTGTCCAGGTCCTCCACGTCCACCACGCGCACGCCGCGGGCCGTCAGCGCGGCGGCCAGCATACCCTGGCCGTCGATCAGCCGGCGCGAGAAGCTGCCGTCATAGATCTGCTTGACGCCGCAGGTGGGGCTGCGGGATTGCAGCACCGCCAGGTCGATGGCCTGCCCTTCGATCTTGCGCAGGGCCTTTTCCACCCCGGCGCGGAAAGCCGCGTCCACATCGCGGCCGTTGCAGTCCACGGCCCTGCCGTCGCGCAGTTCCACGCAGGGGCGCGGCACGCCCAGCCCGCCCAGCACTTCGGGGCAGACGGGCACCACCTCATGCCCCTGCAGGCGGCGCAGCAATGCTTCGCTGCGGTTGTTTTTGCCGTTGTATTTGCAGTTTTCGCCCAACAGGCAGGCGCTGACCAGCACTTTCACGCGGGGTTCGCTTCCTTTCGGTCCTATTTCTGGTTCCGATTATACCAGCGCCGCGCCCGCGGTGCAAGCCCCGCCCGGGTTTTCAGATAAATTCCCGCCAGGTGGCTTCGGCCTGGGCCTGCATGGCCCCCAGTTCCCGGCAGAGTTTCTGGGCGCCGGGGCTGGCGCTGGGGTAATCTTTTTCGGCCCGTTTGCAGTCCAGCACGCCCTGGCCGCTGCCCTCGGCCAGCATGGTGGCCAGGTTGCGGGTGGATTTGTCCAGCATGGTGCGGGTGCGGATGCCCATGCTGACGCTCATGCGGGCGGCCGCGCTCTGGCCGTGGGCCTGCGCGCCGATGGCATCCAGCGCGGTGTGCGCCGCCTGATTGATCCGGCGGTATTCCCGCTTCTGGCGCATCATCTCGTCCTTCAGGCGCTGGTCATGGGTCAGGCCCATCAGTTCGTTCAGCGTGTTTTTTCCCATTTCAGTATTCTGCACGATCTCCTGCAGCATTTTTTCGTTATCGCTTTGCATAGTAAAAACCCCCTTGTGCGCTTAGTATGCACACAAGGGGGCGGGTTTTATACATGGTTTTACAGGCGCTGCTGTGCCAGAGAGAGCATCATTTCCCAGGAAGCGGTCTCGGCCCATTCGGCGCTCGCCATCGACACGGTGAAGGTGCCGCGGCGGGACAGCGAGATGTTGAACACACGGCGGGAGTCCTCCAGCGCCTTTTGGATGGTCTGCGCCAGGCGGGACGCGGGCGCGCCCACGGTGATCGCCGCGAACAGGCCGTCCTCCAGCCGGGCCAGCACCGCATGGTCCTGGTCGGTGCCCACGGCCAACTGCAAAATGCCCGCCGCGCTGTTCAGGCAGCGTTCGGCAGCTTCCAGCGATTCCTGATTGCACAGGTCCCAGTATTCATTGACGCGCAGCACCACCGCGCCCACAGGCATACCGTGGGCGGCCTGCTTTTCAGCGTAGGCACGGTATTCCTCGTGGATAAAGCGGCTGTTGTACACGCCGGTCACATAGTCGCGGCGGATGTCCTCACGGTATTGGGCCAGCGCGCGGTCATAGGAGTTTTTGGCCCCGGCCGTCGTGCCGGTCTCGTGCGGCATGGCGTGGTAGAGCACCAGCACGCAGGGGCGGCCTTCGACCCGGATGCCCTGGCAGAGCTGCATTTCCTCCCGGCCATCCCGCTGCACCAGTTGGATGCCGCGGCCGGTCTCGCCCATAGCCGGGGTGGGGCCGCATTCCTCGCACGGTTCCAGCGTCGCCGGGTCCAGCCGCACGCCGCGGTACGGATCAACGACCCGGACCGTGTCGAACAGTTGTTCCAGCGCCGTCGTTTGCAGCGAAAGTTCTTCCTTCGTATATTCCAGCTTCATCTCGAACCCTCACTTGTAAGCCATGGATTTGCCTGCCCGCAGGCAGGGCAGATGAAATTTATAGTTATGATAACACAAACCGACGCGTTTTTCCTATGTTTCCGTTGCACAAAGAATCTCTGAACAAAGCGTTGAATACTGTGCGAACCTTACAAAGCGTCCCGGTTCCGGCGTTTGGCGGCCGGTTCCGCCCGGAAATACCGGGCCGTCAGGGCACGGATCTCCCGCGCGAGGGCAGGGGTCAGGGCCTTGTCCTCGGCGCGCCACTGCCAGTTGCCGCGGGGGCTGCCGGGGGTGTTCATGCGGGCGGAGGACGGTTCCTCCAGCCAGTCGGCCATCGGGATGACCGCCAGCGCCGCCGGGCTGGCCAGCACGCCGCGCAGCAGCCCGCGCAGCACGCCTTCCTCCTCGGTCAGGGCAAAGTATTCCCGCGCCTGCTTGCGCCCGGCATTGCCCAGTTCCTGAGCATACCAGCCCGCCAGCGTGTTGTTGTCGTGCGTGCCGGGGTAGGCCACGCAGTTGCGCGGATAGTTATGGGGCAGATCCACGTTGTCCTGCCCGTTGAAGGCGAACTGCAGCACCTTCATGCCGGGGAAGCCGCTCTCGGCCAGCAGCCTGCGCACCGAGGGGAACATTTCGCCCAGGTCCTCGGCCACGATGGGCATATCGCCCAGTTCCAGCCGCAGCGTGCGGAACAGGTCCATGCCGGGGCCCTGTTCCCACCGGCCGTTGCGGGCCGTGGTCTCCCCCGCCGGGATCGCCCAGTAGGTATCGAAGCCGCGGAAATGGTCGATGCGCAGGATGTCATACACCGACAGCGCATGCCGGATGCGGCGCACCCACCAGGCGTAGCCGGTTTTTTTGTGGTATTCCCAGTCGTAGATGGGGTTGCCCCAAAGCTGGCCGTCCACGGCGAAGTAATCCGGCGGGCAGCCCGCCACGCGGCGGGGGCGGCCCTCGGCGTCGGTCTCGAACAGTTCGGGCCCGGCCCAGGCGTCGGCGGAATCCGGCGCCACATAGATGGGGATGTCCCCCATGATGGACACGCCCTTGGACGCCGCGTATTTGTGCAGCGCGCCCCACTGACGGTAAAACTCATACTGCACGAAGGCCCAGAACTCGATCTCCTGCGCATGGCTGGCGCGGAAGCGGTCCAGCGCCTCCGGGTCCCGCAGGCGCAGTTCACGGGGCCACTGCTGCCAGTCGATCATGCCGTTTTCTTCCTTGATGGCCATGTACAGGCAGTAATCGGGCAGCCAGGCCGCCGAAAGGAACTGGAAGCGGTACCACTCGTCGGAATAGGGGGTCTCGTACCCCGGCAGCGGGCGGCTCTTGAGGAAGTTGGCATACGCCTTGCGCAGCACGGGAAGGCGGCGCTCATACAGCGTGCCATAGTCCACGCGGGACGCATCGCTGCCCCACTGGATGAAGGCGTAGTCCTTGCGGCGCAGCAGGCCGTCCCGCGCCAGCAGGTCGAGGTCGATGAAATAGGGGTTGCCCGCGAACACCGAACAGCTCTGGTAGGGGCTGTCGGCATAGCCGGTGGGGCCTACAGGCAGGATCTGCCAGACGCTCTGCCCCGCACGGGCCATAAAATCCACGAAGCGGCGCGCAGGCGCGCCCAGGCTGCCGATGCCGTACCCGCCGGGCAGGCTGGAGATCGGCATTAAAATTCCACTGCATCGTTTGAGTTCCATGATCGTTCTTCCTCCTTATGGCACAGCGCCGCGCAGGGCGCAGAAAATGCAGCAGGCCGCGCAGGGCGCGGTGTTATTCCTCTTCTTCCGCCGTGACGCCCAGCGCGGCCAGCGCCTGCTGGGTAAAGTTCCGGCGCTCGGCCGCGGTGTGGTTTTCGCTGCCGCGCAGGGCTTCCTCGTTGGCGGCCAGCGCATCGGCCTGGGCCTGGGTCAGCGACGCCCCCGGCAGGATGCCGGTGCCCGCCTGCTCCACCTGCATGGCGCCCAGCGTTGTGGCGTCCGACGCAGTGTTCCACGGCGTGATGACGCCCAGCGTTTCGGTCAGGGCTTCCTCGCCTTCGCCGCTGCTGTACAGCCAGAGCACGGCGCTCTCGGCGGCTTTGCAGGCGTCCTCCTCCGCGCCGGCGCGGACCGTCAGCGTACCGGCGTCCGCCAGCACGGGGTAGTTGAGCAGCCCTTCCAGATTGTATTCCTCGGTGGTCAGGTCATCTTCGACCAGCTTGCACTTGAAGGGCACCAGCACCAGACTCTGGCAGGCTTCCGCCCCGTAGGCCGAGAGCAGTTCCGTCAGCGTCGCGCGGCGGAACAGCGCGGTCTCGTCCCCGGCAGCCTGGTTGTCCCATTCCAGCGTCACGGCGCTGTACACGCCGTTCAGCGGGCCGGTCAGGGTATCCTCGGTCCATTCGCTGCCCGCAGCCAGCAGGGCCGGGGTGTAGCCCGCCGTGCGGTCCATGGGTTCGGCAAAAACGCCGGTGGCGCTGAGGGTATCGGGTTTGGTCTCCGGCAGTTCATAGTCGCTGCCGGAAAGGGTGACAGTGGCCGCGCCGGGTTCTTCCAGCCAGGCCTGCAAAGTCTCCACAAAGTCGCTCCACTCCTCCCAGGAAGCGGTCTGCAACGCCTGGGTGCCGCCCTCGCCCAGCAGGGATTCCAGCATGGCGCCGTTGGCCCAGTAGCCGTACAGGCTGCGGCCCACCGGCAGCGCCGCGCCCTCGGTCACACCGGCGCGGGCCGCCGCAGCGGCCAGCAGGGAGTCGCTGTTCACGTCCAGCCCTTCCACCAGGTCGCCGGGGGTATGGTCCAGCGCCAGCAGGTCGGCCTGGGCCGGGTCCTCCACGGCCGAAAGTTCCACGCCCTGGGCGGCGGCATAGTCCGTCAGCGCGGGCATCAGGGCGTCGGACGCATAAACGCGCAGCGATTGGGGCGCGGGAACCGCCGCGGTCTCCACGGTAGCGGCCGAAGCCGCCGGGTCCTGCCCCGCCCACGGGGCGGCGCACCCGGCCAACAGCAGCGCGGGCAGCGCCAGCGCCACAAAACGAGTCAATTTCTGCATAGGGCAAATTCCTTATCTTTCCACTGGTTTTCGCAGGGGCCGTCCGGCCCTGTGGGGGACGCCCCGCGGCGTTCCGCCATCAAGGGCATTATACTTCGGCTGCGCCGAATCGGCAAGTACCGCGCGGCCATCACATGGCGTCGATGAGCTGCTGCACTTCGGTAAAAAAGCGGGACAGATGAAATCCGTCCGCCACCGCATGGTGGATGTTCATGGTCAGGGGCATCCGGCATTGTTCCTGCCGCCACTCGTAGCGGCCCCAGGTGACGACCGGCGCCAGAAAGCGCCCCTCGTCGAACACATGCAGGTCAAAGTGGGTGTAATGCACCCACGGCAGGCAGGAAACGTCGAAAAAGTTCGGGGGCTGGTCCTCCACGAAGGCGCGTTTTTCACGGTTGGCCTCCCGGTCCTGCATAAAGCGGCGGTGGAATTCATACACATCGTCGCAATAGGGCGTGACCATCTTGGTGAAGTTTTCGTCCTCTTTGTGGAAGTCGGCGTACGAGGGCGAGATAAGATCCCAGCGGATCAGGTTACCGTCCCGGTCCCAGCCGTACTTGAATTCATCGTGCGCGTTAATGACCTTCGACACCGCCCAGATCATGACGGGGTAGAATTTCAGGCCGTTCTTCTGCGTGAAGGCAAGCAGCCGGGCCACGTCGATCTCCACCGTCAGGCTCATGACGATGCGCATATGGTCGATGTAGCTCTGAAACAGCGCGCCCCGGCTCCATTCCTGCAGGTTTACTTTTGTATAGCCCGGTTCCATGACCGTCCCTCCCTTGTATTTTAAGTATATCGGATTTCGATGTTTTTTTCCACACCTGTTTTGTGGTATAATGGAAAAAATGCGAAAAAAAGAGGAGGTCCCCGCCCCGCCGTGACCGAAAAACTGTACGAGAACGCCCCCTACCTGCAAACCTTTACCGCCACCGTGCTGGCCTGCGCCCCGGCCCCCGGCGGCTATGCTGTGGTGCTGGACCGCACGGCCTTCTACCCCGAAGGCGGCGGCCAGCCCTGCGATACCGGCCGCCTGGGCGGCGCGGCCGTGCTGGCCGTACACACCGACGGCGACACCATCACCCACACCACCGACGCCCCGTTGCCCGTGGGCGCGGCCGTGGAGGGGGCCATCGACTGGCCCGCCCGGCTGGACGCCATGCAGCAACACACCGGCGAACATATTCTGAGCGGCACGCTGCACCGGCTGTATGGGGCCGAAAACGTGGGGTTCCACATCGGCAGCCCGTGGGTGCGGATGGACACCAGCATCCCCCTGACGGCGGAACAACTGGCCGCCGCCGAGGCCGAAGCCAACGCGGCGGTGCGCGCCGACACCCCGGTGCGCTGCTGGCTGCCCGCCCCCGAAGAACTGGCCCGCACCGAATACCGCAGCAAAAAGGCGCTGGAAGGCCCCGTGCGGCTGGTGGAAGCGGGCGGCGACCGCTGCGCCTGCTGCGGCACCCACCTGGCCCGCACCGGGGAAGTGGGACTGATCAAGATCGTTTCTTTCCAGCATTACAAGGGCGGCATGCGGCTGGCCGTGGCCTGCGGGCAGCGGGCCTATGAGGCCGTGGCCGCCGGGTGGGCCGACGCCGAAGCCGCCGGGCGGCGGCTTTCGGTGCCCGTAGGACGCCTGGAAGAAGCCGCGGAGCGCGCCCGCAACGCCGAGAGCCAGCTCAAGCAGCGGCTGGCGGCGCTGCAAAACGCGCTGGCCGAAGCCCTGACCGCCGCGGCGGCGCCCGGCCGGCCCTGCATCACCCGGATCGAAGGCGCCGACGGCGACGGGCTGCGGCGGATGGCCGCCGCCATCGCGGCCGGGACCGGCTCGCCCTGCTGCCTGCTGGCCCCCGGCGGGCAGGGACTTGCCTACGCGCTGGCGGCTGCGCCGGGCGGCGATGTGCGCCCCGCCTGCAAGGCGCTGAACGAAGCGTTCGGCGGCCGCGGCGGCGGCAAGCCCGGCTTCTGCCAGGGCAGCCTGACGCAGAATGTTGATTGCAATGTAGTAGAGAAGTTGCTAATGCAATATTCACAAAACGATTTCAAGTGCAAAACTTCCGATTTCCAAAGGAGATATTTGTAACATGGCAACTTTAAGTAAACTTGAAGAAATAGATGATTTAAGAGAAGTATGGCCGCATGAAGCGTTAGACTTCACCCCTTGGCTTTCACAGGATGATAATATCGCGTTGCTGGCGGATGCTCTTGGCATTGATATTACTGTAGAAGAAACCGAATCCACTGTAGGCAATTTTAACGTAGATATTTTTGCTTCTGAAACCGGAACGGAGCGTAAAATCATTATTGAAAACCAGTTGGAGGAAACAAACCATGACCATCTCGGCAAATTGATTACTTATGCATCCGGAAAGTCAGCTGACGTTATAATTTGGCTTGTGAAACGTGCGCGCGAAGAACACAAAGCTGCAATCGAATGGTTAAACAACCACACAGACGATAAAATCGGATTTTTCCTGTGTGAAATCAAATTGTACCGTATTGACACATCAAATCCTGCCGTCAAATTTGATGTAGTTGAGAAGCCAAACGGCTGGGCAAAAGAAGTCAAAAAAAGCGAATCTATTGGCGAGATCAAACAACAACGTTACGATTACTGGACTGCGTTTCAAGATTATGCCTTTCAAAATGAACAATTTGCAAGGAATTTTCATCGCAGGAAGGCTTCTACAGACCATTGGCTCAATTTCAGCATTGGCTCCTCTGGTTGCCACTTGGGAGTCTTGCAAATTCAGAAGCGGAACGAGCTTGGTGTGGAATTTTACATTGACGAAGACAAAGAACTCTTCCATTTACTTTTTCAAAACAAAGATAATATCGAATCCGAGACTGAACTACATTTTGATTGGCGGGAGCTCCCCGAGCGAAAAGCCAGCAGAATCATTGTTTCCAGAAGCACATCCTTTTCTGACAAAGCCCAATGGAACAACCAGTTTGATTGGCTCATCACCGTCATGCTGAAAATGAAAAAGACCTTCAAGAAATACATATAAACGCAATCTTTTTTCTCTTTTAGGTCTACGATTTGCACCCGCAACATTTCAAAAGCTAAGGAGATATTCCATGCGAATGCGATTCAAACCCTATGCCCGGCCGGAACTGCTGGCCTGTGATTTCCATGTACACGAGCCGCTGGCCCACGCCGGCCACTGGCGGGAACTGTACGCCCGCCCCGAACAGCCCTGGCACCTGGAACTGGGCTGCGGCAAGGGCGGCTTTCTGGCCCAGATCGCCCCGGCCCACCCCGACATCAACTACCTGGGCATCGACATCACCGACAAGGTGCTGATCCTGGCCAAGCGCAAGGTGGAAGCCGCCTACGCGGCCCGCCACCTGCCGCCAGACAACGTGAAGATCGCCAGCCTGGACATTGAACGGATGGGCAACGGCTTTTCGCCGGAGGACCGCGTGGCGCGCATCTACATCAACTTCTGCAACCCGTGGAGCAAAAACGCCGGGAGCAACAAGCACCGGCTGACACACCCCCGCCAACTGCTGCAATACCGCCGCCTGATGGACGAGGGTGCCGAGATCTGGTTCAAGACCGACGACGACGACCTGTTCCGCGACAGCCTGCAATATTTCCCGGCGGCGGGGTTCGAGATCACCTGGCAGACCTTTGACCTGCACGCCAATGAACCGGACTGGAACCTGCGCACCGAGCACGAGGGCATGTTCAGCGAACAGGGCATCCCCATCAAGGCGCTGATCGCCCGCAAAGGCCCCGACAGCACCGTGACCTGGGTGGAGCCGAAAGAACTGGCCCGCCGCCAGGAGCAGACCGATGATCCCGCTTGAGGCGGCGGCCCGCACCGTCTACTGGTTCTTTGTGTACGGCGCGCTGGGCTGGTGCGCCGAAGTCATCTTTGCCGCCGTCAAGGAACACCGTCTGGTGAACCGCGGGTTCCTGTGCGGGCCGATCTGCCCCATCTACGGCTTTGGCATGGTGGCGCTGCTGTACACCGTGCAGGGGCTGGTCCAGTTGGGCCTGCCCGCCTCGGTGCCGGTGGTGTTCGTGGCGGGCGGACTGCTGACCACGCTGATCGAACTGATCGGCGGCTGGGGGCTGTTCCGGCTGTTCCACATCCGCTGGTGGGATTATTCCAACCTGCCCGGCAACCTGGGCGGGTATATCTGCCCGCAGTTCGCCCTGCTGTGGGGGCTGGGCAGCGTGGTGATGGCCAAGGGGCTGCACCCGCTGCTGGCCCGGCTGGGGGACCGCATCCCGCTGAACGTCCTGCTGGTGCTGGACGCGGTGCTGCTGGCGGTGTTCCTGGCCGATACGGCGGCTTCCGCCGCCGCGGCCGCCGGGCTGAACCGCAAGCTGAAAGAGATCGACGAACTGCGCGCCCGGCTGCGCCGTACCAGCGACCGCCTGACCGAAGTGCTGGGCACCGGCGCGATGACCGCCGACACCCTGCTGGACGAACAAAAACTGCAGCTTGCGCTGGCCCGGATGGAGCGCCGCGACGATGCCGAGGCCCTGCGCACCGAACTGACCGCCCACGCGGCGGCGCTGCGCGCCCGCCTGCGGGAAGTGGACGTGGACCGCTTCGGCAAGCGCCGCCTGCTGCGGGCTTTCCCGCAGATGCGCAGCCTGCGCTACAGTGAAAGCCTGACCGCCACCCGCGAATCCCTGCGGACGCTGCGCCGCCTGGCGCGCGAAGCCCGCGACGCCGCCCGGCACGGCCGTTCCTGAGGGCGCGGCCTGACCCGAAACCAAAGGATACCGCCGATGATACTGCAAACCGAACGCCTGCTGCTGCGGGAGATGAACGAAGCCGACCTGCCCGGCCTTGCCGAAATGCTGCAAAATCCGGCCGTGATGTACGCCTACGAGCACGATTTTTCCGACCGCGACGTACAGGCATGGCTTGACCGCCAGATCACGCGCTACCGGACCTGCGGCTTCGGCCTGTGGGCCGTCCTGCGGAAGGACACGATGGAAATGATCGGGCAGGCGGGGCTTACGATGCAGCCCTACAAAAACACCGAAGTGCTGGAAATCGGCTATCTGCTCAAAGAAGCCCATTGGCACCGCGGCTATGCGACGGAAGCCGCGCGCGGCTGCAAAGCCTATGCTTTTGAAACGCTGCATGCAAACGCCGTGCATTCCATCATCAAGACGGACAACTTCGCTTCGATCCGCGTGGCCGAACGCCTTGGTATGCGCCGGGAGGACACTTTTACTACGCGGTATTACCACGGCGATATGCTGCATTATCTCTATGCCCTTCACCGGCCATCCTGACGGCGCGCCGGACGCGAAACTGCGGATCACTGCCGACGATACCGGAAAGGAAAAGACGGCAAATCCAAATTTGACGGGGAGGTGCTGTGCCATGCGTAAGTTCTTAAAAGCAGTATTGGTTTTTATCGGAATCGTTTTTCTGCTTTTTATTGCTTTGATAGGGATCGGACTGTTTGTTGATTTTGAATATGATGACCCTATTGAAAATGGCCGCTATACTTATGTCCCTGAAGAAAATGCGTATATAGAATTTACCACAGGTGATTATGACAAAGGCGATGCAGGGCTTACCTATTATGACACCATGGAAGAAGCCGTCTTACATTCTCCCTTGAAAACAGAAAATGAGGATCTGTCGGTTCCTGATGATTTTCTCAACCACGTTGATGAAACCTTGCATATATGGAATGGAACGCAGTATGACACGATTTTCTATCGGGCGGGTACAAATGAAAGTCCCATGCAGGGTTTTGTGTTTGCACGTCTAAAAAAACGGGTGCAAAACGGGCATACACAATATGCGTACATAAACTCAACACAAGATATAAGCACCCCCGACAGTTCGTATGAAACAGATAGTAAATGGATCCACCTGCAACTGACTGTAAGTGATATTCAACAAGACCTAAACCCCCATTATCCAGATACTCGTTTTGTTTTTGGTTATTCTCATGTTCCTGAAATCTATACATTGGAGATAGAAGGTCAAAAACCGGACGGCATCATTGAGATCAATGTATATGACAAAATGATGTATCTATGGTATTACAATGACCTAAAAAGCAATAAAAGAGGGGATTGTCTAAGTTATTCGATAGATGTTCCCCAGTAGAAATCTCAATGTATGGGGGAGATGGCAAAGCTCGCCAACAGTCAACCGGAATGATGTATTTCCTGCGCTGCGGCGGGCAGCCCCGCCCGGCTTTGCCAAACAGCAGGCGCCCCCGCCCATCCGGCTGGATGGGCGGGGGCGCTTGTTATGCCTGTTTGCGGTCGAAGGTGATCTGCAATACCAGCCAGGCGGCCAGGATACAGACCACGGCGATCAGCGCCATCATCTGCCAGCAGCCCAGCAGGTTGGCCACCGTAGCGTCGTACATGGGGCCGTCAAAGCCCGCTTTCAGCCAGGCCAGACGGCTGTTCAGGTCGGTGGAAGCGCCCAGCGCCCCCATGCCCCAGCGGCAGACGATGACCGCCGCGATGGCGCTGGCCGCGCCGGTCAGCGTGAACAGGATGCCGCTGAACACCACCTGCCCGATCATGAGCACCAGCACCACCAGAATGGCGGTCTCGCCGCTTTTGAACAGGGCCGACACCAGCAGCCCCGTGGCGCTGGAAGCAAAGAGCATGAGCAGGACGGTGATGAAAATTTCGACGTTCGTTTCAAACAGAAGATGGTTCTGGGGCACATGGACCACGTTCACAAAGCCGATGGTCAGCACGGCCGCCTGCATCACCTCGATGAGCAGCAGCACGAACGCCTTGCTGAGCACCACCGCCAGCAGGCTGACCCCCACCGAGGCTTCACGCAGGATGATCTCCCGCTCTTTGCAGATCTCCCGGTAGGAGTTGAGGGTGCCCATAAAGGCCGCCATGGCGCTGAGGATGAACAGCGCCGTGCGGCTGCCCACGTTCACCAGATTGGAGGTGAAGCAGTAGGGGTCCGCCACCAGGCTGATGACTACCACCATAAAGGGCGCCTGCAGGATCAGGCTGGCCAGCAGCAGCTTATCGTTGACGATCAGGCGCAGGTTGCGCTGCACCAGCACGGTGAACTGGCGTGCAAATTTCATGATTTTGATGGGGCGCATCGCTGTTCTGCCTCCTGTGCTGCTTCGGGCCAGGCCGCCGCCAGGCGGTTGAACTCCGGCGTGGTAAAGTATTTGCAGCGGTACTGTTCGACCTGCTGCGGGTCGCGCAGTTTTTCAAAAATATCGCTGGTGAGTTCCACCTCAAAGTATTCGTGCAGGGCTTCGGGCGGGCCGTAGTAGCACAGCACGCCGCCCACCCCCAGAAACGCGATCTTGTCGCACAGGTTCAGGTTCGCCATGTTGTGGGTGACCATGAACACCGTGCAGTTCTGGTGGCTCAAACGACGGCACAGTTCCATCATGCTGCGGTCCAGATCCGGCGAAAGGCCGCTGGTGGGTTCGTCCAGGATCAGCAGGCGCGGGCTGGCCAGCAGTTCCATGGCGATGGACACCCGCTTTTTCTGCCCGCCCGAAAGCTGGGAGATCAGCGTCTTTTCCCGCCCGTTGAGGTTCACCGCGTCGATAGCGTGGGCCACGGCGGCGGCGATCTCGGCCTTGCTGGCGTCGTGGGCGATGCGCAGCTTGGCCGTAAAGGTCAGGCTTTGTTCCACGGTCAGGTTGTCGTGCATGATGTCCTTCTGGGGCACATAGCCCAGCACCGCGTCAAAGGCGTTGCGGTTGCCCCGCGTTTCGACGCCGTCAAAGCGGACGCTGCCCGCCGTGCAGGGCGACGTGCCGGTGATGCAGGTCAGCAGGCTGGACTTGCCGGTGCCGGACCCGCCCACCAGCACCACAAAGCTGTTGGGTTCGATCTCAAAACTGGTGCCGTCCACGATGTTCAGCGGCTGGCGGGTGTTGCGGTCCTGCACCGTCTTGTACACATTGAGAAGCTGCACGCTGATCCCGCTTTTGTGCACATGGTAGTGCAGCAGGCCGGCGGTAAAGGCGAACACCTGGGTGGGCACGTTGATGACCGACCCGTTGCGCAGCGCCGTGCGGCTGACCCGCACGCCGTCCACATAGGTGCCGTTGGTGGAACCCAGGTCCCGCACAAAAAACTGGCCGTCCTGGCAGAACACCTCGCAGTGATGGCGGGAAACACGGTCGCTGATGAGCTGGATGTCGCAGTCCTCCCCGCGGCCGATGAGCACCCGCTTTTTGCGGCGCACGTCGATCTCCCGCAGAACGGCGGCGTCGGGCTGTTCCCGGCGCGGCCCGGCAGCCGTGCCCTGCACCGCATGCACGGCCTCCACCCGGAAGGTGATCTCCTGCGTGGCGGCGTTGCCGTCGGTGTTCAGGCCGATCACATCACCGGGCTGCAGGGGGCAGCTCTCCCCTGCGTTGAGGTAACGGTTATTGTACCAGGTGCTGCCGCCCCCGGCATCGTCGGTGACGGTCCAGGTCCCTTCGCGGCAGTCGATGGTGAACTGGCGGTCCCCCACGTTATTGCGGCGCAGCACATACTCGCACTGGGCGCTGCGCCCAAAGCGGTACGCCCCCCGGCCGGAGGGCAGCGTGATGCGCTGGCGGTTGCGCTGCTCTGTGATAAGGAATACGATCTCGCTCGGCACGGCGGCACCTCCTTACCAGCGGAACCGGCTGTCGCAGAAAGGCACGAAGCGCAGGGTGGCGTCCCCCAGCTTCAGTTCCTCGCCGCCTGCAACGGGCTGCGGTTCCAGCAGCGCCTTGCCGTTCAGATAACACAACTGCTGGGAGGAACCCGGCAGCAGCGTGAACGCGCCGGTCGCGGCGTCGTAGGCCACGGCGGCCTGCCGCGCGCCCAGCGGCGCATCGGGGCTTAACGTCACCGGGGCGGCCGCCTGGTCCAATCCCAGGAAAGTGCGCCCCACCCCCAGGCGCAGGTCACGCCCGCGCGCCGGGCCGTCCAGGACCACCAGCCAGCCCGTCACCGGGCCGTCCGGGGACGCGGCTTCGGCCGCCGGTTCGGGGCCCGCCGCGCTGGTATGGACGATGGCGCTTTCGGTTTGCAGGTCGGTATTGCAGTAGGGGCAGGCGGGGTATTTGTCGCTGTCATAAAAATGCCCCTGTTCGCATTTCGTCAGTTTCATCGCGCGTTCTCCTCTCCCGCCGTCACAGCACCAGGCGGATGGTGGTGCGCCCCAGGCGCAGGGCGTCGTTGTTCTGCAAACGGTGTTCGCCCTCGATGCGTTCGCCGTTCACAAAGACCGGCGCGTCGGGGTCCAACGTCTGTACCAGCAGCGACTCGCCGCGCACGCACAGCACACAGTGCTGGGGGCGCACCTGCTCGTCCGGCAGGCAGAGGTCGCACTGGGACGCATCGCCGCCCAAAATCAGGCTGCTTTCCACCATACCGGCCCAGCGGCTTTCGGCAATGGAACCGCTGCGCCCCCAGAACAGCGTGACCCAGCGGCGTGGCAGCGCGCCGGGTTCCTGGGTGCCGGTGAGCAGATGCTCGACCTCGGCGGCCTGTTCGGCGGCGCGCTCCCTGCGGCGCAGGCGCCGCCACTGCAAGGCCAGCACCGCCAGCACGGCGGCCGCCACCAGCAGCGGCGCGCGGAACCGCGCCAGATAGAAGGCCCGGTCCCGCGGCCAGACCTGGATGGAAAAGTCCGTTTCGTCCCGCAGGGAACTGACGTTCGCGGGGGACAGGCGGCTGGACACCTTGTTCAGCGCCACATTGTAATCGCCCTTATAGAGCGTATCGGTGGTCAGCAGCACGGTCCGGCCGTCCTCGCTGATCTGCACGTTGCGTACCGGCACATGCCAGTTCCATATATCGTTGGTCGCCACGCGGTAGAACTGGGGCCGCACGGCGTTGGCGTTGACGGCCTGATTCATCGTCAGGCGCAGGGCGTTGCGGCCCAGCACTTCGACCCGTTCCACCTGGGGCCGCGCCATGCGGAAGCCCATGTACACCGTGGTGCTGCTTTGCACCGCGCTGCCCAGACTGGGGATGGCAAGGGTAACGATCTCCTGCCGTTCTCCGGCCAGACTTTCGGGCACTTCGGTGCGCAGTTCCAGCGCCGAAGCCATCTGCTGCTGGCGGGCCAGCATGACCTCGCCCATCCGTTCCATCGGGCAGGGCACGATCCGGCCATCGCTGAGGGTCTGCAGCACATCCAGATTTTGGGGCGAACTGCTGCCCACGAAGGTGTACATCGCGGCGTTCAGGGTGCTGCCGCCGGACGCCCCCGCCAGCAATGCCGGTTCGCGGGCCAGACTGGCAGCCCCGGTGCAGAGGAACACCGCCTTGCGCGGGGCAAGCGCCTGGTATTCCTGCTGGATATCGCCCACCAGCAGGGCGGCGGCCCCCGACGCATCGGGGCTGCCCGCGGCCTGTTCTATGCCCGCCAGCGCCGTGTAGAGAAGCAGCGCGTCGGACGTGGCGGGCTGCACGCAGGCAGCCTGACCGGCCAGCGTGTACAGCGCGATCTGGTCGTTGCTGTTTTTATGGCGGATCAACTGCCAGACCGCGCCGCGCATCTGGCGGAAGTCGAGCGGGTCGATCCCGTCGCTGTTGTCCAGCAGGACCAGATAGCACACCGGGCTGCTGGCCTGCCCCAGAGAGCTGGCGTCCAGCGTGTGGCCGCCCAGGGTCAGTTCAAGCCCCGCCGCCTGCACCACCGTGGGGGTGTAGGGGTTGCCCGCCGCGTCCTGGGCATAGAAAAAGACGTTCATATCCGGCACGTTCACATAGACCTGCTCCAGCCGGAACGTCCCGGCCCCGCCGTCCATGGTGGTGCTCTCGGCCCGCGGGGCGGGTCCCGCCAGCAGGCAGAGCGCCAGCACCAGGAACAACGCCAGCGGGTATCGCAAAGTCTTCACATGCCGCCTCCTGTCATTGTGCGGGCCGTGCGTTCTCCAGCTTTCGGCGCAGCGAGCGCAGCGCCGTCACCGCCTTTTTGCGGCGCGGGTCCGCCGGGGCCGCCTTTTCCTGCTCCGGCAGGATGCGGATGCCGCTGTCGGCGTCCTCCTCATCCTCGGCGGCGCTCAGGTCCGGCATCAGCGGCACGTGGGGGCCGCGGGCGGGCGGTTCTTCGTCCAGGATCGGCTCGCCCTCCTGCCGCACGATGGGGTAGGAGAAGATGGCCCCGGGGACCTCGATCTCCGGCGGATCGCTGGGCTGGTCCTTGGGCTCGGTATCAAAGTAATCCGGCGAGGGGGTGGCGTCCTCCTCGGGCGCGGGCATCACCACGGGCTGGGGAGCGGGTTCCGCTTCGTCCAGACCGGGGGCGACCACGCAGTTCACCGGCGCGGGGCCTTCCGGCTCCGGCGTTTCGGGCTGTTCCAGCGGAATGGCCGCGGCGGCCGCCGCCACTTTATCGTCGGAAAGGTCCAGTTCCGGTTCGGGCGCTTCCTGCAGGCTCACGTCGGTGTTGGGGGCCAGCGGGCTGCTCTGCCGGGCGTAGTCCTGGGTCTCCTGCAGTTCCCCGATCATCTCGGCCAAAAAGTCCAGCAGCTTGTCCCGCTGCTGTTCCATATCCGCGATGCGGCTCTGCAGATCCTGCAGGCGCAGGCGGTGGGCGTTCTGGATCTCCAGTGTTTCGTCGGTGGCGGCCTGCACCATTTTGCGCGCCTGGCTCACGGCCTGTTCCCGCGCCAACTGGTCAATGGCCTTGGCCTTGCGCCCGGCTTCCGCCAGCAGCGCGTCGGCGTCGGCCTGGGCCTTGGCGCGGATCTTATCGGCCTCGGCGTGGGCGTCCGCCATGACCTGTTCGCGGTCGTGCTCCAACTTCTGGCGGGCCTCGTCATGGGCGCGGCCCTTGATGCGCAGCGCGGCCTCGGCGGTCTCGGCCCGTTCGGTCAGTTCTTCTTTTTCCCGCGTCAGGTCGCTGTTTTTCAGACGAAGCACCGCCACCTGATCGGTCAGGGAGTGGTTGCGCTCCTGCACTTTGGCATAGCGCGCGGCCAGATCGTCCTGCCGCCGCACGATCTTATCCGTCTGCCCGGCCAGCGTGGCGTTCTGGGCCGCCAGATTCTGGTTCTGCCCCAGCAGGGTCTGGCAGCGGCGGCGCAGGGCCTCGCCCTCCTGCCGGGCGGCGCGGGTCTCGGCCGCCGCAGCGGCCAAACTCTGCTCATAATCGCCGCACAGCGCGCGCAGCGCCGCGCGCACATCCTCCGGCTCGTACCCGCCGAACCGGGCCTTGCGCACCCCGCACTGTTCCATGTACTGATTTGCATCGATTTTTGCCATACACCGTGATCCCCCGACAAGTTTGTATATATAGTATCATTATACGGCAAGGTTTTGTTGAACGCAAGCGGATTTTGACGGCCCAACCGGGGAAAAAGCCTTTTCTGCCGGGGAAAACGCCGCGCGGCCCGCTTATGGCCGATTAGATGCAACAACAGCGAAGAAAAGGAATCACAATCCAGACAGAACCGGCAATATAGTCGCGAAACATTGTTAAAAAGTAAGCGCTTTGTTATAATTGGAAAAATACACTCGAAATCAAAAGGAGAAATACTAAAAATGGTCATCGTATATTTTTCCGGGACAGGAAATTCAAAATATATTGCAGAAAACTTTGCGAGCCGAATGCAGATCGAAGCACATAGTATCGAAGAAAACATAAACTTTGAGGAACTATTTAATAAAGTCGATACGATAGCTGTGTGCTATCCAATCTACGGCTCCTGCGTTCCCCGCATTATGAGAGAATTTGTTCAAAAGCATATGCGCTTTTTTGAAAGTAAAAAGCTAATAATCTTCTGCACGCAAATGCTATTTTCAGGAGACGGAGCCAAGGCATTTGCCCGTCTAATTCCTAATTGCAACGAAAGAGTTCTTTATGCAGAGCACTTCAAAATGCCTAACAATATTTGTAACTTTGCATTATTTCCGATGACAGAAAAAGAAAAAACAAAGAAGCCGTTGCGGGCGCTAAAAAAATTAGATAAAGTTTGCTCTGACATTCAAAATGGTATCGTAAAAAAGAGGGGGTTGGAATATTTTTTCCACTATGCTTGGAAAAACGCAAAATGTCGCATATCCTAAAATGGAGGCGAAAGCTAAAGACTCTTTTCGCACAGACGATTCCTGTATTGGGTGCGGTTTATGCGTAAAAAAGTGTCCCATGCATAATCTGGAACTCGCAGATGGAAAAGTCAAGCAAAATGGGAATTGTACTCTTTGTTATCGATGTGTAAATATCTGTCCAAAACAAAGCTGCACTGTTTATTTTACAAAAAAGCCCAAAAAGCAATACACGGGGATTTCACAATAACATCGTGCAAATTTCTTGAAGAAATCCGCGGCCGGGTTTCTGTGATTGTAAGTGATATTGTAGCAGTTCTTCCAAAAGAATACGCTTGTTCTTATTTTCATTCCAATGGTTGACGCCGTGTAGTTCTTATGCTATAATGACGCCAGCAGATAAAACTACAAGCAATCAACCAAAGGAGTTTTCTATGGACCCGCAGCTTTCCATCTCCGAATCCGAATGGCGCATCATGAAGATCGTGTGGGCCGACGCGCCGCTCACCCTGCCCGAAATACTCGACCGTGCGAAGGATACCGGCTGGAGCAAGACGACGGTGCAGACCTATCTGGCCCGGCTGGTCAAAAAGGGCGCGCTGACCACCCACCGGCAGGGCAAAGGCTATCTCTACGCCCCCGCGGTATCGGAACGCGACTGCCAGCTTGCCGAAAGCCGCAGCTTTCTGCAGCGGGTCTATGACGGTTCCCTGTCCCGGATGGTACTGGGGTTCGTCGACAGCGGCCGCCTTTCACAGGAAGAACTGCGGGAATTGAAGCGCCTGATCGACCAGCAGGGGGGCACCGATGCAGACGATCGGTAACATGTTTTATGTGGTGCTGTTCCTGTCCACAATCGGCAGCGTTTTCTGCGTTCTTTCGCTTTTTATCAGCCACGTTCTGCGCTGCACGCTGCCGCTGTGGTTCGCCCTGTGCGGCATGGCGCTGTTCTGCGTGCCGTTCCTCTCGCCGGATGTGGTCCTGATCCCGCCGGAACCCCAGCACTGGCGGGGCGGTTTCCGCATCGCCTGCGCGGTCTGGCTGGGCGGGTGCGCCGTCCTTCTGGTCTGGCACGCGCTCCGCGCCTGGCTGGCCGGGCGCGGCCTGAAACGCTGCCGCCCCTGCCATGACGAACGGCTGGCCGCCCTCTGCCTGCGCTGCGCGGCGGCCGCCGGCATAAAAAAGCCGCCCGCACTGTACTGGGGCGCTCCCGGCACCCCCATTTGCGTGACCGGCGCGCTGCGCCCCGCCGTCATCATGGACCGGGCGGTCATCGAAAAACTGACCGATGCGGAACTGTCCGCCGTATTTTTTCACGAGTTGACCCGCATCCGCCGCAGGCACATCCTGTGGGAGCGCCTGTATGACTGCGTTTGCATCATGAACTGGCCCAACCCGTTCGTATGGATCGCGCGGGGGGATTTTTCCCTGCACTGCGAGACCGACTGCGACACCCATGCGCTGCGGTCCGCGCGCGGGCAGATCACGCAGGCGCAGTATGCCGCGGCCATCCTTCGGCTGCTGGAACTGTCCGCCGCCGGGGCCGCCCGGCCCGGCCGCATGCCCGGTGCGCTCACCTTCCTGCTGGCAAAGCGCCGGGTCCAGCACATCGTCGCAAGGCCGTCCCGCTTGCGGGACCGGGCGCTGGCCGCGGTGCTGGCGGTTTTTGTGGCGCTCACGGTCGCCTTTTCGGCGCAATTCAGCCGGCAGCATTTCTACCCCTACCCGGCCTACCATGTCGGGACCGAATACCGCACGGGTCACGCCGCGTGACCCGTATTCTTATACGTTATAAATCTACATTTGTAGTTTCCAAGGAGGTCGCATATGACGGCAAATATTGAAGTATGCCACGTCACCAAACGGTACAAAAACGGCGTCACCGCCCTGGATGATGTCAGTTTCCGCGCCGGGGGCGGCGTTTTCGGGCTGCTGGGGCACAACGGCGCAGGGAAAACCACGCTGATGAAGGCGCTGGTCACAGTGTCGCCCCCGTCGGCCGGTACGGTCCGTATCTGCGGGTTCGACACCATCCGCCAGGGCGAGGAAGTCCGGGCGCGGGTCGGGTATCTGCCCCAGGAACTTGCGATGTACCCCGCGCTCACGGTGTTTGATTTTGTGCGCTACATAGCCGAACTCAAAGGCGTCCACGACAAGGCAGCCGTCAGCGACGTGCTGGAACAGGTCGAAATGCGGGAATTTTCCCACCGGCGGATCGGGCAGCTTTCCGGCGGCATGAAGCGCCGGGTGGGCATCGCGCAGGCGCTCATCGGCGATCCGCAGGTGCTTGTGGTCGATGAACCGACCGCCGGGCTGGACCCGGAGGAACGGGTGCGGTTCCGCGGGCTGCTTTCGCGTTATGCACGGGACGGCCGGACCGTCCTGCTCTCCACCCACATCGTCGAGGACGTACACCAGCTTTGCAGCGAACTGGCCGTGCTGCGCAGGGGGCGCTTGTTTTACGCGGGGCCTTCCGCCGCGCTGCTGGAACGGGTCCGGGGCAAAGTAAAACTTCTGCGGTTAGAAAACGAAGCGCAGCTCATCGAACTTCAAACGCGGTGCGTCGTACTGTCCACCACCTACGAAAGCCGCGGCCTGACGGCGCGGATCATGGACGAAGCCGGGCTTTGCCCCCATGGCGAACCCGTCGAAGCAACGCTGGAGGATGCGTATGTATATTGCATGGGAGGGAAAAGCCATGGGTAAGACCGCCGCCGTCCTGCGGTACGAATACAAAATGCTGTTCCTGCATCCGGCAGGGTGGGGCGTGCTGGCCGCCGCCACGGCGCTCACGCTGCTGGATAATTTTCCTTCCGCCGGGAATCTGGCCCGGCTGGAATTTCTGGACGAACCGGCCTATTTCGTCTATCGGATCATGAACTTTGACAGCCTGATCCTGCTGTTCGGGCTGACGTTTCTGCTGGCGGGTCGCATCCCGCTCGACGCCCGGACCGGGATGCGGCCGCTGTTTATGGCGTCGCCGCTGCACAAGCGGGAATATGCGGCAGGCAAGCTGCTGGGCGGGGTTTTCTATGTTTTCACCATGCAGTGCCTTTTTCTGTTTCTGAACACGGCGGTCTACTGCGTGGCGGCGCCGTCCGCCGGTGCCCCCGCCGCCTGTATGATCCCGCTGGCAAAGGCGGTGTTTGCCTGCGCCGCGCCCGTCAGCCTGTTCGTGGGCGTCTGCGCGGTGGCCCTGCCGGGACTAATCGACCTGCGCCTGTTCTATATCCTGGCGGCGGCCCTGTTCGGCTTCAACGCCGCCTATACCGGCTCGGCCAAAGCCATGCCCTTTTATCTCATCACGTCCGGCGATCTGGTCCGCCTGATCTGGACGCATCCCCAGTGGCCGTCCGTCCCGGCGGCAAGCGTCCTGGCAAACGCCCTTTTCCTTGTGGGAAGCGCCGCCGCGGCGGCCTACCTGCTGCTGGCGGCGCGCAAATATTGGAGGCCGGAATGAAAAACCGCATCGTAAGCGAGGCAAAAATTTTCGGGGTCAATTTCTTTCTTGTGTCGGCGTTCCTCACGCTCGCGGTCCTCGCGCTTTCCGTGCTGGGCGGGGACCTGCTGGACTTTTATCCCACAGCCTTTGAAGTGGTCTTTCCCCTTTTCGCCGCCATCGCTGCCGGGGAGTGGGGAAAGACGCGGGCCGACGGCAACTTTGACTGCATCGCCGCGCAGAGCCGTTCCCTGTTCAGGTGGGTGTTCCTGCGCTATGCGGCCGCCTTTGGGTTCGTCAGCCTGTTTGCGCTTGTGGCTATGGCGGGCGCGTCGTTCACACGGTACGAAATGCCCCTGTGGGAAGCGTTCGCGCTCTATCTCCCGCCCGCGTTCTTTTTATCGTCCCTGTGCGCCCTGCTGGGGCTTTTGTGCCGCCAGGAACATATCGCGGCGCTCGTCTGTGGGGTCCTGTGGCTGATCCTGCTCTCCACACGCAGCCTGCTGCGCCTGCCAGGTGTGGAATACGGCTACCTGTTCATTCGTTTTGCCGGGGACCCGCACCACATCTGGCTCTGGAACAAGGCGCTCGTCACCCTGGCGGGCCTGCTTTTGTGGGGCGTTATTTATAGGAAGTGCAGACGGAGGGGGGTGAAGTTCGGGAATCACGACAAACCAAAACCAACCATTGAACATGCCCTATAAGTGTCTATCTCCTGTGACAGCCCGCTAAATAGGGCGTCGAACTATTTTTCAATCACACCTTTTCACTGCAAGTCCCTTATGCAGGGCTATATTAAACGATCTGTACACTATTCAAAAACTATATTCCTTTACTTTAGGTTCCGGCTAACACCGGAACCTATTACATTTACCAAAGTGATTTTATTGGCCCCCGGTCAACCTGCTTTTATCATGTCTATTCGGCAGCAAAAAGCGCCGGGCGCTTCCCCGAAATGGGGAAACGCCCGGCGCAGAAAGCCGGTAATAAGCAGGAAAAATCAGCGCGGGCCGCCCAGGAAGAACAGCGCCACGGTGCCGGGGCCGCTGTGGGCGCCGATCACGGGGCCGATGTCGCCCAGGCATACGCGCTTGACGCCGCAGGCCTTGATCTTATCGGCCACATACTGGGCGTCCTCCAGGCAGTCGCCGTGGCTGATGAACACCGTCATGTCGGCGTAGTTCTTGTCGGCGCTGGCGGTAAAGTGCTTGACCAGACCGTCCAGGCTGGCCCGGCGGCCGCGAACCTTTTCCATCGCCACCAGGTGGCCTTCACTGTCCACGTGCAGCACGGGCTTGATGCCCAGCAGGGTGCCCGCCACGGCGGCAGCGCCGCTCAAACGGCCGCCGCGCTTGAGGAACATCAGGTCGTTGACGGTGAACCACGCGCAGAACCGCTGCACGTTCGCCCTGGCAAAGTCGGCTACTTCGTCCAGGGACGCGCCACCCTTGCGCATCATGGCCAGCGTGTAGGCGAACAGACCCTCGCCCATGCTGGCCTGCAGGCTGTCGATGCTGACGATACGCCGCCCGGGGTAACGCTCCTGCAGTTCTTCGATCGCCACCAGGCTGGCCTGGTAGGTACCCGAAAGCCCGCTGGAAAACGCCAGGTACAGGATATCCTGCCCTTTTTCCAAAAACGGGGTGAAGGCTTCCTCATAATCCGCGATGGTGACCTGGCTGGTGGTGGACATGCTGCCCGCACGCAGCTTGTCGTAGAAAGTCTTGGGGGACATCTCGCGGTTATCGGAATAGTTGCGGTAACTGCGGTCGTCCAGGGTGAAGGTCATCGGCAGCACCTGTATATCCATTTCCTGCACAAGATCCGGGGTCAGATCGCAGGTGGAATCGGTGAACAGAATATAGTTTTCCATAGCAGAACTCCCTTTCCTGATATGCGGCGCGGCAAAGCTGCACACATGTACATCATACTGTGTTTTGGCCGCAAAATCAAGCCCGCAGCCAAGAAAACGCACCACCCCCGCCGACTTGAAAATGAAAAATATTTTTTTGCAAAATCCCCTTGACAGGTCCGGAACCACATGCTATAATAAAGCCCGTTCGAGTGAGGCGGCTGATGCAAAGCCGCTTCGGGAACAAAATAGAATATGATGCCCCGTAGCTCAGTTGGTTAGAGCACCTGACTGTTAATCAGGGTGTCCTCGGTTCAAGTCCGAGCGGGGCAGCCATCAAGCGATAGAATGTAAATTCTATCGCTTTTTGTTATGCAAACAGGGCGGCCCGCACGGGCCGCCCTGTTGGGCTATGTTAGATTTTTCATCCCAGCAAAAAGTTTGCAAGGTATTCTGTCGGATGGGCCTGGAAATACCCGCAGTGGCCGTACCCCCGCAGGCGCACGATGCGGCTGCCCCGGTAGCGCCTGACCCGCGGCAGGCACAGCGCCGCCGGGTCGCGGCCGCCGTACACGAAGGTCAGCTTTTTTTGGCTGGCGGCGTCCAGCGGCGGCAGGTCCGCGCTGTAGCAGCTTTCCACAAGGTTTTGCAGGCTGGCTGCCGTGACCAGCGGCGCGACGCTCTGCTGGGCGGCGCCCATGCCGTGGAATTGCTTATCCAGCGTTTGGGCCGCGCGGGCGGGGTCCCGCCGGACTTCCTCCAGGCAGCGCCGGTACTTCCCAAAAAACAGCCGTTTGACCGGCCGGGGAAAGCGGAACAGCGGCGCACTGTCCAGCACCACCCGGTCGATCAACCCCCGGCGGCGGCAGAAATAATGGAACAGGATATTGCCCCCCAGCGAAAACCCGGCCGCCGCTTTCAGCCGCGTGATGCCGTTCGCCTGCAAAAAGGCGTCCAGCGCCGCTTCCTCCTGTTCCATCGAGCGGTAAACGGAACCGGGTTCGTGCCCGCTGAGCGTCGGGACGATCAGGCAGTGGTCCCGTTCCAGCAGCGGCACCGCCCACGCAAAGAAACCGCCGTCCGTGAACATGGGGTGCAGCAGCAGGATCTTCTCCTTTTCCGGCGGGCCGAACATCTCGATCTTCATGGCTTCCCTCCCCTGTTTTGCCGCCCGGCGGCGTTCAGTCGTATTTTTCGATTTGGACCGTGGCGATGGCGGACTGGTTCGGCTGCCCTGTGACCAGATCCTGCGGCGCGGGGACCAGCAGCATGAAGCCGTCCGGCCCATAGCGCAGCCGGCAGCCCTTCTGCGCATAGTCACGCTCCACCGACATATGCTGCACCTGCCCCACCACCATGGCCGTGATGCCCGCGCCGCTCAGGTCCTGCACATCTTTCAGGGTACATTCCATCGTGAGGAAAGCCTCCCCGATGGCGGGCGCGTGGACCGTTTTGCCTTCCACCAGCGTGAAGCCGCCCACTGCGAATTCGTCGGTGTCCGGCTTGTTGCAGTGGATGGTCTGCACCAGCCGGTCATAGAAGGACAGCGGCAAAAAGTTGATGCAGAAGCACCGTTCCCGCCGGATATTGGCGTAGGTATGCGTATGCTGGTAAAGGTTGCCCATGACCGCGAAAAAGGCGGTCTTGTCCCCGTGGAAGCAGCTCCACGCATGGAAGCAGACGTTGGGCTTGCCGTTTTCTTTCCAGGTAGTAACGGCAAACAGCACCGTGGGGATGCCCGCCGTCACCTCAAAATGGGAAAAGAGGTCGAATTCTTCCGGGTAAGACGGTTGGAAATACTGCGGGGAATCCTTGCCGATCTCGATTTTCATGGCGGGTCCTCCTTATCCTCTGCCGCGCGGGCCGTGTTTTCTTCATCATACCACATCCCCGGCGCGCCGTCCACGATACCGCGCGATTTTTTTCGCCCGGCGCATGGCCGCAGGGGCGGCCGCATACCCATGGAAAAAAGCGGCGCTTTGCCGCGGCCGCCGGGAAGGACCGGGAGAGGAGGACGCCGCCATGCCGGATGCCATCGTACAGTTTTTCACCACGGTCAACCGCTGGGCGTGGTCCTGGCCCACCATCGCCCTGCTGCTGGGCACCCACCTGTTCCTGACCGTGCGCACCAAAGGCATCCAGCGCAAACTGCCCATGATGATCCGCCTTTCGGTGACGCGGGAACCGGGCGCAGAGGGGGATGTTTCCCCGTTCGGCGCCCTGACCACGGCGCTGGCTTCGACCATCGGCACCGGCAACATCATCGGCGTGGGCACCGCCATCGCCCTGGGCGGCCCCGGCGCGGTGCTGTGGTGCTGGCTGGCCGGGGTGCTGGGCATCGCCACCAAATACGCCGAGGCCCTGATCGCCGTCAAATACCGCGTGCGGACGCGCGACGGCCGCATGCAGGGCGGCGCGATGTACGCGCTGGAACGGGGCCTGCACATGAAATGGCTGGGCATGGCCTTCGCCCTGTTCGCCACGCTGGCGTCCTTCGGCATCGGCTGCGCGGCGCAGGTGAACGCCATCGCCACCGTGTGCAGCGCCAACCTCGGCGTTCCCGAATGGCTGGTGGGCGTCGTGGTGGCCGTGCTGACGGCGCTGGTGATTTTCGGCGGCATCCGCAGCATCTCCCGCGTATGCGAACGGCTGGTGCCCTTTATGGCGGCCTTCTACCTGCTGGGGTGTCTGGCGCTTTTGATCTGCAACCGGGCGTATCTGGCACAGTCCGTAGCCGTCATCTGCCGTCTGGCCTTCACCCCCGGCGCGGCCGCGGGCGGGCTGACCGGCGGCGGGCTGCTGCTGGCCATGCGCTACGGGCTGGCGCGGGGGCTTTTTTCCAACGAAGCGGGCATGGGGTCGGCCCCCATCGTGGCGGCCGCCGCCCAGACCCGCAACCCGGTGCGGCAGGCGCTGGTATCGGCCAGCGGCGCGTTCTGGGACACCGTGGTGGTCTGCCTGATGACCGGGCTGGTGCTGGTGTCCAGCATCCTGAAAAATCCCGCCATCGACATGGGCGCCATCACCGACGGCGGGCTGCTGACCACGCTGGCCTTTGCGCAGATCCCTGTGCTGGGCCCGGCGATCCTGGTGGTGGGCATCCTTGCTTTCGCCTTTTCCACCGTGCTGGGCTGGTCCTACTACGGGGAACGCTGCCTGGAATACCTGGCCGGGCGGCGGGCGCTGCCGTTCTACCGCGCGGCCTATGTGGCGGTGGCCGCCCTGGCCCCGGTCGCGGCGCTGGACCTTGTGTGGACCGTGGCCGACACCCTCAACGCGCTGATGGCCGTTCCCAACCTGATCGCCGTGCTGCTTTTGTCCGGCGTGGTGGTGCGGGAGACCGAACGCTATCTGCCCGACCTGGACCGCCGGTGCGAGGACCCCATCCCCACCGTGGACCGCTGAACGCCCCGCCCTTTTTCCGTCCGCTTCTGCCCGCGCGGCGGCCCCCGGCCGCCGCGCTTTTTCCCTGTGGCGCGCTTTGGCAAAACCCACAAAAGAAGCGCCGCGCCTTTGTGGCATCTGTAGATTTTTCGTGAAAGCCGCCGTGCATTTCTTGCAGTTTTGCCACCCCATGCTACAATATTTTTATACATTTTGCGCGGCCAACGGCTGCCGGGAAAAAGGAGCATTGCTATGGGAACCTATATCATGGCGCTGGACGCCGGAACGACCTCGAACCGGTGCATCCTGTTCGATAAACAGGGCCGCATGTGCAGCGTGGCCCAGAAAGAATTCACGCAGTATTTCCCGAAGCCGGGCTGGGTGGAACACGACGCCAACGAGATCTGGACCACGCAGCTGGGCGTGGCGCTGTCGGCCATGAACGCCATCGGGGCGTCGGCGTCGGACATCGCGGCCATCGGCATCACCAACCAGCGGGAGACCACCATCGTCTGGGACCGGGATACCGGCGAGCCGGTCTGCCGCGCCATCGTGTGGCAGTGCCGCCGCACCAGCGAATACTGCGACGAACTCAAGGCCCGCGGCCTGACCGAACTGTTCCGGCAAAAGACGGGGCTGGTCATCGACGCCTATTTTTCGGCCACCAAGCTGAAATGGATCCTGGATAACGTGGAGGGCGCGCGGGAAAAGGCCGAGGCCGGGCAGCTTTTGTTCGGCACGGTGGAGACCTGGCTGATCTGGAAGCTGACCTGCGGCAAGATCCACGTGACGGACTACTCCAACGCCAGCCGGACGATGCTGTTCAACATCCACACGCTGGACTGGGACGACGAGATCCTGAAGATCCTGGACATTCCCCGCTGCATGCTGCCCCAGCCGGTGCCCAACAGCGAATTTTACGAATATGCCGACCCCATGCACTTTGGCGGCGAGATCAAGATCGCCGGGGCGGCGGGCGACCAGCAGGCGGCGCTGTTCGGGCAGGCCTGCTTTGCGCCGGGCGACGCCAAGAACACCTACGGCACCGGCGGCTTTTTGCTGATGAACACCGGCGCCAAGCCGGTGGAGAGCCGCAACGGCCTGGTCACGACCATCGCCTGGGGGCTGAACGGCCAGGTGACCTACGCGCTGGAAGGCTCCATCTTCGTGGCAGGAGCCGCGGTGCAATGGCTGCGGGACGAGCTGAAAATTCTGGAGGAATCGCGGGATTCCGAATACATGGCCCTGAAAGTGCCCGACACCAACGGCTGCTATGTGGTGCCGGCTTTCACGGGGCTGGGCGCGCCCCACTGGGACCAGTACGCCCGCGGCGCCATCGTGGGGCTGACCCGCGGCTGCAACAAGAACCACATCATCCGCGCCACGCTGGACAGCCTGTGCTACCAGGTCAACGATGTGCTCAAGGCCATGGAGGCCGACGCCGGGGTGCACCTGACGATGCTCAAGGTGGACGGCGGGGCTTCGGCCAACAACTATCTGCTGCAGGCCCAGGCGGACATCAGCGGCGCGCCGGTGGAACGCCCCTGCTGCGTGGAGACCACGGCCATGGGCGCGGCCTATCTGGCCGGGCTGGCGGTGGGCTACTGGGACAGCCCGGAGGAAGTGGCGCGCAACCGCGCGGTGGACCGTGTGTTCATGGCCCACATCAGCGACGAAGAGCGCGCGCGGCGCATCCGCGGGTGGAACAAGGCCGTGCGCTGCGCCTACGGCTGGGCGCGCGAGGACGAGGAGGAAACGGTATGAAGGATGTCATCATCATCGGCGGCGGGGTGTCGGGCTGCGCGGCCGCGCGGGAACTGAGCCGCTACAAGGCCGATATACTCGTGCTGGATAAAGAGGAGGACGTGTGCTGCGGCACCACCAAGGCGAACAGCGCCATCGTCCACGCCGGGTACGACGCGCCCCACGGCAGCCTGATGGCAAAGCTCAACGTGGCGGGCAGCCAAATGATGCCTGCCCTTTCCAAAGAGCTGGATTTTGCCTACGACCAGTGCGGCAGTCTGGTGGTCTGCCTGAGCGAGGAGGACCGCCCGGCGCTGCAAAAACTGTATGAGAACGGCACGGCCAACGGTGTGGAAGGGCTGCAGATCCTTTCGCGGGCCGAACTGAAAGCAATGGAACCGAACATCGCGGACGAAGCGGTGGCCGCCTTGTGGGCGCCCACGGGCGGCATCGTCTGCCCCTTCGGGCTGACCTACGCCCTGGCGGAAAACGCCGCCAGGAACGGCGTGCAGTTCCAGTTCGACACCAAGGTGACCGGCCTGACGGCCACAGACGGCGGCTGGCGGGTGGAAACCAGCCGCGGGCCGCTGGAAGCGCGCTGCGTGGTGAACGCGGCGGGCGTGCACGCGGACGAACTGCACAACCTTGTGCAGCCCGGCGACCCGCTGACCATCATCCCGCGGCGGGGGGATTACTTCCTGCTGGACCACACGGCGGGGGGCCATGTACGGCACACGATCTTCCAACTGCCGGGCAAATACGGCAAGGGCGTGCTGGTGACGCCGACGGTCCACGGGAACCTGCTCATCGGCCCCACGGCCATCGATCAGGAGGATAAGGAACTGACGGCCACCACGGCCGCCGGTCTGGACGAGGTGCGTGCCAAGGCGGGGCTGGCCGTGAAGGACCTGCCCCTGCGCCAGACCATCACGAGCTTTGCGGGGCTGCGCGCCCATGAACGGCGGCACGACTTCTTCATCGGGGAGATCGCGCCCGGCTTCGTGGACTGCGCGGGCATCGAATCCCCGGGGCTGTCCAGCAGCCCGGCCATCGGCGTGATGGTGGCGCAGATCGTTTCCGAACGTCTGGGGCTGGAAAAAGACCCCGGCTTCGACCCTGTGCGCAAGGGCATCCTGGACCCCAGGGCCCTGCCCTTTGCGGAGCGGGCCGCCCTGATCCGGGAAAACCCGGCCTACGGCCAGATCATCTGCCGGTGCGAGAGCATCACCGAGGGCGAGATCCTCGACGCCATCCACCGCGTGCCGGGGGCCCGCAGCCTGGACGGCGTCAAGCGCCGGACCCGGGCGGGCATGGGTCGGTGCCAGGCGGGGTTCTGCAGCCCCCGCGTCATGGAGATCCTGGCCCGGGAACTGGGTGTTGACCAGAGCGCCGTGACCAAGTCGGGCGGCGGATCGCGCATCATCGTGGGCGCCAACAAGGACGTGTACTGAGGGAGGGGGCAAACCATGAACAACGCAGATCTTGTGATCATCGGCGGCGGGCCCGCGGGGCTGGCGGCCGCCATCGCCGCGCGCCGGGCGGGCGTGCAGGACATCCTGATCCTGGAACGCGACCGCGAGTTGGGCGGCATCCTGAACCAGTGCATCCATAACGGCTTCGGCCTGCACACTTTCAAAGAGGAACTGACCGGGCCGGAGTACGCCGCCCGCTTTGCGGACCAGGTGCGGGCGCTGGGCATCCCCTGCAAGCTGAACACCATGGTGCTGGACCTGGCGGCGGACCGGACCGTGACCGCCATGAACCGGGAGGACGGGCTGTTCCAACTGCACCCCAAGGCGGTGGTGCTGGCCATGGGCTGCCGGGAGCGGCCCCGCGGCGCGCTGAACATTCCGGGCACGCGGCCCGCGGGCATCTATACGGCGGGCACGGCCCAGCGGCTGGTGAACATGGAAGGCTACCTGCCCGGGCGGCGGGTGGTGATCCTGGGTTCCGGCGACATCGGGCTGATCATGGCCCGGCGCATGACGCTGGAGGGGGCGAAGGTGCTCTGCGTGGCGGAGCTGATGCCCTATTCCGGCGGGCTGAAACGGAACATCGTGCAGTGCCTGGATGACTTCGGCATCCCGCTGAAGCTGAGTCATACGGTGGTGGACATCCAGGGCAAAGAGCGCGTGGAGGGCGTGACCATCGCCTGGGTGGAGAACGGCAGGCCGGTGCCCGGCACCGAGGAACACTATGACTGCGACACGCTGCTGCTTTCCTGCGGGCTGCTGCCGGAAAACGAACTGAGCCGCGCGGCGGGTGTGGAACTGAGCCCGGTGACGGGCGGCCCCGCCGTGAACGAGAGCCTGGAAACGAGCATCCCCGGCGTGTTCGCCGCGGGCAACGTGCTGCACGTCCACGACCTGGTGGACTATGTGTCGGAGGAAGCGTCCGCGGCGGGCGCGCACGCGGCCCGGTACATCCTGCGGGGGGCGGCTGCGGACGGCGAAACGCTGCCCGTGCAGGCCGCGGGCGGCGTGCGGTACACGGTGCCCACCGCCGTGCATCCGGCCCGGCTGGACGGCGCGCTGACACTGCGCCTGCGGGTGGGCAATGTGTACCGCAATAAGGCGCTGGCCGTCTATGCGGGAACGGAATGTATCTGGCGGCGCAAGCGGCCGGTGCTGGTGCCGGGCGAGATGGAGACCATCGTGCTGAAAGGCGCCGTGCTGGACAAGCTGCCCGGCTGCGGCGGTCTGACTGTGACATTGGAGGAGGCGTAAGGCGATGGAAAAACGCGAACTGACCTGCATCGGGTGCCCGCTGGGCTGCACGGTGCAGGTGACGCTGGAGGACGGGGCGGTGGTCTCGGTCACGGGCAACACCTGCCCGCGGGGCGACGCCTACGCCCGCAAAGAAGTCACCCACCCGACCCGGATCGTGACGACGACGGTGCCGGTGCGCGGCGGCACGGCGGCGACAGTCTCCTGTAAGACGCGCAGCGATATTCCCAAGGACAAGATCTTTGCGGTGATCCGCGCGCTGAAAGCCGTCACGGCCGACGCCCCCGTAGCCATTGGCGACGTGCTGCTGCCCGACGCCGCCGGCACCGGCGTGGACGTGATCGCCACCAAGGCGGTGGACGCCCGCTGAACGGCGTTCTTCTTTACCGCAGGGCGCGGACCGCACAGGCCGCCCGCGTCCTGTGCTTTTGCCGCCCGGTGTTGAATCTTTGCCGCCGGGGTGGTATGATAGAGCCGTATTCTATCCAGAAAAGGGAGACACCGCATGCAGAAAGAAACCAGCCCCCTGCCCACCTGCGAGATCATGGGCGTCCACATCGCGGTCACCGACATGGCCGGGACCGTACAGTGCATCCGGGAGCATCTGGAATCCTGGCGCGGGCAGTACATCTGCGTAGCCAACGTACACACCACCGTGACCGCCTACGGCGACCCGGCCTACCGCCAGGTCCAGAACGGCGCGGTGCTGGCCCTGCCGGACGGGGGGCCGCTGTCCCGCTACAGCCGCCGCAAGGGGTTCCCCCAGGCCCAGCGGGTGACCGGCCCCGACCTGATGCAGCAGATGCTGCGCGATAAGGGCGAACGGCCGTACCGCCACTACTTCTACGGTTCCACGCCCGAAACGCTGCGCCTGCTGCGGCAGAAGATCGAACAGCAGTACCCCGGCGCCGTCGTGGCCGGGATGGAATCGCCGCCTTTCCGCCCCCTCACGCCGGAGGAGGACGCCGAAGCCGTGGCGCGCATCAACGCCGCCCGGCCCGATTTCGTCTGGGTGGGGCTGGGCGCGCCCAAGCAGGAACAGTGGATGGCCCGCCATCAGGGGGCCGTCCATGCGCTGATGATCGGCGTGGGCGCCGCCTTTGACTACGAGGCCGGCAACATCCGCCGCGCCCCGGCCTGGATGCAGCGGTGCAGCCTGGAATGGCTTTACCGGCTGTTGCAGGACCCCAAGCGGCTTTTCAAACGGTATTTTGTCACCAACACCCGCTTTCTCTGGTGGGCATGGCGGCACTGAAAAAGCAAAGACCGGGACGCCCCGCGGGGCGTCCCGGTCTTTTATCGCTGTGGATCAGTCCTCTTCCACAAAAACATCTTTGCCCAGGCCGCAGACGGGGCAGACCCAGTCCGCAGGCACATCTTCCCACGGGGTGCCCGGCGCGATGCCGTTGGCGGGGTCGCCCAGGGCGGGATCATACACATAGCCGCAGGGGCAGGCGTACTTTTTCATAAAAAACGCTCCTTTTTAAGAATCAGTTCAAAAAATTTCGTTGCAGGCGCTTACGCTTTCCACAGCCCGTGCAGGTTGCAGTAGGCATAGACGGCTTCCACCGTGTCGCCCTCGGTCAGGGCGAAATCCGCCGCCGGGGCCTCGCCGGGCTTCAGGTGCTTGATCTGGCTGCCCTGCGCGGTCTGCAGCGCGATCCAGACGATGTAATGGGCGTCCATCATCGGGTGGGCCACGCTGCCCACTTCCACATGGACCTTGTTGCCTTCCACCGTATAGACGGGAATATGCTTTTCATGCGCGGCTTCCACCGTGCCCGGCACCAGCGGGGTCATCTTCTGGCCGCAGCAGAACACGGGCACGCCCTTGTCCTGTACCATCGTAATGATATTGCCGCAGTGCTCACAAATAAAATACTTCTGCTCCATCGTTTACCTCCCTGGTTCACGTCGTTGTTCATTTCGGAACGGGCAGGCGTGCGGCGTATAGCCGCCCGCTGCCCCTTGATTCCATTATATCATACAATTCTGCTTTGTAAAGGGCTTTTTTAGGAATTATTATTATTTTTTTACTTTTCTTTTCCCATTTTCCCCGCCGCGCCCCAAGTTGACGCTCCCCCGGCCGCGCGGTATAATGAAAATAAATATCGCTGTGCCCGCCGCACCGCTCTATTCCCATCACCCGTCACGGACCCGCCGCAGGCGCTGCCATACCGCGGCGGGTCCCGCGGCGTTTGCCGCGCCGCAAACCATACAGGGAGGAAACCGAATGCCAAAACAACAGGAAACGCCCACACCCCGCAAGTACATCTGCACGGGGCTGCTGGCCCATGTGGACAGCGGCAAGACCACCCTGGCCGAAGGGCTGCTGTACCGCGCGGGGGCGCTGCGCAAACTGGGGCGGGTGGACCACCGGGACGCCTTTCTGGACACCGACGCCCAGGAGCGGGCGCGGGGCATCACGATCTTTGCCAAGCAGGCCGTGCTGACGCTGCCCGCAGCCGACGGCGCCGCCGAGACCTGCATCACGCTGCTGGACACCCCCGGCCACGTGGACTTTTCCGCCGAAGCGGAGCGCGCCCTGCGGGTACTGGACTATGCGGTGCTGGTCATCAGCGGCACCGACGGCGTGCAGGCCCACACCGAGACCCTGTGGAAGCTGCTGGCCCGCTACCGGGTGCCCACCCTGCTGTTCATCAACAAGATGGACCTGCCGGGGGCCGACGCGGCGGTGCGCCTGCGGGAACTGCGCGGGCGGTTCGGGGACGGCTGTGTGGATTTCACCCACGGCCCCGACCCCGAAGCTCTGGCTCTGTGCAGCGAACCGCTGATGGAAGAAGTGCTGGCCGATGGCACGCCCGCGCAGGACACGCTGGTGACGGCCATTGCCCGGCGGCAGGTATTCCCCTGCTTTTTCGGTTCCGCGCTGCGGCTGGAAGGGCTGGACGCCCTGCTACGCGGCCTGCAAACGCTGACGCGGATGCCGCCCGCCTGGCCGGAGTTCGGCGCGCGGGTGTTCAAGATCAGCCAGGACGACGCCGGGACGCGGCTGACCTGGCTGAAAGTCACCGGCGGCGAACTGGCGGTCAAAGCCCTGCTGCCGGGCGGCGAAAAGGCCGACGCCCTGCGCCTGTACAGCGGCAGCAAGTTCCGGCTGGTGAGCGCCGCCGTGCCCGGCATGGTGGTGGCGGTGGCCGGGCCCGCCGCCACATGGCCCGGCCAGGGGTTGGGGGCCGAAGCCGACGCCGAAGCCCCACTACTGGAACCCGTGCTGAACTACCGGGCAAGCTGCGCCGGGGCCGACCCGCACACGCTGCTGCGGGCGCTGCAAACGCTGGAGGACGAGGACCCGCAGCTGCACGTCGCCTGGCGCGACGACCTGGCCGAAGTCCACGTGCAGCTTATGGGCGAAGTGCAGTTGGAGATCCTGCAAACGCTGCTGCAAAGCCGCTTCGGCCTGGAAGTGACCTTCTCGGAGGGCGGCATTCTGTACAAAGAAACGCTGACCGCCCCGGTGGAGGGCATCGGCCACTACGAACCGCTGCGCCACTACGCCGAGGTGCATCTGCTGCTGGAACCCGCCCCGCGGGGCAGCGGCATCCAACTGGCGGCCGACTGCCCGCCCGACACGCTGGGCGAAAATTGGCAGCGGCTCGTGCTGACCCATCTGGCCGAGCGCACCCACCCCGGCGTGCTGACCGGCGCGCCGCTGACCGATGTGAAGATCACGCTGGCGGCGGGCCGCGCCCACCAGAAACACACCGAGGGCGGGGATTTCCGCCAGGCCACCTACCGCGCCGTGCGGCAGGGCCTGCGGACGGCAGCCGCCAAAGGGACCGTGGCGCTGCTGGAGCCCTGGTACGACTTTACGCTGGAACTGCCCGCCGACGCCGTGGGCCGCGCGATGGCGGACATCCAGCGGATGTGCGGCACCTTTGACCCGCCCGAAACGCTGGGCGACACCGCCCGCCTGACCGGCCGCCTGCCGGTGGCATCGTCCCGCGGCTATGCCCGCGAGGTGGCAGCCTACACCCATGGTCTGGGCCGCTGGTCGGTGCTGCCCGCCGGGTATGACGTCTGCCACGACGCCGAAGCAGTGATCGCGGCGGCCGGGTACGACCCCGCCGCCGATGTGGAGAACCCCGCCGATTCGGTCTTTTGCTCCCACGGGGCCGGGTACACGGTGCCCTGGGACGAGGTGCCCGCCCGCGCCCATGTGGACAGCGGCCTGACCCGCCGTCTGGCCCCCGCCGGGCAGGAACCGGCCGAGGAGAGCGCCGCAGCCCGTCGCCGCCGGGCCGATGCCTACCGGGGCACGCTGGAACAGGACAAGGAACTGCTGGCGATCTTTGAGCGCACCTACGGCAAGATCAAACACCGGGGCGAGAACGGGACCGACGCCAAAAAGGCCGCCCGCGCCGCGCTGCACACCGCCCCCGCCGCCTATGCCCCGGCCAAGCCCCAGCCCACCGGGCCGGACTATCTGCTGGTGGACGGCTACAACGTCATTTTCGCGTGGGACGATCTGCGCCGCGTGGCCGAAGGCAGCCTGGACGCGGCGCGCCGCCGCCTGATGGACATTCTGTGCAACTATGCCGGGTACAAACGCTGTGTGCCGATCCTGGTGTTCGACGCCTACAAAGTCCGGGGCGGCGCGCGGGAGGTGGAACGCTACCACAACCTGTATGTGGTCTACACCAAAGAGGCCGAGACCGCCGATATGTACATCGAGCGGGCCACCCACGAACTGGCCAAAGAGCGCCGCACCCGCGTGGTGAGCAGCGACGGGGCCGAGCAGGTCATCGTGCTGGGGCACGGGGCGTTGCGGGTATCGGCCCGCGCCTTTGCGGAGGAAGTGGCCGCCGTGGAAAAGGAGATCCGGGAATTTTTGCAGGAGTAAGTCCTTTCCCCATTGTTTTATACGACAAAGACCCGGCGCCTGCCGCATGGCAGGCGCCGGGTCCTTTTTGTAAGATCAGAGATTATAAAATCAGGGGTTCAAGCCGGGATCAGACGATGCCCTGGCTCATCATGGCGTTGGCGACCTTCAGGAAGCCCGCGATGTTCGCACCGGCGACCAGGTTGCCCTTGCAGCCGTACTGCTCCGCCGCTTCCGCCGCGTTCTTGTAGATGTTGACCATGATGTTGTGCAGGCGCTCGTCCACTTCCTCGAAGGACCAGCCCAGACGCAGGGAGTTCTGGCTCATCTCCAGGCCGGAGGTAGCCACGCCGCCCGCGTTGGACGCCTTGGCAGGCGCAAACAGCACGTTGTTGGCCTGCAGGTAGGCGATGGCTTCGGGGGTGGAAGGCATATTCGCGCCTTCGGCGACCGCATAGCAGCCGTTGGCGACCAGCGCCTTGGCGCCTTCCAGCGGCAGTTCGTTCTGGGTGGCGCAGGGCAGGGCGATGTCGCAGGGGACGTTCCAGATGCCCTGGCTGCCCTCCACATACTTGGCGGTGGGCACGTAGTCCAGGTAGGTCTTGATGCGGGCGCGCTTGACTTCCTTGATCTCCTGCATGACCTTGTAGTCGATGCCGTTCTCGTCCACGATGTAACCGTTGGAATCGCTCATGGCGATGACCTTGCCGCCCAGCTGGGTAGCCTTCTGGTTGGCGTAGATGGCCACGTTGCCGGAGCCGGAGATGACCACCTTGGCGCCCTGGAAGCTCTTGCCGTTGGCTTTGAGCATCTCATCAGTGAAGTAGCACAGGCCGTAGCCGGTAGCCTCGGTGCGGGCCAGAGAGCCGCCGTAGGGGATGCCCTTGCCGGTCAGCACGCCCACGAAGCTGTTGGTGATGCGCTTGTACTCGCCGAACAGGTAGCCGATCTCGCGGCCGCCCACGCCGATGTCACCGGCGGGCACGTCGGTATCGGGGCCGATGTGGCGGTACAGTTCGGTCATGAAGCTCTGGCAGAAGCGCATGACCTCGGCGTCGGACTTGCCGTGGGGGTCAAAGTCGCAGCCGCCCTTGCCGCCGCCCATGGGCAGGCCAGTCAGGCTGTTCTTGAACACCTGCTCAAAGCCCAGGAACTTGATGATGGACAGGTTGACGCTGGGATGGAAGCGCAGACCGCCCTTGTAGGGGCCAATGGCAGAGTTGAACTGCACACGGTATCCGCGGTTGACCTGGACCTTGCCGTTATCGTCCACCCAGGGCACACGGAACATGACCACGCGCTCCGGCTCGACCATACGCTCGATCAGACCGGCCTTCTCGTATTCGGGATGGGCCGCGATGACGGGTTCCAGGCTTTCGAGGACTTCCTCCACCGCCTGCAGAAACTCCTTCTGTTCGGGGTTGCGCTGAACAAGACCTTCGTAGATGCCCAGCAGATACTCATTTTTGATCGACATGGGAACACACTCCTTTATATAAAAATCTCTCCCGACCTATATGTTAGCACCATATGGATGCTTTTTCAAGTTCTCTGCCCATATTTTCATAAATTTTGTTTGCTGGCAGGCAGCAGTTGTTTCCATATCATGAACACAGCCTGTCGTTTCAGGGCTGCAGCATCGTCACCGGCGTGTAGTCGGTGCTGCCCTGCAAAAAGGCTTCGGCGTCGATGAGGGCGTAGTCATATTCCTGGGTATACGGTTCCTGTTCCCTGACGGGGATCAGGAACCGGCCGTCATCGGTCACAGCGGCGGGAGCCATCCGTTGATCCACCGCAGAAGCCTTTTCCACCTTCTGTGCGACCTCATACTGTTCCCCTGTCTGCCGATCCAGCACCCACATCCGTTCAGAACTTCCATGGATCCAGACCCAGCGCCCCTCCCAGGCTGCCGTGCCGGGCAGGGCGTAGATCTCCACATCCGAAATCCGCATTTCCGGCCCGCCCAGTTCCTTCCATTGGCCGGTCTGCGGGTCATAGGCGCGCGGAACGGCACGCACTACGCCCCATCGCGGGTCCCGTTCTTCCGTTATTCTAAAATACAGCCAGCCGCCCGCCTGCCCCAAAAACATGCTGTCAAAGCTGTAAGCAGGGTCGGCCACCAGCTTGCTGCGCTCGCCGGTGGCCGGGTCCAGCAGATTGAGTTCGTAATAGCCGTTTTGCCTCACCGCATCATAGGCTTCATAATTTTCAGCGGAATTGGGCAGCGGCACTTTGGTGACGAACCGCTCAACGATCAGTTTCCGTCCCAGTGCACCGCTGGGCCATTCCCCGTCCCGCAGCGGAAGCGCACTCACTGTGCCGTCTGCCAAAGAAACACGGTATAACTTCCGCCCGCCGGAGCCGGGCGCGCCGCTGTTATAGCCATACAGCGCAGCGCCGTCACACCAGCGCAGCCAGCTGTCCACCCCCAGATTTTGGGAAAGTTCCACATACCGTTTGGCGCTGCCGTCCGCTGCAACGACCATCAAACCGGCAGGCCTTACCGCCTGCTCATAGTACGCACGCTGAAAGGCCCTCTCCTCTTCCGCATCCTGCGACTGGGTCAGTTGCATTGACTGTTCGTACTCCTCCCAGGTATCGGGCAGATTTTCCCCCTCCCACCGCTTGTAAAGGTAGACTTCATCCCCGGCGACAAACAGTTGGCAGTTCTGGCGCACGCCGGGGAAATAGGCCGGACAGGATTCCGTGTCATGGGTACAGCCCGGTACACTGCACAGCACCCGCTGTTCAGCCGTATCATAGTCGATGACCATTACAAGGCCGTGGTCGTTTTCCCACTTCATCTGGTAGCCCCGTGTTCCTGTGTTGAACCACATATGGGTATCATCTGCGGGCAGAATGGGGTACAACTCCCCCGCCACGGCAGGCAGGGCGGCGGTTTCCTCCGTCGAGGCTGTTTCCGCCGTTTCGGCGGGTTGCGGCGCAGCGGTCGCGGACGGGGCGCTTTCGTCCCGCCCGCCGCAGGCGGCCAGCGAACCGGCCAGCGCCAAAGCCATCATCACACAGCACAGGCGTTTCATACATCCATCTCCTTTTTGCGTAGAAAGTCCTTCCCCGCCGTTTTCGTTCACTGCAGCATCGTCACCGGCGTGTAGTCGGTGCTTCCCTGCAAAAAGGCTTCAGCGTCGATAAGGGCGTAGTCATAGCCCCCCTCGCGGTAGGCAGTTTGCACCAGAAAGCGCCCGTCGTTCGTCAGTGCGCAGGGCGTCACCGCCCACGGGATCCCCGAATCGGTGTTTTCTTCCATCGGCATGGCTGTCAGTTCCCCGGTCTGCTGGTCCAGCACCCAGGCCAGATTTTCGCCATACACGTTGTCGCTGCCGTGGAACCGAAGATACCGCCCCTGCCGGGCGGCGATCTCCGGCAGGGCGGGCGCCGCCGGGTCGGACACGGTCATGGTCGGGTCGGGCAGAGGCTTCGGCAGGTCCTGCCACGTCCCGGTAGCAGAATCATAGGTGCTGTAGCTGCGCTGGTAGGGACCGCCCTCCGAAGCAGAGGTTTGTTCCTCAAAATACAGTTTGCCGTCCCACAGGCCGTAAAAATCCATACTGCCGTTTGTGCTTCCATCATGGGGACGTTCCAGGATCTTGCTCCGCTCGCCGGTGGCGGGGTCCAGCCAGTCGTATTCCACCACGGCCGTTTGGAGCACAGCCTGATAGGCTTCCCAGTTTTCCCCGATCGTCGGGTCCGGCAGCGGCGCCTGCGTGACGATCCGGCGGGTGAGCAGGCGGTTCCCCTCGGCGGCCGTGACCCACTCGTAAGGCTGCAGGGCAAAGGTCGTCACGCTGCCGTCCGCCAGCGAAACACGGTAGCCCACCGCCTGGCCGCCCTCCTGCATTTCGGACCCGTACAGCGCCGCGCCGTCACACCAGCGCAGCGCGTTGGGGCCGATATCCCGGGTACAGGTCACTTCCCGGCGGGAAGCGCCGTCCCCGTCGATGATAAAAAGGCCCGCCGGGGCAGATTGTTCCGCATACCGCCTGCGGTAGGAGGCCAGCAGTTCTTCCTCGGTCATGCCCTCCTGCGCGGCCTGCGCCACCTTTTCCTCCCAGCGATTGCGGACGACCTCGGCCTCGTAGTCCTCCCAACTGCCCTCATAGTGCATCGTGGCGATCGAATGGTACACATAGACCTTGTCCCCCGCCGTAAAGAGGGCCACTTCCCTTCCGTATCCCGGAACGTACGCCGGGCAGGCATCGGAGTCATGGGCGCAGCCCGCACGCTGCACAACACCTGCTGTTCGGCAGTGGCATAGTCGATCTTTGTCACCAGACAGTAGCGCCCTATACGGGGGTCCAGCAAATAATAGGCATCGCCTGCATTGAAGGTCGGGGTCACATAATTGTCTTTCACCTCGTAAAAATCCCCCGCCGGGGCGGGCGATTCTTGCGCCGGGGCGGTCTCTGCCGTGGCGGCGGGTTGCGGCGCGGCGGTCGCGGACGGGGCGCTTTCGTCCCGCCCGCCGCAGGCGGCCAGCGAACCGGCCAGCAACAAAGCCAGCGCGGCACAGTACAGACGTTTCATAGCGTTTCTCCTTTGGTCGTGCATTTTGTGGCCGCGCAGACGGTGGCGGTCAGGGCGTGAGCAGGGGCAGTTCTTCCTCAGCGCAGGGTTGCAGGTTCAGGTTCAGGAACCACCGCGGGCTGGTGATCGTGGTCGTGCCGGACCAGCCCGAATACTCATACGGGCTGACCAGCGCCGCGATCAGTGCTTCGCCGTTGCGGCTGTATAAGGCGTTGGGGTAGGGGCAGTTTTCCGGCACGGCCCAGTCGCCCAGATTTTCCAGCCCGGCCTGCGCCGCAAAGGCCCGCAGGGCGTCCTCCCCCGGTGTGGGCAGCGGCGTGTCCCCCGTGCGCGGGGCCGAGATCCAAAGCTGGGTGATGACGCCGGTGCGGCTGTCCATCGTCATGCTGAACGCCGTGTACAGCGACCCCTGTTCCAGCGCGAACCGCTTGAGGGTCACGAAGCCCAGACTGTCGGTGGCATAATAGGGCACGTCCAGGCTGTAATACCAGCCGTCATCGCCTGTATAGTAAGCCTCGTCCACAGCGGGCCAGTCGGTGGCCCAGTCCACCCACTGGCGGTCCAGTACGCCCTGATCCGCCAGATTTTGCAGCGCCGCGTCCACCGTGTCCCGGTATTCGCTGCCGTTGGTCATGCTTTCCAGGCTGCTCCGCGCGCTCACATACAGTTTCAGCGGCGGCTGTTCCTCGTCCGGCCCGGCTTCCTGCAGGTCAGGGGGCGCGATATTCTGCTGTTGCTGCTGCGCCGTGAGCTGGCGCAGGATGTAATAATCCTCCCCGCTGGGGACCGGTGCGACATAGGGGTCCCGCACCGGGGCGCTGCGCCCCAGGGCCGCCGCGTCCACCGCCGCCAGGAACGCCGCCGGGGCGGCCGCGCAGCCCAGCACCGCTGCCACGCACAGCCCGGTCATCCACCGGGGATGCTGCCACAGGTTCATTGCGCGCCTCCTTTCTGCAATACGACCCGCACCGTGGTGCCCTGCCCGACGGCGCTTTCGATCACAAGATCGCTGCCATGGGCCGCCGCGATGCGCTTGCACAGCGCCAGCCCCAGCCCGCTGCCGCCCTGGCGGCGGGCGCGGGATTTATCCACCATATAAAACGGCTCGGTGACGCGGGCGATCTCCTGCGCGGGGATGCCGCAGCCATGGTCGGCCACTTCCAGCGTGACCGTTTTCTCGCCCGGCAGGCAGCGCACCTCGATGGGCGCGCCCCCGTCGCAGGCTTTGACGGCGTTCTGCACCAGATTGCACAGCAGGTCCAGCAGCAGGTCCGCGTCGCCATGCACCAGCCAGTGCCCCGCCGGGGTGTGCAGCACGGCCCCCGGGCAGGCCGCCCGCAGCCGGGGCCACAGGTCCGCCAGGTCCACATCGGTCAGTTCCAGTTCCTCGTCCCCCAGCGCCAGCAGGGCCAGCAGTTTCTGGCTCAGGGCTTCCAGGCGGCGGCTCTCGTGATAGATGGCCCCGGCGGCTTCGCGCTGTTCTTCGGGGTCGGTCTGCAGGGTCCGCAGCACGTCGGCGTAACCAAGGATGCTGGTCATCGGCGTTTTGAGTTCATGGGTGAACGCCCCCACGAAATCCTCCCGCCGCTGCACGTCGGCTTCCAGGTCCGCGATCTTTTCCTGCACGGCGTCGGCCATGCGGTCAAAGCTGTGGCTCACCTGCTCGATCTCGTCGCCGGTATGTAGGTCCGTGCGGCGGGCATAGTCGCCGTCCGCGATCCGGGCGCTGGCCGCCGTGAGCACCCGCAGCGGGCGGGTGACCTGCCGCGCCAGCAGCGCCGTGACCGCCGCCCCGGCCGCCAGGACCACCACTTCCAGCCCCAGAAAACGCCGCAGGCTGGCGTCGCGGTCGCGGTACAGGCTGGTCAGGTCAAAGCAGCTTACCAGATGCAGGTCCCCCTGCAGGTCGCTGCCGTACAACGAGAACACCGCCCCGTCCACGGCCACGGTGCGCATGGTGCCGTTGGCCAGCGGGGCGTCCAGCGGCGCCGCCAGCGTACTGTTCACCAGCGTGCCGCCCTTCCACAAAGCGGCGGACACCTGCTGCTTTGCCAGCAGTTCGGCCAGCACCGCCGCGTCCAGGTCCTCGCCCCGGCGCTGGCGGTCGATGATCTCGGTCTGCAGCAGGGTGCAGGCCTGCGCGTGGGCCGCGGCGTGGGATACGTTGGTGCGCTGCAACTGAACGCTGAAATCGCTGTACAGCAGGTAGCAGCCCCCTACGCCGAAGGACGCGCTGAGGACCAGCAGCAGCAAGCAGACAAGTTTTTGTGCGTAGCGCATGGTTCACTCCTTTTTCAGGCGGTAGCCGATCCGGTAGACGGTCTCGATACGGTCATGCCAGTGCAGCTTGCGCCGCAGCCGCATGATGTGCAGGTCCAGCGTGCGGGTGTCGCTTTCGGCCAGGTCGCCGCCCCACACCCGCTCGTACAGGGTGTCACGGTAAAGCGCCGCGCCCCGGTTGCGCATGAGCTGTTCCAGCAGGCGGAATTCATAGGGCGTCAGGTCCACCGTCCGCCCGTTCTGGGTGACGGTATGTTCCCCGGCGTCCAGCACCACGTCGAACGCCTGCATGACGTTGCCGCGGCCCGCCCGCCGCAGCACCGATTCCACCCGCGCCAGCAGTTCTTCGATGACGAAGGGCTTGACGATGTAGTCGTCCGCGCCGCGGCGCAGCCCCTCGACCCGATCCTTCACGGCGCCCTTGGCTGTGATGAAGATCACCGGCACGCCCAGCGGGCGCAGGTAATCCAGCAGTTCGTACCCGTCCAGCCCCGGCAGCATGATGTCCAGCAGCGCCAGGTCGAAGGTCTGTTCCTCGATGCGGTCGGCCGCCGTGCCGCCGTCCTCCGCCACCGTGCAGTCATACCCGGCGCGGGTCAGGCTCATTTCGATCAGGCGGGCGATGCGGTGTTCATCCTCCACGATCAATACGCGTGTCATATGTTCCATCCTTTCTATGCCTACAGGATACGCCTGTGTTGTATCGCAGTTGTTACATCCGGCGTTGTAATTTTACACAATTTTCTTTATTTTACCACAAAAAGCGTGGTATAATGTACCAAAACGCCTGAAATTGCAAAGGAGTTGCCATCCATGAGCGTTACGATAGAAGAACTGGTACGATCCCTGACGCTGGAAGAAAAGGCCGGGCTGTGTTCCGGCCGGGATTTCTGGCGCACCAAAGCGGTGGAACGGCTGGGCATCCCGGCGATGATGATGTCCGACGGGCCGCACGGCCTGCGCGCGCAGAAGCCCGGCAGCACCGCCCCCGACGACAGCATCGAGGCGGTGTGCTTCCCCGCCGGGTGCGCGGCGGCCGCCAGCTTTGACCCCGCGCTGACCCGCCGCATGGGCGCGGCCCTGGGGCGCGAAGCCCGCGCCGCCGGGGTGCAGATGGTGCTGGGGCCCGCCATCAACATCAAGCGCAGCCCCCTGTGCGGCCGCAACTTTGAATATTACAGCGAGGACCCCTTCCTGGCCGGGGAACTGGCCGCCGCCTTCATCCAGGGCGTGCAGGGGGAGGGCGTGGCCGCCTGCCCCAAGCATTTTGCCGCCAACAGCCAGGAAACGCGCCGCCTTTCGGTAGACAGCCGCATGGACGAGCGCACCCTGCACGAGATCTACCTGCCCGCCTTTGAGACCGCCGTGCGGGAGGGCCGCCCCTGGTCGCTGATGTGCAGCTACAACCGCGTAAACGGCACCTATGCCAGCGAGAACCGGCTGCTGCTGACCGACATCCTGCGCGGCGAATGGGGCTTTGACGGGTTCACAGTGTCCGACTGGGGGGCCGTCAACGACCGGGTGCGGGGCGTGGCCGCCGGGCTGGACCTGGAGATGCCGGGTTCCGGCGGCGTGAACGACGCGCGCCTGGTGGAAGCCGTGCGCAGCGGCGCGCTGGACGAAGCCGTACTGGACAAGGCCGTGGGGCGCATCCTGAACATCGTGCTGCGCACGGCCGACCTGGCGCGCACCCCCGCCGCCTGGGACCACGAGGCCGACCACCGGCTGGTGGCCGATATGGCGAAGGAATGCGCCGTGCTGCTGCGCAACCTGGGCGCGCTGCCGCTGCGCAAAGGGCAGAAGGTCGCCTACATCGGCGCGTTCGCCCGGACGCCGCGCTACCAGGGCGGCGGGTCCAGCCATGTGAACACCCACGGGGCCGTGGGCGCGCTGGACGCCGCCCGCCGCAGCGGCCGCGACGTGACCTATGTGGAGGGCTTCCCCGCCGACCGCGACCAGCGGGACGAACAGGAGTTCCTGCGGGCGGTATCGGCCGCCGAAGCCGCCGACGTGGCCGTGATCTTTGCCGGGCTGCCGGAAATTTTTGAGAGCGAGGGCGCCGACCGCCGCCATATGCGGCTGCCGGACTGCCAGAACAACCTGATTGCCCGCGTGGCCGCCGTGCAGAAGAACACCGTGGTGGTGCTGCACACCGGCGCGCCGGTGGAATGCCCCTGGGCCGAGGATGTTTCGGCCGTGCTGTGCATGTACCTGGGCGGCGAGGGCGTGGGCGAAGCCGCCGACGCCCTGCTGTGGGGCGACGCCAACCCCTCCGGCCGCCTGCCGGAGACCTGGCCCCTGCGGCTGGAGGACACCCCCTGCTACCTGGACTACCCCGGCGACGGCGTGACCTCGGACTACCGCGAAGGCATCTTTGTGGGCTACCGCTGGTACGACGCCCGCCGGATGGCGGTGCGCTGGCCCTTCGGCCACGGGCTGAGCTACACGGGCTTCGTTTACCGCGACGCCGCGCTGGACGCCCCCACGCTGACCGAGGACGGCACGGTGACGCTGCGGGTACACATCCGCAACAGCGGTTCGGCGGCCGGCGCCGAGACCGTGCAGCTCTACGTCAGCGACGCCACCGGCGCGCCGGTGCCCGGCGGCCAGGCGCCCCAGGTGCTGCGCGGCATCCAGAAAGCCGTGCTGGCCCCCGGGCAGGAGTGCGAGGTCAGCTTTACGCTGACGGCCCGCGACCTGAGCCACTACGACGAGCGGCTGCACGGCTGGTACGCCGCGCCGGGGCGGTATGAACTGCGGCTGGGGCATTCCAGCCGGGACATCCGCGCCACGGTGCCGCTGCAGTTCGTGACCGATCGCCGCCCGCCCCTGACCGTGGACGAGAACACCCCGCTGGGCATCCTGATGGCCGACCCGCGCACGGCGGCGCTGGTACAGAAGATGCTGAGCGACCACCCCCAGGGCATGGACAACGGCGGCGGCGACGGGCTGATGCCCCCCGACGCCATGGCCCAGATGCTGGACGCCATGCCGCTGCGCGCGCTGGCGAACTTTGGCGGGGCGGACACCGCAGCCGCGCTGCCCGCCATGCTGGACGCCCTGCGCGGCGCGCTGGCAGAATAAACTGCGATATACCCATACCAAAAGCGGCGGCGCCCGGAGTTTCCGGGCGCCGCCGCTTTGCTGTATTTTTCTGTTGTCAGCCGCCGTTTTCCGGCAGGATCATGTCGATGCCGCGCTGCAGGGTCTCGGCGTCCAAAGCGCCCTGGCCCCAGGCCACCAGATTCCCCTCGGCATCCAGGAAGTAGGTGGTGGGCAGCGAGTAGACGCCGTAGGTCATGGCCGCGTCGGTGTCCAGGTCGAACAGCACCGGGAAGGTGTAGCCCTCCTGTTCCAGCAGTTCCTCGGCGCTGGCCTGGGTCTCGCGCCCGGTGGTCATGTTCACCATCAGGAACTGCAGGTCGGGGTATTCCTCATAGGCTTTCTGGAACTCCGGCATCTCGCTCTTGCAGGGGCCGCACCAACTGGCCCAGAAGTTCAGCACCAGCGGCTTGCCGAAGTAATCGCTGAGCTGCACGGCGTTGCCGTCGGCGTCATAGGCCGTAAAGTCCGGCGCGCGCCGGTCGTCGGCTTCGTCCTGCTGCGCGCTCTCCCCGGTCTGGGGGGCCGGGGTCCCGGTGGGCGCCGGGGCGGACGGGTCCGGCGTTGCCGCGGGCACAGGGGTCTGTTCCACGGCCAACTGTTCGGGCGCGTATTCGCCGCTCAGGCGGTCATACAAAAGCGCCGCGCCGCCCAGCAGCACCACAAAGGCCAGCGCCAGCAGCCAGATACTCTTTTTTCCCATGGCGATCGCTCCCCTTTCAGCTCAAGAAGTTCAGCAGGCGGCCCATCAGGCCGGTGGCCATCAGCACGCCCACGAAGATCAGGAACACGCCGCTGACCGTGTTGATGACGGCATAATGCCGCTTGACCCAGTCAAAGGCGGTCTTTAACCGGTCGATGAGCACGGCGCTGAGGACGAACGGCACGCCCAGCCCCAGCGAATAGACCAGCAGCATGAGCATACCGGCCAGCACATGCCCCTGCTGGGACGCCATGGCCAGCGCCGAACCCAGGAAGGCCCCCACGCAGGGGGTCCAGCCCACGGCAAAGACCATGCCGAACAGCAGCGCCGCGCCGAAGCCCATGCCGTCGGCCTTGACCGCGCGGCTGCTGCCCCGGAACAGCGTCAGCTTGATGACGCCCAGAAAGTTCAGGCCGAAGAAGATCACCACCGCGCCCGAGATCAGGTTGACGGCGGTGTGGTAGTGCTGCAGGAAGGCCCCCAGCGTGCCCGCCAGCGCCCCCATGAGCACGAACAGCACGGTGAAGCCGGTGACGAAGCCCGCCGCGCCGGTCAGGGTGCGGCGGGTGCTGCGCGTGCCGCCGCCCGCAAAGTACGAAAGATAGACCGGCAGCATCGGCAGCAGGCAGGGTGAGATGAAGGTGATGATACCTTCCAGAAATGCAATGAAATACGGCATGGGTCAACTCCTGTACTATGATTTTTTCGCAAGTTCCCTCGTCGGCGCGGCAGCCCGCACACGGGCCGCCGCGTTCCTTTATCCTACCACAGACGGCCCCGCTCTGGCAATGGGAAATTTGCCGCCGCCCGCCCCCGCTGCAAAAAACCGCGCCGCCCGCTCGTCTATATGGGCAAAGGAACTTTTCCCCCCACAGCAAGGAGCATTGCCATGAAAATTTTACTGACGAGCGACACCTGGGCCCCCACCGTCAACGGGGTGGTGACTTCGGCCATGACGCTGCGCGCCGCCCTGCAGGCCCGCGGGCACGAGGTCCGCGTGCTGACCCTGGCGGGCGGCCGCCATACCTGTGTCCGGGACGGCGTGACCTTCCTCGGCTCGCTGGACGCCGGGCTGGTCTACCCCGGCGCACGGCTGCGTGCCCCCGCGCTGGACGGCGCGCTGCGCGAACTGGCCGCCTGGCAGCCCGATGTGGTCCATTCCCAGTGCGAGTTCAGCACCTTTGCCCCGGCGCGCCAGCTTGCCAAAGCCGCCCGCGCGCCGCTGGTGCACACCTACCACACCGTGTACGAGGACTACACCCACTACTTTTCCCCCAGTCGCCGCATGGGGCGCGGGCTGGCCGCGCTGTTCACCCGGCACGTCTGCGCGCAGGCCGACGCCGTTATCGCGCCGACGCCCAAGATCCGGCGGCTGCTGGCCGGGTACGGCGTGCGCGTCCCGGTGGAGGTGATCCCCACCGGGCTGGACCTGGAACGGCTGCGGCAGGCCCCCGACCCCGCCCTGCGGGATGCTTTGGGCCTGACCGGGCGCGGGCCGGTGTTTTTGTACCTGGGGCGGCTGGCGAAGGAAAAGAACATCCCGGAACTGATCGGCGCGCTGCCCCGCATCCCCCGCGGTACGCTGCTGATCGCGGGCGACGGCCCCGAACGCGCCGCCCTGCAGGCCCATGCCGAGGCGCTGGGGCTGGCGGATCGGGTGCGCTTTGCGGGCATGGTGCCGCCGGACGAGGTAGGCCGCTACTACGCGCTGGCCGACGCCTTTGTGAGTGCTTCCACCAGCGAGGCGCAGGGGCTGACCTATCTGGAAGCACTGGCCGCCGGGGTGCCGCTGCTGTGCCGGGACGACCCCTGTGTGCGCGGGTTCCTGGCCGCGGCCCCCTGCGGGTGGACCTACCGCACACCGGGGGAACTGGCCGCGCTGGCGGCCGCCCTGCCCTGCGGGGCCGAAGCTGCGCCCCTGCGCCGGGCCGCCCGGCAGGCCGCCGCCCCCTACAGCCGGGAACAGTTCGGCATGGCGGTGGAGGCGCTCTACCGCCGCCTGATTTTGCAGCGGGCCGTCGCGCCACTGCCTGCCGGAAGGCGGGTGATCCTGTGGTGAAGCGACTGCATCAGGCGGCGTCGGTGCTGGGGCTGGCGCTGTGCTGCCTGCTGGCCCTGAGTTTCTGGCAGGCGGGCGTGTTCGATTCGCGCGAGGCGCTGGCCCGCTATTTGCAGCAGTTCGGCTGGGCCGGGCCCGCCGTGTTCGTGGCCTTTCAGGCCGTGCAGGTGGTGCTGCCCATTTTGCCCGGCGGGCTGGGGTGTCTGGCCGGGGTGGTGCTGTTCGGCCCGTGGCAGGGGTTCTGGTACAACTACATCGGCATCTGTTTAGGGTCGCTGGCGGCCTTCGCCATCGCCCGCGCCTGCGGGCGGCCGCTGCTGGAAGCCATGTTTTCCCCGCAGCTTATTGAAAAATACGACCGCTGGATGGGCAGCGGCCACCGCTTTGCCCGCTGGTTCGCCCTGCTGATCTTCCTGCCGGTGGCCCCGGACGACTATCTCTGTTTTCTGGCCGGGACCACCCGCATGGACTGGCGGCTGTACACGGCCATCATCCTGCTGTGCAAACCGACGTCCATCGCGCTGTACAGTCTGGGATTGACGGTGATCGCCCAGAACCTGCTGGGCCTTTGGAGGTGAGCGTATGTTTCGCGTACATATTTATACCGGGTCGCTGGCGCTGGTGGGGCGCAGCGGCGTGGGGCAGGCCGCCAACCACCAGCTGCGCGCTCTGCGGGCGGCCGGGGCCCAGACAGTCACCCGCTGGCAGCCGGCCGCCGACGTGATCCACCTGAACACCGTGCTGCCCTGTTCGCTGCTGGCCGCACGGCGGGCGCGGCGGCGGGGCGTGCCGGTGGTGTGGTTCGGCCATTCCACCGAGGCGGACTTCCGCCACTCCTTCGTGGGTTCCGACCTGCTGGCGCCGCTGTTCCGGCGCTGGATCTGCCACTGTTATAATCAGGCCGACCTTGTGCTGACGCCCACGCCCTACTCGGCCCGCATCCTGCGCGGGTACGGGCTGCGCCCCCCGGTGCAGGCGCTTTCCAACGGGGTGGACACCGCCTTTTTCGCCCCCAGCGCGCCGCACGGGGCGGCTTTCCGGCAGAAATACGGCCTGACCGCCGCCGACCGCGTGGTGGTCAGCGCGGGGCATTACATGCAGCGCAAGGGCATCCTGGATTTTATCGCGCTGGCGCGCAGTATGCCGCAGGTACGCTTTTTCTGGTTCGGCTACACGCCGCCGTCGCTGGTGCCGCGCCCGGTGCGCCGGGCCATGGCCGGGGCCCCGGCCAACCCGTGCTTCCCCGGCTATGTGAGCCAGGAGGAACTGCGCAACGCCTACTGCGGCGCGGACGCCTTCGTGTTTTGCAGCCATGAGGAGACCGAGGGCATCGTGGTGCTGGAAGCCCTTGCCTGCGGCGTCCCGGTGCTGCTGCGGGACATCCCGGTATATAACGACTGGCTGCGCGACGGCGTGGAAGTCTACAAAGCCGCCGACACCGCCGCCCTGCGCATCAAACTGGCGGCCCTGCTGGCCGGGCGGCTGCCCGATGTGACGGCCGCCGGGCGCGCCGTGGCCGAAGCCCGCGCCCTGCCGGTCATCGGGCGCGAACTGTGCCGCCTGTATGCCGGGCTGCCCGCGCCCCGCCGCCGGGGCGGCGTCCTTTTGCCCCGGCGCGCGCTGTGAACCGCCGGTCACAATTTTTTAACGGGAACAGTACGGTTTGTTCAAAACTTTTTTATGCGGCGCACACATCTTGGCGCTATACTTCTTGATGTAAACAGCAGAACACGACACGGGCGGCGCCCGTACCATTTTTTCCCACTGTGCCCCGGGCCATGCGAGGGCGGATGCCCGGCCCGCGGCCAGACCACCAATAAGGCTTCGTGCCATTATATAGAAAGCGGCCCGCCCTGCGCTGTGCAGGACGGGCCGCATCGGTTTGTACAGGCAAAACAGGCGCAGGGCCGCGCAAACGGCCCCGCGCCTGTTGGTTTTTTGGTATCGCACGCTTACCGGTGTTCCTGCCGCGTGGCGCTCAGGCGGGCCATGGCGCGGGCCAAAGCCGCCTTGCTGCGCAGATATTCCTGCCGGCTTTCGTGCTGGCGCAGGCGTTCCTCGGCGCGTTCCTTGGCGCGTTCGGCGCGGGCCGCGTCGATGTCCTCGGGCCGTTCGGCAGCCGAGACCAGCACCACGGCATAGTCCGACATGATCTCGGCAAAGCCCTGCATCACCACCAGTTCATGCCACTGGCCGTCGGCCTTGTAGCGGGTGGTGCCGGGTTCCACAGCGGTGACCACAGGCTCATGCCCGGGCTGCACGCCGTAGCTGCCGTCCACGGCCGGAAGGATCAGGCTTTCCACCTGGCCGGTAAAAACCTGCTTTTCCGGGGTGACGATCTCCAGCAAAAACGTGTTCGCCATTTACAACGCCCCCTGTGCGCGCGCCTTTTCCCGCACTTCGTCCACGGTGCCCACCATCGAGAAGGCGGATTCCGGGTACTGGTCCAGTTCGCCGCCCAGCAGCGCCTCAAACGCCTTGAGGGTCTCGGCCAGCGGGACATAGCGCCCCTGCAGGCCGGTGAACTGTTCCGCCACATACATCGGCTGGGAGAAGAACTGCTGCATACGGCGGGCGCGGGCGACGGTCTTGCGGTCGTCCTCGCTCAGTTCTTCCATGCCCAGGATGGCGATGATGTCCTGCAGGTCGCGGTAACGCTGCAGCAGTTCCTGCGCGCCGCGGGCGATCTGGTAATGGCGCTTGCCCACCACGTCCGGCTCCAGGATGCGGCTGGTGGATTCCAGCGGATCGACGGCCGGGTAGATGCCCTGTTCCACGATCTTACGGGACAGAACAGTGGTGGCGTCCAGATGGCTGAAGGTGGTGGCCGGGGCGGGGTCGGTCAGGTCGTCGGCGGGCACGTAGACGGCCTGCACCGAGGTGATGGACCCGCTGCGGGTGGAGGTGATACGCTCCTGCAGAGCGCCCACCTCATCGGCCAGCGTGGGCTGGTAGCCCACGGCGGAGGGCATACGGCCCATCAGGGCACTGACCTCGGAACCGGCCTGGACGTAACGGAAGATATTGTCGATGAACAGCAGCACGTTCTGCTTCTGGCGGTCGCGGAAATACTCGGCCATGGTCAGGCCGGTCAGGGCGACGCGCATACGGGCTCCCGGCGGTTCGTTCATCTGGCCAAAGACCAGGGCGGTCTTGTTCAGAACGCCGCTTTCGCTCATTTCGCGCCAGAGGTCGTTGCCCTCGCGGGTACGCTCCCCGACGCCGGTGAAGATGGAGTAGCCGCCGTGTTCGGTGGCGATGTTATGGATCAGTTCCTGGATCAGAACGGTCTTGCCCACGCCGGCGCCGCCGAACAGGCCGATCTTGCCGCCGCGGGTGTAGGGGGCCAGCAGGTCGATGACCTTGATGCCGGTCTCCAGGATCTCGGTATCGGGGTTCTGTTGTTCAAACGGCGGGGGATCGCGGTGGATGGACCATTTTTCAGGCGCATCCACGGGGCCTTTCTCGTCGATGGCCTCGCCCAGCACGTTGAACATACGGCCCAGGGTCGCCTCGCCCACCGGCGTTTCGATGGGGTGGCCGGTGGCGACGACCTCGTCGCCGCGGCCCAGGCCCTCGCCGGGGGAGAGCAGGATGCAGCGCACCACATGGCGGCCGATATCACGGGCAACTTCCATGGTGCGGCGGCCGTCCGGCTTTTCCACGAACAGCTCCTCGTTGATCTGCGGCATGGTCCCCTCGCTGAACTGAACGTCCACCACGGGGCCCAACACCTGTGCGATCACACCTTTGTGTTGCATAGCAGTCTTTCCTTTCTTGGCGCGCAGCGAGTTCCTCGCGGCGCTGCAAAGAGGACAACGCTGCGGGTCGGCTGCGCCGCGCCTCCGCGTTTTCCCCTTTGGATTCCCTTTCGGACAAAATTTTGTTTCAAATCGCGCACTCGCCGCTGCGCGTCTTGCACACAATTTGCAACAAAATTTCCCTGTATGTGTTGCCGGCGTCGGCGCATGTCCGCCGCCGGCAACGGTTTCAAACGATTACTCCCAGTCGTCCCCTTCGCCCTGCGCACCGGCCACGATCTCGGTGATCTCCTGGGTGATGGCGGTCTGGCGGGCACGGTTGTATTCCAACTGCAGGCTTTTCAGCAGTTCGCGGGCGTTGTCGGTGGCGGTGTCCATCGCCATCATGCGAGCGTTCTGCTCCGAGCAGAAGGACTCCACCATGGTGCCCAGCAAAAGCCCCTTGAGGTAGCCGGGCACGATATGGTTGAGCACCCGCAAAGGCGAGGGCATATAGCTCACCTCGCGCCGCACGCCGCCGTCCGCGCGGGGGCGCGGCGTCCAGGGGAAGGCGTCGCGGTCCAGCGGCAGCAGCTTGATGATGCGGGGTTCCAGCGTCATGGAGGTGACCATTTCGGTATAAACCACATAGACCTCGTCAAGCCGCCCTTTGCGGAAATGCTCCACGAACAGCTCCGCGATCTCCCGCGCACGGTAGGCCGTGGGGTCCTGCGCCGTGTACATGAATTCCACGTCGATGGGCACGCCCTTATGGCGGAAGTAGCTGCGCCCCACCTGCCCGATCAGGAACAGGGTGGTCTTGTCGAACTGCTTCATATGCTCTTCGGCCAGGCGCAGTACGTTGTGGTTGTAGGCGCCCGCCAGGCCCTTGTCGCCGGTGATGATGATATAGCCGACGTTGTGGGGCTTGCCGGGGCGGCGGTCAAAGTAGACGTGGTCCACATCCTCGGTCCTGTGCAGGATATCCGAGATGGTCTGCTTGGTCTTGGTGAAATAGGGCTGGATGTTCGTGAGCTGCTGGCGCGCCTTGCGCAGCTTGGAGGAAGAGATCAGGTACATCGCGTTGGTGATCTTCAGCGTCTGCTGGACGCTTTCGATGTGGGTGCGGATCTCCTTTATGCTTTCCATTGGGCGCTCACCTGCTTTTTATAGCCGTCCAGCGTGGTGCGGATCTGTTCGGTGGCCGTGCCGGACAAAGCCCCGGTCTCGTCGATCTCCGCGATCAGCGCGGGCTGTTCCCGTTCCAGCAGGTCCACAAAGGCATTGGCAAAGGCGTTCACTTCCTCCACCGGCACGTCGGCCAGCAGGCCGTTGGTGGCGATGTAGAGGATCACCGCCTGGCGACTGACCGCCATGGGCGTGCAGCGGGGCTGGCGCAGCAGCGCCATCATCCGCTTGCCGTGGTCCAGCGCCTTGCGGGTCTCGGGGTCCAGGTCGGAACTGAACTGGGTGAACACTTCCAGTTCGCGGTAGCGGGCCAGGTCGATACGCAGCGTGCCCGCGGTCTTTTTGATGGCGCGGGTCTGGGCTGCGCCGCCCACACGGGACACCGACAGGCCGACGTTGACCGCCGGGCGCTGGCCGGAATGGAACAGGCCGGTCTCCAGATAGATCTGGCCGTCGGTGATGGAAATGACGTTCGTGGGGATGTAGGCCGAAACGTCGCCGGCCTGGGTCTCTACGATGGGCAGCGCCGTCATGGAACCGCCGCCGTATTCCTTGGTCAGGCGGCAGGCGCGCTCCAGCAGGCGGCTGTGCAGATAGAACACGTCGCCGGGGTAGGCTTCACGTCCGGGGCTGCGGCGCAGCAGCAGGGACAGGGTACGGTAGGCCACCGCATGCTTGGAAAGGTCGTCGTAGACGATCAGCACGTCCTTGCCGTGGGCCATGAAATACTCGCCCATGGCCGCGCCCGCATAGGGGGCGATATACTGCATGGGCGCGCCCTCGGCGGCAGTCGCCGAAACGATGATGGTGTACGCCATCGCGCCGTACTGCTTGAAGGTCTCCCGCAGGCGGGCCACGGTGGATTCCTTCTGGCCGATGGCCACGTAGATGCAGATCATATCCTGCCCCTTCTGGTTCAGGATCGCATCCACGGCGATGGCGGTCTTGCCGGTCTGGCGGTCGCCGATGATCAGTTCGCGCTGGCCGCGGCCGATGGGCACCATGGCGTCGATGGCCAGGATGCCGGTCTGCATGGGCTGGTTGACGGGTTCGCGGCTGATGACGCCGGAGGCTTCATGTTCGATGGGATAACGCTCGGTGGTCTCGATGGCCCCCAGGCCGTCGATGGGCTGGCCCAGCACGTTGACCGTTCGGCCGATCAGGGCGTCGCCCACCGGCACGTCGGCCGGGCGGCCGGTGCGGCGGCAGATGCCGCCTTCGCTCAGGCCCTCCTGGCTGCCCAGCAGAATGATGCCGACGCGGTCGCGGCGCAGGTCCAGCACGATGCCGGAGGTGCCGTTCTCGAACTCCACCAGTTCGCCGTAGACCGCATGACGCAGGCCGCTGACGTTGACGATGCCGTCGCCCACCTCGATGATGCGGCCGGTCTCGACGGCGTCCACATCGTCGTTCTTCTCGGCGATGGCCGCCCGCATCTGGTCGGCCAGCTGGCTCATATCGCCGGAATCCGGCGCTTCGCGCATGCCGCGCGCCAGACGGTCCAGGCGGCCCTTGACGCTGCGGTCATAGGTCACGCCCTCCACGTCCAGCACGAAACCGCCCAGGATGGACGGGTCGATCTCGATATCCAGCACGGCGTTCTTGGCGCCGCGCAGCTTGCAGACAGCCTGGCGGATGGCTTCCTGGGTGGCTTCGTCGGGCTGGCGGGCGCAGGTGACTTTGCACTCCACGCCGCCCTCGGCGGCCAGCGCCAGGCGGGAATATTCCGCCAGAACGGCGGGCAGTTCCGCCATGGCGTCCGCTTCGGCCATCAGGCCCAGGAAGGCTTTGAGGGCGTCCTGGCCGTCCAGTTCGGCGGCGCCTGCAATGAGCTGTTTCTTCTCGGTCAGGCTGACGGTGGCGCCCTGCAGGGCGTTCCACAGGGTCTTGTTCTGCATCAGGGCGTCGGCGGCGGCGCGGACGGCTTTCGCGTCATGCCCGGCAGCCCCGAACAGGGCCGCCGCGTAACGCCGGGTCGTTTCGCTCATTTCGCTTCACCCACCTTCTCGAGAAATTCCTCGGCCAGCGCACGGTCAGAGTCGGTATCCAGCCGCTTGCCCGCCACCTCGGTGGCGGCCAGCACGGCCAGTTTGGCGACTTCGGCCCGGGCGGAGCGCAGCATCTCGCTGCGTTCGGCAGCCACGCGGTTCTCGGCCTCGGCCGTGATCTGCTTGGCGTCTTCTTCGGCTTCCGCCATACGGGCGGCGTACGCCTGGTCGGCGCGCTGCTTGGCGCCGGCCACCAACTGGGCGGCTTCCTCACGGGCGCCGGCCAGCTTGTCTTCATATTCCTTCTGCATCTCGCGGGCCTTGGCGTTGTTCTCCTCGGCCTCGGTGATCTGCTTCTGGATCATCTGCTGGCGCTGTTCCAGCACGGCGTTGACCCGGCCGAACAGGAACTTGCGGAAAAAGAAGTACAGGATCAGCAGATTGATAATGGTAAAAATAATGGTTGAGGGCTGGAAGTCCAGCATCCTGCACACCTCCTTGACAGTCTGCCTGCCCGCGGGCAGGAATGTGAAACGGATCGACGGCCCCGGTCAAAAGGGCCCGCACGCCGTTCTCAGGCTGCGAAGATGAGGATCAGCGCGGTGATGAAGCCGAAGATGGCAGTACCTTCTGCCATGGCGCAGCCCAGCAGCAGCGCGCTGTTGATCTTGCCGGAAGCCTCCGGCTGACGGGCGATCGCATCGCTGGCATGCGCGGTGGCGATGCCGATGCCGACACCGGCGCCAATGCCGGTGAAAACTGCGAGACCTGCTGCAATGATTCCGATATCCATAGTAAATTTCCTCCTGTAAAATGATAGTTGGTCGATATTATTATAAGGTGTTTATTTCAGACGGCGGCAGGCGCCGGGCTTGGGGGGCGTGTTACTCCTCCTCCTGGATGCCTTCGCCGGTGAACAGTGCGGTCAGGAACACGAACACGATGGTCTGGATGATCCCGTCGAACAAATCGAAGTAGACGCAAAAAGCGGCCGGGATCACGGCGGGCACCAGGTATTTGATCATCTCCATGATGATAAAGGCGCCCAGAATGTTGCCGAAAAGTCGCATACACAGCGCCAGGGGCCGGACGGCGACTTCCATAAGGTTGATCGGCGTGAGCAGCCACATCGGCTCAGCAAAGCGTTTGATGCCGCCCCGCAGGCCGCGGAAGCGGAACTGCGCGCCGTAGATCAGCAGCATGCTCATCACGGCCAGCGAAGCGGTCACGCTCACGTCCTTGGTGGGCGAAGTCAGCCCGAAGATGCCGATGATGTTCGCGGAGCCGATATACAGCGCCACCGTGCCCAGGTAGGGCGCGAAGGACCGCCAGTGGCGGCCGATGGACTGCTTGACGAACCCGTTGAGGAACCCAACGGCGGCTTCCAGCGCGGCCTGCACCTTGCCGGGATTTTCCACTTTAAGGTTCCGCGTCAGGATCAGCGTCAGGATCATCCAGAACGCCATGATGATCCAGGTGACCACCACCGAGGACCCGATGGGGATGCCGCCCAGGACCGGGATGGTAAAGACGGTCTCGTTCGTCAGGGCTTCGGTCAGGCTTTCCTTGAAGCCTTCCATGTTGGGGGTCTGGGGGTTCAGCATATTGGCGCCCACCGTGACCACGATGACCGCCGCAATGATGCCGACCACCGTGGCGACGCGCTTCCAACTGTGCGCCACCTTCTGCCGGACGCCCCGGCCGAACCGCGTCAGCCCGCAGACGATAGCCTCCGCGGCAAGCTGCGGTTTACCGGGGTCGCGCACCCGCAGGTTCGCCGTCATCAACAAAGTGGCGACGATGCAGACCGCCATGATCCCCCAGACCGTTGCGGCCAGCCCCGTGGGGATCATGCCGCCCGGGCCGATCAGGACCCAATCTGCCTTCTCCAAAATTTCCTCACCTCGTTTCTGCATCAGTATTGTACGGCGGCGGGCCGGGTATGGTAAGCCTTACGAAAATAAAAAAAAGCAAACCGTGCAAATGCACGCAATTCTTCCGCGAACCGCGCAGAAACTTTGTGCAAGATTGACGATTGTGCAGGAAGGTGGTATCATAACCCAAGAAACGCGCGCCGCGCCGGAAGGAGGCCCCCCATGGAAAAAAAGACGCCCGGGCAGACCATTTACAGCCGCATCCACCGTGTATCGGTGCGGGGCATCCTGCTGGCGATGGCGCTTGCCACCGGCGCGGGGCTGGCCCTGAGCCTTGTGCAGGAATGGCGCATGCGCGACCACGCCCTGACGGCAGCCGTGCAGGCAGTGGCCCATGCGCTGACCGCGGTGGCGGACAGCGCCCCCGGCCGGACCGGCGAATACCTGGACAGCACCGTGCAGGGGCTGACGGGCATCGACCTGTTCGCGCTGTACGACGCCGACGGCCAGCCGCTTTATTTTTATGACACCGAGAGCGGCGCCGGGGACCCGGCGGCCCTGGAACCGCTGGACGGGGCGTTGCGCGGCCAGATGACCGGCGGCACCGCCCCCCTGCTGAGCGACGCGGCCGCCCCCCTGGGCGCCGACCACTGCGCCTATGCCGCCGTGTACCGCACCGACGGCAGCGTGGGGGGCTATGTGATGGCGGGGCTGTACCTGCGGTCCATCCGCAACACGGCGCTGCACACGCTGGGGGTGTATCTGCTCATCGGCATCACGGCGCTGGGCGTCGGCTCCTTCTGGAGCATGCGGCTGGCCCAGCGCATCAAGAGCGACCTGCTGGGCTATGAGCCGGACGCCTTCCGCGACCTGTTCCTGCGGCGCATGGAACTGCTGGACGCCCTGGACGAAGGGTTGCTGGCCGTTGACCGCGACCACCGGGTGATCTACCTGAACTGGGCCGCGGCGGAACTGCTCTCGCTGGACAAGGACGCTTCGATGGGCCAGCCTTTGGAACAGGTGCGCCCCCAGTCCAGCATCTGCCGGGTGCTGCGCACCGGCCAGGCCGAATACAACATCAGCGTGCAGACCCAGCGCACCGGCATCCGCGTGCTGTCCGACCGGATGCCCGTGTGGCGCGACGGCGAGATCGTGGGCGCGGTAGCCACCTTCCGCAACCGTTCCGAGGTAGCCGAACTGGCCCGCGAACTGACCGGCGTGCAGCACATCGTCGAGGCGATGCGCGCCTACACCCACGAGTTCATGAACAAGCTGCATGTGATCCTGGGGCTTTTGCAGTTGGGCGAATACCACCGCGCCGAGGAATACGTGCTGCAGCTCACCCAGACGCGGGCGCTGCCGGTGCGGCACATTTCCCAGTGCATCGCGGAACCGTCGGTGGCGGCGCTGCTCATCGGCAAAAGCTGCCGCGCGGCCGAACTGGGCATCCGCCTGGACCTGGACCCCGAAAGCCGCCTGACCGCCGATTCCCACTACCTGCCCGCCGCGGGCATGATCACCATACTGGGCAACCTGATCGAAAACGCCTTTGATGCGTTCAGCAACGTCCACACCGATTCGCTGCATGAGGTGGATGTCTCGGTGCGGGAGAGCGAACAGGGCCTTATTTTAAGTGTGGACGACAACGCCTGCGGTATGCCGGAAGCGGTGCGCACGCACATTTTTGAGCGGGGCATCACCTCCAAGGGCGCGGGCCACAGCACGGGGCTGTTCTTAGTCAAAAACGTGGTGGACGCCTACGGGGGCGAGATCCGCGTAGAATCCACCCAAGGGGTGGGCAGTTCCTTTATCATCACCTTCCGCCCGGTCCCGACGGAAGAACAGGGAGAGTGAGGAAAAGTATGTACACCGTTATCATTGTGGAAGACGATCCCATGATCACCGAACTGAACCGCCGCTATGCCGAGCGGGACGGCCGCTTTACAGTGGCCCAGACCTTCAGCCAGCCGCGCCGGGCGCTGGACTGGCTGCGGCACAACCCCGCCGACCTTGTGATCCTGGATTTTTACATGCCCCAGATGAACGGGCTGGAATTTTTGCAGTCCGTGCGGGCGGCGGGCATCGCGGCGGACGTCATCATGATCACCGCCGCCAACGACGCCGCCACCGTCGAAGCCCTGACCCGGCTGGGCGTGGTGGATTATCTGGTCAAGCCCTTCGCCTATGAGCGGTTCTGCCGCGCGCTGGACGCCTTCTGCCACCGGCGCAGCGCCATGCGCGGCAGCCTGGACCAGAGCGCCCTGGACAGCCTGCTGCACACGGCGCCCCCGGCCGTGCCCGCCCTGCCCAAAGGCATGCAGCCCCAGACGCTGGAGCGGGTGCTGGCCTGTATGCGCGCCGACCCCGGCCATGCCTTTACCTGCGAGGAGATCGCCGCGGCCGCCGGGCTTTCGGTGGTGACGGTGCGGCGGTACATGGGGCACCTGGCCCAGCAGGGCCAGGTCAGCGGGGACATGAACTACGGCACCGGCGGGCGGCCCTGCCTGGTGTACCGGCTGCGGGGGTGAATTTTCCGCATCCCGGACGGACAAGGCTTTACTGCCCCCGTTCTCTGTAAGAACGGGGCGGCGGGACGCCATTTATTGTATAGGCAGGCATGAGGGAAGCGCCTTCATCCACCTTCTGATGCTTGTCCTTTTGATTGCCAACACGGAAGCCCAGGAATGGCGCATGGTAAACACCGATGACCGGTAGTATGACCTATATACAATAAAATACATAGAAAAGCCGCAAGTGAATTTGTCAGAGACAATGGATGGCGGGAGCTTTGTATATGAATAATACTCATGAAAGTGGCCGCAGGATAATGGCGCTTCTTATGGGAATATTGGTCGTGTTCCCATTGACTGGCTGCGATCCGACAGCATCCAAGAAACCCTATAACTTTCCAGGCTCGATTTGGGTGTGTGATGAAGCGAGAGCGTGCATTGCGGTAATAGATCAGGAAAATTTTGGATATTCCTATGGGGAAGTTCAAACGGATGCAGGAATTATTCCCGTAACGATCATTTACAGTAGAGCAAATCGTGGGAGATTCCGTGATTTTTACGAAGCGAATTCACTAGACACGATTTATTCAAAAAAGACCGGGCCGGTAGAGTATTTGTGGAAAGGAACCATCGAGTACCACACAAACAGGTTTATACTAAAAGAAGCGAACGAAGACGGGGTATATATCCTGTTCCCCGATGAGGACCTGCCGCTGACGTTTTGGCGGTATGACCTGCCGGAAGAAGAACTGCTGGAACTGGTCCCCTGGGATGCCGAAGCGAACCTGAAAGAAGGCTTTGAACCCGGCAAATTGTGGGAACTGGCGCAAAAAACGCTGGAAGAACACCCACCCAAAAAGAAAATCATCTGGTTTGACTTTGACCTGTCGGATTTCTGGCCTGATCCTTTCGGCGTATCGGACAAGAAGGCAGCGGTCCCGGAATCGGACGCTTCCTGACCCCACAACAACGCGTTTATGCACGCGGCTCTATTATTTCTCACACAAACCTATAAGCATTTCTGATTAAGCACCACGTCAACCTCCTTATCCGCCAGCCGCCGGTCTCCCCGAATGGGGGACCGGCGGCTGGTCTTTTTGTTTGGATTTTTGTGTCATAAATTGATTTTTTTCGTTGCGGAATAAGTCGAAAAATGATATAATAAAGAAAATAAGCAAAATACATGCGCGCATATCAAAATAAAATATACTCATGTGTGGAGAAGCCGCTAAACAACAAAAGGAGGGAGTCCGTAATGACGTGGGCAAGTTACGAATTTAAAACTGTTGTTCGGAAAAGGCTACTAAAGGAGTTTTCGTGGAAAGAAAAAGCCATTTTGACAGTTATTACTGTTCTGTGGCTTGTGTCTTGCCTTCTTTTCTTCTTTGTGCCCTATTTTGGGGCTAAGGTGATTGCTTGTATTTGTGCGGCTTTGGGAATTTTTATCTTTATTTATATCTTGAAAACTTACAAAGCTGAACCGTATGACTATGTAAAAAGAATTCGCGGCGGCGTAAAGAATGTACAAAGCGACATGAGTGACCGAAATCTGCCGCTATCGTTGGTTGGGGATGACATAAAGGCAGACATCGAACAGGAGATGGAAAGAATCGAGACGATTAAGGCACATCGCTTCGATTTGTTTAGAAAATTTACGTATACATTAGTTGTTATTCCTGTGGCTTACCCACTTGCTCTTATGTGCCAGGCACTTTTCAACAACGTAGATTTATCGGTTTATACAAACATGAACGCTGCTGTTAGCTTAGTCACGCTGATTTTTGTATTTATGTCGTATATTTGTATGTTCGCTTACTTACTTCACATATTTGTAGAGAAACTCATGGATTACATATATGAAGAAAAATATCTCCGGCTTTGTTTGGACGTATTTAAGGAGATAGAAATGAGCGAGAAAGCCCAGAGTGGTTACGGTGTAAACGGGATAGATTCGACAAATCATAATGAATGATAAAGCCGCCGGGGGTTCCTTACAAAGAGCCCCCTGGCGGCTTTTCTACTCATATTATAGTATTCAGGAGTGAATTGTATGGAGTATACGCTCGACTATGCCGCCATCGGCAAGCGTGTCCGCAAGGTCAGAAAGGAGCGGCACCTGACGCAGACGGAACTTGGCGACTGCTGCGGTGTTACGAGTGCGCATATCTGCCATATCGAAGCAGCGCGGGGAAAAGTAAGTCTGCCCACACTGGTCGCGATTGCCAACGTGTTGCAGGTATCCTTGGATGAATTGTTGTGTGACAACCTTGTGACCAGTAAAAATGTTTACGAAGATGCCTTGCGTGATCTTCTCTCACAGGCAACTGCAAAGCAGGCCAGGCTCATCGCAGAACTGGCGCGCGTCGTGCTCCATGACCGTTATGGCGCGGGCGGGGCCTTTCCCGGCAGTCTGAAAACGGACGGCTGACCCTGCCGCCATCAGCGCGCATCCACGCGAAAAAGGGCGGTTGACTTTTGCCCCCGAATGCCTTACACTGAAAACAGCCTTGAAATTTGTGCATTGTATATAGAGAAAGGAGTCCTGCTTCGTGCATTCTGCCAAAGCCGCCGCCGTGCGGTTCGGGAAGTTTTCGCTTTCGTCGCTGTCCTCCAGCGTGGTGGACCTGGCAGCCTTCGCCCTGCTGTGCGAAGCACTGCGCCCCGCCATGCCGGAAGCCGTGGCTATTATCGCCGCCACCATCGCGGCGCGGGTCCTTTCTTCGCTGTGCAATTATCTGATCAACTATTTCCTTGTGTTCCACAGCCACACCGCCCACGGGCGTTCCGCCAGCCTGTACACCGTCATCACGGTGATCAAAACGCTGGCCAGCGCGCTGCTGGTGGCGGCCCTGGCCGGGCTGCTGCCCGCCGCCGTGCCGGAACTTGCCATCAAGATCCCGGTGGACGTGGCGCTGTTCTTCGTCAACTATCTGGTGCAGAAAGCCATCGTCTATTGATCCTTCGCCCACAAATAACAGGCGCCCCCGTGCCGCGGCACGGGGGCGCTTTCTGTTTTGCGGTATTCCGCCGTCAGGCGATGTCCGCCGCGGCCACCGGGCCGGACTCCACCACCATGCCTTGCAGTTCCTCATAGCTGTCATAGCCGTCCATCGGCACCAGCGTTATATCATACCAGGCAATAGGGAAGCCGTTGTCCTCCATGACCTGTTTGACGGTGCGCTGCACTTCTGCGAGGTCCTCCTCATCGGGCGCGCCGTTCCACAACACCTGCACGCACAGGCGGCTGGGCACCTTTTGCAGGATGGCCGGGTCGAAAGCGGCGTCCCGCGCAAAGACCCCGGCATATTCCCCGGTATAGGGCAGCCGCCCGCCATCGGCGCTCGGTTCCCAGGCAAGGTCCAGTTCCACCCTGCGTTTTTCCGCGCCATAGACGGCGGCCAGTTCGAGTTCAGGCGCCTGCTTTGCCAGCGCGACAGCGGCCTGTTCGGCGGCTTCCTCCCCCATGCGGTAACAGGTATTCCAGCCGTTTTCCACCAATTCTTCCGCCCGGTCGCTCACGAACAGCCAGAACCGGGTACTGACCGTAAAATGGGTGTCGCGGCTTTCCATCGACTGCACATCCACCTGATAGATAAAAGAGCCCCCGCCGCTGCTTCGCTCCACATAAAACGTCTGCCCGGGGTACAGGTTCTCCGCCCGGCGGACGGCCTGCCATTCGGCCCAAGCCCGGCTGATGGGGTCGCCCGTAAAGGCATCCACAAAGAGCAGCAGCGCCAGAACGATCAGGATGCCCGCCGCACCGGCCAGACGGCGTTTGGTTTTAGTCTTCATCGTTTTTCCCTCCAAAAGCGTATTTGAGCAGGGCGGCGGCCAGCACCCCCAGCAGGCAGAGTGCCGCCATGATCACCGCGCCGGGCAGCAGACGTATCATTTCCGGCAGCGAACCGTAAGGCGTACCCACCAGCACGAAAATGAGCCAAAGCGCCGCGGCCAGCGGCGGCACCGCCAGCCAAAGCCGCCCGCCGAACCAGCGTACCACCCCGCCCACCAGCGGGAAGATCATCACAAAAAGCGCGCCGCCCGCAATGTGGCTGCGGGTAAACGCCAGCCCCAGCAGCAGGCCCATGACGGCAAACACCAGCAGCCAGGCGTCCATGCGTGCCCGCAGCCGCCGCACGATCTTCTCATCGTCGGGCAGCGGGGCCGGGGGCTGCCCGGCTTCGGGCCAGAGGGCGCGGCAGGCAGGGCAGCAGGCCAGATGGGCGCGGACGGCGGCTTCGCTCTCCGAGCTGGCAACGCCATCCTGCACCAGCGGCAGCAGGTCGCGGCAAATCGCGCAGGGCAGCGGGGCCGGGGCCTTTCCCTGCCCCGTTTTTTGCAGTTCAGACATGATTCAATATCCCTCCTTTTGCAGGGTAGTTTTCAAGGCGGTCCGGGCGCGATGTTCGATGACCCGCGCGGAATTTTCGGTGATGGAAAGCCGGGCGGCGATCTCGGCGTAAGAGTAGCCCGCGGCCCGCAGCCGCACCACCTGCCCCACCCGCGGTTCCATCCCGTCCAATAGTTGTTCCACCCGCTGCAGGGCGCGGCGGGCGTCGGCGGTGTCGGTCAGGGTGTCCTGCCCCAAACATCGTTCCAGCGTAGCTTCGGGATCGTCCAGGCTCACAGCATCCCGCCGTTTGCGCAGACTTTCCCGCCAGATGTTGCGGGCTATGCCGAACAGCCATGTCCTGACCTCGCAGTCCCCCCGGAAGGACGGCAGCCGCCGCAGCACCCGCAGGAACGTTTCGCTGAGAAGGTCTTCAGCCTGAGCAGGGTCCCGCGTCAGGTGGCACAGGTAGCGGTACAGGTCGGCGCGGTACATCGTGTACAGCGTTTCCAATTCCGGCAGCTTCACGGGCGGCTCCCTCCTTTCCGTCGCGGTCTTGACGTCTTACATCCTATTGGTGACAAAAAGCGCCCCGCTCGTTACAGCGTCGGCAAAAAAATTTCCCCGGTGGAGTCCGGGGAAAATTTTTACAGATGAAGCAGCCAGTAGAGCGCCAGCAGGACGGCCAGCAGGCCCACATTGCAGGCCGTGAAGCCCAGCAGGTAGCCGCGGCGGCGTTCCGCGCCAGACTGGGCCACGAATTTGTAAGAGATCAGGCTCGCCATCGAGGCGATCAGCGTGCCCAGGCCGCCCAGATTGCAGCCCACGATCAGGTCGGCCCATTCGCCGGTAAAGCCCGAAAGCAGCAGCGCCGCGGGCACGTTGCTGAGGACCTGGCTGGCCAGCACGGCCACCGGCACCACATGGCCCTCCAGCACGGCGGCCAGCCAGTCCCGGAAGGCCGGCACGGCCCCCAGGTTGCCGATAAAAATAAAAAACGCCACAAAGGTGCCCAGCAGCGCGTAATCCACCCGCGCCAGCACCTGCCGGTCATAGAACAGCAGGAACACCGCCGCCACCGCCATGACCGCCAGCGGCGGCAGCACGCCGAACAGCGCCAGCAGGCACAGGCCGAACCCGGCGGCGTAGACCGCCAGCGTGCGGGGCGGGGCCAGTGTGCTTTGGACCGGCGCGGCGCGCACGGGCAGCGCGTCGCACCGCAGCACCAGCGCCGCCAGGCAGACCGCCGACACCGCCGCGTAGGGCAGCATAAGCCCCACGAACTGCCCAAAGCTCATCCCCGACCGGCCGTAGAGATACAAATTCTGCGGGTTGCCCATGGGCGTGAGCATACTGCCCAGGTTGGCCGCCGCCGTTTGCAGAATGACCAGCGGCACGACAAGGGCGTCCTGCCCGGCCATGTGCAGCACCACCAGCGCGAACGGCACGAAGGTGAGCAGCGCCACGTCGTTGGTGATGACCATGCTGCACACAAACGGCAAAAACACCAGCGCCAGCAGCATGGTGCGGGTGGTGTGGGTGCGGCGCAGCAGCCGGTTGCCCAGCCAGACGAACAGCCCCGCTTTCTGGAAGCCCTGCATGACGGCCATCAGGCTGAACAGCATGGCCAGCGTGTCCCAATCGACGGCTTCCCAATACGCCGGGCCGGGCGGGCGCAGAAACACCGACGCTGCCGCCAGCGCCGCGGCGATACAGAGCACCGCTTCTTTGCGGGCAAAGGCGGCGCAGCGCCGCCCCCATCGTTTCAACATGGTTCCTCGTTTCCTTCGTATCGTTTTTTCAGCAGGGTCACAGGGCCAGTTCCTCGCCGCTGTGCAGCGCGCGAAGCTGGTCCCCCATGATCTGCTGCAGCCGTTCCTGGGCCGGGCGGCCCGTGCAGTGGCCGGTGTAGAACTGCGTGTGCCGGTACGCCTGCAGGGCGCGGCCGGTCTGTTCGATGGTCTGCCACTCGGCGTCGGTGTAGGGGTCGGCCTGCTTCATGTGGAAGCCGCTGATGACCACATCGGGGTCCGCGCCGAACAGGGCATGGTAACGGTCCAGAATGTTGAGGATGCCGTTATGGGCACAGCCCGACAGCAGGAAATGCCGCCCGCCCTGGGTCACGACCAGGCATTGCTCATGGGCGAAATCGTCCTGCACCCGGCCGCCGGGGCCTTCCACCGAAAGTTCCCGGTTGCTCCGGGGCCAGAACCGCCGCCCGGTGACCCCGGCGAACAGAAACAGTTCTTCATCCAGGCGGCGGTCGCCGTCCAGCAGGCAAAGCCCCGGCAGGCGCAGCACCGCCTTATCCAGCCCGATGTAGCGCGCGCCGTGGTAAAAATCCCGCCCGGCGCCGCGCTGCATATAGATCCGCGCCGCGGGGGCCAGCGCGGCCGCCCGCAGCAGCCCGCCGCCGTGGTCATAGTGGCCGTGGCTGAGCACGATGGTATCCACCCGGCCCAGGTCCAGCCCCAGCGCGGCGGCGTTGGCCGCAAACGCATCGGTGGCGCCGGTGTCCAGCAGCAGGGTGTGGCGCGCGGTCTGCACATACAGGCTCAGGCCGTGTTCGTGGGCGCAGCCCGGCGCGCCGGGGGTGTTTTCGATCAAGGTGATGATGCGCATGGCGGTCCCTCCCGTTCCCGTTTGGCCCCAGTATAGCACAAACACCGGCAAAGAGAAAGGGCGGCGCAGCCTGTGCTGCGCCGCCCCTACCGGCTCAAATTCTAATAACACCGTCGCCGACGGCGGACATGTGCCGACGGCGGCGACACAACCAGGGAAATTTCACCCAAAATTGTGTGCGAGGCCCTACGGGCCGAGTGCGCGGTTTTGGGTGAAATTTTGTTGAAAGGGAATCCAAAGGGGGAAACAGGCGCGTTAGGCGTCAGCCGGTCTCCGGCCTAAGAGCCGCCGCTTACGCGGCGGTTGGCCTCCGACACGCCACTGCGGTGTCAGTGCGTGACTGTTGCCCTCTTTGAGCGCCGCTTAGCCGTTGACCGTCACAGAAGTGATGTGGGGGTTGATGCCCTCGTACCAGTAGAGGAAGCCCTCGCAGTCGATGGTCTGGCCCACTTCCAGGGCTTCCACGGCCTTATAGACTTCGCTCTCGCTGTCGCAGAGGTAGCTTTCCACCACGAAGGTGTAGGTAGCGCCGTTGTACTCCACATTGAAGTACAGGTCATCGCCCTGGGCGCCGGAACCGTCGTAGTTGTACAGGAAGGCGTACTCGGTGTCATCGCCCTCGATGGTGCTGGGGGCCACGGTCAGGCCGGTGAAGCTGACCTTCTGGTTCTGGTGGCTTTCCAGCTCGTCGGTGCCCAGCAGTTCGGTCACGTCCAGCGGCTCGGCCACATAGGTGTCGCCGTCCAGGATCTCGTCCAGCTTGCCGTCCATGATCTCGACCTCGCCGGACCACTCGGCCTTGTAGCCGCTGACGCGGATGCGGGTGCCCTCGGTCATCTGGTCGTACTCGTCCTGGGTGCAGGCCATGTCATAGGCAAAGTACGCACCGTTCTCGTCCTGCAGGTAGACGGTCGCGGTGCCCTGCTCGGCATAGTAGCTCTGCTTGGCCTGGACGCAGGACTCGATGGTAACGGCGTCGTCCACAGCGGCGGCCATATACTCGTCATAGCTCATGACCTCGCCGGAGGGGGCGGCTTCTTCGGACGTGGCGGGTTCCGACTCTACCGCCGGGGTGGCTTCGGGTTCGCTGCTGGAAGCGGCTTCGCTGGAAGACGAAGCACCGCCCGCGCAGGCCGTGGCGGACACCGCCAGGCCCAGGGCCAGAAGCACAGACAAAAACTTCTTCATCGTTTCTTTTCCTCCTTGTATTGGGGGTGCGGCGCAGGGTGCGCAGCAGACAGTCTTATTATACCGCAAACCGCACAAAATGCAACCGCTGCGCGGGTTTTCTTACCCTTTTTTAACCTTTTTGCGCCGCCGGACCGCCTGCCAGGCCACATAGCCCAGGATGCCCGCCCAGGCCGCCGCCAGCGCCCCCAGCAGGGCCACGGCGGTGCCGGGCAGCGGGCCCAGGTCGGCCTTGGCGGCCCCGCCCGCCGCCACCGAATCCAGGTGGTAGAGGGCGGCGGTATCGGCATAGAGCTGGTCGATGAAGGCATTGTCCACCGTCTGGCTGCGGCGCACGCCCTTGGTCACGTCCTCGATCAGTTGCCCCGCCGCGTTGCGCAGGCTGGCCGAACCGTTGAACACCGCCGTGGTGAAGGTATCGTCGGGGTGGTCCAGCAAAAGCTGCGCGGCCTGGATCTTCACATCGTAGTGGGTGTCGTTGTCCTCCCCCGCGCAGGCCAGGTAGTCCTGGTATTCCGGCGTGCTGCGGGCCTTTTCGGTCACGGGGACGTAGCCCTCGGTCTGGGAATAGGCGATTTGCACAGAATCCGTCAGCAGATATTGGGCAAACAGCCAGGAAGCCAGCACCTCCTGGGGATCGTCCTTATTGAAGATGCAGACCGACGGCCCCTGGCTGATCATCTGGGGGTGGTCGGGGTCGAACTGGGGCACCGGGTAGACGGCGGTTTCAAAGTCCACGATCTCGTCGGGGTCGATGTCCACCAGCGGCGCGTCGCAGCCCATCCAGGTGGCCCCGGCGGTGGAGTCCACCGCGAAAATGCACTGCCCGGCGTTCAGGAAGTTGGCCGGGTAGCCGGAAATTTTGAAGGTCGAGAACGCCCCCGTGGCCGTATGATCCGCGATGTCCAGCAGCAGTTCGCGCGTGGTGTCGTTGAAAAGCTGGATCTCGCCCGAAGGGGTGGAGTAGCCCGCGTTCAACTGGCGCAGCATCTGGATCATCATGTTGTCGGTGGATTTGTACAGGAAGGGGATCAGCACCTCCTGCCCGTTGATGCCGTAGATGCCGTCGGCGCCCTTGGTGGCGGCCGCCGCCTCGGACACTTCCCAGACAAAGTCCCAGGTCAGGGTGTCCTCCGGCAGGGTGAAGCCCAGGGCTTCGACCATATCCTTATTCACATAGCACGCCTCGGTGGAGCGCATATAGGGCAGGGCGTAATAGTGGCCGTTCAGGCGGCATTCTTCCAGGAACTGGGGCATGATCTCGGCCTGTGCGGGGCCGTCGAAGGCCAGTTCGCTGCCGCCCAGGCCGTATTCCGCATCGGTGAACAGATCGTCCAGCGGCACGACCACATTGTCGCCGGTCAGGTAGGTGGCGATGTGATCGGGGTAGGTGATGCAGACGTTGGGGGTGGTGCCGGTGGAGATGTTGGTGATGACATCGTTGTAAATATCGCCGTAGTCGGTATAGAGCCGCAGCGTGACCGTGATATTGGGGTACAGGGCCTGAAAATCCTCGATGGCCTGTTTATAAATATCGGTCTGGGTCTTGTTGGTGTCGCTCTTGGCCCAGAAGGTGACCTCATAGTTCCGGCTGGTGTCGAAGCTGTCCGGCACGGTGAAAGCGGCCTGTTCCCGGCTGCCGTGGCAGCCCGTCAGCAGCAGGCTGCCCGCAAGGGCGGCGGCCGGCAGCAGCGCGGCATAGCGGTGTTTCATCCCTTGGTGCCTCCTCTCGAAACGCCCTCCATGATCTTGTTGCGGAAGGCCAGGAACAGCAGGATCAGCGGCACCGAGATCACGACCACGGCCGCCATCATGGCGGGGACGTTCTCGCGCCCGAAGCCGTTTTCGCGGATCTCCTGGATGCCGTTGGACACCAGATAGTAGGCCGGGTCGTCGGTGATGAGCCGCGGCCAGACGTAGGAGTTCCAGCATTCGATCAGTTTGAGGATGGTGATGGTGACGATGGTGGGGCGGCAGATGGGGATCATGACCTTCCACAGATATTTGAGGTCCGAGGTGCCGTCCACCTTGGCGGCACGGTAGAGTTCATCGGGCACCTGTTCAAAGTTTTCCTTGAGCAGATAGATATAGAACACCGAGGTGATGGACGGCAGGATCAGCCCCGCAAAGCTGTTGCGCAGATCCCAGTTGGTGATGGTGACAAAGTTGGTGATGACGACCAGTTCGGTGGGGATCATCATCATGGACAAAAACAGCCCGAACAGCAGGTTTTTGCCCCGGAAGCGCAGCCGGGCGAAGCCGTAGGCCGCCAGCGTGCTGACCACCACCATAACGGCGGTGGTGATGACCGCAAAGATCAGCGTGTTCAGCAGGTAGCCGCCCAGCGGCACAGCGGTGAAGGCGTTCCGGTAATTTTCCAGCGTGGGTTCAGTGGTAAAAAACACCGGCACGTGTTCCGAGTTGTAGGCGCCGTAGCTTTTGAGCGAGGTGAGCACCATCCAGTAGAACGGGAACAGCACCACCACGGCCCAGAAGCTCAAAAACAGGTAGGTCAGGGCTTTGCGCAGGTTGTCCCGGCGGCGCATGGCCTGCTGTTTCTTTTCATATTCTTCGTGATTCACGGTCCCGCCCCCTTAGAGATGCGCCCGCTTGCGGGTGACAAGCAGGTTGATGCAGGTGATGGTCAGCACGATGACGAACAGGATGATGGCCGCCGCCGAAGCATAGGACGGGTATCCGCCGCTGTCGCCGTAAAGCATATCATACACATAGCCCACGATGGTGTTCATGCCCGCGGCGTTCAGGTCGGTGCCGAACAGGGCCACCGCGTCGCTGTAGGCTTTGAACGCGCCGATGAAGCCGGTGATGACCAGATACACGATCATGGGGGAGATCATGGGCAGCGTGATGCGGAAAAAGATGCGCGTGCGGCTGGTGCCGTCCACCCGGGCGGCCTTGTAGTATTCATCGTTGACCGAAGCCAGCGCGCTGGTCAGCACCAGGATCTTAAAGGGCAGCACCACCCAGATGGTGTAAAAGCACAGCACGAACATCTTGGCCCAGTGAGGACCGTTGATAAAGTCAATGGGTCCCGCGCCGAACCAGGAGAGCATCAGGTTCACAAGGCCGTCGGTGTATTCGGTACGCTGGAACAGCACCATAAACACCAGACCCACGGCCAGCGTGTTGGTGACATAGGGCAGGAAGTAGACGGTCTGGTACAGCTTGCGCAGCGGCTTGACGGACGCCAGCGCCGTGGAGATGACCAGCGCCAGGATCGTGGAGATGGGCACCGTGATGATGACCAGCACGAAGGTGTTTTCCACCGCCTGCAGGAAGTAGGGGTCGTGCAGCACATAGGAATAGTTGTACAGCCCCACCCCCTGGTAGGTCTGGGAGGCGAAGTTATAACATTCTTCCAGCGAATAGATCGCCACGTCGATCAGCGGGTAGACCAAAAAGGCCCCCAGCAGGATGATCGACGGCAGCAGGTAGAGCCATGCTTTTTTTGAGTTGCGGTCCATGCCTTCGCCCCCTTACGCCCGGGCAGCGCCGCCGAAGCGGATGCGCTGTTCGGTGCCGCGGTCAAACAGGAATACCTTTTCGGGTTTGAGGGCAAAGCGGACGGTGTCGCCCATCGGCCCGGTCAGTTCCTCGGGGCGGACGATGGCGCGCACGGTATCGCCCTGCAAAGCGGGGTGGGTGCAGACGATGCTGGTATCGCGGCCCAGCACCTCCACCCGGTTGAGGGCGCAGGCCAGCGGGCCGCCGGCGGCGGGCACAAAGCCCTCCGGCCGCACGCCCACCCACACTTCGCCGTCGGGCGCGCCGGGTACGGGCAACGCCTTCTGCCCGGCCAGCAGCAGCGCGCCGCTTTGCACCTCGCCGGCAAAGACGTTGATGGGCGGGGTGCCCAGGAACTTTGCCACGAACAGGCACGCGGGGTCATCATAGACCTGCTGGGGCGCGCCCTGCTGCATAAGGACGCCGTCCTTCATGACCACGATAAAGTCGGAGATGCTCATGGCTTCTTCCTGGTCATGGGTGACGAACAGCGTGGTGATGCCGGTCTTTTTCTGGATCTTGCAGATCTCCTCGCGGGTCTGCAGGCGCAGCCGGGCGTCCAGGTTGGAGAGCGGCTCGTCCAGCAGCAGCACGCGCGGGGTCTTGACCAGCGCGCGGGCGATGGCCACCCGCTGCTGCTGCCCGCCGGAAAGTTCCTTCGGCTTGCGGTCCAGCAGTTCTTCGATCTGCACCAGCGCGGCGGCTTCCATGGCGCGGCGGCGCATCTCGGCACGGGAAAGTTTCTGCGCGCCTTTGAGGTTTTCCAGCGGGAAGGTGATGTTCTGCAGCACCGTCAGGTGGGGGTAGAGGGCGTAGTTCTGGAACACCATGCCCACGCCGCGCAGTTCCGGCGGCAGGGCGGTCACGTCCTCCCCGCCGAAGAAGATCTTGCCCGCGGTGGGGGGCTCCAGCCCGCAGATCATGTTCAAGGTGGTGGATTTGCCGCAGCCCGAAGGCCCCAGCAGGCCCACCAGTTTGCCGTCCGGCACTTCAAAGGTCAGGTCCCGCACCGCGGTGACCGCGCCCTGGGCTTTGAGCCCGCGGGCCGGGAACTGCTTGGTGAGGTTCTGCAACTGGATATTCATGCCCATATCTCCCCTGTTTTGCATTTATACAGGGTATATTATACAGGGTTTTGCCGCGATTCACAAGCGTTTGCGGGCACGTCGGGTTTTGTTTTTTGCATCCGGGCGGGGGGCAAGGGACGCATATGTGGCCCGCGGGTGTTGACGGCCGCTGTGTTGTCTGCGGGGGTACGGCAGGTCGAGGGGCTGGCTCTTCCGGTTGCTTTTCTGCCCGGAAGGTTTCGGGCAGCGGAACGGTGCCGAACCCCTCAGTCTGCGCCTGCGGCGCATCCAGCTCCCCTGAAAGGGGAGCCTTTGACGGGTTGTAGAGGAAAAGCCTCCCCTTCCAGGGGAGGTGTCTGCCGCAGGCAGACGGAGGGGTTCTGCTGCCCGGTCGCGCGGCATCTTCCGGGACGTTCCCACGGCGGGGTCAAGACCCCGCCCTACCGACCGAAATAAGCGTCCCGCTTTGCCTTTCACCTTTTGGCCCTTTAAGAAGGACTGCATGGACGCAGCCACAGGGCGTGTATGGCGGCAATGTGGGTTGTGAGACGGCAAACCGTCCCCGGTCGCACTGTAGGGCGGGGTCAAGACCCCGCCGTATTGGGAGCGGGCCGCAGGCCCGCGATCCACCATATTTATTATCTTTTATCTCTTATCTCTTATCTGTTTTCCGTTTTTTCCCCCAAGGGGCCTGCCCGGTCAGATCTGTTCCAGCACGCCGCGCAGCACTGCAAGGCCCTGGTCCACGTCCTGCTGCGTCAGGATCAGCGGCGGCAGCAGGCGCAGGCGCGTCTTGGCCGTGAGGACCAGCAGGCCCGCCCGCTCGCAGGCGGCGCGCACCGCGGCGGCGGAAACGCCATCCGCAAAGGCGACGCCCACCATCAGCCCCAGACCGCTGACTTCCGCCACATGGGGCAGCGCCGCCAGCCCGGCGCGCAGCCGGGCCGCCTGCGCCCTGACATTTTGCAGCAGTGCTTCGTCCAGCGTATGCAGCACCGCCAGCGCGCCCGCGCAGGCCACCGGGTTGCCGCCGAACGTGGACCCGTGGCTGCCGGGGCCCATGTGGTCCGCCACCTTGCGGCTCATGACCGCCGCGCCGATGGGCAGGCCGCCGCCCAGCCCTTTGGCCAGTGTGACTACATCCGGCCGCAGGCCGTACTGTTCACAGGCCAAAAACGTGCCGGTACGGCCCACGCCGGTCTGCACTTCGTCCACCAGCAGCAGGATGTCCCGCGCGCGGCAGAACTCGGCCGCCGCCCGCACATAGTCCGGGTCCAGCGCGACCACGCCGCCCTCCCCCTGCACCAGTTCCAGCAGCAGGGCGCAGGTATCCGGCCCGGCGGCGGCTTGCAGCGCGGGCAGGTCCCCCGCCGGGACGTAGCCGAATTTTTCCGGGAAGGGGCCGAAATCCTGATGGAACACCGCCTGCCCCGTGGCCGCCAGCGTTGCCAGCGTGCGCCCGTGGAAAGAATTGACCAGCGTGAGGACCCGTTCACGGCCGGGGCCGTAGGTATCGGCGCTGTATTTGCGGGCAGCCTTGATGGCGCATTCGTTGGCTTCGGCCCCCGAATTGCCGAAGAACACCGCGTCCAGCCCGGTACGGCGGCAGAGTTCCTGCGCCAGCGCGCCGCAGGGTTCGGTGTAATACAGGTTGGACGTGTGCTGCAGCCGCCCCGCCTGGGCGCTGACGGCCTGCACCCAGGCCGGGTGGCAGAACCCCAGCGCATTGACCCCGATGCCGGAGGTAAAATCCAGATAGGTCCGGCCTTCGGCGTCCCGCGCATACATCCCCTGCCCTTCGGTCAGGGCGACGGGGCTGCGGGCGTAGGTGTGCAGAACATTGGCGTCGTCCCGCGCGATGATGGCTTGGGTATCCATGGCGTTTTCCCCCTTTCAGCGGCCCCGGTGGCGGTAGAGCATCGTGCCCGCCCCGCGGTCGGAGAACATCTCCAGCAGAATGGAATGGGGCACCCGGCCGTCCAGAATGACGGCCTCCCGCACGCCCCGCTCGATGGCTTCGGCCAGGCCCTCGATCTTGGGCAACATGCCCCCGGCGATGATGCCCGCCTGTTTGTAGCCCTCGATCTCCGAAAGTTCCACCTGCGGGATCAGCGTGGATTCGTCGTTTTTATCATAGAGCAGGCCGGGGATGTCGGTCATGCTCACCAGCTTGTGGGCGTGCAGGGCAATGGCGATCTCGGCCGCGGCGGTGTCGGCGTTGATGTTATAGGCCACGCCCCGGTTGTCCATGCCGACGGTGGCGATCACCGGGATGAAGCTGTCGGCCAGCAGGTGTTCGATCAGGGTGGTGTCCACCCGGCGGATCCGCCCCACATACCCCAGATCCACATCGGTCTTGCGCGTGCAGGTGATCATGTGCCCATCCATGCCGCAAAGGCCTACGCCGCGGCCCTTGAGCAGCGCCACCAGGTCCTTGTTGACCCGGCCCGCCAGAACTTCCTGCACGACGGCCATCGTTTCCTTATCCGTATAGCGCAGGCCGCCGACGAATTTCGGTTCCTTACCCATGCGCTGCAATGCCTCGTTGATGGCGGGGCCGCCGCCATGCACCAGCACCACCCGCACGCCCAGCAGCGTGAGCGTAACAAGGTCGTTCATGACCGCCAGTTTGAGCGCATCGTCCACCATGGCGCTGCCGCCGTACTTGATGACCAGCGTTTTGCCGTGGTATTTCTGGATATAGGGCGTCGCTTCACTGAAAAGCAGCGCCATCTGTTCGTTCTTCATGGCCTTGCCCCCTTGCCTGTCAGGTGCGGTAATCGCCGTTGATCTTTACATAGTCATACGTCAGGTCGCAGCCCCACGCCTTGGCCGTGGCGCTGCCGCTGCCCAGGTCCACCAAAATCTGGATCTCGCTTTCTTTCAAAACACGGGCGGCTTCCTCCTCGCTGTAGGGGTGGTGGGCGGCGTTCTCGCACACGAACACCTCACCGGCCGCACTTTTCAGCCGCACCGCGGTCTTGCTGATGTCAAAATCGCCGGGGGTATAGCCGATGGCGCACAGCGCCCGGCCCCAGTTGGCGTCGGCCCCGAACATGGCGGCCTTGAACAGCGTGGAATGGATGACGCTTTTGCTGACGGCGCGGGCCGTTTGCAGGTCGGGCGCACCGGTAACGGTGCATTCCAGCAGTTTGGTCGCGCCCTCGCCGTCGGCGGCCAGTTCCCGGCACAGATGTTCCGACACGGCGGTGAGCGCCGCCAGGAACGCCTCGTAGCCGGGGGTCCCGGCTTCCACCTTGACTCCCGACAGGCCGGAAGCCAGCAGCAGGACCGTATCGTTGGTGGAAGTATCGCCGTCCACCGAGATCTGGTTGAAGGTGGCAGGCACCACGGCGGACAGCGCCTTTTGCAGCACAGCCGGTTCCACCTGGGCGTCGGTAGTCAGGAACAGCAGCATGGTGGCCATGTTGGGGTGGATCATGCCGGAGCCCTTCGCCATGGCGCCGATGCGGCAAGTCTTGCCGTCCACGGTCAGTTCCACCGCGTACTCCTTGGGGTGGGTGTCGGTGGTCATGATGGCGCAAGCCGCGTCATGGGCGGCGGCTTCGGTGGCGGCCAGCCGGGCGGCCGCCGCGGGGATGCCCGCGGCAAAGGGCGTCAGTTCCATGGCCTGCCCGATGACGCCGGTGGAGGCGGGCAGTACGTCCTGCGGCGCAACGCCCACGGCTTTGGCGACCAGTTCACAGGTGGCGCGGGCCAGTTCCACACCGCCCGGCGCGCAGGTGTTGGCGTTGCCGCTGTTCACAAGGATGGCCTGGGCATACCCGTCGGCCAGATGTTCCCGATCCACCGTGATGGGCGCACCGTAGACTTTGTTGGTGGTGTAGCAGCCTGCGCCCGCACAGCGCACGTCTGCCTTGATGAGCGCCAGATCCAGCTTGGACTGGTTGCGCCGGATGCCGCAGTGTACCCCCGCGGCAGAAAAACCCTTTGCCGCGCAGACACCGCCCGGCACCGGCTGAAAAGTTGCAGTTCCCATGGTTTTCTTTCCTCTCTCCTCTTTATAGCGGGCGTTCCACGCACGGCAGCGCCCCATTCTGACGGTTCACAGGACCAGACCCGCACATTCGTCCAGCCCCAGCATCAGGTTCATGCACTGCACCGCCGCGCCCGAAGCGCCCTTGCCCAGATTGTCGAACCGGCTGATGAGCTGCATCTGCCGCTCTTCGGGGTCCGCCAGGCAGAAGATCTCCAGCCGGTCGGTGCCCGCCAGTGCGTTGGCAGCCAGAAAGCCGCCGTCGCAGCCTTCGTTCAGCGGGTGTACCGTGACGACCGGCCCGCCCGCATAGGCGGCGGCCAGCGTATCGGCCACCTGCTGTGCCGTCACGCTCAGCCCCTGCAGGTCCAGCGGGACCATCGTCACCATGCCCGCGTAGTAATCGGCCACGATGGGCACAAAGTTGGGCGCGGCATCCAGCCCCGTGACGGCGCGCATTTCCGGCAGATGCTTGTGGTGCAGCGCCAGCCCGTAGGGGCGCGGCGCATCCAGGGCCGGGGCCCGCTGCGGGGCTTCATATTCCGCGATCATCGCCTTGCCGCCGCCGGAATAGCCGGTCAGGCTGTAGCAGCACAGCCGGGCCGCGGCGGGCACAAGCCCCGCCGCCACCAGCGGCGCCACCGGGGCGATAAAGCCCGTGGCATGGCAGCCTGGCACCGCCACGCGGGTGGCCGCAGCCAGCGCCGCGCGCACGCCGGGCAGTTCCGGCATGCCGTAGACCCAGCCGGGGGCCGTGCGGTGCGCGGTGGACGTATCCAGCACGCGCACATCAGGCCGCAGCAGCGGGACCACCTCCCGCGCTGCCGCGTCGGGCAGGCAGAGGAAGGACAGGTCGCTCCCGTTGATGACCGCCGCGCGGGCGCGGACGTCCTTGCGGTCAGCTTCCGAAATCGTCAGGATCGTGAATTCCGGCCGGGCGGCCAACCGCTGGGCGATGCGCAGCCCGGTGGTCCCGGCGGAGCCGTCCACAAAAATCTTATATTTCGCCACAACATCACCTGTTTCTTTTTCTAAAAGTTCTTTGCTTGCTTTCTTTCCGTGAAAACTGCATCCCTTGCCGGAAACGAGAAACCGTCACCCGGCCGCCCGTTCACGGGCTGAACGATCAAAAATTCCTTGCTTGCTTTCTTTCCGTGAAAGCCGCATCCCTTGCCGGGAATGAGAACCGGCACCCGGCCACCCGTTCACGGATCGAACGATCAAAAGTTCTTTGCTTACTTTCTTTCCGCGAAAGTCGCATTCCCTGCCGGAAACGAGAAACCAGCCCCCGGCCGCCCGTTCACGGGCTGAACGATCAAAAGTTCTTTGCTTACTTTCTTTCAAGAAAGTAAGACCGCATCGTTTCAATTTGCTTGCACACGCTTGCCTTCGTGGGTCCGCCGTAGCTGGCGCGGCCCTCGCAGCAGGTCGTCAGGTCGATGGCGTGGTAAATATCCTGCTCAAACAGGCTGCTGTACTGTTGGAACTCGTCCAGGGTCAGTTCTTCCAGCGTTTTGCCGGCGGCGATGCAGGCCGCCACCATCGCGCCGGTGCACTTGTAGGCATCCCGGAAAGGCATTCCCTTCTTCGTCAGGTAATCGGCGCAGTCGGTGGCGTTGATGAATCCTTTGGCCGCCGCCCGGCGCATGTTCTGCGGCAGCGGGGTCATGGTAGCCAGCATGGGCGTGATGGTGCGCAGGCAGAGTTCCAGCGTATCCACCGCGTCAAAGATGGCCTCCTTGTCCTCCTGCATATCCTTGTCATAGGCCAGGGGGATGCCCTTCATCATGACCAGCAGCGTGTTCAGGTCGCCGTAGACCCGGCCCGTTTTGCCGCGGATCAGTTCGGCCACGTCGGGGTTTTTCTTCTGCGGCATGATCGAGGACCCGGTGGTGAAGGCATCGTCCAGTTCCACGAACTGGAACTCCCAACTGCACCAGAGAATGATCTCCTCCGACAGGCGGGACAGGTGCATCATGCAGACAGCCAGGACGGCGCACAGTTCAATGCAGAAATCCCGGTCCGAAACGCCGTCGATGGAGTTGGCGCAGGGCGCCGCAAAACCAAGCTGTTCCGCTGTATAAAAACGGTCCAGCGGGTAGGTGGTGCCCGCCAGCGCGCCGGACCCCAGCGGGCACTCGGCGTCCATGCGGGCCGTGGCGTCCTGCAGGCGGCCCAGATCGCGCAGCAGCATCCAGGCATAGGCCATCAGCTGGTGGCCGAAAGTGACGGGCTGGGCCCGCTGCAGGTGGGTGTAGCCCGGCATGACATACCCGGCGCTTTTTTCGGCCTGATCGCACAGCACGCCGATGAGTTCCCGGATCTGCCCCTGGATATGGGCCGACGCTTCCCGCAGGTTCAGCCGCAGGTCCAGCGCCACCTGATCGTTGCGGCTGCGGCCGGTGTGCAGCCGCTTGCCCGCGTCCCCCACGCGGGCGGTCAGAGTCTGTTCCACAAAGGTATGCACGTCCTCGGCGGCGGGGTCCACGGTCAGCGCGCCGCTGCGCAGGTCCGCAAGGATGCCCTGCAGCCCGTCATGGATGGCCTGCACGTCCTGCGGCGGGATGATGCCCTGCCGCCCCAGCATGGCCGAATGGACCATGCTGCCCCGGATGTCCTGTTCGATCATCCGCGCGTCAAAGCGGATGGAAGAATTGAAGTCGTTGACGCGGCTGTCTACGGCCTTGCTGGCCCGGCCCTGCCACAGTTGTGCCATAAGGAAACCCCTCCCGGTCTTGTGAATACGAAACCGCCGCGGGCGGTATTTCTGCCTGCGGCGGCATGGTCTTTAGTCGTTGGCGGGCCAGTTCTTGGCCAGCTTGGCGCGCTCTGCGATGGGCAGCCCGAACAGGTTGATGAACCCGGCGGAATCGGCCTGGTCGTAGTCCTCGTCCTCCCCGAAGGAAGCGGTCTGCTCGTCGTACAGCGTGTAGGGGCTGGTGACGCCGGCATTGATCATGTTGCCCTTGTAGAGTTTGAGGGTCACATCGCCGGTAACGGTCTTTTGCAGTTCGTCGGTGAAAGTGCAGATGGCTTCCCGCAGGGGGGTAAACCACTGGCCGTTGTAGACCAGCTCGCCCATCTTCTGGGCGATGCTCTCCTTGAAATGGAAGGACTCTTTATCCAGCGTGATGGTCTCCAGCACGTTGTGGGCTTTGTAGAGAATGGCGCCGCCGGGGGTCTCGTAGACGCCGCGGCTCTTCATGCCGACCAGACGGTTTTCCACCACGTCCAGCAGGCCAATACCGTTCTGGCCCCCCAGCTTGTTCAGATGTTCGATCAGCGCCACGCCGTCCATCGTCTGGCCGTCCACGGCGGTGGGGACGCCCTTTTCAAAATGGATCGTCACATAGGTGGGCGTGTCGGGGGCCTGTTCGGGGCTGACGCCCAGTTCCAGGAAGCCGGGCTTGTTGTACTGCGGTTCCAGCGAGGGCTGTTCCAGGTCCAGCCCCTCGTGGGAAAGGTGCCAGAGGTTCTTGTCCTTGGAGTAGTTGGTCTCGCGGTTGATCTTCAGCGGGATGTGGTGGGCCTCGGCGTAGTCGATCTCCTCGTCGCGGCTCTTGATGTCCCATTCGCGCCAGGGGGCGATGATGGCCATTTCGGGCGCCATGGCCTTGAGGGTCAGTTCAAAGCGGACCTGGTCGTTGCCCTTGCCGGTGCAGCCGTGGCAGATGGCGTCGGCGCCTTCCTTTTTGGCAATGTCGGCCAGCGCCTTGGCGATACAGGGGCGCGCGTGGGAGGTGCCCAGCAGGTAGTCCTCGTACTTGGCGTCGGCTTTCAGGCAGGGCCAGATGTAGTTTTCCACATAGTCTTTTTTCAGGTCCAGTACATACAGCTTGGACGCGCCGGTCTTGATCGCTTTTTCTTCCAGACCGTCCAGTTCAGTGCCCTGGCCCACGTCGCCGGATACCGCGATGACCTCGCAGTTGTTGTAGTTTTCTTTCAGCCAGGGGATGATGATGGAAGTATCCAGCCCGCCGGAATAGGCCAGCACCACTTTTTTGATGTCCGCTTTGTTCTTTTTCATAAAGATCCCCTCTCCTGTGAACAGCGGGGCTGCCGCCCGCGCTGTTGAATATTTATTCATCGAATGATGTATATTATACATCTTTTTGCACAAAAGGCAAGAGGAAATCTTCACAAATCAGCGGATTTTATCAAGGCACTTTTTGGGCAGTATGCCCTTATCCAGATTTTTTTCAGAAGCAGTTCCGTGCAAAACCGCTTTGCGCCGCCGTTTTTTGTTGTATCACCGCCTGCCGCCCCCGCCGCAAAAGCCCGCACCCATCTGCATATTTTTACCATCATCATTTATAAAAACAAAGCGCACGGTCCCGCCCTTTCCCGTTTGGGAAAAGGGGGGACCGTGCGCATCCTGTTCAAAGTTCTTCCGCCTGCCGCAAAACGGCTTCCACCTCGGCCTGCGGCAGCCGCAGGCGCACCGGGGCGGGCGGGTCGGCGGGCGGGTTGAGGGGCAGCGCCCAATAGCCCAGGTCCAGCCAGCGGCCGAACTTGTAGCCGCTGTTCTTTTCGACCCCGTAGCGGGTGAAGCCCAGCGCCCGGTGGAACGCGTCGCTCTGGGGGTTGGGCCGCGTGATGAGCGCAAAGGCGTTCACATACCCCTGCCGCCGCAGCAGTTCCAGCAGGGCCGTGTACAGCCTGCGCCCCGCGCCCTGCCCCAGCAGGTCCGGCGCGCAGTAGACGGTCGTTTCCACATCCCAGGCAAAGGCCCGCCGGGTATGCCAGGGGTGGGCGCAGGCGTAGCCCGCCAGCCGCCCGTCCGCCGTGTACGCCACCAGGAAGGGGGCGTTTTCCAGCACGTCGGCAATGTTGCGGCGGTATTCCTCGACGGTCGAAGGTTCATACTGGAAGGTCTGGGTTCCGTGGGTCACATACCAGTTGTACAGTTCCGTGACTGCCGGGGCGTCCTCCGGCGTAGCCATGCGCAGCGTCAGGCGGCTGCGGGCGGCCCAGTCCGCCGCCAAGGCCTCTTTCTGCGCTTTGGGCAGCTTTTTCAGCGCGGCTTCCCGCCGCAGGGCCGCCGGTTTGTCGGCGCAGCGTTCGGCGTAGGCCAGCCGCACGGCGTCCCTGCCATGGCTTTTGGTGTACTTGGCGCCGCCCGCCCCGGTGCGGTGGGCCTTCAGGCGGCGGGCCAGGTCGTTGGTCCAGCCCGCGTACAGGCTGCCGTCGGCACAGCGCAGCAGGTAGACCCAGGCCGGGGCGTTGGGCAGGCGGTCGGCGGCCAGACTGGGGGCAGGCCCCAGAACGGGGCCGCTCATTCGCTGACCGGGCGGCCCGCCGCCCGCAGGGTGCGGCGGCAGGCTTCAATGGCGGTGGCCTTATCGTCCGCCGTGATCAGGAAGCGGCTGGGGTGGCAGAACCGCAGCCCCAGCCCGCTGACCCGGCGCAGTTCTTCCTCCGGCTTGCCGGCCCACGCAGGCGGGAACGGCAGTTTGCTGCGCTTGGTGCGGTGGTCGTTGACGCACTGGGCGCTGTAGCCGCCCCGCTGGCTGGGGTAGACCACGAACAGCGCGTCGGTCTTATACAGGCCGTTCTTCCAGGGCATATAGGCGGGCAGCACCACGATGCCGTCCCGCATATTGGCATACGCGCGGCGCACCGTCTCGTCGGCGCGGTTGACGGCGTTGGCGGCCGCGATCTCGTTTTCCAGAATGGTCTTTGCCACCGGCACGGCGCGCCAGAAACATTCGTCGGGGTCGTCCTTCGAGTCCCACAGCGGGTTGAAGCTGCCGATGGCGTCGGCCAGGGAGTTCTGTTCCCCGGTATTATCGTTGAGGTCCAGAGGCTGGATAAAGTTTTCATCCATCAGGCGGGCCTGATGTTCGCCCACCAACTGGGCGCCCAGCACCCGCCACAGCAGCCCGAACGCCGCGTAGGGCACGCCGTTGGGGCGGGTCTCGCGCGGTTCGGAATGATGGTCGAACAGGCCGCCGCCCACGTCGTAGACGATGCCCTCAAAGTCGTCGGGCACCACAAAGCCGCGGGTGATCTTGATGTCGGGCCGCACGATCTGCAAAAGCGCGGTGGAAAAAACATCGTCGGCATGGAATTTGCCGCCGTGGGTAAAGCCGTTTGCGGGTATCTTCATAGGTGTCTGTTCTCCTGCTGTCTTTTTTGTTTTATTATAGCACATCTTCCCCGTGCCTGCCCAGCGTTTTGCCCGGAAAACGCACAAAAAAGGCGGCGGACCGTCTCTCCCCTTACGGTCCGCCGCCTTTTTCCCTGTATTCAATGGCCCGACTGCACGCCCAGGTAGCCGCCCGCCTGCCAGCACAGGTGCAGGCTCATGCGGCAGGCTTCGTTGGCGCGGCGCAGGTATTCCTTGCGGCGCTGCTGGTCCTCGTGCTGGCGCTGCTGCAATTCGCGCCAGCGGGCGCAGGTCTTGTGGCAGCCTTTGCAGTAGGCGGCGCAGTCTTTCTGGCAGGGCATCATGGCAGATCCTTCCCTTCACGGTGGTTTCTGCTTTCAGTATAGCGCGCGCCGGGCGCGGAATCTATCGTATTTGGGTCATGTTTGTGTAAAAAACAATAAAAATCCGCCCCGCCGGTAACGCGCCGTATTTCATGCCGGGATATGCCATCTTATTCCGGCGGGTTCTTATGAAGCCTCGCTTTTAACGGCGGCCCAGTAATTCTGGAAGATTTTCTTCTTCCAGGCCAGGAACAGGCAACCGGCAAAAAGCAGAACGGCCCCCAGGAGAACGACCCATGGACTGAGCCCCGAACTGTCGATAAATTTTGCCGCGTCATCCGTCTGGGGCGCCTGTCCCAACATATACAGGACCGGCACGATCACCCATGCCAGTATGGAGCCTGTCGGGATGAGGATAAACAGGAAAGAAAAAATCCGATAAAAAATGCTTTCTGTCCCGCTTCGGTAGGAAAGCATATAGAGCAAGGCTACAAGAACGGGCAGCAGCAGCCCCGCGCTGTGGAAAAGGGGCAGCGTGAAAGCATTGAACGTGCCGCCTTCATAGGTCATGTATGCACCCAAAATGCGAAACTGCGTGATCTGTGCGCCGCACATGACCGCCGTGAGCGTATGCCCGCCTTCGTGCAGAACGATGTACAGCGGAACGAGGAGCAGAAGCCCCGCAAACAAAGACAGGATTTTTTTGACTTTCAGATCCATGGTTTTCCCCCCAGTATGTACGACCGGCAGCTCCCCTTTGCTATTATTTATGTACAGGCAGCCGGTCTTTTTTGAGCGAAAAAGCGGTCAGCAGGCATCCACGAACGCCCGGAAGATGGCACGGCTGTTGGCGTCCGTCTGCCAGGAAAATTCCGGGTGCCACTGTACGGCCCACACAAAGGTCCGGCCCGGCTCATACACGGCTTCCACGATGCCGTCGGGCGCGACGGCCATGGGGGCCAGTGCCGGGGCCAGCGTGCGCACGGCCTGATGGTGCAGGCTGTTCACGGGCAGCGGCGCAGGCCCCAGCAGTTCGGCCAGCGGCGTGCCGGGCTGCAGCGCCACGGTGTGGATGGGCGACGCATAGTTGCCGCTCTGGTGGTGGTCCACCTCCGAAGGGCACTGGGTGGGCAGGTCCTGCCAGAGCGTGCCGCCCAGCGCCGCGTTGAGCAGCTGGATGCCCCGGCAGATGCCCAGCACCGGCTTGTCCTGGGCGCGGGCCAGGGCCAGCAGGGCCGTTTCCATGGCGTCGCGTTCGGGGCACAGTTCCCCGCACCGGCCGGGGTCCGCCCCGCCGTACAGCGCCGGGCCTACGTCCTGCCCGCCGGTGAGCAGGAACCCGTCGCAGGCAGCGGCCAGCCGTTCCAGTTCCCCGCGATCCCGGGTGAGCGGCAGCATCACGGGCACGCCGCCCGCCTGCTCCACGCCCTGCATATAGCCGGGCAGCATCCAGCAGCTTTCCCGCTGGTAGTCCACCAGCGGCACAAGGCCGATCAGCGGGCGTTTTGTCTTTTGCATCGGTAAACCTCCTTACAGAAAAGACGGGGACGCCGCAAGGGCGTCCCCGTCTTGGGTGTACAGAACAGCGCGGAAAAGCCCGCCGGGGCTTAAAACGCCTCCACCTTGAACACCGCGGCGCCGCTTGCCAGCGCCGCCGCCAGACCGGGGCCGGAATCCTCGAAGATCATCGTTTCCTGCGGGGTGACGCCGAAATGCGCCATCGCCTTGCGGTAGCCTTCGGGGTCGGGCTTGCTTTTGGTCACGTCCTCGCTGGTCAGGATCAGGTCGAACCAGCACACGCAGCCGAAATGGGTCAGCACCTCGGTGGCGTTGCGGCGGCTGCCGGTGGTCACGCAGGCCAGCCGGTGCCCGGCGGCCCGCAGGGACTGCAGCGTTGCGAACAGCGCGCGGTTGGGCCGCACCCGGTCCAGAAAGTCGCCGTACAGTTCCTTTTTGCGGTCATGGACCCGCTCCACATCGGCGGGTTCCGGGTCGCCGCCCATGAGCGGGCGCAGAAAATCCTTGTAATAGCCGCCGTTGCAGTGGGCGGCGTAGTATTCGTCGGTGACGGTAAAGCCCAGTTCCTCCAGGGCGGCGCGGTAGGACGCCCCGTTGGCGGGCACGGTATCCAGCAGGGTGCCGTCCAGGTCGACGCAGACGAGCATGGGGAAACCTCCTTCTTTTTCAGCGGCGGGCATGGTCGGCGGCGTCGTTCGCCACCATGACCAGCCCGGCATAGAACATCGGCGCGCGCTTGCGGTCGCGGGCGAGCTTGTAGGGCATCAGCCGCAGCCAGTGGACCACCTCGTGCATCAGGATGCTGTCCACCTGCTGCGCCGGGTAGCGTTCCGCCAACTGCTGCATCAGGTCCGCCAGCAGCGCGTCATAGGCGGCGGAACGGGTCAGGGCAAAGTCGATATGGTTGCCCTGCACCGTGACGCGCGGGGTCATCATCATGAACTCATAGCCCCCGTGCAGGCTTTGCAGCAGCTTGCCGTAGTCGAGGAAGGGGCTTTCGTGCAGGTTGCCGGTGTTGGGGTCGATGAGATACCAGCCCTTGCCGTCGGTGCGGCAGATGATGTTCTCGATCGTCAGGTCCCCGTGGATGGTGCCCACCGGGTCGGCGGCAAACAGCCCGCGCAGCCGGTCATGGTCGAACAGCCAGTCCAGTTGGCTCAGGTTGCGGTATTCCTTGCCGTTGATCCACAGCGTGGGGGCTTCCATCAGTTCGTGCAGCGCGCGGGCCTCCCGCAGTTTTTGCAGGTTGCCGTCCACCTTTTTGGCGATGTACTGTTCGATCTTTTCGGGGTCTGCCGCCACCGCCGTGGGGCGGTAGAGTTTTTCTTCCAGCGTGTCCAGCACTTCATGCAGCACGGCGGCGCTTTTTTCCACCGGGTTCGAGTGCAGGTAGCGGAACATACCCACAGCCTGCGGGTCGTAGGTCATATCGTACCAGCAGCAGCCGTCGTCCTGCCCGTCGCGCAGGATCTCGCACAGGGGCAGGCGGTCCTGCTGGGCGCGCAGCCAGCAAAGCTGCTCGGCCAGTTTGCGCCCGTCGTCCCCGAAGGCGTACTTGCGGTAGAAGGTGCTGTTTTTATCCATGCAGAGCATGGTGGTGGCGTTGGAACCGGCCGAAAAATCCTGTAAGATCGTGATGCCCTGGTTCATTTGCAAAAAGCGGTCCACCCAGGCTTTGTTCTGCAGCCCGAAATACTGGCTCAGGAACACGGCCCGGTCCTGGGGGTCGGCCTGGGGCAGCAGGTTCAGATAGCTTTCGCCCGCCGGAGCCGCCGCCGTGGCCTGATTGACGGCCCCGCGCACCCGTTCCGGCAGCAGGGTAGCCAGCCACATGATGGCCAGCGGTACCAGATACCAGGCGATCATCCCGGCAACAGCCGCTGCGGGCGCGCCGTGTAGGAACCCAGATACGCCACCCACATGGCAATGGTGTTGAGGGCCAGCCGCGGCAGATTGATGCGGCGCAGGTCCTTGAACGTGTTGATCAGGCTCCAGCAGAACACCATGCCGTCCAGCTTGAGGGTATCGTTGAAGATGCCGCACACGGCCAGGCAGACGCGCTTGATGGCGTCGCGCAGCACGACCACCACCGCCAGCGCGGCGGCCAGCAGCACCGCGAACAGCAGATAATACCGCGCGGCCAAATGGGCGGCACTCCCGCCCTGGCCCAGCAGCGCGAAGGCCCCGAAGCCCAGCGCCACGAACCACACATCCAGGAAGCGGTCCATGATGACGGTAGCCAGCGCAAAGCCGACGCCGGATTTCATCCGCCGCCCCACAAAGACGGCGCGGAACACATCGCCCAGATGCAGCGGCAGGATGGTATTGATGGCGTACCCGCCCGCCATGCCGCGCAGCATCGCGCCGCGCGAGGGGCGTTCGTAGATCCGCACGAACTGTTCCCACCGCAGCAGCCGGAAGGCGTGCCCGACGAGGAGCAGCCCTATAGCCAGCAGCAACAATGCCCACATCATGCCCGCTCTCCTCTTTCCTGTTTCTTTTTCTTATGCAGCAGCACGGCATACAGCAGGCCCGCGGCGGCCAGTGCATAGCCCGCGATGTAGGGGGTCAGATAATACATAAAGTAGGTGTCCGGCGCGGTCAGGAATACCAGCGGCACACGCGCCGCCAGCGCCCCCGCTGCAAAGAACAGCATCCACTTGCGGCGCACCAGCAGCACCACGGCGCCGGCAAACAGCAGGGCAAAGGACGGCAGCATCCACCAGGTGGCGTCCACCAGCACGCCCAGACCATCATCCCGGTAGGACAGCGTCATGATAAAATCCTGGCGGAACTGCTGATTCAGCGGCCAAGCGCCGATGCTGTTGTAGAGGAAGTCCTTCTGGCTGTCGCGCATGGCTTCCGGCGGGTCGGTGTACAGCAGCACCGTCGTGGCAAAAGCCAGTTTCTGGTTGGACAGCACCTGATGCTGCTGGACCGTGTTGAAGAATACGCCCAGCCGTTCCCGCAGCAGCGAACCGGGATATTTGAGCGCCAGTTGGATGATGCCCTTCTGGCAGGCTTTCCAGTCCGCTTCCGTCAGATCTGCATCCGAGCGCACGATCGCGTCCCGCAGTTCCGGCCCGTGCAGGTTGGAAAGGTCCCGGCATTTCTGCACATCGAAGATCGGGTCGATCATCGCCAGTGCCTCAGCGTCCTCCACCGGGTCGGCATCCTGCACGAGCGCCGCCGCCTGATAGGTCAGCGCCACGCGCTGGTAGACCCACGCTTCGCCCATCAGCACGTTGCTGTAGGCATTGCAGGCCAGCGTTCCGGCCCACAGCACACAGCAGCTGAGGACGGCGGCCACCGGGCGCAGCAGCTTTTTACCGGCCAGAAATGCCAGCAGTACCGGCAGCGCCGCGATATAATAAATGGATTCGCTCCGCCAGGAAGCCGTCAGGATGCCCAGCCCCGTAAGCACAGCCAGCTGCCCGGCCGTGATGCGCCGCCCGCGCAGATACCACCACACCAGCAAAAACACCGTGAACAATTCCGTCCAGGTGGACCAGGTCGAGCGGAACGGCTGCATATTATGCAGGATCACCGGCGGCAGCAAAAACGGGATGTACAGCAGCGCGAACCATCCCCGCGCCGGGGGCTGCGCCAGCCGTTCGCGGGCCAGAGTCTCCGCTGCCGCCAGGAAGCAACCCACGACGCCCGCGATCAGCAACGTCTGGATCAGCACGATGCCGCCAGGCAGCGGAATGAACATCAGGCAGAGGATAAAGACCGCACTGGTAAGGAAGTGCTGCCAAGAATTGGGTTCGAGCGTGCGGGCCAGCCGCAGCACGTCCAGATCATCGTTGCCCCAGCACCCCGGCCAGACGATGACCAGAACGATCAGCGTAAGGATAAGGTACGGGAGCATCCACTGGAGCCAGCGCAGGGTGAACGGGTCCTTGCGCCGGATGTTGCGCACCAGCGTGACGGCACCATGCACCACCGCAAAAGCCAGCAGCAAAAACAGCCCCTTATAGACAAAGAAGGCCGGTGTATGCCAGTCGTAGCGGAAAAACAGCCGGTCGGTGGCCAGCGTGAGCAGGCACCACAACACCGCGGCTGCGGCTTCTGCCAGCAGACGTTTTCGAGATTGCAGCATAGATTCTCCTTCCACGGACCGGGCGCTCACCGCAGCGCCTCAAAGCCGGCGGCGTTTGCGGGGGATTCGGCGGCGCGGTATTCGTCCGGCGTGCCGAAGGGCAGGTGCAGGTCGGTGGCAAAGCCGCGGATCTGCGCGCCCTGGTCCGCCAGCACGTTGTAAATGCCCGAAACGAAAAATTCTTTATAGTCGCAGTGGTGCAGGTAGGCGGCGCAGGCGTCGGCGTAGGTTTTTTTATCCTTGAAGTAATACGCGCCGCAGATGGCGTCATGGCTGACCACCTGCTTTTCCACCGTGTGGCAGACGTTGCCCGCGGCGTCGTACTGCACATAGCTGTAGGCCGGGGAATCGCTGGCAAAGGTCAGCAGCGCGCCCGCCGGGCCTTCGGCAAAGCGGCCCTCGGCGCAGAAATCATAGAACGCGCGGCAGAGGAACAGATGGTCGCAGTCGTTGAACAGCAGCGGTTCGCCGTCGGGCAGGCCCTCGGCGCCCTTGAGGGCCGTGATGGCCGCCCCCGCCGTGACTTCCGGCAGGGCCACGATGCGTGCATCAGGCCAGCAGGCCCGGATCTTACGGTCGATGGCAAAATCCCGGACGTGTTCTTCCAGCACCACAAAAGTCAGGTCGGCGCAGTCCACGAATTTTTCGACGCTGCGCGCCGCCCAGTAAAAGAACGGCTTGCCGTGGATCTCGATAAGAGGTTTGGGGCAGACGAAGCCATTCTCGAAAAAACGGCTGCCGCGCCCCGCCATGGGCAGGATCAGGTGCAGTTTGGGCATAAGGGTCCCTCCTTCGATGGCGGTCAGGCGTTGTCGCGGGCGGCCAGCATCCGGCATTCTTCCGCGATCACGCGGGAAAGGCCGGTCTCGATGTCCACCTGGGGCGTCCAGCCGTAGGCTTCCCGCGCGTGGGCGTTGTCGCACAGGCTGAACTTGTTGACTTCATGGTCCAGGATCTCCGGCTTGATGCCGTAGGCCCCGCCGTACAGTTCGGGGTACTTGGCCCAGTAATGGCTGCTGGGGCAGTATTTCGCTTCGATCTCCTTGCCCATCAGGCGGCAGGCGGTGGCGTACAGTTCCCGCACCGAATAACTCTGGTTGCTTGAAACATTCACCGCGTCGAAGCCGGGCTGCGGATGGTCGGCCACCCGCAGGGCCAGCGCGATCAGGTCGTCCACATAGATGTAGTCCCGGCGCTGGTTGCCGTCGGAATGGAACTCCGGCACGCGGTCATAGTACAGTTCCCGGATCATATAGCCCACAAAAGGCGGCTGCTTGCGCAGGCAGTCAATATGCGGGCCGTAGACGTTGGCGAACCGCAGGCAGGTGACGGTCATGCCGTAGGTATCGGCAAAGCTCTGGCAGAAGCGTTCGCCGCAGTATTTGGTGTTGGGGTAGATCAGCGTGGGCGGGGCGAAGGAATCCTCCACCGTGGGGAACTCGGTCTCGTTCTCATACATGGCGTTGGTGGAAGCCTGCACGAGCTGCCGCACGCCGGTGCGGCGGGCGCATTCCAGCAGGTGCACAAGGCCCAGCGTGTTGACCTCCACAGCCTGCACGGGGTCGCTCTGGCAGTCCGGCAGCGGGGCGATGCCCGCGATATTATACACCACGTCGAACTTTTCCACCTCGAACAGGGCCGGGATGGCCTCGCGGTCCCGGATGTCCATGCGGCGCACCTCAGGGCCGAAGTCGTGGTCCTCAAATTTCAGGTTGTCCAGATTGCCGTAGGAAAAATTGTCGATGCCCACGACCTCATCGCCGCGCTTCCACAGCGCATGCCACAGCTGGCCGCCGATAAACCCGGCCGCGCCCGTTACCAGAACCTTCATAGGGGTACCTCCTTACTGCTGCACCGGGATCTCGGTGTAGGTATATTCGTCAATGATCTTGCTGCGCCATTCCCGCTCGACGAAGGCGCGGGGCCCGCGCAGATACCGCCCGCAGAGTTTGAGCAGGCTGATGCCGAAGCTGGTGAGCTTGTTGTTGCTGACCTGATCTTCCTCCCGCCAGCTGATGGGGAAGAACAGCACTTTCTGCCGAAGCTGGCAGAGCGCCAGGATCATGCAGTCGTTGAAATACAGCGTATCGGGGAATTTTTTGTAGTACCCGTTTTTCAGCGGGGCCACGGCGTACAGGTTCAGCCCGCTGCCAAGGTCGGTGATGCGGCGGCGGGCCACCAGGCTGAACAGGGCGTTGAAGCCGTGGTTGCCCACCACCCGCAGGGTGCTGTAGCCCTGGATGCGGCTGCCCTTCATAAAGCGGGAGCCAAGGCAGCAGTCATATTTTGTATAGGTGCCGTCCTCCAGGATGGGCAGCAGGTCCGCCACGGCCCCCTGGTCGTCGCCGTGGAGCACCACCAAATGCTCGTACCCGTGGGCGGCCGCGTAGCCGAAAGCCACCTTGTGGCTGCCGCCGAGGCCGTAGTTTTCATCATTGCGCAGCAGGCGCACCGGCGCGTCGGGATGACGGCGCCGCCAGTCCTGCACGGCGGCTTCGGTGCCGTCGGTGGAGCGGTTGTTGACCACGATGCACTCCCCCACCCACGGTGCGACCCGTGGGTCCAGAAGCTGGGACAGCACGCGGGGGACCTGCTTTTCGCAGTTGTAGGCAGGGATAAATACCAGCAGTTTTTCCATCAGTCAGGCTCCTTTTTTCGGCATGGATGCAAAATCTTGTTGCGGAATCTTGTTTTAGAATAGCACAAAACGGCGCGCGCCGCAACGGGCCGCCTTACCCGGCCCAGCCGTCCACCACCAGCACCTGCAGGCTGGCTGTGCCGTGGGTCACGGTATAGCGGTCGGCAATGGCAAAGTTTTCCTCGATCCAGGCGTGGAAGGCGTCCATATCCCGCACTTCGGCGTCGTCGTACAGGACCACATCGGGCAGTTTGCCGGGCACCATCGTGTAATATTCCTCGAACCGGGGGTCGCTGTCGGTGCCGGAGATCACCGACGCCTGGGCCACCGTCAGCGTGCCGTCGGCCATCAGAAAGCCCAGACCGTTCTGTTCCCCGATGGCCTGCAGCACCGCCTGCCCGGCATAAGGCTCCAGCGCCTTGTAAAGGCACTCCTGCATATCGGCGGCCTTTTCGTCGGCCCAAATGCCTTTGGCGGGGCCGTGTTCGATGCGCACCAGCGGCGTATCGGCCACATCGGCGGCGCGCCAGCCGACGATCTGCACGCACCACAGGCGGCAGACGGCCAGGAACACGATGATGGCGGCCAGCGTAAGCTGCGCCAGCCGCCGCGCGGCGGGCGGTTTCGCGCGGGGCAGCAGCACCAGCCCGCAGAGGGCAGGCCACGCCAGATACATAAAGGTAGCGGGCAAACCGATGAGCGTGGAGCGCAGGATGAACAGGTAGGCGGCCACGCCCGGCAGCCACCCCAGCCAGAACAGCGCCGCCGCGCCGGGGCAGCGGCGGGCGCGCCAGAACGCCCAGGCCCCGGCCAGGACCAGCACCGGCAGGAACTGGCGCTCGTCCAGGCTGCCGTCGCGCACCGCGCGCAGCGTGCATTGCACCACCGCGAACGCGCCCCACAGCCCCAGGCAAGTCCCCACACCGCCGGGCAGCGCGCCCCGGCGCCAGCGCAGCAGGGCGCAGACCGCCAGCGCCGCCAGCAGCGGCCACAGCAGCGAGCGGGCCACCGGCGCGGCCTGACCGGCCAGCATCAGCAGGCGCTGCCCGGCGGTGAAGCCGTACTGCGGGTCGTGCAGGATGAGCTGCACCCGCCCCAGAAAGGCGTCGACGTCAAAGCCCATGCCCTGCAGCGCCCAGAGCAGGAACGCCCCGCCGCAGACCGCACAGCTCCCCAGCAGCAGCCACGCGCCCCGCGGCACGCCGGCCAGCCGGGGTTCGCCGCCCCGGCGGCCCAGCACGACCATGCCGATCCACAGCACGGCGAAGGCCGCCGCGCTTTGGGGATAGGCCAAAAAACTCAGGCAGGCGCAGACCGCCCCCAGCACCACCAGCCACGGGCGGCGGAACCCGCGGGTGACATAGTGGTGCAGGCACAGGAACGCCGCCACCGTAAAGTGGAACTGCTGGCCGGTATAGTCCGGCCCCAGGAACCACTTGGGAATATACAGGAACAGCGCCAGTGCGGCCAGCCCGGCCCCCGTGGGGCCCAGGTCCCGCCGGAATTCCCGGTAGAATACCCAGCTCATGGCGGCCTTGCACGCCAGTACCACGGCCCGGAAGAACAGCAGCACCCCGGTGGTGGTGCCGGTCACGCCCATATAAAGGGCCATCAGCGCGGCGGAAGGCAGCGCCGAAAGCTGGTGCGGCTCCCACATTTCCGCGAACATACGGTCGCCGCTGACCAGCCGGAACCCCAGCGCCAGCGCGTAGGGTTCGTCGATCTCCAGCCCGACGAACAGCGTGCGCACCATGGCGGCCGCCGCCAGCAGGACCGCCGCGCCCAGCAGGGTACGGCGGATCGTCTTGTTTGCTGTCATTGCCACAAAGGCACCTCGTTTCTCAGGGCATTTTCTGCGGCGGCTCCACCCGGCGGCGCAGCAGAGCGTCCCGCGCGCGCCACAGGTAGGGCAGCCAGTTCAGGCAGAAGGCTTCCCACTTGCACTGCACCCAGTTCTGGGGCTTTGCGGCGCCCCGGACGGCCTGCACGTCGATATAATGCGCCTTCTGCAATACGCGGATGGCCTCGTGGCCGGTGGGGGTCTCCTCCGGCGTGCAGTAATCCGGCCCCAGCACCCGGAACCGCCCGGGCTGCTCGGCCACCAGCCGGTTGAGCTGGCTCTCGTCATGGAAGCGGGCGATGACGCCCCGGCGCAGGTCCTCGTCGGTGCGGGCCTTGAGTTCCCGGCACAGTTCCAGATAGGCCGCGCTCTGCCCGCCGTTGAGGCCCCCCGCCACATACCAGGTCCCGCAGTTGTAGGGGATGCAGGCGCGGCTTTTGCGGCGGCGTTCATAGGGGTGGAAGAGAGGGTCCTTCCCGTAGTACGGCAGGTGGCACACCACCGTAAGGGCCTGGCCCGCGGCGGCGTCGGGCAGCAGTTCCGCCGCCGTCACGTCCCGCAGGCAGCGCAGGTTGGCGTTGGCGAAAAACAGGTAGTCGTACCCGGCCAGCGCCGTTGCCTGCCCCAGAAAAGCGTCGAACCGCTGCATGGTGCTGTAGGGCCAGGGCAGGGCCTCCTGCGGGATGCGGCGCACGTCGGGCGCGTCCTCATAGTCGATGGCGGGCGCGTCGGTGAACACAAAGAACGTGCGCTCACAGTCCGGCAGAAAATGCGCCCGGAAATTGGGGTAAAAGTCCTTCCAAAAAACCTGATACGCGCCGGTACACAGGTACAGCACGGCCACGCGGGGACGGTTCGCACTCATGACTTTTTCCTCCTTGCACGCAGGATGCGGGCGGCATAGCCGCGCAGGTAGGCCGCGTCGCTGCCCCAGGCGTAGACCGCCAGATTGATGAGGTTGGGCACGATGCAGACGATCAGCGCGCGGGGCACAAGGCCCAGCCAGCCGTCCAGGGGCACGGCTTCACACAGCGCCCAGGTGCCGCCCATGCACAGGGCCAGCGTGCCGAGATGCAGCGCCTGCATACGCAGGTAATGGCCCAGGCTGCCCCGCATATACTGCCGGAACACCACCAGCACGCGCCCTGCCCACATGATGGAGTGGGCGATCACCGTGGCCAGCAGGGTACCGGTGATGTCCAGCACGGGGAACAGCGCAAAACTCAGCCCCAGGTTGACGGCGGCCGACGCCACCATGAACCACTGGTCCTGCTCAAAATGGCCCAGCACGGCCCGGTAGGACCCCAGCATGCGGTGGTTCCAGCCCACATATTCGTTCAGGCAGAACACCAGCACAAAGCTCATGGGCAGCAGCCAGGCGTCCCCCATCCAGGCCGACATAAAGGGCTGGAACAGGCAGAAATAGCCGGTAGCCACAAAGCTGCCCACCAGATAGCTGAACAGGTCCATGCCCCAGAACACCTGTTTGTCATGGTCGTTGGCGGTGGCGGTCTTGTCGTAGACGATGTTGCCGATGGCCGCGGCAAAGCTGTCCATGACTTTATTGCCCAGGTCGGTGGCGCTGGTCGAAATATTGGTGTAGTTGCCCAGGCGGGTGGTCTGGTCGGAGCCGCCCATGCGCGCCGTGACGATGGTGTTGGCCGAGCCGTACACCGTGTTGGAAAGGCGGTGCACCAGATAATAGCGCAGGTCGTGGAAGATGCCCAGGTCCTTGAAGTCCTGCACGCTGACGCGCACATCATGCACATAGGGGAAGTCCTTGCGGAAGCGGCGGGCGATGACCAGGTTGGCGCAGACGTTGCAGACGATGGCCACGCTGAAATACAGCACATAGTTGGGGAACCACAGCGAAACGGCGATCTTGGCCAGCGAGGTCAGGACGTTGAAGCAGAAGTCGATGCGCGTGCACAGATACCCCTGCTGGGTGCAGGTGTACATGAGCCGCCGGGTGACCAGGAAGTAACTGCACAGCGTGGACACGACGTTGAGGCCGTACACCGTGTACCCGGTGGACAGCGGCACGTCCGGCATGATCCACGGCAGGGCGGCCGCGCCCAGCAGGGCCAGCACCGCGATGGCAAGCCCCACCACGCGGTAGGCCCACTTGTACATGGACATGTACTTGCTGATCTTGGCTTCGTTGCGGACGGCGATCTGTTCATACAGGCGGTAGCTGATGACGCTGCCGACGCCGAATTCCGCGATGGAGAAGAAGTTGAATAGCTGGCTGACCACCTGGGACGCCGTGCTGATCTGGGTACCGAAATTGTACACCAGCAGCCGCCGGGTGACCAGCCCCAGCAGCAGAAGCAGCAGGCTGGACCCCAGCGCATAAGCCATATTGATGAGCGTTCGTCTGGTACGCAAAACAGTGTTATCCTTTCAGGCTGTCGAAATAGTCAGGTTCCGTCATGGGCGGCGGGGTCTTCCGCCGCGTCCGCGCGCCGCACTTTGGCGCAGAGCCACAGCGTCAGGCGCGGGCCCAGCAGCCGCATCATGGCCTGGAACGCCCGCCAGTCCCGGCGGGTGCGCACCTCGGCGCCATGGGCGTACAGCGGCCGAAGCTGCTTAAGCCCCGGCAGGCAGGCGCGGCGCAGGGCGGCGTCGGGCACGGCGGCCGTGCGGGCCTGGGGCCAGAACACGTCGGCCATGGCGTCCTGCATGGCGGCCCAGGCATCCCCGGCGGCCCGGTCGGTGGCGGCCAGCGCGGCCAGATGCCGCTGGGCGGCCGCCAGCGACGCAAAGCGGCGGGGCAGGTTGCGGGCGTCGGTCATCAGGCTGCCGGTGCGCCCGGTGCGGTAGTGGGTGAACACCACATCCAGGAAATACAGCCGCGTGCAGCGGGTCAGCAGCAGCAGGTCAAAGGGCCAGTCCTCGGCCCAGCGCACATCGTTCCAGAAGTGCAGGCGGTCCTCCCGCAGCCAGGCGCGGCGCAGGCAGTACTTCCACACCGACCAGTGCCCGGCGGCGTACAGCGCCCGCAGCCGCGCGGCGTAGTCCGCGCTCTCGAACGGGCCGGGGGTCAGGTGCAGGCCGGGGTGTTCGGTCAGCGTGCCGTCGGGCTGCCATTCCCGGTGCTTGCCGATGAACCAGTCGTAGCCGGGGTGTTCGGCCAGCGCCGTGCGCAGCGCGGCCAGCAGGCCGGGGGCCATGGCGTCGTCGCTGTCCAAAAACAGCACCCACTCCCCCGCCGCCGCCTTCAGGCCGGTGTTGCGGGCGGCGGCCAGCCCGCCGTTTTTGCGGTGGATCGCCTGAAAACCGGGGATCTCGGCCGCAAAGGCGTCGCACAGCGCGCCGCTGGAATCGGTGGAACCATCGTCCACCAGCAGGCACTCCCAGTCGCGGGGGCCTGCCTGTTCGGCCACGCTTTTGACGCAGGCCGGCAGATATTCCTGCACGTTGTACACGGGTATGATGATGGAAAACAGCGGCACAGGGCCGGCCCCCTTTCCTGTTCGTTCACCGGGTCGCGATCAGATGCCAGTCCGGCTGGTACAGCGCGGTACGCTTGGTGTGGGCGTACCAGCGGTCGGGGGCCCACACCGTGCGGTCCTCCCCCGCCAGATACTGGGCCCACCAGCTGTAGGTGGAATTGCTCAGGACAAAGCCGCGGCAGAGCTGCATGAGCGCCAGGTCCCCCGCCGCGTCCCCCCGCGGCATAAAGACGGCGGGCAGGCCCGCGGTATCGAGATTTTCCCGCGCCCATTCGATGTCGTCCGAAAAGACGAACACCGTCGCGTCGGGGCGGGCGGCGGCCACAGCGGCGGCCGCCCGCGCATAATAGGCCGGGGTACATACCTGCAGGATGGCGTTTTCCGGGTTGCAGTAGTCCCCCCGGCGCAGGTGCAGCGCCACCGGCCACGCCGCGGCGCGGATGGCTTCGGCCTGGGGTCCTTCGGGCGGGACGGCGGCCTGCAGTTCCCGCCGGATCACGGGGGCCTTGTCCGTAAAGTAGGCTTCGCCCTGGAAGTAGCCCCAGGCCAGGAAATCCCGCGACGGGCCCCGCCGCACAGGGATATAGCCGTCGGTGGCAAAGTGCAGCCCCAGCAGGTTGAGCAGCGGGGCGCGGCGGCGCTCCCAGTCGTGCCAGTCGCGGCTCATCAGGCCCCGGCGCTGCTCGGCCTTGATCATCAGGGCCTTGGCGGCGTTCTGCCGGGGCAGGTGTTTTTTGGCAAAGCCCGGTTCGGCCAGGATCTTCACTTCGGGCGCGATGTTCAGCGCCGCCAGCGCGCAGGCCGTGTGGGCGGGCGCACCGTCGCGCCAGTCCTGCCGGTCCAGCAGCGTGACGGGCTCGCCGCAGCGCAGCCCCAGCGCCCGGGCAAAGGCGTAAATGAACATCTGGTTGCCCAGCCCCCCGGCCAGTTCGGCGTAGATCATCGGCACCCTCCCAGTTGGTCGTACAGTTCTTCCATGCGGCGGGCCGCGGTATGCAGTTCATACCCGGCGGCTTCCAGTTCGGCCCAGCGGTCGGCGTGGGGGCCGCAGCCCGCGATCCGCCGCGCTGTGGCGGCCCATTCGTCCAGCGGGGCGTCCAGCGGCAGAAAATGCACCAGATCCGTCACCGCGCCGTCGTCCGGCACATTGGACGAAGCCAGGCACGGCACGCCGCAGCCCTGCGCCTCCACCAGCGTGACGGGGCTGCCCTCAAAGTTGCTGGGCAGCAAAAACAGGTCGAAGGCGTTCATATAGGCGGGCACGTCGCTCTGCACCCCGGCAAAGACGGCCCGCTCGCCCAGGCCGTGGCGGGCCAGCGCCTGCCGCATGGGGGCTTCCATCTCGCCCGCACCCACCAGCAGCAGCTTCCACGCCGGGTCGGCGGCGGCCAGCGCCGCGAACACTTCGATCAGGAACAGCGGGTTCTTCTGATGGTTGAGCCGCCCCACGAACCCGGCCAGCTTTTCGTTTTCGGCCACGCCGTAGCGGGCGCGGGTGGCGGCGCGGGCGGCGGGGTCGGGGTGAAAGCGCGCCCGGTCCACCGCGTTGCAGGCCACCGCAAAGTTGGGCCGGCGGTCGATGTGATCCCCGAACACAAAGCGCCCCGCCGCCACGCCGCAGCCGAGGAAATAATCGGCCGAAAGCTGGTACACCGCATGAGCCGCCCGCCACACCAGCGTCATGGGCGGGTAGACGATGTGGCTGTGGACGATGATCTTCGCTTTGGGGCACAGCGCGCGCATCATAACGCAGACCGGCGCGCCGATCTTGCTGGCCGTGTGGTAGTGGATGATGTCATAGTCCTTATGGGCGCGCAGGTGGGCCCACAGCGCCCGGATGCGGTCCTTTTTATGGTCGGGCACCGGGAAGATACGCACGCCCGCGGCTTCCAGCGCGGGCGCGCTGGAAGCCTGATCCGGCGGGCACTGCCCCACAAAGAGGTCCACCTGATACTTCGTCAGGTCCATGTGCAGCAGCAGGTTCTGCACGTAACGCTGCACGCCGCTCTGCACGCCCAGATGGTTGCTGATCATAAGGATGCGCATGGGGGACCTCCTTTCGTTTTGCAAAATCGCGGGCCTTACCAGTAGCTGCCGCCCTCGACGGCTTCCCGGTTGGGGATGCCCTCGTTTTCGGCCGGGCGCACCCAGGCGTCGTTATACAGCCCCGAAATGACCGGGTGGGCGTCCCACCGTTTGCCCCGGATACCAAACAAAAGCTGGGTGGCGCCGCTCATCTGGATGGCCGTATGGCCGGTATCCCGCGCGTGGGCGGCCAGGGGCAGGCCGTAGGCCCCCGCCCCGATGACCACCACCTCATAGTCGGCGGCGTCCATCTGGCGTTCCATGGCGGCCAGCGCGTCGAACCAGGTGGCAAAGCCGGTATCCCGCCCGGCCAGCCCCTGCACGGCCCGCACGACCGTCAGGTCCGCAAATTCCGGCAGGATATCGGTGCCGGGGAAAAGCTGTTCCCGCCGGGCGTACTGGCGCAGGATGGTATCCCGGAAGGGATGGACCACCAGCACCTTTTTACCCGCCAGCGCGGCGCTCCAGGGGTTTTGGTGGTAGTAGGGTTCCAGCGCCCGCAGTTTGGTGAAGGCCGTGGTATCCCGGCAACCGCGGATGACCTCCCGCTCGGCCCCCACGTCCCACAGGGCCAGCAGGTCGGCGCTGTGGGCGCAGTCCACATACAGGCGGCAGAAGCGGCCCAGCGTATCGTCGTCGGTGGGGAACACGCCGGACAGGTTGCGGATGTCCTGCCGGGTGCGCTCGCTGAAAGCGCCGCCCCGCAGCCAGTCGGCCACGGTGCGCATCTCGGTGGCGCCGCAGCGGGCGAACAGCCAGGGGCCGCCCCGCTCCACCGCCGCCCGCGCCAGGTCGTTGCCCGCCCCGGCGTCCAGCACCTTCACCCCGCGGTATTTCAGGCCGAAGCGCATCCCTTTATAAAGGTTGCGGGCCTTTTCCAGCAGCGCGTTGTCGTTATCCATGGGCGTTCCTCCGGCCGGGCAGCAGCGCCAGCGCCTGTTCGGCGCTGTTCTGCCACAGAAAATGTTCGTTGATGCGTTTCTGCGCCGCCGCGCCCATGGCTTCGTCCACCCGTTCCAGGGCGGCGGCCATCTGGGGCACGGTATCGCACAGGATGCCGCTGACCCCGTCCTCAATGATGAGGTCCGGCCCCGGCGCATGGCGGGCCACCGGCGGGCAGCCCGCGTACATGGCTTCCAGCAGGCTCATGCCGAAGATCTCCTGCTCGTTCAGATTCACAAAAGCGTCGCAGGCGTGGTAATAGACATGCACCGCCGTGTTGGCGATCTGGGGGATCAGGCGGCAGCGGGCCAGCAGCCCGGCCTGTTCCAGCGCATGGCGCAGCGCATCGCTTTGGCTGCCGCGGCCGATGACCACGGCCTGCCAGCCCGGCGCGGCCTGCAGCAGCGGCACCAGGTCCAGCGGGCGCTTGTAGGGGTCCAGCCGCCCCACGAACAGCAGGATGCGGGCGTCCCGGTCCAGATTGACGGCGTCCCGCAGTTTGTCCCGCCGGTCCGGCAGCGTGGGGATGATGGCGGTATCCAGCCCCACGGGCATGATCCCGGCGCATGGCACCCCCAGCGCGCGCAGTTCCGCCGCCACCGCGGGGGTCTTGGCGAAGGTGGGCGTCTTTTTGTAGATAGCCAGATTGCGGCGCAGCAGCAGGTCCATGACCCGGCGCACCGGCGCATGGGGGGACTGGCTTTTGAGCGCGCCCAACTGGCTGTAGAACAGGATGCCGTGGCGGCGGCAGAAGCGGTAGAGCGACGGCACGCCGGGGGAATTGTCCCCCATGACGTGGACGGCGTCGGCGTGTTCGTCCAGCAGGATCTGCCAGTTTTTATAAAACGCCTGGGACCCCAGCGCCCGCACCGGCAGGGTGTAAATGCGCACATTGGGCTCCGGTTCCTCCATGACGGGGGCTTTGGCGGCGGGGTCGGGGTACAGCACGACGCCCCGCGCCCCCAGCGCCGCAAAGGCGCGGGCGAGGCCCACTTCCTGCCGGTTATACAGGCCCTTGCGGCCCGAAGGCCCGCAGTAGAACTGCGGGATCACGATGGTTTTCATGGATGGGGGTTCCCCTTTGCCTTGTCCTTTGTCAGATAGCGCGCGTCGATGATCTCCAGCGTATCGTCGCGGCTGTAGGTGTGCACGCCGATGATGTCGGCCGGGTCCAGCCCTTCGATCTGCACGCTGCGGGGCATGGCCGCGCACAGCGGCACTTCGGAACTGCCCCGCCGGGCCAGGAATTGCAGGTAAACGCCGTAATCCACCCGCGTGCTGACCTGCGTGGGGTGGATGACCTGCCCGTCCAACACGAACAGCGGCCCCGCGTTGCGGCTGGTCAGGTCGAAGGCCCGGTGCTGCAGGTTGAACGCCTCGTCCGGCAGCAGTTCAAAGGGGCCTTCGGGCGCGGCGGGCGGTTCAGTGTCCGGCAAGGGGGGCGCGGGCGGCGGCGTTTTGCGCAGCGTATAGCGGCGGTAGCGCACAAAAAGCTGGTTGTCGGGTTTTGTTTCGCTGCACAGCAGCGTCAGCGCGTCGGGCGTGCGGTCCACCAGGATGGCGTCGCACAGTTCCTCCTGCACGGCAAACCGCTGGACCAGTTCCCAGCCCGTGGGGAATTCCCGGCAGCGGTACAGGCGCAGGCTGTGGTCGGCGCCGCTTTCGGGGATCATCCAGGTGTCGCCGTTCCAGTCGAACACCATCGGGAACGAAAGGTGGAAGTCCTCCTCCAGCACGGTCTGCCACGGTTCCGCCGTGCCGTCGTCCGCCAGGCGGCAGACTTCGATGCGGCCCTTGCCCGCGGCCCGGTCCATGGCTTCGGCAAACAGCCAGCGGCCGCCGTCCCGCCGGTAAAGCAGCGGGTCGGCGTACCAGAAACCCTCCCGCCCCGGCAGCTGCCGGTAGGGGCCGGTGCCCAGCGCGGGCAGCGGGTCGGCGCCCTCGGCCGGGGGCAGCGGCCGCACCGCGATGGTATAGATCTCTTTTTCGCCCGTCAGCTTGCGCAGCAGCCGCCGGGGCGGCATGTGCAGGGCACGGTACAACTGATTCATGGTTGCTCCCCTGTATAAAAGCGCATCAATGCGCGGTAATTTTCTTCTTCACTGTAGCGGCGGCGGGCTTCGGCGGCGATGGCCCCGCAGTCGAAGGTCATGCCCGCCAGCCTGCGCACAGCTTCGGCCAGCGCGGCGGCATCGCCGGGGGCGAACCGCAGCCCGTCCACGCCGGGGCGCACCGACGCGCCCACGTTGCCCAGGTCGCTGGCCAGCACCGGCGTGCCCAGCGCATGGGCTTCGGCAGGGACGAGGGCAAAACTCTCGTAACACAGGCTGGCCGCGACCACGGCGCGGCTTTCGGCCATCAGGCGGGTCAGCTCCTCCGGCGGGACCTGGCCCAGAAAGCGCACCCGCGCCCCGGCGTTCTGCCGCGCCCAGTCCCCCAGCGGGCCTTTGCCCGCCACCAGCAGTTCGGGCGCGTCCGCGCCCAGCAGCTTCCAGGCTTCCAGCACGGTGCGCAGGCCCTTGAGTTCTTCAAGCCGCCCCGCAAAGACGACCTGATCCCGCCGGGCCGCCCAGGGCAGGGCCGCCTGCTCTGGCAGCCGCACGGGGTTGGGCTTGACGGCCAGGCGTTCGGGGTCGAACATCGGGCGGCGGCAGTTGAATTCCAGCAGTTTGGCGCGGTCGAATTCGGTGGGGGCCAGCAGCGTCACGCCGCGCCAGGTGCCCAGCCGCCGGTGCAGCGCGTAGACGGCCGCCACCACGGCGGTCTGCGCCAGGCTGCCCCGGTAGCAGCGGTGGCGCACCGCGCAGCGAAGGCCGCGTGCGGGGCAGTCCTCGCACACCGCCCCGTCCCGCAGCAGCACGCCGTTGGGGCAGAAAAAGCGGAAATTGTGCAGCGTCTGCACCACCGGCACGCCGCATCGTTTGGCCGCCCGCACCACGGCGGGGCTGAGCACCAGCAGCGTGTTGTGGACGTGGACGGCCTCGACGCCTTCCCGCCGGATCAGGTCCGCCACTTCCCGCGCGGCGCGGCGGTTCCACAGCGCCCGCAGCGGCAGCAGCAATTTTCCGGCGCCGTGAAGGGCGTCCTCGTTGCTGCGCTCATAGGTCAGCACCGTGTGGCCGTGCCGTTCCAGCAGCGCCCGTTCGGCGGCCAGCACGGCGTCCTCGCCGCCGGGCAGCCGGTAATGACAGTGGATCAGCAGGATCTTCAACGCCCTTCGCCTCCTTTTTGCTGCACTTTGCCTATTTTGCTATTATACCCTTTTTACTGCGCCCGCGCAAGGACGGCATAAAGATCGGCGCGCGCCGGGCGCCAAAAGGGCCCGGCCGCAAAAAAATGTGCCCGCGCCGCGGTGGCGCAGGCACGGGCCGCTTCACGGGGACGGCGGGGGTCAGTGGCCGCCCATCTCGTCATCCCGCATTTTGCGGATGGTCTCCTCGATATTGAAGCTCTTTTCCAGCGGCGGATAGATCGCCATGAGGCTGAGCACGGCGGGCAGCCAGAAGCTGGTCGCCAGCAGCACCGGCACGCTGAGGGGGAAGAACAGCACGATGGCGCCCCAGTACAGCCCCTGCCACAGCACGCCCAGCAGCGTGCGGGGCAGGTAGCCGAAGAACAGCAGCACCGCGTTTTTGAGCAGGCTGGGGAAGGGCATATCCAGCAGGGCCACCTGTGCAAAGATATACTGGGCCAGGCCGCCCAGCAGGATCAGCCCGATGAGCAGCACCGACAGCATGCCGCCCTGGTTCGTGGCCATGTGCCAGGCCGAGAACACCTGCATGCCCAGGATCAGCCCGCACACCGCGCCCGGCAGCAGCGAGCCTTTGGCGTTGCGCTTCCACACGCGGCGGTAGGTGGCCCACCAGTAGCCGGGTTCATCGCGCAGGCTGCGCAGGATGGTATCGTGCAGGCCGGTGAGCTGGGGCGCGGCGATCATGCCGCCCAGCGCGCCGGCCAGCAGCATGGGGAAGATGGCGTGGGTCGCCAGCGAAAGCCCCAGCCCCAGTATAAACGGCAGCGCGCTGAGCAGCGCCAGCATGCCGGCACACCAGAAAGCGCCCAGGTCGCGGCCCAGCACCTCAAAAAAGCGGGCGGCGCCCTTTTTGCGCGGGGTATCCGGGTTCACGCCCGGCCCCGGGCGGTCATAATGCATGTTGAACAGTCCCATTTTGTCTTATCTCTCCTTATTTAGTTCCGTAACGGGCAGCCCCGTTCTCGACGATCAGATCCGGCTCCATGCGCAGGCCGGGGCGGCGGCCTTTCTGGGCCTCCACCAGGAACAGCCACGGCACGCTGTCCGCGCGCTGGCGCGCGAACGCCAGCCGCTTGGGTTCCAGCCGGGCGGCGCGCAGCGCGCAGAACACCTCGGCCAGTTGGTCGGGGCGCTGGCACAGCACAAAGCGCCCGCCCTCCCGCAAGGCGCGGGCGGCAGCGCCCACGGCGTCGGCCAGGGTGCAGGTGTCGGTATGGCGGGCGGCGGCGCGGGCCGGGTCGGGGCTGCGCGGCCCCGCCGTGAAGTAGGGCGGGTTGCAAGCCGCGAAGTCATACCGCCCCTGTTCCGGCCCGGCACGGCAGAAGGCGCGCACATCGGCGCACAGCGCCGTGATATGGGCGATGCCGTTTTCCCGCAGGGCGGCGGCGCACAGGGCACTGGCGGCGGGGTCCAGTTCCACCGCCGCGCAGGGGCCGCGGTGGCCCGCGTCATGCCAGGCCAGCGCCACGATGCCGCAGCCGCTGCACAGGTCCGCGGCCCGTTCCTGCGGGCGCGGGGCGGCGAAGCGGGCCAGCAGCAGCGCGTCGCTGCCAAAGCCCGCCCCCGGCGCGGTGAACACCCGCGTGCCGTGGTCCAGCGTTTCGGTCCGGTTCATCGGCAGCCGTGCAGTTGGGCGTACTTCAGCAGGCCCACCTGGGTCTTGCTGTCCCGGATGGTGCCGTCCATGACCAGGCCCAGGGCTTTTTCAAAGGGCATCTTCACCACGTCGAGGAACTCGTCCTCGTCCAGGTGCTGCGCCGCCCGGTGCAGGCCGGTGGCTGCCCAGAGGTAGATGCGCTCGCTGTCGTAGCCCACGGTGGCGTACACCACGCCCAGATCCTCAAAGCGGTCGGCGGTCAGGCCGCATTCCTCGCTCAGTTCCCGCTTGGCGGCCTCGAAGGGGTCCTCCCCCGCTTCCAGCTTGCCCGCGGGCAGTTCCCAGATCTCCTCGCCCATGGCGTAGCGGAACTGGCGCACCATATAGACGTTGCCCTCGGCATCCACCGGCAGGATGCAGGCCCCGCCGTGGTGGTGGACCACCTCCCTTGTGCCGGTGTTCCCGTTTTCGAGCCGGACGGTGTCCAGCGTGACGCGGATCACCCGCCCGTTGAAGATCTCCTTGCTTTCCAGCATGGTCTCAGTATGCGGCATGGTAAGACGCTCCTTTTCATCTGGCTGAATCCTGTGCCCTCTATTGTACCGCAGCGCGCGGCCGGAATCAACCGCGTGCGGAAGGATTTTTGCGCAAAAATGCCGGAACGGGGCCTGCCCTGCGGCAGACCCCGTCCCGGTCGGTATAGGAAAATAAGGGAATGGTAAAGTAAACGGCCGGTCCCTGGCCCGCGGGGCGATACCCCTTTTGACCGATCAAACGATCTTGCGCGATTTATGCACGCCGGTCTTGAGGAATTCCACCCATTCGGCCACGTTGACGGCGTGGTCGCCCAGGCGTTCCAGATACTTCGTGATCATGAACAGGTCCAGGGCGGTCTCGGCGTCCGTGGGGTGGGCGGCGATGTACTGCGCGATCTCGCCGCTGATCTTGCGGAACATGGCGTCGCATTCATCGTCCTTGGCGATGACCTGGGCCGCCATCGAAAGATCGACCTGCACATAGGCGCCGATCGAATCCTTGACCATGCGCAGCGCCACCTGGCCCATTTTGTCCAGGTCCTCCATCACGCCGACGCCGCGCGCCCCTTCGGGGTGCAGGTGGAGCGTGATCTCGGCAATATCGCTGGCCTGGTCCGCGATGCGTTCGATGTCGGTGACCATCTTCAGCGCGGTCGAAACCTTGCGCAGATCGCCCGCCACCGGCTGCTGGCGCAGGAACAGCGTCAGGCAGCGGTGCTCGATCTCATGCTCGGCGGCGTCGATCTCGTTGTCGCGGGCCACCACGCTGCGGGCCAGTTCCACATCGCCGGTGCGCAGGGCGGTCATGGCGCTCTCGATGGCGCTGCCCGCCGCATGGCCCATGCGGGCCAGCATGGTATCCAGTTCCAAAAGCTCCGCGTCATATTCCTTGCGGCTGCTGTACGGCATATTCATAGGCATAGTCTGCTCCTTCCTGATCAGCCGAAACGGCCGGAGATGTAATCCTCGGTGCGTTTGTCCACGGGGGTCGAGAACACCTGCTCGGTGGGGCCCATCTCGACCAGTTCGCCCAGCAGGAAGAAGGCCGTCTTGTCCGAGATACGGGCCGCCTGCTGCATATTGTGGGTCACGATGACGATCGTGTAATTTTTCTTGAGTTCCAGGGCCAGTTCCTCGACCTTGGACGTGGAGATGGGGTCCAGGGCGGAAGTCGGCTCGTCCATGAGCAGGACCTCCGGCTCCACGGCCAGGGCACGGGCGATGCAAAGGCGCTGCTGCTGGCCGCCGGACATGCCCAGCGCGCTCTTGTTCAGGCGGTCCTTCACCTCGTCCCAGATGGCCGCGCCGCGCAGGCTCTTCTCGACGATGTCGTCCAGTTCGCTCTTTTTGCGCACGCCGTGGATACGCGGGCCGTAGGCGATGTTGTCATAGATGGACATCGGGAAGGGGTTTGCCTTCTGAAAGACCATGCCCACGCGACGGCGCAGCACGTTGACGTCCATTTTATCTTTATAGATGTCCACGCCGTCCAGCTTGATCTCGCCCGAAATGCGGCACCCGTCCACCAGGTCGTTCATGCGGTTGAGCGTTTTCAGAAAGGTGGATTTGCCGCAGCCCGACGGGCCGATGAAGGCGGTGATCTCCTTTTCCGCGATGTTCATGTTCACATCTTTCAGGGCGTGGAAATTGCCGTAATACAGATCCAAATGACTGACTGAATATTTATCCATCGTTCGTAGTTTCCTTCCTCGTAGTCACAGCCGGCGGATCAGACGCCGCTGGCCTTTCTGCTCATTCTGCGGCTCACATAGCGCGCCAGCAGGCTGAAGGCGAACACCAGCAGCACCAACACGGCGGCAGAGAAGTTTGCGATCTCGGTAGAATTGGCGTACAGGCTGCCCTCGGTGCGCAGGGTCCAGATATGCAGGGCCAGGGTCTCGCCGGGGCGCAGCGGGTTCAGCGGGCAGGTGGGCGAGAAGATGTTCCAGTTGGACCAGTTGATGTTGGTGCTCTGGCCCGCCGTGTACAGCAGGGCGGCCGCTTCACCAAAGCCGCGCCCCGCCGCCAGGATGACGCCGGTGATGATGCGCCCCACACAGGCCGGCAGCAGCACATGCACGATGGTCTGCCAGTGGGTGGTGCCCAGGGCCAGGCCGCCCTCGCGGTAGCTGGCGGGCAGCGCGCGGAAGGCGTCCTCGGTGGTGGTGGCGATCAGCGGCAGGCAGAGGATCGACACGGCGCCCGCGCCCGCCAGCAGGTTCCAGGTGGCGCCGGTCATCAGCAGAAAGACCAGGTAGCCGAACAGGCCCACCACGATGGAAGGCAGCGAGGACAGCGTCTCGATACAGATGCGGATGAAGCGGGTCAGCCGGCCGGGCTTGGCGTATTCGGCCATATAGATGCCGGCGGCCACGCCCAGCGGCACGCAGATGACAAGAGAGAGGAAAACCAGATAGAGGGTGTTGAACAGCTGGTTGCCGATGCCGGTGCGGTCAAAGGCCAGGAAGCTGAGGTCCATATCCGCAAAGCCCTTGATGACGATATAGCCGACCAGGGCCACCAGCAGCAGGACGAAGAAGCCGCCCACGCCGTAGAACACGGCGGTCATGATCTGATCGCTCAGACGGGAACGGGATGCACGGGCTTTCATTTGTCAGCCGCCTCCTTTCTGCCGCTGATGAAGTGGATGAGGACGATGAACAGCATCGAGATCAGCAGCAGCAACAGCGCCATGGACCACAGGGCCATGTTGTGCTCGCTGCCGTTCGCCGTATTGCCCATGTCCGAGGCAATGGCGGAAGTCAGGTTGGTGGTGGGAGAGAGCAGCCCGTCCGGGAAGGCGCGCGTTTTGCCGATGACCATGGCCACGGCCAGTGCTTCGCCAAAGGCGCGGGACAGGCCCAGCACGACGCCGGTGACGATGCCGGGCAGCGCCGCGGGCACCATGACCTTATAGATGGCCTGCCAGCGGGTGGAACCCAGCCCGTAGGACGCTTCGCGGTACATGGCGGGCACGCCGCGGATGGCATCCGCCGAAACGGTGGTGATCGTGGGGGCGATCATGACCGCCAGCACGATGGACGCCGCCAGCACCGAGTAGCCGCCCATCGGGGCGTTGAAAACGTCCCGCACAAAGGGCACCAGGATCGTCAGGCCCACCCAGCCGTACACGACGGAGGGGATGCCCGCGAAGATCTCGATGGTCGGCTGGATCAGCGTGGAGCCCAGCTTGGGCGAGATCTCGGTGATGAACACGGCGGCCGCCAGGCTGAACGGCGCGGCGATCAGCAGCGCCAGGCCGCAGGTGACCAGCGAACCGAAGATGAAGATGGCCGCGCCGACGGCGCCGCCCCCCTGGGAACCGCTGTCCGACGGGCTCCATTCCGCCGAGAACAGGAACTCGCCCACGCTGTGCCCGAACACGGTAAAAGTACCGACGCCCTTATAGACCAGGAATGCGCCGATGGCGATGGTCAAAACGATGATGAACAGCCCGCAGAACGTCACGATGCTGCGCCCCAGGTACTCCTTGCGGAACATATGCGGCTTGGGGTCCCTGCCCGCGCCGCGGGCCGGCACATTGATCTGCTGCACAGGTTCGCTCCTTTCCTGCTGCGGGGCCGTGGTGGTTTGCGCCATACTGCTATTGCCCTCCCATTACTTTCCTATCAATACGACCAATTTTTTCTCAGATTTTTCTCAGAAAAGCCGGGCAGATCGCTCTGCCCGGCTTGCGGCTGCTGTGAACAGCGGCCTGATGGGACTTGTTTCTCAGCCCTCGTGCGCGGCGATGGCTTCATCGCTCATCTGGGCGGTGACGCCGTAGCCCAGGGCCTCGATCTCGCTGGCGAACTCGTCGCCCATCATGTAGTTGATGAACGCCTGGGCAGCCTCGCTGCCTTCGCCGTTGGTGTACATGTGCTCATAGCCCCAGACCGGGTAGGTACCGTTGTAGGTATTTTCCAGCGTGGGCGCAACGCCGTCGATGGAAACGGTCTGCACATCGTCATTGTTCAGCACATAGGGCAGCGCAACATAGCCGATGGCGCCGGGGTTCTGCTGCACGTTCTGCAGCAGCGTGCCGGAGTCGTCGGTCTCCAGCGCGGCGTTGGAGGCTTCCTCCGCGCCGTCCAGCGCCCACTCCTTGAACAGGGCGCGGGTGCCGGAGGAGCTGGGACGGGTCACCAGGATGATGGGCTCGTCCGGGCCGCCGACCTCGCTCCAGTTGGTGATCTCGGCGGTGAAGATGCCCTTCAGTTCGTCCTTGGTCAGGTCGGTGATGCCCACGTCCTTGTTGACGACGGCAGCCATCGTGACGGTGCAGACGCGGTGGTCCACCAGCGTGGCGGCCACATCAGCGTCCAGCTTTTCTTCCGCGAACACGTCGGAGTTGCCGATGTCCACGGTGCCGTCGGCGACCTGCTGCAGGCCGGTGCCGGAGCCGCCGCCGTTGACGGTGACGGAGCAGTCAGGGTTGACGGCGTTGAAGGCGTCGGCCGCAGCCTGCGCCAGAGGCTGCAGGGCAGAAGAACCGGAAGCGGTCACCGTGCCGGAGACGCTGGCGCCTTCGCTGGTGGCAGTGCTCTCGCTGGAAGCGGTGCTGGAGGAAGCGGTGCTGCCGCTGGAAGCCGTGCTGGAGCTGGAGCCGGAGGTGGAACCGCCGCAGGCAGCCAGGCTCAGGGCCATCGCCGCAGCCAGGACAGAGGCAACAACAGATTTGCGTTTCATAAACTTTCTTCTCCCTTTTTACCAAATATTCAAAACGGTTTTTGGTGATTTTGCGCTCCCTTGCGTCCGGGAGCATCCCTATTGTACCGCGGCCGGGGGGCGGCTATCGACCATGGTGCGGTACAATTTGCGTAAAAGTTCCGCAAAGGGCGCGGCCCGTCTGCAAAGAAAACGTAAAATCCGTAAAGGAAATGTAAAGCGCCCCGCCCGGCGGCAGAAGCCGGAAAGGGCGCGGCGCGGGCCCCGGGCGGCCACTTTACACGGATTTTACAAATCCTTTACGGTTCCCTGCTGGCGCGGCGGCCCCCTTTTCCTTTATAATGAAAGACGGTATAGGGCGCGGCGCGGCCGCGCGGTTTTTACAAAAAAACAAAATAAGAGAATGGATGGTCCCTGTATGAGTATCTTCAATGTATTCGCATTGCTGGGCGGCCTGGCCATGTTCCTGTACGGCATGGACGTGATGGGCAAAAGCCTGGAACAGACCGCCGGCAGCAAACTGCAGGTCATTTTGAGCAAGATGACCTCCAGCCCGCTGCGCGGGCTGCTGCTGGGCCTGGTAGTCACCGCCGTGATCCAGTCCAGTTCCGCCACCACGGTCATGGTGGTGGGCTTCGTCAACTCCGGCCTGATGAACCTGTATCAGGCGGTGGGCGTCATCATGGGCGCCAACGTAGGCACCACCGTCACCTCCTGGCTGCTGAGCCTGACCGGCCTGCAGGGCGAGAGCTTCCTGATCCAGATGCTCAGCCCCAACGCCTGGGCCCCGCTGCTGGGCTTTGTTGGCATTGCGCTGTTCATGTTCGGCAAGGAGCGCCACAAGGGCGTGGGCCAGATCTTCCTGGGCTTTTCCATCCTGATGACCGGCATGAACGTCATGAGCGACGCCACCGCCCCCCTGGCCGACGCGCCCTGGTTCGGCGACCTGTTCCTGGCCTTCACCAACCCGGTGTTGGGCGTGCTGGTGGGCGCGCTGCTCACGGCCATCATCCAGTCCTCCTCCGCCTCGGTCGGCATCCTGCAGGCGCTGTCCCTCTCGACGGGGGCGGTATCGGTGGCGGCGGCCATGCCCATCATCATGGGCCAGAACATCGGCACCTGCGTCACGGCGCTGCTCTCCTCCGCCGGTGCGAACAAGAACGCCCGCCGCACCGCCATGATCCACCTGTATTTCAACATCATCGGCACCGCGGTGTTCCTGACCGGCTTCTACGCGCTGAACTCGGTGTTCCACTTCGCCTTCTATCATGACCAGGCCAACGCCTTCAACATCGCCATCATCCACACGGTGTTCAACCTGACCACCACGGCGATCCTGCTGCCCTTCAACCGGCTGCTGGTCAAGCTGGCTGTGCTGACCGTGCCCGACGACAAAGAGCCGGAGCACACCACCCTGCTGGACGAGCGTCTGCTCACCACCCCCACGGTGGCGGTCAACCGCGCCATGCTGGTGGGCAGCGACATGGCCGAAGTCTGCCGCACCTCGCTGCTGCAGGCCATGGCCACCACCCGCAAATGGGATGACGCCCTGGCCGACGAGGTCCGCCGCAAGGAGGACGCCGTCGACCACTACGAGGACGCCCTGGGCACCTATCTGGTGCAGCTTTCCGGCCGGCCGCTGAGCCAGACGGACAACCGCACCATCAACACGCTGCTGCACACCATCGGCGACTTTGAGCGCATCTCCGACCATTCGGTGAATATGCTGGACACCGCCGCCGAGATCCGCGACAAAAACATCCGCTTCAGCCCCGAAGCACTGGAGGACCTGGGCGTGCTGGAATCCGCCGTGCAGGACATCGTGAACCGCACGGTGGACGCCTTCCAGAAGCATGACTGCTACGCCGCCGGCAAGATCGAACCGCTGGAAGAAGTGGTGGACGGGCTGGTGCGCGAGGTCAAGACCCGCCACATCGCCCGCCTGCAGGCCGGCACCTGCACGATCGAATACGGCTTTGTGCTGGACGACCTGCTGACCACCTACGAGCGCATCGCAGACCACTGCTCCAACATTGCGGTGGCGATGATCGAAGTGGCGGACGACAAGTTCGACACCCACGAATACCTCAACTGGCTCAAGAGCGGCGGCAGCATGAAGTTTGAACAACGCTACGAAAAATACCGCGGCCGCTACACCTTCCACGAGGGCGCCGAACCCGCCCCCGCGCTGGCAGGCGCCGGCACCGATACCGAAAAGGAGTCCTGATCCATGATCTATATCGTCGAAGACGACGCCAGCATCCGTGAGCTGGAACAGTACGCCCTGCAGACCAGCGGCTACGAGGCCAAAGGCTGCGAGGACGGGGCCAGCTTTTGGGCCGCCGTGCGCACCGCCCCGCCGGAACTGGCGATCCTGGATGTGATGCTGCCCGACGAGGACGGCTACCAGATCCTGGCGCGGCTGCGCGCCGACCCGGCCACCCGCGCGATCCCGGTCATTATGGTCACCGCCAAGACCAGCGAGATCGACGTGGTGAAGGGGCTGGACCACGGCGCCGACGATTACCTGTGCAAACCCTTCGGCATCATGGAATTCATCTCCCGCGTGAAGGCCGTGCTGCGCCGGGCGGCAGCCGCCGCCCCGGCCGCCGCGCCCCAGACCCTGAGCTTCGGCCCCATCGTGCTGGACGATGTGTCCCGCACGGTCCGGGTGGACGGCACGCCGGTGGAGCTGACCTTCAAAGAATACGCGCTGCTGCACCTGTTCCTGGAACACCCTGAACAGGTGCTGGCCCGCGAACGCATCATGAAAGAAGTGTGGGACACCGACGACCTGCTGGAATCCCGCACCATCGACATGCACGTGCGCACGCTGCGCCAAAAACTCGGCCCCGCCGGGGAGTCCATCCGCACGGTGCGCAAGGTGGGCTACAAACTGAGCACGGAGGGCGCCGATGAGTGACGAGGAACGCCGACGGACCCGCCCCGGCAGCATGACCCGGCGCTACCGCCACGGGCTGATCCTGGTGGGGGTGCTGTGCGTGCTGGCCACGCTGACGGTATCGATGCTGCTGTTCCAGCGCAGCTATACCGGCGATGTGGACCGGCAGCTCACGGCGATGTGCCGCACGCTTGCCAACGGCTACGCCGTGGAAAACTACGGCCAGCCCGGCGCGCTGGCGGCGCTGGCCGACGGCGCGGGGGTGCGCTGCACCCTGATCGGCGCGGACGGCGAAGTGCTGTATGACAGCGAAACGCCCGGCGCGCTGCCCAACCACGGCGACCGCCCTGAGTTCCGCCAGGCGCTGGAAAGCGGCGCCGCAAGCTGCACCCGCCAAAGCGCCACCATGGGGCGGGAGACCCACTACTACGCCCTGCGGCTGGACACCCCCGCCGGGGTGCAGGTGCTGCGCGTGGCGCAGGAAGTGGACAACCTGTTCGGCATGGGGGCCGGGGCGCTGCCGCTGCTGTGCGGCGCGGTGGCGCTGATCCTGGCGGCGGCCTGGCTGCTTTCGATCTGGCTGACCCAGCTGCTGGTGGAGCCCATCAACCGCATGGCCGACCACCTGGACACCATCGAGGCCGACGTGCCCTATGAGGAACTGATCCCTCTGGCGCGCACGGTGCAGACCGACCGCAAACTGCGCGAGGACAACGAGACCATCCGCCGGGAGTTCACGGCCAACGTGAGCCACGAGCTCAAGACCCCCCTGACGAGCATTTCCGGCTATGCCGAACTGATCGAGAGCGGCATGGCCAAAAGCGCCGACGTGCCCGCCTTTGCGGGGCGCATCCACAAGGAAGCCCAGCGCATGATCGCGCTGGTCAGCGACATTCTGCAGCTCAGCGAGCTGGACAGCACCCAGGCGACCCATGACCGGGCCGCCCTGGCCGACCCGACGCCGGTGGACCTGGCCGCCCTGGTGCGGGAGATCGCCCAGACCATGACGGTGAACGCCCGCAAAGCCTATGTCACGCTGCAATACACCGCCGCCCCCGCCGCCGTGCGGGGCAACCGCGACCAGCTTGTGGAACTGGCGACCAACCTGTGCGACAACGCCATCCGCTACAACCGCCCCGGCGGCCATGTGGAACTGCGCTGCGGCACCGCCGCCGACGGCAGCCCCTGGCTGGAAGTGGAGGACAACGGCATCGGCATCCCGCAAGAGAGCCAGTCCCGCGTGTTTGAACGGTTCTACCGCGTGGACAAAAGCCGGTCCAAGGCGACCGGCGGCACCGGGCTGGGGCTGGCGATCGTCAAGCACATCGCGCTGCTGCACGACGCCCGCATCGACCTGCAAAGCCAGGTGGGCACCGGCACCACGATCCGGGTCACCTTCCCCAAGGCATGAGCCGACGGGCGTTTTTTTCAAAAAAAGTAAAAGGCAGAGGCCGGGCATGCCCGGCCTCTGCCTTTTGTTTTGGTCTGTTTGGGTTCAGTCATGGATCTTGACACGGTTCAGCCTCTTGGCGGTGGCAGCGCTGCTGTGGTCGATGATCGCGCTGCGGCCGGTGTCCATCTTCCCGATGGCCTGCATATCCTCGTCGCTGAGTTCAAAGTCCCAGATCTTCCCGTTTTCCTCGATCCGCTCCTTGTGGACAGACTTGGGGATGATGACCACGCCCCGCTGGACGTTCCACCGCAGGACCACCTGGGCCACGGTCTTGCCGTACTTTTGACCGATGGCCGTCAGCACCGGATCGTGGAAGATCCCCTGCTGCCCTTCCGCCAAAGGTCCCCAGGCTTCGATCTGTACGCCGAACTCCTTCATGGTCTCCATGGCGTCCCGCTGCTGGAAAAAGGGATGGCACTCCACCTGGTCGACCATCGGCGCGATCCGGGCATTGAGGCAGAGATCGGCCAGCCGCTCCGGGTAAAAGTTGCAGACCCCGATCGCTCGGACCCGGCCCGCCTCATACAGTTCTTCCATCGCCCGCCAGGAACCGTAGTAATCGTTCATGGGCTGATGGATCAGATACAGATCCAAGTATTCCAGGCCCAGCTTGTCAAGCGAGGTCTGGAATGCCTTTTTCGCATTCTCGTATCCCGCGTCCTGGATCCACAGCTTTGTAGTGAGGAACAGTTCCTCCCGCGGGATCCCGCTCTTTTTCACCGCGCGCCCCACCGCTTCCTCGTTGCCGTAGGCGGCCGCCGTGTCGATGAGCCGGTACCCGGCCTGCAGTGCTTCGGTAACGGCCTGCTCGCACTGGGCGGGATCCGGGATCTGGAACACGCCGAACCCTTCCTGCGGCATCTGCACGCCGTTTCGCAATGTCACGTATTTCATAGCTACAACCTCCTTTACTGGTTCCAGCATACGCCTTTTTGGGGAAAAAGTACAATGCCGATCTTGAAATGTGCTATAATAAAAACGCATAGCAGAACTGCCCTGTGAAAGGAGACGGCCCCATGAACCTTGTACAACTGCAGCAGCTTGTGGAGATCGCACAGCAAAAGACCCTGTCCAGCGCTGCCGAGACCCTTCATATATCCCAACCGGCCCTCAGCCGCTCCATGCAGAAGCTGGAAGAAGACCTGCAGGCCCCCCTGTTCACACGGACGAAAAACCATATCCAGCTCAACGACACCGGGGAACTGGCGGTGGGTTATGCGAAGGCCGTCCTCCGCGCGGTCAGCGCCATGCGGAGCGGGATCCTGGACTTTGAGAAGAAAAAGCGCACCATCCCGGTGGGTTCCTGCGCCCCCGCGCCCCTGTGGAAGCTGCTGCCGCTGCTGTCCGCCCTCTACCCGGAAGCGACGATCTCCTCCGAGATCAAGAACACGCCCCAGGTGGTGGAAGGGCTCCGGGACGGCCGCTACCAGGTTGCCGTGCTGCCCCACGCCGCGGCGGACCGGGATCTGCTGTCCTTCCCCCTGTGCCGGGAGCATCTGTTCGTTTCCGTGCCGCCCGCCCATCCGGCGGCTGCCGCCCCCGGCCTGCATCTGCGGGATTTGAACGGGGAGACCGTGCTGCTTTTGTCCAACATTGGGTTCTGGGGCGAACTGACCCGCGAAAAAATGCCGGATTCCCACTTTATCGTGCAGGAAAAAGCCGTCGACCACAAGGAACTGGTCCGTTCGTCCGCACTGCCGTCCTTTGTGTCCGACCTTTCGATGACCCGGGAGACCGCCCTGCTCCCCCGGGTCTTTGTCCCCATCCTGGACCCGGAAGCCAACCCCCGGTTTTACTGCGTGATCCGGAAGGACCTGAAAAGACCGCTGGCGGATCTGGTGGAAAGGCTGCGCGCCGCCGGGACGGACGGGCCGTGATCTTCCCGGCGGCGGGAAGGCGGCCCCACGTAAAAATACGATTCGTTATTTTTTGATGATTTTATTCAAATCGGACATTCTGTTACATCGAACTTTCCCCCGCCTTTTTGGCGCCGGAGGGTGGGAAGTTTTGCTGCGCCTGTTGTGTTTTGCCGCCCGGACGTGCTATACTGGAAGAAACACGAAGAAGATACCGCCGGCCCGCGTGCCGGTCCCAAACAAAAAAGGAGCGCCCTATGAACGAACAGTGGCTTACCACCTACCGTGACGAGATCCAGCAATTTTCTGAAAAGACCCAGGCGTTTGCCCGGGGCGAAATTTCCCGCAAGGACTACAAGGGCATGTCCAGCGGGTTCGGCAGCTATGCCCAGCGCGACGCCAGCCGCCATATGCTGCGCCTGCGCCTGCCCGGCGGCCGCCTGACCCCCGAACGCCTGCATTTTCTGGCCCGCGTGGCCGGGGAATACGACATCGACCCCATCAAGCTGACCACCTGCGAGGCCATCCAGTTGCATGACCTGACCCCCGACCTGCTGCCCACCCTGATGGAGCAGGCCGTTGACGCCAACATCATCACCCGCGGCGGCGGCGGTGACAACCCCCGCAACGTCATGGCCAGCCCGCTGACCGGCGTGCAGCCCGGCGAAGCCTTCGACGTGATGCCCTGGGCCGAAGCCGCCAGCGACTACCTGCTCTCCATCTGCCGCGACATCCATATGCCCCGCAAACTGAAGGTCGCCTTTTGCAACGGTGTGGACGACTGCGTACACGCCACCTTCCGGGATATGGGCTTTGTGGCCCAGCCGGACGGCACCTTCCGGCTGTACATCGCGGGCGGCCTGGGCAACAACCACCGCATGGGCGTGCTGGTGGCCGAAAGCCTGCTGCCGCGGGACGTGCTGTATGCCCTGCGCGCCATGGTGGACACCTTCTGTGCCCACGGCAACTACGAAAACCGCGCCAAGGCCCGCACCCGCTATATGCAGGAAACGCTGGGCCCCGACGGCCTGCGCCGCGCCTTCCTCGAAAATCTGGAACTGGCCAAGAGCCACGGCGGCCTGGACCTGACGCTGGAACCCGTGCCGGTGACCAAGACCGGCAGCGGCACGCTGGACGATCCCCGCGCCATCGCCCAGAAGCAGCCCGGCCTGTACGCCGTGGCCTACCACCCCATCGGCGGCTGCCTGCCCAAGGGCAAGCCCGCCGAACTGGACGCCCTGCTGCGCGGTATGCCGGGCGCCGAGTGCCGCGTGGCCCCCAACGAAACGCTGTACATCGTGAACCTGACGGCGCAGGAAGCCGCCCAGGTGCTGGAGGCCACCGCCGACGGCGCGGCCAGCGAGTTTGAGCGCAGCGTGGCCTGCATCGGCGCTTCCATCTGCCAGCAGGGCGTGCGGGACAGCCAGTCCGCCCTGCGCCGCGCGGTGGAGGCCGTGCGCGCCGCCGCTTTGCCCGACGGTGCCCTGCCCCGCATCTGCATTTCCGGCTGCCCGTCGAGCTGCGCAGCCCATCAGGCCGCGGCCATCGGCTTCCAGGGCTGCGTCAAGCCGGTGCCGGGCGATAAGCCCGCCCCCGCCTTCCGTATGTTCCTGGGCGGCGTGGACGCGCTGGGCAAGGAGCAGTTCGGCGAGCCCGTGGGCGTCGTCTATGAAGAACAGCTTCCCGCGCTGCTGGTCGATCTGGGCCGCGCCGCGGCCGACGCCGGGCTGGATTGGGCCGCCTGGCGCGCCGCCCGCCCCGACGAGCTGCAGGCTGTAGCTGCCAAGTATCTGTAACGCCGTTTTTTTGCCGTATTCTGGTCCGCGGCGGCCCGGTCCCCACCGGCCCCGCGGGCCTTTTTCATCGGGAGAAAGGACGCCCCGCCATGCAGAAAGTCATCATTCTGGGCTGCCCCGGCGCGGGGAAAAGCACCTTTGCCCGCCGCCTGCACGCGGCCACCGGGCTACCGCTGTTCTATCTGGACCGGCTGTGGCATCGCCCCGACCACACCACCCTGCCGCGGGAAGTATTCGACCGGGCCCTGGCGCAGATATTGGCCGGGGACCGCTGGATCGTGGACGGGAACTACCTGCGCACGCTGGAAATGCGGCTGCAAGCCTGCGACACCGCCTTTTTCCTGGATTATCCGCCGGAACTTTGCCTGGAAGGCGTCAAAGCCCGCCTGGGCCGCCCACGGGAGGATATGCCCTGGGCAGAGGACTGCCTTGACAGCGCGTTCCGGCAGACGATTCTTCGTTTTCCTGCCGAACAACGGCCCACGGTGCTGCGCCTGCTGGCGCAGGCCGAGGGCAAAACCATCCTGACCTTCCACACACGGGACGAAGCCGGGCACTATCTGCGCACCCTTGCCCCGCCGCGCCCTGACAACAGAAAGGACCCTGTATGAAACGACTGTTCCCCCTGCTGGGCGCCGCCCTGCTGCTGGCGGGCTGCACCGCCCAGTCCGCGCCTTCCTCTTCCGCGGCCGCCGCTTCCAGCGCGCCCGCCACCGCGGAATCCGCCGCGGAAACGCCCGCCCCCGCCGCCGACGGTACGACGCTGACCCTCACCGACGATCTGGACCGGGAGGTGACCGTGCCGGTGCAGCCCCAGCGGGTGGCCGTGCTGCTGGGCAGCTATGCCGGCGTATGGTGCCTGGCGGGCGGCCGCGACACGCTGGTGGCCGCGGCCAACGACGCCTGGACCGACTTTGACCTGGACTTGGGCGACGAGGTCGCCAATCTGGGCAGCCTGATGGAGCCCAACATGGAAACGCTGATCGCCGCCGAGCCGGACCTGGTCATCGCCAGCAGCAACACCACGTCCAACGTGGAACTGCTGCCCTCGCTGGAAGAACTGGGCGTGCCGACGCTCTATTTCGACGTGAACAGCTTTGACGATTACCTGCGCATGCTGGACGCCTGCACCCGCATCACCGGCCACGAGGAAAACTACCAGACCTACGGCCTGGACGTGCAGACCCAGGTGGACGCCGCCAAGGCGCAGAACGACGGCAGCGCCCCCACGGTACTGCTGCTGCGCTCCGCCAGCACGAGCTGCAAGGTGAAGAACAGCAAGGGCACCGTGCTGGGTGAGATCCTGGCCGACCTGGGCGCGGTCAACATTGCCGACCAGGACGAAAGCCTGCTGGAAGACCTGAGCCTGGAACGCATCCTGGCCGATGACCCGGAGTACATCTTCGTCGTGTTCCAGGGCAGCGACCAGGCCGCCGCCCAAAAGACGCTGGAAGCCTCGCTGACTTCCAACCCGGCGTGGGAGACCCTCTCCGCCGTGCAGAACGGCAACTTCCATATCATGGAGAAGGAGCTTTTCCACCTGAAGCCCAACGCCCGCTGGGGCGAGGCCTACCAGAAAGTAGCCGACATCCTCTACCCCGCCGCCTGACGGCGCGGGTCCCCGTACAAACAAAAGGCGTGTGCCTGCCCCGCAAAGGGGTCCAGGCACGCGCCTTTTTGTTTTTGGATGGATCCGCCGGGCGGCACGGATCAGAGTTCGCGGCGGCCCTGGGCCAGCGCGCGCACCGCCGCGTAAAAACGCTGCTTCTGCTCCTCGCTGTCAAATTCCAGTTCGGCCAGAAACGCCGCCATCCCTTTGTCGCTCTGCTCTTTCTGGCCGGTCAGCAGCGCGTTGGGCGTTGCGTCCAGCGCATCGGCCAGCGCCACGAGCGTTTCCAGCGACATTTTCCGCGTGCCGCGCTCGATATGGCCTAAAAAGGACAGCGAGATGCCGCTCCGCTCCGCCAGTGTTTCCTGGGACAGACCGCGTTTTTTGCGCAGTTCGCGCACCGTCCGCCCCAGGGCAAGATAATCGATGACCATGTACCCGGAAGCCTCCCTTCATGGGCACCTTTATCTTACCGAATTTTCCCCGTTTTCATCAGAGTCCATAAGCAGCAAATATTGACTATTAGTAGTATTTGCACTATAATTATCTTGCTTACAGTCACGATTTACGGACTGGGCGATGTGAAAACAAGGAGGACCTATCATGAACAACCAACCCATTCCCGGCAAGAGCGCGGCCATCGCCAGCATGGTGTGCGGTATCATCTCCATCGTATTCTGGTTTTTCGGCGTCACGGCATTTCTGTCGCTGGTGCTGGGCATCGTCGGCCTGGTGCTGGCCAGCAACGCCAAAAAGGCCGGCTATAACGACGGCCTGCGCACCGCGGGCTTTGTGCTGTCGCTGATCGGCACCATCTTCGGCGCGCTGATCTTCGTCAGCTGCGTCGCCTGCGCGGGCATCATTGGCACTGCCAGCGGCCTGAGCGCCCTTTCCGCCTACTGATCCCCGGCATGCTCCCCTACATCCGCATCCTGTACCGCGATGTGCCGGTCTACGGCCTGTGCATGGCGGTGGGGGCCGTGCTGGGCTGGCTGCTGTGCCGGGCGCGGGCGCGGCGGCTGCCCGTTCCGCTGGCCCCGCAGGCTGTGGACCGCTGTTTCCTCTGGATCGGCGGCTGCGCGCTGGTCGGGGCCAAGGTTTACTCGCTGGCGCTGGTATGGCCCAGCCTGATGGCCGACCTGCCGCTGCTGCGCACCGACCCGGCGCTGTTTTTGCAGCGTTACCTGTACGGCGGGCTGGTGTTTTACGGCGGGCTGATCGGCGGGTTCTGCGCCGTGGGGTGGCTGCTTTGGCGGCGGGCGGCGACCTTTTCCCAGTTGGAGAGCGCCTTCCTGCCCGCGCTGCCGCTGGTACACGCGCTGGGGCGCGTGGGGTGCTTCTGCGCCGGGTGCTGCTACGGCGTGCCGACGGATTCCCCGCTGGGGGTGTGCTACCCGCCGGGCGGGCTGGCGCCCTCCGGCGTGCGGCTGGTGCCCATCCAACTGTGGGAGGCGGGCGGCGATCTGCTGCTGTTCGCGCTGCTGCTGGCGCCGGTCTTTTCCAGGGCCGGGCAGCGGCTGGGCGCCTACCTGACCGGGTACGGCTGCCTGCGCTTTGCCACCGAATGTTTCCGGGGCGACGCAGCCCGCGGGCTGGCGGGGCCGCTTTCCGGCGCGCAGTGGATCAGTCTGGCCGCTGTGGCCGCCGGGCTTCTCTGCTTCCTGTGCGCGCAGCGCCGCAGCTGCCCGGCAGCGCCATAAACGCCCCCCCTGCAACGATAAAACGGCAAGAACCCGCCCACCGGTCCTACGGCCGGTGGGCGGGTTCTGTTATATTCCGGTGTGAAATTTTCTGTTGCCGTCCCGGCGTTTTCCGGCGGGGCGGTCTTACCGGGGGCTGCCCAGGCGGGTCTTGAAGTCCCCGTAACCGAAGGACCGCAGGCAACGGCAGGCACCCGCGGCATCCCGCGCCCAGATGGCGGGCAGCGGCATCCCGTTGAAGGTGTTGTTCTTGCAGGTGGTGTAGATGGCCATATCCCCGAACACCAGCAGGTCGCCGGGGCGTGGCGGCGCGTCAAAGCTGTAATCCCCGATCACATCCCCCGCCAGGCAGGTGGGGCCTGCCAGCCGCACGGTGCAGGGCTTCTCCCCCGCGTCGGCGGCATAGAGCAGCGGCGGGCGGTAGGGCATTTCGATTACATCGGGCATATGGCAGGCGGCGCTGGCGTCCAGGATGGCGACGGTCGTATCGCCGTTTTGCACCATGTCCAGCACACGGGTCAGCAGATACCCGGCGTTGAGGGCGCAGGCTTCGCCCGGTTCCAGGTAGACCGTCACGCCCCAGTCCCGCTGTGCGCGGGCGATGCAGCGTTCCAGCGTGGCAAGGTCGTAACCGGGGCGGGTGATGTGGTGCCCGCCGCCCATATTGAGCCACTGCATCTTCGGCAGCAGATCCCCGAATTTTTCCGCCACAGCGTCCAGCGTCACGGCCAGCGCGTCGGCGTCCTGCTCGCACAGGGTATGGAAGTGCAGCCCGTCCAGCAGACCGGCAAGGCCGGGGTCTGCGGCCACCGCCGCGTCCCACTGGGCGCGGGTGGTCCCCAGGCGGCTGCCGGGGGCGCAGGGGTCATAGATGGCGTGCCCCTCCTGTGTGGAACATTCCGGGTTGATGCGCAGCCCCACGCTCTTGCCCGCGGCCCTGGCCGCCGGGCCGAACGCCGCCAACTGCGCCGGGGAGTTGAACACGATATGGTCGGCCCAGCGCAGCAGTTCCTCCATCTCGTCGGCGCGGTAGGCCGCACAAAAGACGTGGACCTCGCCGCCGGGCATCTCCTCGGCGCCCAGGCGGGCCTCATACAGCCCGCTGGCCTCGGTGCCCGCCAGATAGGGCGCCAGCACCGGGTACAGGTCATAGTTGCTGAACGCCTTCTGCGCCAGCAGCACTTTGCAGCCGGTGCGCTGCGCCAGCGCGCCCAAAATCCGCCCGTTGCGGGCCAGCGCGCCCTCGTCCAGCAGGTAGCAGGGCGTGGGCAGGGCGGCCAGTTCCGGCGGGACCGTGCCCCCCAGCGCGGCAAAGGGCGCGCGGGTATCGGGCGCGGGCATCAGTCCACCAGCGCCGGGGCGCGGTTTTCGCTGCGGGGCAGGCCGTACTTGTCCAGCGCGTCCAGGAACGGGTCGGGGTTGAACTCCTCGACGGTATAGACGCCGGGCTTGTTCCACTGGCCGGTCAGCATCATCAGCGCGCCGCACATGGCCGGTACGCCGGTGGTGTAGCTGATGGCCTGGCTGCCCACCTCGCGGTAGCAGGCCTGATGGTCGCAGACGTTATAGATGTAGTAGGTCTTGGGCTTGCCGTCCTTGGTGCCGGTGAAGATGCAGCCGATGTTGGTCTTGCCCTTGGTGCGGGGGCCCAGGCTGGCGGGGTCCGGCAGCAGCGCCTTGAGGAACTGGATGGGCACGATCTCCTGCCCGTTATACTGCACAGGCGTGGTGGACAGCATGCCCACATCCTCCAGGCAGCGCATATGGTCCAGATAGCTCTGGCCGAAGGTCATGAAGAAGCGGATGCGCTTGACATCGGGGAAGTTCTTGCCCAGGGACTCGATCTCCTCATGGTGGAGCAGGTACATATCCTTCTTGCCCACCTGGTCAAAGTCGTATTCCCGCTTGATGCTCATGGGCGGGATCTCGACCCAGCGGCCGTTCTCCATGTAGCTGCCGGGGGCGCTGACTTCGCGCAGGTTGATCTCGGGGTTGAAGTTGGTAGCGAAGGCATAGCCGTGGTCGCCGCCGTTGCAGTCCAGGATGTCGATGGTGTCGATGGTGTCGAACTCATGCTTGGCCGCGTAGGCGCAGTACGCCTGGGTCACGCCCGGGTCAAAGCCGCAGCCCAGCAGGGCGGTCAGGCCGGCGTCCTCGAACTTTTTCTTGTACGCCCACTGCCAGGAGTAGTCAAAGTAGGCCGAGAAGCCCTGCTCCTTGCAGCGTTTTTCGTACACGGCGCGCCAGGCGGGGTCGTCGGTGTTCTCCGGCTCATAGTTGGCGGTATCCATGTAGTTGACGCCGCAGGCCAGGCAGGCGTCCATGATGGTCAGGTCCTGGTAGGGCAGCGCGATGTTCATGACCAGATCCGGCCCGTAGCTCTTGATGAGGGCGGTCAGCTGGTCCACGTCGTCGGCGTCCACCTGGGCGGTGGTGATCTTCGTTTTGGTGCGGGGGGCCAGTTTTTCGGCCAGGGCGTCGCATTTGGACTTGGTGCGGCTGGCGATGCACAGCTCGGTGAAAACGTCGCTGACCTGGCAGCATTTCTGGATGGCCACGCTGGCGACGCCGCCGCAGCCGATGACAAGAACTTTGCTCATGTTTGATTACTCCTTTGTGTACGATTTTTTGAACGAATATTCCAGGGCGGGGTGGTTACGGGAGAACGGCGGGGTCAAGACCCCGCCCTACGGGTCGACCCGGCAGGGGACGGTCGCAGGGCGGGGAATCGTTCCTCGCCGGACCGTTCTGTTCCCTTTTAGATATTGGGCCGGCCGTTCGCAAGGGCCAGCAGCAGTTCCCGCAGCACCTTGCAGGCCGTGGCGGTGGACACGCCGCTGGCGTCCAGCATGGGGGCCAGTTCGTTGAGGTCCGCGCCCACGATGTTGGCCCGGCTGACCGTGCGGATAGCCCCCAGCAGTTGCAGGAAGCTGACACCGCCCGCCTCGGGCGTGCCGGTGCCGGGGAACGCCGACGGGTCCAGGCAGTCCAGGTCGATGGTCAGGTAGACCGGCACGCGGGCGTCGCACAGCCATTGGGTCAGTTCGCCCAGGCCGGAGAAATCGAACCGGTGCATATCGGTGTGGGCGGCGGCGAAGTCAAATTCCTCCCGGTCGCCGCTGCGGATGCAGAACTGGTGGATGCGCCCGTCGCCCAGCAGTTCATGGCAGCGGCGCAGCACACAGGCGTGGCTGAGTTTGGCGCCCAGGTAATCGTCCCGCAGGTCGGCGTGGGCGTCAAAGTGGATGATGTGCAGGTCCGGCCAGCGGGCCGCCACCGCGCGCACCGCGCCCAGCGTGACCAGATGTTCGCCGCCCAGCAGCAGCGGGAACTTGCCGTCACGCAGGATCTCGGCCGCGCGGGATTCGATATCGACCAGCGCGCTCTCGCTGCTGCCGAAGCAGAGTTCCAAGTCGCCGCTGTCGAACACTTCGCAGTCGGTCAGATCGGCGTCCTGGTAGGGGCTGTAGGTTTCCAGGCCGTAGCTTTCGTGCCGGATGGCCGCCGGGCCGAACCGCGCGCCGGGGCGGTAGCTGGTGGTAGAGTCGTAGGGCGCGCCGTACAGCACGATCTGGGCCGTGCGGTAGGCGCTGTCGCACCCGATAAAGTTTTCAACATTCCGTTGCAGCATTCAGTGTTCCTCCACTTCCCGCAGCATCTCTTCCAGGAACGCGGGCAGGTAGAACGCCCCCACGTGCAGCCGCGTGGTGTAGTAGCGGGTGCGCATGTTTAGCGCGTTCCAGGCCGGGGCGTCCAGATCGTCGATGGGGTGATATTTTTTGCTGGCAAAACCGAACAGCCAGTAGCCCGCCGCAAAGGTGGGGATGTGCGCCTGATACACCCGGCTGATGGGGAAGGTGCTGGCGATGCGCTTGTGGCTGCGCTGCATGGCGCTGGCGTCCTCGGCATAGAAAGGGCTGCCCTGCTGGTTGACCATGATGCCGTCGCTCTTGAGGGCGTTGAAGCAGTTGCCGTAAAATTCGCGGGTGAACAGCCCCTCCGACGGGCCGAACGGGTCCGAGGAGTCCACGATGATGAGGTCGTACTCATCCTCGCAGCGGCGGATGAACTTGAGGGCGTTCTCAAAGTAGATATGCACCCGGCGGTCGTCCATACGGCAGGCGTTGCCGGGCAGGTAGGCGCGGCAGGCTTCCACCACCTGGGGGTCCATCTCCACCAGGTCGATGCGCTCGACGCGGTCATAGCGGGTCAGTTCCCGCACCACGCCGCCGTCGCCCGCGCCGATGACCAGAATGTCCTTCGCGTCGCGGTGGACCGACATGGGCACGTGGGTGATCATCTCGTCATAGATAAACTCGTCGCGCTCGGTCAGCATGACGTTGCCGTCCAGCGTCAGCACACGGCCGAACTCCGGCGTTTCAAAGATGTCGATGCGCTGGTACTCGCTCTGTTTGGAATAGAGCTGGCGGTTGACGCGGATGCTGTGCTTGACATCCGGCGTGTGAAATTCCGAAAACCACATTTCCATACGGAAGCCCTCCTGTTCAGGCCAGCACGTTCAGGCGCAGGATATCGGGGTCTTCCGGCCCGGTCATGCTGCAGCCCTTGGATTTGGCGTACTCGATATAGTCAAGAATTTCGGCGGTGATGCGCTCGCCCGGGGCCAGAATGGGGATCCCCGGCGGGTAGCACATGACGAATTCGCTGCACACGCGGCCCACGGTCTGCCGCAGGGGCAGGCTGACCTTGTCGGCGTAGAACGCCTGCTGGGGGCTGGCCACCACTTCGGGGTCGATGTACTCCTGATTCAGCAGGCCGGTGCCGTCGGTCTGGTAGCGGCGCTTGATCTCGGCCAGGGCACTGACCAGGCGTTCCAGTTCCTGGGGGCGGTCGCCCATCGACAGATAGGCCAGGATGTTGCCGATGTCGCCGAATTCGATCTGGATATCGTACTCATCGCGCAGGATGTCGTAGACTTCGATGCCCGCCAGCCCGATGTCACGGGTATGGATGCTGAGTTTGGTGGTGTCGAAGTCGAAGATGGAGTTGCCGTTGCACAGTTCCTTGCCGAAGGCGTAGTACCCGCCGATGGCGTTGATCTCCTCGCGGGCATACTCGGCCATATCGGCCACCTGATGGAACACCTGCCGTCCCCGCAGCGCCAGATTGCGGCGGGAGATATCCAGGCTGGACATGAGCAGATAGCTGCCGGAGGTGGTCTGGGTCAGGTTGATGATCTGCCGCACATACCCGGCGTGTACGTTGGGGCCGGTGAGCAGCAGGCTGGACTGGGTCAGGCTGCCGCCGCTCTTGTGCATCGAGACCGCGGCCATATCGGCCCCGGCCGCCATGGCGGAAACGGGCAGCCCGCCGCCGAAGTAGAAGTGGGTGCCGTGGGCTTCGTCCGCCAGGCACATCATGCCCGCCTCATGGGCCATGCGCACGATGGCGCGCAGGTCGCTGCAGATGCCGTAGTAGGTGGGGTTGTTGACCAGCACGGCCACCGCGTTGGGATGCTCGGCGATGGCCTTGGCCACCTGTTCCCGCCGCATACCCAGCGAGATGCCCAGCCGCTGGTCCACTTCGGGGTTGACGTAGACCGGCACCGCGCCGCACAGCACCAGCGCATTGAGCACGCTGCGGTGCACGTTGCGGGGCAGGATGATCTCGTCCCCGCGCTTGCAGACGCTCAGGACCATGCTCTGCACCGAGCTGGTGGTGCCGCCCACCATCAAAAAGGCGTGGGCCGCGCCGAAGGCATCGGCGGCCAGTTCCTCGGCTTCCCGGATGACCGACACCGGGTGGCAGAGGTTATCCAGCGGCTTCATGCTGTTGACGTCCACCCCGACGCACTGTTCCCCCAGGAAGGCCGTCAGTTCGGGGTTGCCGCGGCCGCGCTTGTGGCCGGGCACGTCGAACGGCACCACGCGCATACGGCGGAAGTTTTCCAGCGCCTCATGGATCGGCGCGCGGCGCTGGTCCAGGTGGGTGCGGTATCCATTCCCGTTCATTTTTTCCTCCGTCCCATGGTCCCTTTGCAAACAAAAAACGCAAGCCGCACCCCTTGGGTGCAGGCTTGCGTCAGATTCGACCAAATTCGCCGCAAAACACCCCGTCCCGGCTAAACGGGGCAAGGCGGCTGCTGCGTTACAGGCGTATCGTGTCCAGAGTCTATATAGCAATTCTACTTTTACTACTCTTATTGACCGTTTCACAAGTCTGCGTGCGGGGCACACAATTTCTGGTTATAAAGGAACCAACTTATAAAATTTGAGCTTTTAACTCCATCAATAAGGCAACCCAAGTTGCCAATCGGCAGTGGACCCGGCTGTCCGTATGGCCTTAGCCCCTGGCGGGCGGTCCTGTGTAAATTGCTTTGAAAAACTCCTACGCGATTCGTCTTTCAAAATCGTGGTTATCGTACCACACCCCGCTGCAAATGTCAAACATTTTTTTGCGCGGGGCCTTGCTTTTTCAGCGCGGCGGGCAGCGGCTTTGCAAAAGCCCCGGAACCGTACATGGAATACGCCTTTCCCCCACTTTTCTGCCGCCCCGGCCCCATGGCCCCCGCAACCCCTTTTCGCCCTTATGGGCAGGGGGAAACCCGGCCCGTTTTGCAAGCCACCAAAATTTTGATTAAATCCCCCCCTAGATTACTTGCTCTATGTTTTAATCAGTGATATACTTTAGCTTTAGTGATAGAAAGGAGCCCCGGCAAAATGGAGTATATCTTGCAAACCAATCAAGTCACGAAGATCATCGGCGGCAAAAAACTGGTAAGCGGCATCGACCTTCATGTAAAGAAAGGCGAAATCTATGGTTTCCTCGGCCCCAATGGAGCCGGAAAGACCACGATGATGAAAATGATAACCAACCTCTGGAAACCCACCGCGGGAAATATTGAGGTTTTTGGGGAAGTGCTGACCCCAAAATCTTATGCCGTCCTGAAGCGGATGGGCAGTATCATTGAATTCCCCACCTTTTATGAACACATGACCGGCCGCGAAAACTTACAGCTTCATTGCAAATACATGGGCTATGCCAAACCCGAAAATATCGAAAACACGTTACAACTGCTTGGCATGGCACAGGCGGCGGATAAACCCGTCAGGAGTTATTCCTTGGGCATGAAAGAACGGCTGGGGATCGCGCGCGCCATTCTCTGCGAGCCGGAACTTCTGATTCTGGACGAGCCTACCAACGGCCTGGACCCCGCCGGGATCAAACAGATCCGGGAACTTTTGAAGAAGCTCTGCACGGAACACGGGATCACCGTCATGGTTTCCAGCCATATCCTTTCCGAGATCGAAAGCATTGCCGATACAGTGGGCATCATCCATCACGGGCAAATGATGAAAGAGATCAGCATGCGGGATATGGAAGCCGCCAACCAGAACTATATTGAAGTGGCCGTTGACGACGTCCAAAAAGCCCGGACCGTCCTTAAAGAAAAAATGGGCTTTTCCCACTTCCAGGCTGTGGAGGACCATACATTCCGTATTTACGAACGCAGCGCCACACCGCAAGCGGTCGCAAAGGCGCTGGTACTGCATGATGTGGGGATCATTTCCATCGGCAAGCACATGGAAACGCTGGAAGATTACTTCCTTAAATTGACCGGGGAGGCGAGCGACGATGTTCGAGCTGATTAAACTGGAATGGAAGAAAAACCAGGCCGTCAAATCTATCCGCAATGCGGCTGTCATGACGGTCATTCTGTTATTTTTTATCGTGGCGATGGCCGGGGAACTGGCCGCGGACACTTCGATGGCGGCCTATGGGCGCAGCGCCGTGAATGCGTCTGTCGATTTATTCGTCAATATGTGCTATATCGTCTTTACAGGCGTTATGCTGGCGTCCTTCATCGTAGGGGCTTATGAAAAGCGGACGATCAATTTGATGTTTTCCTACCCCATAAGCCGCAAAAAAATCCTGCTTTCCAAAATCTTTGCCGTATGGATCTTCAATTTCATCGGCATGACAGCAAGCAAAGTCCTCGCTTATGCCGCCTTACTGCTGGTGAAGGTCCCATCCGATACCATACGTTTCACCTCGTTGTCGTTCTGGCTGGATATTCTGATCGGTTCCGCCGCCATGGTGAGCGTTGCGTTCATCGCGCTTCTGGTCGGGCTGAAAATGAAGTCCACAAAAGCGACCATTGTGACCTCCGTTATCCTTGTGTGCTTAACGCAGGGAAATATCGGGACCTACACGCTGAACGATAATGTCGCCTTTTTATATCCTTCTGCTCGTTCTCGCTGCCGCTTCCGTCTTCTTGACGATCCATAACGCAGAAACGAAGGATGTAATGTGACGGCAGCCGCAAAACGCCCAAACCGGTGCAAAGGGGATCTGCGGACGCCGCACTGACCCACAACAAAAAAGCGGGGCGGGGCCTTAAAAGGCCCCGCCCCGCGGCGCTTGCCTGGGGGAAAGCGGGTCATACTGAGTTTATTACAGGATCTCGATCTGGGTGGGTTTCTTTTCCGGCAGGGGCTGGGGCTGCGGTTTGGGCAGGCTCAGTTGCAGGATGCCGTCCTCAAAGCGCGCCTTCACGTCCTCGGGTTTGATCTCCTCGCCCACATAGAAGCTGCGGGCGCAGCTGCCGCTGTAACGCTCCTGGCGGATATAACGGCCCTTGTTGTCCCGTTCATCGTGGTCCTGGCTGCGGCTGGCCGTGATGGTCAGGTAGCCGTTCTTCAGGTCCAGTTTCACGTCCTCTTTCTTGAAGCCCGGCAGGTCCACGAACATCTCGTACCCGGCAGCGGTCTCCCGCACATCGGTCTTCATCACATGGGCGCTGCGTTTGCCAAAGGTATTGCGCGGGTCAGCCGCCTGCATCATACGGTCAAAGTCGCGGTCCCAATCGTCCTGGAACCAATCGTCAAACAGTGCATCGTGAAGCATATAAGGAACCATCATCATACGTCATTCCTCCTGAATTTTATCGGATGCCGGTGAAATCCCGGCCCGAAGAATCATATTTCTTCCGCGGGCGGGCGCCCGGCGGGCTTGCCCTGTTCCCTTGGAACGCCCTTATTATAGCACCGCAAAATTAGCACTGTCAAGCATAGAGTGCTAATGTTTACATTTCATGCAATAATCGTTCACAAAATATACGATTTTTCCCCGGACGCTGTACAAATCCGCCCGCACTTTGTATAATAAAGGTACATTATGACAAAAAAGAAGGCGACCCAAATGGTATATCAACTGATCTTCAGCCCCACCGGCGGCACCCAGGCCGTCGCGGCTGCCCTGGCGGGCGGCCAGATGGTGGATCTTTGCGACCGCAACCTGGATTTTGACGCTGTGGCCCTGACCGAACAGGACGTGGCGGTCATCGCGGTGCCCTCCTACGGCGGACGGGTCCCCGCCCCCGCCGTGGAGCGCCTGCGCCGGGTGCGGGGCGGCGGGGCGCGGGCCGTGCTGGTCTGCGTGTACGGCAACCGCGCCTATGAGGACACCCTGGTGGAACTGGCCGACACCGCCCAGGCCGCCGGGTTCCGCACGGTGGCGGCGGTGGCCGCCGTGGCCGAACACTCCATCGCCCGCCGGTATGCCGCCGGACGCCCTGACGACGACGACCGGGCCGAACTGCGGGCGTTCTGGGGCAAGATCCAGGCCAAGCTGGACGCCGGGAACACCACCGCGCCCATCCTGCCCGGCTGCCGCCCCTACAAACAGCGCGGGGTGCGCAGCATGGTGCCCCAGGCGGGCAGCGCCTGCACGGGCTGCGGCCGGTGCGCCGCCGTCTGCCCGGTGGGGGCCATCGACACCGCCGACCCCCGCGTTACCGACAGCAGCCGCTGCATCAGTTGCATGCGCTGCATAGCCCAGTGCCCGGCACACGCCCGCACGCTGAACCCCGTGCTGCTGGCCGGGCTGGAACTGGCGCTCAAACCGCTGTGTTCCGCCCGCAAGGACAACGAACTGTTCCTGTAACGCCGCCGTTTTTTGCGCGGGGCGTTCGCCGCGAACCTTTTATCATCGACTGTTTTGCCCCCGGCGCCCGCCGGGACCGCTGAAACAGAAAGGAGCCCTTCCATGCGAAACAAAAAGCCCTGGCTCTATCTGGTCGCCGCCGCCGCGATCCTGCTGCTGCTCAAATACAGCGACGCCCTGCTGGACGGCGTACACCTGTTCTTCTCGCTGCTGATGCCGCTTCTGCTGGGCTGCGGCATCGCCTACGTGCTGAACATTCTGGTGGCCCGCATCGAGCGGCTGCCCGCCCTGCGCGACCCGCACAGCAGGATCTACCCGGCGCGGCGGGCCATCAGCATCACGGGGGCGCTGGTCATCATCCTGGTCGTGCTGGCCCTGTTGGTGGTCATCATCATCCCGGAGATCGCGGATGCCTTCCGCGTATTGCTGGTCAGCGTGCCGCCCGCCGTGAACCGTTTTCTGGCCTGGCTGGATTCCCTGAACATCACGCTGCCCCAGTTGGAAGAACTGCTGCGTTCGCTGAACCTGAACTGGCCGGAACTGCTGCAAAACATCACGAGCCATCTTTCCTCCGGGCTGGGCAACGTGTTCAACTCCGCCCTGGGCCTTTTGAGCAGCGTGGGCGGCGTGGTCATGCAGGTCATCATCGCGCTGATCTTTGCGCTGTATGTGCTGGCCGGTAAAGAGCGGCTGGGCCGCCAGTTCCACGCCCTGACCAGCACCTACCTGCCCGCCCGCGCCTGCGACCGGCTTTGGTATGTGCTGGGCACCGCCCACGACACCTTCACCAAGTTCTTTGTGGGCCAGTTCACCGAGGCCATCATCATCGGCGTGCTGTGTACGCTGGGCATGCTGCTGTTCCGCCTGCCCTACGCCAGCATGGTCGGCACGCTGGTGGGCGCCACCGCGCTGCTGCCGGTGGTGGGCGCTTACCTGGGCGCCGGTGTGGGCGCGTTCATGATCCTGACCGTGAACCCGCTGCAGGCGTTGGGCTTTCTGGTATTCATCGCCATCCTGCAGCAGTTGGAAGGCAACCTGATCTACCCCCGCGTGGTGGGCACTTCCATCGGCCTGCCGGGGATCTGGGTGCTGACCGCCGTGACGCTGGGCGGCGGGCTGGGCGGCATCGCCGGTATGCTGCTGGCCGTGCCCCTGACCGCGACCGTCTACCGCCTGCTGGGCGCCGACGTGCGGCGCCGCAATGCCGGCAAGGCCCCCAGCGACCCGGCCTGACGCGGCCACGAACTTTTTGCATAAATCACCCGGCAGGATGCCGGGAAACGCCAAGGCGGGAAGGCCCGAAAAGGGCCTTCCCGCCTTGTTCTGTAGTATTCGGTTTATCGTGCGCAGCCGCGCGGGCGGATCATTCCAGCCCCAGCGCGATGGCGTTGACGGCCTCGGTCAGGTCCACCGCCAGCGAGCGGTCCAGCAGGCCCAGCGTTTCGCCGTCCAACTGCGCCAGGCAGTTCTCGCCGTCGTACTGGTAGAGCGCCACGGTCAGTTCCGGGTAAGCGTCGTTGTCCAGGTGGACCGTGAAGGCGATCTCCTGCTTTTTGGCGGGCGTTTCGCTGTTGAAGGTGTTGATGGAAAGCGCGTCGATGGCGCTGCTCACATCGTCGAAGGTCACCTCAGTGCCGTCGATCTTCCAGGTATCGCCGCTCTTTTCGGCGGTGTAGGTCGCATCGTCGATCGTGAAGTCGATGCTCTTCACATCGTCCCAGTTCAGCGCCAGCACTTCGTTCGGGCGCAGGGTGTCATACCCGGCTGCGGCCACATCGTCGGTGTAGGCGTCGGCGTCCACCCGGTAGACGATGGGCGAGTCATCCATGCGCAGGTAGTGGTTGCCGTCGCCGTCCTGCCCAAAGGCCAGGGCGTGGCTCTCCTGCGCGTCGTCCAGCGTGGTGGTGACCGTGAAGGTCAGCGCCGGGGCGTCCAGGCCGTAGTCCCCCAGCGTGGCGCTGTCGGCGGTATAGGTGGCGTAGTCGCTGCGGTCAAGGCCGTTGAGGGTATCGACCAGCCCTTCCACCTTGTCGGAATCCAGCGGTTCATAGCTGCCGTTCTCGTTGAGGTAATACTCGTAGGCGTCGGTGTAGCACAGGTCCTCGTCGGGGCGGTGCTCAACGGTGAAGGCCGTTTCGCCGGTCGCCACGATGCCGTCCAGCGTGTCATAGTCAGGGATCAGGTCCTGGCGCATCATCTCGTCACGGTCGGTGACGGCGTACTCAGCCAGATCGTCGTCGATCAGGTAGACCGTGCCGTCGCCCAGCGTCACATAACGCTTCTGGTCCATCGTGGAGAAGTCGCCCAGCGAGAGCACGGTATCCCCGTCGGGGCCGGTCAGCGTGATGGTGCAGGACGGGTCCGCCAGGCCATACTGGGCGAAGTCCTCCACATCGTCGATGCGGAAGCTGGCGTGGACGCTCTCGAAATGGGCCAGGAAGTCGGCCATTTTATCCTGATCTACCGGGAACGCCGCGTCGGAACCGTCCTGCCAGACGCCGTCGGCCTTGGTGAAGGAAAGGCTCTTGCCGTCCTTCGTCCAGGAGACCGCCGTCAGCGCGTCGGGGTCGGCGGCCACGATCTCCTCGTCAATGGTGGAAATGCTGTCGATGTGCTTCTGCACACCGGAAACGATGGCGATGACCGCGCACAGCGCGACCAGCACGCCCACCAGGATCAGCAGTTTTTTCTGGCGATTCATACTTTTTTCCTCCTGCGCAGCACCTCATCGACGCCCAGCAGCAGGAAGCAGACAGGGACCACGCCGATCATACAGATCTTCAGCCAGGTGGCCGAGGAGGAGCTGATGGTCAGATAGTTGTAATTCAGGGATTTGGTGCGGATGGAGACCGCGTCGGTGTCCCCGATCATCCAGGACATACTGTTCATCGCAAAGTCCAGGTTCGCGCCGGACGAGAAAGCGTTATACTGCGCGTCCAGCAGGTAGTCGCTGGCCACCCAGACCACGCGGCCGCCCGCGGTGCTGTCCTCGATGGAGAGCGCCAGCGTGAAGGGGCCGTCGATGTCGCCGTCCTCCTTGTCATAGGTGGACATGGCGTAGCCCGCCAGCTTCGAGAAGGAATCCGCCGAAGTCTGCAGCAGCGGGGTCACGGTGGCGGTGGTGGAATCGCCCACGGTCAGGCCCTGGGCGATGGGCACGATCATATGGTAGCTGCCCTCCACCAGCGGGTCGGTGATGGTGCCGGACTGGATCTCCGGCATCAGGATATAGGGCGCGGTGAAGGCGTAGTAGTCCCGGTTGGGGTCCACCACGACGCCGTCGGCCACCGTGACGCCGTAGCTTTCCAGCACGCTGTTCAGGTTGGGCAGGTCGGTGTCCGGCTGCGGGCCGGAGAACACCATCAGCTTGCCGCCGCCCTGGACGTACTCTTTCAGCATCGTGCTTTCTTCCTGCGAAAGGTCGCTGGTGGGCGCGTTGATGAGCAGCACGTCGCAGTCCTCCGGCACGGCGTCCACGTTCAGCAGCGAGAAATCCTCCACCGTGTCGTAGTTGCTGCGGGTCAGTTCGTCGGCAAAGGCGTCGGGAAGCGCCGCTTCGCCGTGGCCGCTGAGCAGGTAGATCTGGGGCACGTCGGTGGTCACCACATAGTCGATGGCCGAGGTGATCTGCCCTTCGCCGTCGAACTCATAGGCGATGGTGCCCTTGGAATAGTAGTCGTCGGTATCGGCCTGGTAGATATCGTCATAGGCGATATAGCGGCTCTTGTCGCCGGATTCCACCACCAGCGAGTTGTTGGTCACCGTTTCGTCGGTGTACTGCTGGGCGAAGGTGGGGTACACATCGGGGTCCCGCTTGGCGACCGTGATATGGTCGGACAGTTCCTCGTACTGTTCCAGCAGGCGGCCGATGACTTCATCCTCCTGCCCGGCCTGGGCGATCCAGTAGATCGTCACATCCTGCTGCAGGTTGGTGGCCACCACCTTGGTGTCCGACGTGAGGGAATACAGCCGCGCGGCCGAAATATCAAACTGCGTCCAGCTTGCGGGCAGTTTTTCGACCAGCACGTTGACGGCGATCAAGATCGCCAGCACCACAAGGCTCAGCACAAAGCTGTAGCCGCCCACGCGGGCGGTGCGGGTGCTCAGGGACTGGCGGTTGCGCGCCATCATGCCCTGCCACTTGTTTTTCCAGTTCATTTTCATCCGTTATACCTCTTTTTCTCCCAGGATTGCACGCAGAGGAACAGAAAGAATACCGCCACGCTGACGAAATAGACGATGCCCGTCACGTCGAACACGCCGTTGACGAAGGTGTAGAACCGCGCAAAGGGCGACAGTTTGCTCATCAGGTCCGGCAGCAGCGTTTCCAGCGAGTCGGGGCTGACGAACCAGGTGACGGCCACCGCCACCACGCACAGCGCCAGCACGATCAGCCCCGCCGCGTCGGAACGGGTCAGCCGCCGCACCACCAGCGCCAGCAGGACGGCCAGCACCAGCAGGGCGACCACGTTGAACGCCGTGGACGTGATGTAGTTTGCCAGGTCGGCGCTGAAATAGCAGAACAGCATCGCCACCACGCACAGCCCGGCGGCCATGCCCTGGGATTCGGTCAGCGAGGAGATGAACATGCCGATGGCCAGCAGCGCCATGCCCAGGCAGATGAAGGCGAACAGCGCGCCGTAGGAGGTGGGCAGGTACACGTCGCCGTACAGCGAGAAGATCAGCGGGTAGACGCAGGCCACCAGCATGGGCGCGATGAACACCAGCACCATGGCGAAGTATTTGCCCAGCACGATGTCGGTCCCGGTGATGGGCAGCAGCGAAAGAAGCTGGTCGGTCTTTTGGCGTTTTTCCTCCGCCATGACGCGCATGCTCAGCACGGGCACCAGCCCCACAAAGCTGATGCAGAAGGTGCCCAGCGCATACTCAAAGTTCGCCACGGCGCTGTTGATGTTGTACATCATCGCGCCGATGCCGATAAATTCCAGCAAAAAGGCCCCGAACACATAGGCCAGCAGCCCGTGGTAGTACAGGCTGATCTCATGTTTGAAAACTGCTTTCATTCTTCGGCGCCTCCTTTCTGGGCGGATTCGTCCTCGGTCAGTTCAATAAAGATGTTTTCCAGGTCGGCATGCTCCGGCGTCATCTGGAGCAGCGCGCAGCCCGCGTTGGCAAAGGCGAAGAACACCCGGCGGCTGGCGGCGTTCATCTCGCCGTTCAGCGTCAGCGTGGCCCGGCATACGGGCTGGGCGGGTTCGGCTTCTTCCGCCGCTTCGGCGGCTTCGGGGGCAGGCTCGGATTCGTCCGCGGTTTCGGGGGCTTCTTCCAGAGCTTCCGCTTCTTCGGCCGGTTCCACCGGTTCGGCTTCGTCCGGGGTCTCGGCCGCTTCGGGGGCGGGCACGGTTTCCGCCGGGGCCGCGTCCGCGGTCATTTCGGCCGGTTCGGAGCCAGCCGGGAGCGCGTCGGCGGGCGCTTCGGGGGCGCCCTCCCCTTCGATGGCGTATTCCGCCACGGTGGGCTCGCCGTCCAGGATGGCGCGCATCTGGGCCGCGTTGGCTTCCGCCGTGATGCTCAAGCGGTTGCTGGCGGCCATGGCCTGCTCCAGATTCTGGGGCGTGTCGAAAGCCACCAGCTTGCCGTGGGCGATGATAAGCACGCTTTCGCAGATGGCCTGCACTTCGCTGAGGATATGGGAGCTCAGGATGACCGTGTGCTTCTGGCCCAGTTCGCGGATCAGGTCGCGGATCTCGATGATCTGCAGCGGGTCAAGGCCGACGGTCGGCTCGTCAAGGATGATGTACTTGGGGTTGCCCAGCAGCGCCTGGGCGATGCCCACGCGCTGGCGGTAGCCCTTGGACAGGTTGCGGATCAGGCGGCCACCCATCTCGGTCAGGCGGGTCTCCTGCATGACGCGCTCGCTCTCGGCGGGGATCTGGCGGGCGGGCACGCCCTTGGCCTGCGCCACAAAGCGCAGATATTCCTCCGGCGTTTCGTCGGGGTACAGGGGCGGGATCTCCGGCAGGTAGCCGATGCAGCGTTTGGCCTGCCGGGCCTGCTCAAAGATGTCGTAGCCGTCGATCCTGACTTCGCCGCTGGTCGCGGCCAGGCAGCCGGTCATGATGTTCATCGTGGTGGACTTGCCCGCACCGTTGGGCCCCAGAAAGCCGTAAATGTGGCCGTCCTGGATGGTAAATGAGATGTCGTCCACTGCGGTGAAATCGCCATACCGTTTGGTCAGGTGTTCAACCGTAATCATGGAATCGGATTCCTCCTTTGTGTTATAACAGTTCTGGAAATTATTGTAGGATCGAAAGCCGAAAAACTTCTGAAAATTCTGTGTTAAATTTGTGGAATCTGCACCAAAGGGGCGGCTTTTTATGGTTGCGCCCCACTTAAAGGCTCCCCTGCCAGGGGAGCTGGCCGCGAAGCGGCCTGAGGGGTCTTGCAACTTTGGGACGTGTTCCATCTACCGGGAAAATTGTCCCCTTACGGATCGTTTGTAGGGCGGGGTCTTGACCCCGCCGCCTTTTCCCTTACCTGCTGTACACCTTTTACCGAACCCCTCCGTCTGCCTGCGGCAGACACCTCCCCTGGAAGGGGAGGCTTTACTCTACTACCCGTTAAAGGCTCCCCTCTAGGGGCTGCGGAGTCGAGCGCCGCCTGCGGCGGATGCAGCGAGACGGAGCAGGGGCAGCGGCCGCAGAATGCAAGCGCCGCGCCAAGGCGCGCAGCATGATGCGTTGCCGCAACCCGGCCAGGGCCGCGAAGCGGCCTGAGGGGTTTTGTTAAAGGCGGTGCGAGCGTTGCCTTGAAAGTCCCCACCCCGGCAGACAAAAACCCCCGCGCCATAGGGCGCGGGGGTTTGATCCTTTATTTACAACACAGCCTATTTACAGTGGCCGAAATTTACGAACGGCGGCGGATATAGAACACCAGTCCGCCCGCTACCACCAGCAGCGCAGCCGCACCGGCAACTACCGGCACGACCGGGAACCCGCCTTTATCTTCCGGCTCTTCGGGGGCCGGGGTCACGGTGGGTTCAGGGGTCGCGGTGGGGGTCGGCGCAGGCGTTGCCGTGGGGGTCGGAGTCGGCGTGGGGCTGGGGCTGGGCGTGGGGGTCGGGGTGGCCTTGCCGCCCGAACCGCTGCCCGAACCGCCGCCCGTGCCGCTGCCGGAACCGCTGCCGCTTACAGCGGCCGGGTCGGCGGCCCACTTGGCGTAGACGGTGGTATCATCCACCAGCACGACGCTGCTCACAGGTTTGGTCAGGGCTTCGTCCGCATACCAGCCCTGGAACAGGTAGCCGGGCCGCACGGGGGTGTAGGGCCACAGTTCCACCGGCGCGCCAAGACCGCGCACCACATCGTTCATCTGCAAGCCGCCCATGGTGTTGAAGTGCAGCGTATGCTGTTCCAGCGGGGTGGGTTTGGGGGCAGGCGTGGCCGTGGGGGCCGTGCCCGACGGCTGCGAAACAGCAAAGTTCACGTTCACCACCGCTTTGGCGCCGTCGTTGGCGGAAACAGTGATGCTCTCGTTATAGCTGCCCGCGCCCAGGCCCGCCTTGGGCCGCAGGGTGAAGGTAGCGGTTTCGTTGGGGGTCAGTTGCGTTTTGGACAGCGCGCCCACCTCATAATTCGAGGCAGCGGGCTGGTTGAGGTTCAAGTTCTGGTTGCCGGTGTTTTTCACGGTGACGGTCTGGGCGGCGGGCTGGCTGTAGCCGGTCTGGACGCTGCCGAAACCGATGGCCGCCGGGTCGGCGGTGAGGGTGTAGGTCTTGGCGGTGACGGTCACTTCGCAAGCAGCCTTTTTCTCGCTGCCATCCGCAGCGGTGGCGGTGATGGTGGCTTTGCCCGCACCTACGGCAGTAACCTTGCCGTTTGCATCCACTGTAGCAACGCCTGCGTTGCTGGTAGTCCAGTCCACAGTCTTATTGCTGGCATTATCCGGCTGAATCTTGGCGGTAAGGGTTCCGCCGTTGCCCACAAACAGGTCCATAGTAGTTTTATCCAGCGTCACATCGTTGACCGGCTGGGTGACCGTCACGGTGCAGTTGGCGGTCTTGCCGCCGTCCGCGGTGGTGACGGTGATGGTGGCCGTGCCGGGAGCCACAGCAGTGACCTTGCCGCTTGCATCCACCGTAGCTACGGCGGTATTATCACTGCTCCATGTCACAGTCTTGTTGGTGGCGTTTTCTGGCGTGACATTTGCTTTGAGTTCAGCACTGCCGCCGACAGAGATAGGCAGCGCACTTTGATCCAGCGTTACACCCGTAACCGAGATAGGATTGACTGTAACAGCGCAGGTAGCGGTTTTGTTGCCGTCCTCGGTCGTAACGGTAATGGTGGCCTTGCCCGCACCTACGGCGGTGACTTTTCCGTTTTCCACCGTGGCAACATTTTGATTATCGCTGCTCCACGTCACATTTTTGTTTGTGGCATTGCTCGGCGTGATGGTAGCGGCGAGATTTTCACTGCCGCCCACATCAAGGGTCAAGCTGTCCTTGTCCAGCTTTACTTCTGTAACCTTGTAGACTACGCCCTCGGTAGGGATATTTTCACCTTTCAGCGTGCCGCCGTTTACAATCACCTCATGGCCGTTTGTAGTCAGTGTGACGCCTTGTCCGATCGTCAGGCTCTCGCCTGCGCCGACGGTCAAATCATCCTGCAAGGTCACAGCGCCGTACACGGTCCCAGCGGCACCGTCAAAAACGATGCCGCCATTTCCAGCCGCGGCTGTTATGGCCGGCTTGGGGTTTTCTTCTCTATCCGTGGTGATCCCGCTCGCCCGTACCACAGCGTTATCACCGACAGTCAGCTCGGGGGCCGCTGCACGTGCACCGGGCGCGGCAGTTTCTTCCCCAAGCGAATAGAAGATCCCCGCCTTTGTGCCGCTGGCGGTCAGACTGCCGCCCCGGATGGCCAGTCCGGCAGCAGAGTTTGCCGAGGTTTCCACATAGATCCCATACGTCCCGGAGATTTGGTTTTCCCCTTCCAGCACGATCGTCAGCACGGAGGCCGAGCCGCTGGTTTTCACATAAATGCCCGCGCCGTTCCCGGTCTGGGCGCGCCCGGCCGTCTGCGCGCCCTTGATCGTGGCATCGCGCAGCGTCAGCGTGGCAGATGCCGCGTCATACCGAACATTCCAGTTTTCGGTTTCTTTGCAGTCCGCCAGCGCGCCGGTCTCGCTGTCCGTTGTCCAGAAGCCGCCAGCCAGAACGTCCACACCGCCCACCGTCAGTGCGGCGGTGTCCTCGGTCCCCTGTGTCGCCCGCACCGTGGCGGACGCGGCGGGCCGCATGCCGCCCGCCCGGGTGTTTGCCGCCGCCAAAGCCGCAGACGGGTACAGCGTCAGGCAGAACGCCAGCAGGGGGATCAGTGCGAGCAGTCGTTTTTTCATCAGTAAGACCTCCTTGGGCGGGCAGGGACGCGCCGCCCCGGAAAAGGGGCGCGGCGTTTTGGCACTCCGCACAAAAATTGAATATGTATCGTCAGTATATCACATTCCGCGCCCAAAAGGGAAGTATTTCCCGCCGTAGGACGTAATTTTTACAACTTTCGGCGCGAGCCTTGTATATTCTGCACAAGTTTTGGGCGGTATTGCCGTCAGACTGCACAAAGACGCCGCCGGGCGGTTGACAGGGCGCGTGTACTATGCGTATAATACACTCAAATCCCACAGAAAGGCAGGCGATCTCATGGTAAATTTTCGCGGCGTGCGGTTCCATGACCGCGCGCCGGTGTATCAGCAGATCGCCGAATACCTGAAACGGCAGATCTTGCTGGGGGCCGTGCAGGACGGCGACCCGATGCCCAGCCGCCGGGAACTGGCAGCCCAGACCGGCATCAACCCCAACACGGCCCAGAAAGCCTACCGCCTGATGACCGAGGAAGGCTATGTGCGCACCGACGGCAACGCGGGCAGCGTGGTACACCTGACCCCGGCGCTGCGGGCGGCCATCGACGAGGAGATGACCCGCGGGCTGGTGGAGCGGTTTGTGGCCGAAGCCCAAGCCAACCATTTGAGTTACCGCAAGGTCATTGGCCTGGTGAGCGAGGTTTGGGGGGATGATGGGTGACGGGGCGCGCGGATTAGCAGAAGATGCAGGGGTTCCTGCAAACCGGGCGGTGCCTGCGGCGGGGTCAAGACCCCGCCCTACAGTACGCCCGAAAACGGGTTGCCATCCCGCAGAACCGCGTTGCCGCCGGGAACACCCACGGGCCGCCTACAGGCGGCCCCTACAACCTGCCGGAACGTCTACCATAAAAACGTGCCGTTTGCGGTGGTTTGTATGGGGGCGGGCGTTCCCGCCGGTGCCACGTCCCCCCGGTTCGCCGGGCGGTGCCCGGCATTTGTAGGGTGGGGTCTTGGCCCGCCGCATTCTTGTTACCGGTAAGGTTCCGGGCAAACGGAAGGTGCAAAACCCTTCCGTCTGCCTGCGGCAGCCACCTCCCCTAAAAGGGGAGGCTTTACTCTACTGCCCGCTAAAGGCTCCCCTGCGAGGGGAGCTGGATGCGCCGCAGGCGCAGACTGAGGGGTCTTGCAACTTCGGGCCGCGTTCCACTTGCCGCGTCGCCCCCACGGCGGGGTCAAGACCCCGCCCTACAGTACGCCCGAAAACGGGTTGCCGTCCCGCAGAACCATATCACCGCTATGGACACCTTCCAGGCGGCAAGGCTTTTGTTTTTCCCTTACTGTATGATTCCCGTAATACAACCAATACAACAAACCCAAAACCAAAAGAAAAAAGGAGTGTATGCGTATGAGACCCATTCTATCGCTGGCTGCGTGGAACTGGCGCATGGCCCGCCGCCCCTACGGCATCCTGTGCGCGGTGTTCGCCGTGCAACAGTTGGCCGTGCTGCTGTTTCAAACACAGGTCCCCGACCAACAGGGCGCCGGGCTGGCCCGTTACTACGAAAAAGGCTGGCAGTTTGAACTGTTTTTAGCGTTCTTTTTGCTGGCGGGGCTGCTGGCCGGGCCTGCCATCAACGACCAGAAACGGGCCAAATGCAGCTATACCTGGCTGACGATGCCCCTTTCGCCTGCCGCCCGGCTGGCGGGGCAGGTAATGACCGCCGCTGTTTTGCAGTTGGGTTTCGTCGCGTTGCAGTTGGTGCTGTATGTCCTGTACTTTTTCCCGGTGCAGGTGATGGAAAACGCCGTCGTGATGCAGCAGACCGGCCAACAGATCCCCCCGACCACGCTGTATGAGCAGCTGATTATGAACCGGGGATTCTACTGGCTGATTCCCCGCCGACCGGAACACACCGCCATGCTGGTGTTCACCCTGCTGGCCGCCGCCCTGCTGCTGACCGCTGTGCGGCTGCACAAGGGCTGGCGGCGGGCCGTAGCGTTCCTCATCGGCGTGGTATGCGGGGGTGCCTGCATGGTAATCCTGCAAGTCGAACAACTTCAGGCACAGCACGATGAAGCCTTTTTGGAAGGAGTAATCCGCCCCAGCATACCGCCATTTCTGGCGCTGCGGGCCATCCGCCGCGCCGAGACCGCATAAGGAAAGGAGGAATTTTTCCATGAAAGGCAAACCCAAACGCCCGCTGCGCGGGCTGGCCCTGCTGGGAGCCGCGGCCGTTGTTGTGGTGGCTGCTGCCACCGTCTGGCTGCGCACGGGCTGGACCACCATCGGCCTGACCCTGACCGACCGCATCGGGAACGCGGCCCAAGACCTGCAGGGCTTCACGCTGGACGGCACTGTCGGTTGGACCCGCTCCTATGATACTTTATATTTCCATCTGGAGGACGGCGTCTTGCAGACCGATTTCCGCTTTGACGACCCGCAGATGCTCTACCTTAACCAAATTCTGGTGATCCAAAACTACGTTCTTCCGCCGGAATCCCGCGACGATGCCAACGACGTCGCCACCGTTGTCGGCATTGATTCCAGCGGTGGGCGGACCATCTCCGCCACCATTTACAGTCCCTTGCGCTGTATGTATACGCTGACGATGCCGGACGGGACCCTTGTGCGGCTGGCCGCCGGAGATCTCACGCTGGACGAGGCCGTGGCAGTCACAGCCCTTGACAGCGACACCAGTGAAACCGGTTACAACTACGATTATGGATGGGACGAACCCCGTACCCGGCCCCTTTCCACGGAAGAACGCCTCGCCCTGCAGGAAGCCTTTCCTTCCTACCCGGTCAACGCCACCACCCTGCAGTTGGGCAACGACTATGTCCTGTGCTGGGAGCAGGAGTTGGGCGGGCGGCAGCCGGGGCTTTACCGCGTCCACGGCCTGACGGACGAGGAGATCCGCGCACTGCCCCGTGACGGCAAGATGTATGACAAAGACGTACTTTGCGCTTCCACCGAGTTCGGCACCCTGACGCCCTTCTACTGCCCCGCAGACGCCAAGACCGCCCTGGCTGCCGCCGAGATGCAGAACGGATTCACCCTGCTGCTGTACCAGAACAACGACGGCATCCTGTGTGCCGATCTGGTGACTTCCGCCGGGCAGTTGTCCGATCACCGGGAACTGGGCAGCCTGCCGGACGCCGACCTCGTCACCCCCACGTTACTGCCCCGCACCGACCTCCGGGACGCCATGATTTCCACGGGATATTCCCTTGCCATCCTGCGGGTGGAGAACGGCAAGTTCACCATAGCACAGGTTTTGGAAAACAACGGCAACACAGATGCCGCCGTGCTGAACGAAGCAGGCGACGGAATACTGACAGCCTATGTAAAAGGCAATACCTACCAGTATTGGTATGACGGATACGCACCGCTTTCGGGCTATCTGGAACTGGCCGCCTACGATTTGACTACCGGTCACATGACCTACAGCGGCACGATTAACACCGGCAACGGCCCCTACTGGGAGAACCCGCACCGCGAAAATGGCCGGTTCGCTTTTACCACATTGCCGCAGGACAGGGGGTATCGCGCATGATCGAAGTCAAAAATCTGCAAAAGACCTGGCGGCGGCACGGCAAGACCGTGGGCCTGCTGGGGGCTGATTTCACCATTCCCGACGGGCAGGTGGTGGGCATCCTGGGCGAGAACGGCGCAGGCAAGACCACCCTGCTGCGGGCCATGGCCGGGCTGCTGCCCGCCAAAGGCGAAGCCCTGTTCGACGGCAAGCCCGCCCGCGCCCAGTACCAGCGCATCAGCTACATCACCGGCGAGGGCAGCTACTACCCCGGCCTGACGGTGGCCGAGTACGGCGCGATGCTGGCCGACCTGAACCCCGCCTTTGACCCGGCGCGGTACGACAACTTCTTGAAGTTTTTCTCGCTGGACGGGGCCAGTGTGATCGGGCAGCTTTCCACCGGGCAGCGCGCGCGGGTGGAACTGGCCGCGGGCTTCGGCAGGCGGGCCGCCTACTACCTGATGGACGAGCCGTTTCTGGGCAAGGACCCCTTCACCCGCCGGGACTGCATCAAGCTGATGAGCGGCGCGCTCCACGGCGAGGAAACGATCCTGCTTTGCACCCACTATCTGGACGATGTGGAGCAGTTTTTGGACCGGGCGCTGATCCTGCACGGCGGGCGCATCGCCGGGGACGTGCTGCTGGACGACCTGCACGCCCAGGGCGAAACGCTGCTGGAACGCATGGCCGCCCTGTGCGGCTGGGACCCCCAGCACTATCTGGAATTCGGCGCGGACAAACCCGACAAGCCCGAGTAAACAGCGCGGCGGGCCGCCCCTTGCAGGGG
>QAKI01000058.1:0-18673 GCA_003343905.1 Subdoligranulum variabile
TGCTTTTCACTGGTGATGCCGGTCAGGGGCTGGAACCAGTGGGTGTAATGGGTGGCGCCCAGCTCGATGGCCCAGCGTTTCATAACGCTGGCGACCACGTTCGCCACTTCCAGGTCCAGGGGCTGGCCGTTTTCAATGGTCGCCTTCAGGCTCTTGTAAGTGGAGCTGGGCAGACGCTCGCGCATCTCATGCTCGTTAAAGACCTTGCTGCCGTAAAGTTCCATGACGGTTGCTGCCATAACTACATACTCCTTACATCAAACGCTCTTTACCGGTCAAACGCTTTTACAGGAAAGGGCGCTGCGAAACACCTTCGCAACGCCCGCGCTGTTATGCCTTATTATACGGGCTGCCGTGCAGAAATGCAACTGGCGAACTGCTCAAATCCCATATAAATCTATTGGGAAAACTGGCGAAAATGTCCATCGTCCCGGCAAGCCGGATGTGTTATACTGATAAGGCATGAAAAAACGGCGGTTTTGCCGCCTTTTGGGAGGGGATCACCATGGAGATCGAACGCAAATGGATGGTGGCGGGCTGGCCTGACGGCCTGCGGGAGACCGAACGCTACCAGATGGACCAGGGCTATATCAGCGTGCGGCCGACGGTGCGCATCCGGCGGGAAGCGCTGGCGGGCGGGCCGACGGCGCTGGTGCTCTGCTTCAAGGGGGCGGGGACCCTGAGCCGGGAGGAGATCGAGACCGAGATCGACGCGGAGCTTTTTGCGAAGCTGGAGCGGCTGATCGGCAAACCGCTGATCCATAAAGAGCGGCGGGGCTACGCGCTGCCCGGCGGGCTGACGCTGGAAGTGAACTGTGTGGACCCGGGGCAGCCCACGGCATTCTGGTATGCCGAGGTGGAGTTTGAGACCGAAGCGCAGGCGCTTGCATGGGACCCGGCGGGCGCGGCGCTGGGGGGATACCTGTGCGACGAGTGCACAGGCCGGCCCGGCGCGAGCATGGGGGAATACTGGCTGCAAACGCGCGGGGAAATGGAAAAATAAAGAGAATAGATAAAAGATAATAGATAATAAATATGGTGGATCGCGGGCCGTGCGGCCCGCTCGAATGGGGGCGCGTCCCGGAAGGTGTGTGGCGCTGGGAAACGGGACCCCTCAGTCTGCGCCTGTGGGCGCATCCAGCTCCCCTAAAAGGGGAGCCTTTGAGTGGGTCACAACACAGGAAGCTGCAGGCGGCGCTCGACTCCGCGGCCCCTAAAGGGGAGCCTTTGACGGGTGGTAGAGTAAAAGCCTCCCCTCGTAGGGGAGGTGTCTGCGAAGCAGACGGAAGGGTTTTGCACTTCCCGGAAGGCACAACATACCGGGATATTTTCGCGCCCACATCCTGCCGTACCGTCAAAAACAAAATATCCCGTTTTCGTTGGTTTGTAGGGCGGGGTCTTGACCCCGCCGCGGGTGTGTCCCGGCAGGTGCAGCGCAGCCGGGCAACAAAACCCCTCAGGCCGCTGCGCGGCCAGCTCCCCTAAAAGGGGAGCCTTTAGGTGAGCAACAACATAGAAAGTCGCAGGCGGCGCTCGACTCCGCGGCCCCTAAAGGGGAGCCTTTGACGGGTGGTAGAGTAAAAGCCTCCCCTCGTAGGGGAGGTGTCTGCCGCAGGCAGACGGAAGGGTTCTGCACTTCCCGGAAGGCATAACATACCGGGAAACTCGCGCCCCCACACACATTCTGCCGTACCGCCAAAAACAAAACATCCCGTTTTCGTTGGTTTGTAGGGCGGGGGCTTGACCCCGCCGTGGCTGCGTCCCGGCAGGTGCAGCGTAGCCGGGATGCAAGACCCCTCAGGCCGCTGCGCGGCCAGCTCCCCTAAAAGGGGAGCCTTTAGGTGAGCAACAACATAGAAAGCCGCAGGCGGCGCTCGACTCCACAGCCCCTAAAGGGGAGCCTTTGACGGGTAGTAGAGGAAAAGCCTCCCCTTAGGGGAAAAACCGTTAAGGGGTAGTAGAGTAAAAGCCTCCCCTTTTAGGGGAGGTGTCTGCCGCAGGCAGACGGAAGGGTCAGGAACATCCCCATAGCCCGGAAGGGTTCGGGCCGTAGAACCCTCTGCGCGGCAGAACTCAAGCCCCCGCCCATCCGCCGCCCTTAAAAAATCCCGGACAAAAAATGTAAAATTCTGCCGTACTGCGGCAGAAGTCTTTACAAATGCCCCGGAAACCGCTACAATAGAACCAACTAACATCGGCAACCAGTCCGTATGGATGGAACAAAAAGAAAAGAGGAACTGCGAATGAAACGGAAACTGCTGATCGCTGTGGCTCTTCTGTCGCTCTGCGTGGCGCTGGCCGCCTGCAAAAAGGGCGGCGACGAACAACCCGCGCCCACCGCTGCGCCGGAAGCCACCGCTACCCCGGAACCCACCCTGCCCCCCTACGAGGCCAACGTCCTGACCGGCGAACCGCAGGGCGATGATTACAAGAACCAGCGCATCACGGCCGTCATGGTCAACAACATCGTGGCGGCCCGCCCCCAGCGCGGCCTGTCCAAAGCGGACATCCTGTTCGAGATCAAGGTCGAGGGCGGCATCACCCGTTTCATGCCCCTGTACACCGATTTCTCCGACGTGGGCGAGATCGGTCCCGTGCGTTCCGGCCGCGACCAGTTCTTCCGCCTGATCCTGCCCTGGCAGGCTCTCTATGTCCATGAAGGCCAGTCCGTGGTCATGCAGCAGTATGCCATCGACTACAGCTACGGCAACCTGAACATCAACGACGTGGGCAACTGGGGCTACCGTGACGAGGACCGCGTCAACTGGGCCGGCGCTTCCCACAGCAACGGCACCCTTGCCACCGAACACACCCTGTATATGAACTCCGACCTGCTGGCCGAGTATATCCAGGAAAACAACATCGACATGGACCGCACCTATAACTCCACCTTCTTCAACTTCGTGGACTACCGCACCGGCGAGACCCGCGACCTGTCCAACAGCCTGGACAGCGCCTACAGCGATAAGTACGGCCCCGTTGTCACCGACGGCGAATACATCGAGATCGAGCACAGCCCGTCTTACAAGACCCGCTTCCTGTATGATGCTTCCACCAACACCTACACCATGCAGCAGAACTACAGCGACGGCGTCTGGCGCGACACTGTGGACGAAGCCAGCGGCACCACGCTGACCTTCCCCAACGTGCTGGTCCTGTACACCGACATCCACACCTACCCCGGCCACGAGGCCAAGGACCTGCAGTACGCTGAGTACGCCTGGGGCGGCATCGGCTACTACTGCTACGGCGGCAAGTGCGAGAAGATCTACTGGCAGAAAGGCACCCCGCAGGAAGTCCTGCGCCTGTACTACCTGACCGAGGACGGCCAGTGCAGCGACACCCTGCTGGACGTGAACACCGGCAAGAGCTATGTGGCCGTGACCGACGTGGACTACGCCGAGAACTTTATGCACACGACCCTGGCCGACATGGACCTGGAAGACACCACCACCAAGACGTATGAGAACGACTATGTGGAGGACGATGCCGAGGCCGGCGAGACCCTGGGCATGAGTACCGACGACCTGACCAACAACGCCACCGGGACCGGCGAAGCCGATGACGGCGTAGACCCTGACGCCGTGGGCTGATCCCCCGGACCGAACCCGCATACCCCAGCGCAGTCCGCCCCGGCGCGGGCTGCGCTGCTTCTTTTGAAAGGAACCTTCCACTATGAAACGAACCATCCAGGCTATGGGCCTGACCGCCGCCCTGCTGGCGGGCCTGCTGCTGGGCGGGTGCGCCGGCGGCGCGGGCAGCGCCCCGTCCGAACCGGCGGCCACGGCGACGCCGTCGCCTACGCCGGAGGCCGAGCCGACGCCCAACCCCCTGACCGGGCTGACGGACGCCGACTACACCAACCGCCGCCCGGTGGCGGTCACGCTGCGCACCCTGACCGGCGCGGCCCCGCAGTGGGGTCTTTCGAGCGCCGACGTGCTGGTGGAAGGCGTGACCGAAGGCACCACCGCCAGCCTGATGGCCCTGTACAGCAATGTGGATTCCATCAGCAAGGTGGGGCCGGTGGGGCCGGGGCGCGACCTGCTGCTGCAGTTTGCGCTGCCGCTGAACGCCCTGCCCGTACACATCAACAAAAATATCTATGCGTCCAACCTGCTCAACACGCTGAGCTATCAGGACCTGGACGGCTACCACATCGGCAAGGCGGCCTTTGCCTTTGACCAGGACCGCCAGAACGCGGGCTACCAGGAAGAAAACTGCTGGTACACCACCGCCGACCTGATCCGCGCCGGGCTGGAACAGTACGGCGCATCGCTGGACGGGGCCAACACGCCGCTGTTCCTGTTTGGGGAACGCCCGGCCGTGGCCGAAAGCGACCGCAACGCCACCAGCCTGACGGTGACGTTCTCGGCCGACGACAGCGAACAACTGAACTTTGTGCCCGATACCGGGCTGTACGTCAAGACCAACGCCGACGGCTCCCCCACCACCGACGCCGACAACGGCCAGCAGGTGGCCTTTACCAACGTGTTCGTGCTGTATGCGTCCAGCGGCATCAAGGACGACGGCTATACCCGCGAATATGAACTGACCGGCGGTGACGGCATCTACCTGACCGGCGGCGGGTGGGAGGCCATCCGCTGGAGCAAGGAGGACGCCACCGCCCCGCTGCAGCTTACGACGGCCGACGGTTCCCCGCTGGTCGTCAGCCCCGGCAAGAGCTTTATTGCGGTGTGGGGCGGCTACTACGGCCAGAGCCTGCGCCTGACCGGCGCGGACGGCACGGAACAGACGCTGCCCGCCAAACCGGCGCTGCTGGAAAGCGGCGTCAGCGACGAAGCCGCCGCGGCAGCCGAAGCCGAGTTCCAGAAGCAGCAGAAAATCATCGACGCGCAGGCGGCCCTGGACGCCGCCAGGGCTCAGTTGGAAGAAGCCCAGACCGCCCTGGACGAAGCGCAGGCCGCCCTGGAGGAGGACAGCGAGAACGCCGACCTGATCGCCAAGCGGGACGAGGCGCAGGCCACGCTGGACCAGTTGAACCAGACCATCGCGGACAGCGAAGCCATCCTGACTGAAGCGGGCATAGACCCCAACGCCAGCGAGGAGGGCGGGGAAGAAGGCGCCGAAGCCGCGTCGAGCGAGAGCACCGCGGAATAACGCCGCCGCGCCCGCGCGCAACTCTTATAAACTCCATAAAATGACCCCGCCCCCGGCAGGTAGTTCCTGCCGGGGGCGGGGATTTTGCTGTATGTATTTACAATGGTATGTTGCTTTCCCCAAAATCGCACGGATGTGCGATTTTAGTTGAAAGTTCTTTGCTTACTTTCTTTCCAAGAAAGTAAGCCCGGCTCACACGGCGCTGACGTCGCCGCCCGCAGCGGCATCCTGGGGCTGGGCCGTGAAGAACACGAAGAAGGTGTCGCCGGAGGAATCATCGTCGAACAGCTCCTGGTAGGAGATGGAGAAATCCTGATACCCGGACGGCACTTCGTAGACCAGCAGGCCGGTGCGCTCCTCGTCCACGCCCAGCGTGTAGGTGGAGGGAAGCTGCTCGTCGCTCAAAACCGGAAGATCGGCCAGGTTTTCGGTGTCGTAGGTGATCGGTACGCGGAAATCTTCCTCACCCTCGGACCCCCACTGTGCCTGGAAGTCGGTGTCGTACATCTCGACGCTGGAGCTGCCGGTGTTGTGAACGGTCACGTCCGCGACCAGGAAGATGTTGCCCTCGGCGGGGGTGGCGCCCGCAAATTCGGTGCAGGTGTAGGCGTCGTTTACTTTGTAGTCGAAGAAGTAGGTGTGCATCGTGTCGCCGATGCGGCCTTCGCCGTAGCTGTCCTCGGCTACGATGTCCTCGCCGGAATCGCTGGCGGCCGGTTCTTCGGCAGTGCTCTCGGTGCTGCTGGCGCTGCCGGTATCGGCGGACGCGCTGCCGGTGTCAGCGCCGGGCGTGCTGCAGGCGGTCAGGGCCGCCATCGCAGTCAGGGCCAGGGCGGCGCATACAGGGTGTTTCAGTTTCATACAGAAGATTCCTCCTTTTTTACGGGGTCGAAAACAGAGAAAAGCCCCAATTTTGCCCCTCAGTATACCATATCCGCCCTTGACCGCGCAAGAGGCGCACTCTGATTTTTTGCCGAAAAAGCACACGTCCCCGCGCGAGTGACAGCGCCGCGCCGCAAAGCGCCAACGCCGCCCCCGCCCGGGGACGCATTTGGTTTATTCTTCCACGCTGTCCAGATAGCCCAGCGGCACCACATCGTAGGCTTCGGCCAGGTGGTCCCGCATCCACATCTCGGCGTCCAGCCGCAGGCTGTAGCCCGCGCCGGGGTCGGTCATCCATTCCTCCGGCTTGCGGAAGGGCAGCGCGTGCTGCGCCAGCATGTTCATGATGACGCCGCCGTGGGTCACGCAGGCCGCTTCCTTGGTGTGGGTGCGCAGCAGGTACTCGAACATCTTCATCAGCATGCCCGACGTGCGCTCAAAAAACGCCTGCCGCCCCTCGGCGCCCGCGGGCACCGTGCGGCTGGTGGGGTCCATCCACTGGGCGAACTCCGGGTCCTTCACCAGTTCGGTCAGCGGCCGCCCCTCGAACTTGCCAAAGGCCATCTCCCGCAGGTCCTGCAGTTCGATCTGCCGCGCGCCGGGGAACAGCAGTTCCGCCGTCTGGGTGGCGCGCAGCATCGGGCTGGTGAACACCAGCGGCACGTCCGGGTAACGGAACTGCGCTTTCAACTCCTGCAACTGGGCGCGGCCCTCGTCGCACAGCGGCAGGTCGGTGCCGCTGCCTATGTACAGCCCCTGCAGGTTCCCGGCGGTCAGGCCGTGGCGGATCAGATGCAGCTTGTAATATTTCACGGTGTTTCTCACTTTCCTTAAGGGGGAACAGGCGGTACACCCACATTACCCCATAATAAACTACCTTACCAGCATACCCCAAAACGGCCCCCGCCGCAAGGAAAAAACATTACAGTTTGGTTACAAAATAAAGCCCGTCGTCCGCGCGCGCCCGCAGCGCCCACAATATTTATACCCCGCGCCGCGCCGCCAGCCCCAAGATGTGGGCGCGCGGGCCAAAACGGCCCAAAGCGGCGCAAAAAATGGGGCAGATCGTGCCGAAAGCCGGGTTTACAAAGTGTTTTTTGACGAATATAATATACAGCACGTAGAAACTACAGGCTGGCCGGTCCCGGCGGCCCGGCGCGCCCTGCGCCGGTGGGACCCGCCGCGAAAGAGGATGGATATGGCCAACGAATTCAGCCGTATTCTTACGCTGCTGCGTAAAGAACGGGGCATCACACAAAAACAGGCGGCGCAGGAGCTGGGCATCAGCCAGGCGCAGCTCTCCCATTATGAAAAAGGCATCCGCGAGTGCAGCCTGGCGTTCGTGGTCCAGGTGGCGGACTACTACGACGTAAGCTGCGACTACCTGCTGGGCCGCAGCGCCGAGCGCAGCGGCCAGACCATCCGGGTGGAGGACCTGCCCGGCGCAGGTTCCAGCACCAGCGGCAGCGTCTACCGCGGCAGCGTGCTGCCCACCATGTATAAAAAGCTGATCGGCAACTCGCTGGATATTTTGTACGATAAATTGCAGGAAAGCGGGGACAAGCAGCTCGTCACGGCGGTCAGCCGCTACCTGATGCTGGCTGTGTACAAGATGTTCCGCCAACTGCACGACGCATCGCCCCGCAACGTGGCCGGTATGTTCCGGGTGCGCGGCGCGCGTTGGCAGGCGGGGGCCGACGCCGCCATGCGCCTGACCGAAGCCGACCTGACCGCCCTGCTGCGCGGCGAGGACGGCACCCGCCCCAGCAGCGACCCGGCCACCCGCGCGCTGACCACCGAACGGCTGACCCACGACTATCCCCGCCACGCCACCAGCCTGTTGAACCTGATCAAAAACGCCGAGGAAGCCATGCACGACCCCAGCCAGGGGGCGTGAAACCGCAGCGTGTCGAGTTTCTCAACACGCTGCAAAAGGGGCAACAGTCGCGCGCGGCGGTGCCTGACGCTCCTGTTTAACGGGTTGCGGTTCCCGCATCCCGCAGCGCGCGCTTTAAGCGGCGCTTGCGTTCTGCGACCGCTGCCCCTGCTCCGCCTTGCTGCATCCGCCGCAGGCGGCGCGCGGCTCCGCAGCCCTTTGGATTCCCCTTCGACAAAATTTTGCGGCAAATCGCGCAATCGGCCTGTGGCCTCATACACAATTTGCCGCAAAATTTCCCTGTATGTGTTGCCAGCGTCGGCGCAATCTCCGGCCTAAGAGCCGGGCCTTACGGCCCGGTTGGCCTCCGAAACGCGCCTGCGGGTGCAGTGTCCGCCGCTGGCAACGGATTTTGAATCTTTTCCGACAGACTGAGCACAGGCCGCTGCCCTTTGGGCAGCGGCCTGTATTTTTGTCGTTTTCTTCAAGAATCCACGAAATGACGCCGAAAGCAGGCTGCGGGGCCAGGCGCGGCGGCCGTCCCCCGGGGACGGGTCATTTCCCGGCCAGTGCGGCGCGGCAGCGGGGACAGACGAACTTGCCGTGCAGCTCCACCGAGCCGGGCGCGACCTCGCCGCACAGGGCGCAGGCGTCGGCCGGGCGGTATTTCCGCAGCAGGATGGCGTCGCCTTCGGTCAGGATCTCCAGCGGCGTATCGGCGTTGATCCCGAACGTGCGGCGCAGTTCCTTGGGCAGCACCACGCGGCCCAGCGAATCAATGTGGCGGACGATCCCGGTAGAAATCATGATGAACCTCCTGTGCCGCCACGCGGCGGCGTTTGCAAAATATGGTGGGGGATCGTGTCCCCTCGCGCAATTTCTTGTAGTTATTATACGAGAAGATGGTAATATTGTCAATATTTGGCAGCGCAAAAGCGTTCGACAAAAACCGACGAAACGCGGTACTGCGCTATATTTTGTATAAATTTGGACAAACCCCAGCTTTGCGCAGGGAAATCTTCTTCCAAAAACCGACATTTTTTGCGCGGCGTTACAACTCGGACACAACTTGGACACAATCCCGTGTTAGGATGTTCCCATCGGAAGTGTAACCCCCTTGCAGGAAAGGAGCCGCCCTATGGCCAAAGCCCGGATCGTCCATTACGAACAGCCCGTGCGCCGCGCGCCGGAACCCGCCACCTATGTCAGTTGGGCACGCCGCCGCAGGCGGCGCCGGGCGCGGCGGCTGCTGTTCGCCTTGGCGGCGCTGGTGCTGGCGTCGGCGGCGGCCTATGTGGTGTGGTACAACCACCCGGCCCGCACGGCGGGGCAGGACCGCACCACGGCCGCGGACCCGGCGGGCAGCGCCGGGCAGGATGCCGGCGGCATGGCGGCCGGGCTGGCCGGGGCGGGGGACGGGCGCATCGTGGTGGCCATCGACCCCGGCCACGGCGGGGTGAATCCGTCCATCGGGGCGGAGGACTACGGCAGCGAGGCCAACGGCCTGCGCGAAAGCGAAGTCACGCTGGCGACCGCCCAGGCGCTTTACGACCTGCTGGAAGCGGACGGCCGCTTTGCGCCGATGCTGACCGCCGACGGCACCGCCTACCGGAAGCCCAGCGAACGGGGCGCGGCGGCCCGCGACGCGGGGGCGGAGTTTTTGCTCTCGATCCATCTGAACTGCGACGGCAGCAGCGAAACGTCGGGCTTCGAGTGCTACGCCGCGCCGCCGGACCTTGCCACCAACGCCGAAAGCCTGCGCTTCGGCACGCTGGCCGCCCAGGCGTTCGGGGACCTGGGGCTGCGGCTGCGGGGCGCCAACGGCGTGCGGTACTTATATTATGACGGCAACAACCAGAAGCAGATCTACGAATCCACCGATTCCACCCCCCGCAGCGACCCCACCTTCACCGTGCTGGAAGCCTGCGGCTGCCCGGCCGTGCTGTGCGAAGAAGGCTTCATCAGCAGCCCGTCGGACATGGACCTGCTGGCCGGGGACGAGGGCTGCGCCGCGGCGGCGGAACTGTACTACCAGTGTTTGTGCGAATACTTCGGGCTGGAAGCGGAGAATAGATAAAAGATAATAGATAATAGATAATAAATAAGGTGGACCGCGGGCCGCAGGCCCGCTCAAAAAGATTGGTTGGATTGCGAGGGAAAGGAACCGGCCCGCGCAAAAGCATGGGCTGCGGGGTAAGGGCACAGCCCTGCGCAGAACAGCCGCCCGCATCCCGTCCGACTATTTTTATCACTTTCATCGACCCCCACCGGCGGCACGTCCGCCGGTGGGGACGTTTTTTGCTGCCGAACCGACAGCGGTCAAGCCTGTTTGGAATTTCTTCGCTTCCTTCTTTGCAAAGAAGGAAGCTTTTTTCAGCCTTTTCGGCGCAGCGTGTCCGCCCGGCGGGCTTTTGCAGTCTTTCCCACTGATTTTCGGGTTTCCCCGGCCTGCGGCAAAAAGTACCGTTTGCCCCGTGGTATAGTGCAGGCACCGTACGGCATAGAACATAAAGGGGGAACCGATCTTATGGCTGTGTTTACCAAGGAGAATCTACATCTTCCGGCGCTGGACGCCGGTGCGCTGCTGCCCGCGGGGGCGCGGACTTCGGCGCTGCTGTGGCAGGGGGCCGCGGCCTGCACCGGGCTGGTGCTGGGGGCCGGGCAGGTCTATGGCGGGGCCGCGCCGTTCGGGCTGGCGCTGGTCATCGGCTGCCCGCCCGGTTACTTGCTGGCTGCGGGCGCGGGGGCGCTGGCGTCCAGCCTGGTCTTTCAACCCCTGGGGATGGGGCTCAAACTGGCGGGGGCGCTGGCGGCTGCCGTGGCGGGGCGGTGGCTGAGCGGCGGCAAAGCCCGCACCGGTGCGCTGGCCGGCTGCCTTGCGCTGTTGGCCGTGCAGGCCATGGAACTTTTTTTCGCGGGGGGCATCCTCGATCCCGCGCAGCTCGCCGCCACGGGATGCACCGCGCTGCTGGCGGCGGGGTTTGGCTGGGCGTTCGTACATTTTCCCGTGCGGCAGGCGCAGGGGGCCTGCCTGTGGCTGGCCGTGGGGGTGGCCTGCCTGCAGCGCTTTGCCGCAGGGCCTTTGGTTCCGGGCCTGGCGCTGGCCGCAGCGGCGGGCCTGTGCGCGGCCATAGCGGGCACGCTGGAACAGACGGCGGTGCTCAGCATCGCGTTTGCGGCGGCCATCACGTCGGCCAGCCCGGACCTGTGCTATGCGGCACTGGCGGTGGCGCTGGGCAGCCTGGCGGCGGCCTGCCTGTACCCCGGCGAACGCTGGCGCTGTGCGGGGGTGTTCGTCGCGGGCTGCACGCTGGGGGCGCTGGCCGCCCCCAACGCGGCGGGGGTGCTGCCGCTGGCGGTGGGCGGGGGCCTGGGGGCCTGCGCGGCGCTGGCTTTGCCCGGCGCGTGGCTGCGGGCCGTGTTCCCGGCACCCGCGCCCCCGGCCCAGGCGCAGGGGCTGAGCGGGGCGGCGCGGCGGCTTTCCAGCGTGGCCGATACCCTCAGCGATATTGCCGAGACCGTCAACGCCGTCTGCACGCGGCAGATGCCGCCGCGGGGCGAAAACTTTGACTTTGTGGTGGAGCACGTCGCCCGCACCACCTGCAAGACCTGCACCCGCCGCAACCGCTGCTGGGTGCGGGGCTATGCCACGGCCATGGACGGGCTGTACCAGCTCAAACCGGCTCTCGAAAGCCGCGGCCGGGTGGAGGTGGAGGACCTGCCGGGGCAGCTTTCGGTCTGCATCCATCCGGGGGACCTGTGCACGGCGGCCAACCATGGCTACCGGCTGTGGCGCAGCCGCCGCCAGACCCGTGCGCGGGCGGCCACCCTGCGCGCGGCCCTGACCGAACAGTACAGCGCCCTGGCGGGGGCGCTGGCCCAGCTGGCGGGGCGGCTGGGGCAGGCGGGCCTGCCGGACCCCCGGCGGGAAGCCAGGGTCGCCCAGCTCTTTGCGGGGCTGGGGCTGGAAGCACTGGAATGCAGCGTGACTTCCGACCTGGCGGGCCGCCTGACGGTATCGGTGACGATCGCCCGCACCCGCTTTACCGGCGAGGAGGCCGCGGCCCTGCGCGAGGAGGTGGCCCGGATCTGCCGCCGCGACCTGGAAGGGCCGGAAGTCACCCATTGCCGCACCGTGACGATGCTGACGTTTGCGGAAAAACCGGCGTTCCGGGCGGAGTTCGGCGCGGCGGGCCGTGCGGCCAAGGGCCAGACGGTCAGCGGGGACGCGCTGGAGCAATTCTGTGATACATCGGGCCGGGCGCAGATGCTGTTGTGCGACGGCATGGGCACCGGCCGCGCCGCCGCCGTGGACGGCCAGATGGCCGCGCGGCTGACCAGCCAGCTTTTGCGCGCGGGCTTTGCCGCCGAAAGCGCGGCCCGCCTGGTCAACGTAGCGCTGGGCCTGAAAAACGCCGAGCAGGAATCCGGCGCGACGCTGGACCTGCTGACGGTGGACCTGTACACCGGCCGGGCGGGGCTGTTCAAGGCGGGGGCAGCGCCCAGCTTTCTGGTGCGGGGCGGCGTGCCCCACCAGTTGGAAGGGGCCAGCCTGCCCATGGGCGTGCTGGATACCGTGGTGGGCCGCTCGACGACCTTTGGACTGGACGCGGGGGACTGGGTGGTGCTGGTCAGCGACGGCGCCCTGGCCGACGGCAGCGAATGGCTGATGCAGCAGTTGCAGCTTTGCGCCAAACTGGACCACACGCCGGAACAGGCCGCCAAAGCCATCACGGACGCCGCCGTGCGCCGCGCGGGGGACAAGCAGGACGACATCACGGTGGCGGTGCTGAAACTGGTCCTGCCGAAGGGGGTGAGCGCGGGGTAAAAGAGGGAAGAGAGAGGAAACTTGCCTGCGCCGGGGATAGGCCCCCTCAGGCCGCTGCGCGGCCAGCTCCCCTACAAGGGGAGCCTTTTGGGGGAGTGCAACACGGAAAGCCGCAGCCCTGAGGGGGAGCCTTTGACGGGCAGTAGAGTAAAAGCCTCCCCTTTTAGGGGAGGTGTCTGCGAAGCAGACGGAGGGGTCCTCCACCTCCCGGAAAGGAGGGACCCCCATACCCGCTGCCGCCGCCCACACGGCCAAAACCCATCCCAAACCGTATTTCTCACCCGGCCACCGGCCTGCAAAAAAACGTGATTTTACCAATTGCGCAAAAATATTTCCAGAAAATCTGAAAAAACTGTTTGAAATTCCACAAATATGTGGTAAAGTAGTATCAATCGGTGAGAAATGTTCAAATTCACCAGTAATCTACGCCGCAGGGCGGGTCATAGAGCCCCGGCGCGAAAAGAGGTTTGACGATTCATGGACTATGCAAGCAAAGACATCCGCAACATTCTGGTGGCCGGCCATGCCGGTTGCGGCAAGACGACGCTGACCGAAGCACTGCTGTATCTGAGCGGCGCGACCGAGCGCATGGGCCGTGTGGAGGACGGCACGACCGCCAGTGACTTTGACGCCGAGGAGGTCCGCCGCAAAGCGTCGCTGAATTCCAGCGTGATCCCGGTGGAGTATCAGGGCGTAAAGTATAACCTGATCGACGCGCCGGGCCTGTTCGACTTCGAGACGGGCGCCGCCGAGGGCGTCATGGCGGCCGAGAGCGTGCTGATCTGCGTGTCGGCGCGGTCGGGCGTCAGCGTGGGTGCCGAGAAAGCCTACCGCCTGGCCTGCCGCAACAACAAGGCGCGGATGATCTTTGTCACCAAGACCGACCTGGAAAACGCCGACTATTTCAAGGTGCTGGAGCAGATGAAGATCCGCTTCGGCCCCAGCGTGTGCCCCTGCGTGGTGCCGGTGCGTCTGGACGACGGCACCGTGGCGTACATCAACCTGTTCAGCCAGAAGGCGTTCAAATATGAGGGCGGCAAGCAGATCCAGATCGATCTGCCCGATATCGGCCACCGCTTCGAGGGTCTGATCCAGGCCATGAGCGAAGCCATTGCCGAGACCGACGAGACCCTGATGGAGAAGTTCTTCTCCGGCGAGCCGTTCACCACCGAGGAGATCGTCCAGGGCATGGCCACGGGCGTGCGCAGCGGCCAGATCACGCCGGTGTTCTGCGGCAGCGCCGTGAACAATCAGGCATTGGATATGCTGCTGTACAACATGGACGTGCTGCTGCCTGGCGCCGACACCGCCGCCGCGGTGGGCGAAACGAAGGACGGCGAGCCGGTGGAGATCACCGCCGACCCCGACGCCCCGGTCTGCGCCTATGTGTTCAAGACGGTGGCGGACCCGTTTGTGGGCAAACTGAGCTTTATCAAGGTGCTGGCCGGCAAATTGACGGCCACCAGCAACGTCATCAATGCCCGCACCGGCCAGCCGGAACGCCTGGGCAAGACGCTGACGGTCTGCGGCAAAAAGCAGACCGATACCCCGGCCATCACCACCGGCGACATCGGCGCGGTGGCCAAGCTGGCGACCGCCAAGACCGGCGATACCCTGTGCGACCCGGCCCGCGTGGTGGCCCTGCCCGCGCCCGTCTACCCCATCAGCAACTACCGCATGGCGGTCAAGGTCACCAAGAAGGGCGACGAGGGCAAGGTATCCGGCGCGCTGGCCCGCCTGATCGAGGAGGACCCCGCCATCGCCTTTGCCGTGGACCCCGAAACGAAACAGCAGATCATCAGCGGCCTGGGCACCCAGCATCTGGAAGTGGCCGTGGCGAAGCTGAAGAACAAGTTCGGCGTGGAGATCGACCTGGAGGTCCCGCGCGTACCTTACCGTGAATCCATCCGCAAGAGCTGCAAGGCCCAAGGCCGCTACAAGAAGCAGACCGGCGGCCACGGCCAGTTCGGTGATGTGTGGATCCAGTTTGAACCCATCGAGGGCGAAGCCATCGAATTTGCCGAGAACGTGTTCGGCGGCAGCGTGCCGAAGAACTTCTTCCCGGCGGTCGAAAAGGGCGTGCGCCAGGCCGCCGAGCACGGCGTGCTGGCAGGCTACCCGATGGTGGGCATGAAAGCCACGCTGCTGGACGGCAGCTATCACCCCGTAGACTCCAGCGAAATGGCGTTCATTATGGCCGCCAAGCTGGCGTATAAGGCTGCGGTGCCCGAAGCGGGCCCCGTGCTGCTGGAACCCATCGGCGCGCTGAAAGCGCACGTCCCGGCGGATAATACCGGCGATATTATGGGTGAGGTCACCAAGCGGCGCGGCCGCGTGCTGGGCATGAGCCCCGACGAGGATGAAATGCAGGTCGTGGAGGCGGAAGTTCCCATGGCGGAAATGCAGGATTTCAATACCTTCCTGCGGCAGCTCACCCAGGGCCGCGGCTGGTACACGTTTGATTTCGTCCGCTACGAAACGCTGCCCTCCAACCTGGAAGGCAAGGTCATCGAACAGGCAAAAGCCCTGGGCAACCTCTCCGACGACGAGTGACCGCCGCAGGGGAGACTGGCCTTGTTCTTTCTTTGCAAAGAAAGAACCAAAGAAACTCTCAACAAAAACCGGGGGTATGGCATACGCCATACCCCCGGTTTTTAATCGAAAGTTCTTTTGGTCCTTTTCTTACAAGAAAAGGACGAGAACAGGCCGCCTTCCCGGTGGCGGGCACCCGGTAGCGGAAAGTAGCGCGGGGTTGCTTGTAAACGGCGCAAAAATATGCTACGCTGGAACCAGAAAGGCAGGTGTACAGTATGACGGCAGCAGAATGGGGCAGGCAGTTGGCCGCCGCCCGGCGCGCCCAGGGCTGGACCCAGGAATCCCTGGCCGAACGGGTGGGCGTATCGCGGCAGGCCGTCGCCAAATGGGAACGCGGCGCGGCCCTGCCCGGTCCCGGCAACCTGTTGGCCCTGCGCCAATGCCTGGGCGACGCCCTGCCTGAACCGCCCGACCCGGCGGCGCAGAACGCGCCGGTGGAAACGCCGCAGACGGTGGACGTTCTGCCGGACCCGGCGGGCGCAGACGGAACAGGGAAGGCGGCGGCCCCGCCTGTGCCGGAAAAACCGGCCGCCCCAAAGGGCACGGGAAAATGGAGAAAAAGCCGCCCGTGGCTGGTGGCGCTGGCCGTGCTGTGCGTGGTGTTCTGCCTGATCTCGCTGGTCACCTATGTGTTCACGGCGCTGGCGGGGTTCTATCTGCTTCAGATCACGGTGGTGGCGGTGGCCGCCTGGGCCGTGGTGTGCAAGGTGCGCGGCCAGTCCGCCGCCCCGGCGCTGTGGGGCGGGCTGAAAGCCGTGGGGGTGCAGGTGACGGCGCTGGCTGTGGCCGCGGTGTTCGCCTATTTTGTCTGGCTGGCCGGGGCCGGGTACCGCGTGGACGCGCTGGTGCCGCTGACCGAAACGACCGTGCGGCAATACCCGGCGCTGGCGGAACGGGTGGACGGGGTCGCCGGGGACGAAACGCCTTTTGCGCTGTGCATCGGCGGGCCTGTTCCGGGGCAGCGCATCACCAAGCGGTATCTGGTGGCGGCAAAGGGCGTGACCGGCGAACCGGCGGCCCGTATTCGGACGCGGGATTTCTGCATCCGGCTGACCTGGCAGCCCGGCGACCCGGACGAGATGCAGTATTATCTGATCCAGTGCAGCGGCGACCGGGATTTCAACATCGAGGTGACGGTGACGGGTTCGCCGGAACAGCAGATCGACCTGACCGCGCTGCCGGATAGCCAACAGACACAGGCGCAATGGGACACGGATTTGCAGGAACTCTGGCAGACCTTTGGCTGATCTTGCTCTTTTCCTGTAAGAAAAGGCCCCACGAACTTTTAATAAAAACCGGATAGAGGGCGCGCCCTCTATCCGGTTTTTGGTTAGAGTTTCTTTGGTCCTTTCTTTGCAAAGAAAGGACGGACCATCACATAGTTCGTCAGCAGCACGCCGTGGCGTTCCACCTGCTGGGGGCGCACCACGCGGTAGCCCCGCCGCTCAAAAAAGGGCCGCGCCGTGATGGAAGCGTGCGTTTCCACCGGCCCCGGCACGGCGGCTTCCAGCCGGTCGCACAGGGCCGTGGCGACGCCCTGCCCCTGCCAGTCCTTGTGGACGTACAGCCGGTCCAGATACCCGTCTGCCGCCATATCCCCGAACCCCACGATGCGCCCGCCGTCCACCGCCACCAGCGTCGTGTGCGCCCGGAACGACTGGTCCCAGGCATCCAGGTCTACCCGCCCGTCGGCCCAGGCGTCCAGTTGTTCGGGCGTGTAGTCCCGCGCGTTGACTGTATGTACGGTGTCATAGAACAGCGCCGCCATCTCCCGGCAGTCGCCGGGTCGGTATTCACGCAACAACACTTTTTACAATCTCCTTTATATGAGGATTCGATATGAGAAAGAAGAAACGTTAGTATTTATCCGTTTTTTTGGAGTTACAGGATTTGCAAAGCATCTGGCAGTTATCGGGTACCGTCTGCCCGCCCTTGCTCCAAGGGATTATGTGGTCGCCTTCCATTTCGTCAAATTCAAAATGTTTTTTACAAATGGGGCAAACGCCGTTTTGCTTGCTGTATGCAGCTATTTTGTCGCGTTTGTCGAAGGCGCGTAGATTCAGCAATCTACCGGCATAGGGATCTGTTTCGCGGCAAAGAAGGAATTCATAGATACCTTTCGTTTTTTGCACTTCTTCATCTTCGTGCAGGCGCTTGACTTCGGAATTCATTACCGCAGAATTGTAGGGGATAGTATGGTATTTGTTGTAAAGATGGCACCAATCTAACCCTTTCATGTCTGCATAATATTTCGGGAAGATTTTCCCGACCCAATTAAATACATCTTGAAAATACTGCCATAACTCGTCCGCATCGGCGTCTGATTTGTGTTGGGCCATATATTCTGTGATTTCTTTGATGCCGTGCAGTTCACAAATGCCTTTCAACGCTTTTTCAAGAAGTTCCTGCCGATTAGGATCACCAGTAATATACCTGTCGGATAAACGTTTTGCCGCGCAGTTTCGTTTGGAAAAATAACGTTTTGCGTCCGAGAGCCAAGTGCCCGTGTATACAGAATTCCGCAGTTCCTGGTCGGACAGTTTTTCCCCGGCAATATTAACTACTTTAAACCATTCCAGCTTTTCGGATTCTTCACCTTCGCAAATATAGATCATGAAATCATAATCCATGATCGCATTATATTTATCGTCGGGAAGGGCGTCCCAATAGTACTTTTTGTTGTCGATAGAAATGGAAAACTTATGGCTTAGATACTGCATAACAGACAAGGTTCTCTGTTGCCCGTCTAAAACTTCGTAAGTATCAGTTCCGGTTTTTACCCAATACATAACGTTCAGCGGAAAGCCTTTTAGTACAGTCTGGATAACAGCTTCAGCCTGATTGTCATCATAGACAAATTCTCTTTGATAAGGAGGACGGATTGCAAGTTTACCGCCATAGGCGAAAACGCCGTCGTCGCCGTTATCAGCGTAACCATTAAAAACGTCTTTTACTTTAATTTGTTTCGGTATAATTTCCATGGCATACTCTCCGTCTAATTAAGATACGTTTATATACAAATTTGCCATCAACAAGCGGGGCACCGCCTTTGTCCTTAAATCCGTTGATATGATAAATGCAATTTTCATTTGCAATATTTGCATCAGCCCGTCCGACAATCTCGAATTGCTCAGGGTTGTACTTATCCAAAAATGTAATGGGAACGCCCATTACACCGTTACATCTTACGCTTGATGAAAATTCTTCCATAGCGCAGCTTTCCGCTGATATAGGGGCCGTCCTTTCCGGTGTTTGAAGGGATGCCTGCAAGTCCGCGGATGTTTCCGGCGGCAAGGCCGATGATTTCAAACTGGTCCGGACTGTATTTGTCGAGGAAGGTGATGGGAACACCCATGATTCCGTTACACCTTGCG
>QAKI01000058.1:18801-42284 GCA_003343905.1 Subdoligranulum variabile
GCCCGCCAGATTCGTAACTTCCTTTTGGTGCGATTTCAGACATGGGGCGGCCTAAGTCGCGGCTGGAACCAACTATTTCAAATTGATCGGGGTTGTGCTTGTCAAGATAAGTGATGGGAACGCCCATATCTTCAAAGTAGTCACAGGGAATGTCAGAAGTTTTGTCTACGTTAATGGCGTCGTAATTGTCATATTTGGGATAATCTTCTTCGTTGCCATAATACTTTTTGTATAGAACTAATTTTTCATGGCGCATTGTATAATCAAGGTTTGTAAACCAGCGAACGCCTTTTACACGAATATATTTTCTACCGTTTTCATCTATACCACAGCCCGCAGCATGGAGAGGATAATCAGCAGGAACATAGAACATCCTATCTCCGCTATGAATACTTGCGCCGAGCCACAATTTATTATCTTTAATCAATGGAAAAATTTCTTTATAGGTGATGGCGTTAACATTACCTATAATTAAGAAATCTTTTTGGTATGTTATGAGTTGTTCAACATAATCTCTGAAAAGGCTAAACGGTGGATTTGTTACTACAATATCGGACTGTTTTAGATACTCGATGCACTCCTCAGAACGAAAATCTCCGTCTCCTTTTAACTTTTTGACGCCACGCTTTCTGGATTTTAGGAGAACATCAATATCATCATCGGAAACGCCGCGACCATTTGCCATTGGAACTTCTCTAATATCCATTACATAGCCATTGCCTGCAACGACAGGCTCATCCATCCAGTCAAAGAGGGTGAGTTGCTGGCCAATGACAGGAGAGTTGCTATAGGAAGTGCAGATTAACCTTTTTAAGCCAAGATAATTGAAATTGCGGAGGAAGAATTTACAAAAGTTGCTTTCAAAGGGGTCATCACAGTTGCATAACACAGTTTTTCCTTTGAATTTATCTTCATAATGGTTTATTTCAGCTTGGATAACTTCGTATGTAGTATAAAATTCATCCTTTTTGGCGTCTTTGGCTTTGGATAGCCCTGCGTTCTTGGCCATTCTGCTTCCCTCATTATTCGTATTTTGTAAATAGTTTCCTACATAGGGGAAATTATCTTTTTTCATCGTATCATAAAGGGATTGAAAAGGCAATAAGCATAAAACTATTTGCCGCTCTTTTCTTGGAAGAAAAGGGCCCAAAAGAACTTTTAATAAAAACGGACAGGGGGCTGCGGCCCCCTGTCCGTTTTGGGTAGAATTTCTTTGGTCCTTTCTTTGCAAAGAAAGGACGGATTACTTACAGCCGGTTCAACGCTTCCTGTACACGAGAGATCGTTTCCTCCCGGCCCAGCATGGCGGCCAGATCGGTGCCACCGCCCGGCGTGCGGCTCTTGCCGGACAGCGCGATGCCCAGCGGGTACAAAAGCCAGCCGTTCTTCTTCTCCATCCCCTCGGCCAGCGTCTTGCAGGCTTCAAAGATGGCGTCCCGGTTCCAGTCGGTCACGCCCTCCAGCACCGGCAGCAGGGCCGTCAGGGCTTCCCTGGCGCTTTCCGGCGTGGTTTTCTGCTTCTTGTTGCGGTAGAGTTCCGCGTCATAGGGCAGCACCGCGTCGAAGAAGTCCAACTGCGGGGGGATGTCCTCCAGCACTTCGCAGCGGGGCTGGAGGTTCGCGCACAGCAGGTCGCGGTCGATGTCCCGCTGCACCGCGCGGTCGATGAAAGGATCGGCCAGACGGCGGAACTCCTCCGCCGGCAGGGCGCGGATGTAGGCCGCGTTGATGGCCCGCAGCTTCAGCGGGTCAAAGATGGCCGGGGACTTCGAGATGCGCGCCGGGTCCCAGATCTTCACCATTTCGTCCAGGCTGAAGATCTCCTGTTCGCCTTCGGGCGCCCAGCCCAGCAGCAGCAGGTAGTTCAGCACCGCCGCGGGCAGATAGCCTTTCGCCACCAGGTCCTGATAGCTGGCGTCGCCGTTGCGCTTGGACAGCTTGTTCTGGGCGTCCTTCATGACCGGCGGGCAGTGGATGTAGACCGGCTTCTCCCACCCGAAGGCGTCGTACAGCAGGTTGTACTTGGGCGTGCTGGACAGGTACTCGCTGCCGCGGATGACGTGGGTGATGCCCATCAGGTGGTCGTCCACCACGTTGGCGAAGTTGTAGGTGGGCATGCCGTCGGTCTTGATGAGGATCTGGTCGTCCAGTTCGCTGACGTTCACCTCGATGTGGCCGTACACCACGTCGTCAAAGGCGGCCACGCCGCTTTCGGGGATCTTCTGCCGGATGACGTAGGGTTCCCCGGCGGCCAGCTTGGCGGCCACTTCCGCTTCGGAAAGGTCGCGGCAGTGCCCGTCGTAGTGGGTCATCTCGCCGGCGGCGCGCTGGGCCTCGTGCAGTTCGTTCAGCCGTTCTTCGGTGCAGAAGCAGTAGTACGCCTTGCCCGCCTTGACGAGCTGCTCGGCATACTGCTTGAACATGCCCATGCGCTGGCTCTGCACATAGGGGCCGACGGGGCCGCCCACGTCGGGGCCTTCGTCCCAGGTCAGGCCGGTGGCGCGCAGGGTGCCGTAGATGATGTCGGTAGCGCCTTCCACCAGGCGGCCCTGGTCGGTGTCCTCGATGCGCAGGATGAAGGTGCCGCCGTTGTGGCGGGCCTGCAGATAGGTATAGAGCGCGGTGCGCAGGTTGCCCACGTGCATGTAGCCGGTGGGCGACGGCGCAAAGCGGGTACGGACGTTGGATGCCATAATACTAACCCCTTTATCGTTTTTTCAAAAGGGGCAACACTCGCCCACGGCGGTGCCTGAGGCTCGTGTTTCCCCTCTTTGGAATTACGGGTTGCGGTTCCCGCATTGCGCTGCGCGCCTTGGAACGGCGCTTGCGCTCTGCGACCGCGGCCCCTGCTCCGCCTTGCTGTATCCGCCACTGGCGGCGCTCGGCTTCGCAGCCCTTCGACAAAATTTTACCCAAAACCGCGCACTCGTCGCGGGGCTCCTCGCACACAATTTTGGGCAAAATTTCCCTGTATGTGTCGCCATCGTCGGCACATGTCCGCCGATGGCGACGGTTTAGAATTTCTTTCGGCAGTCTGAGCGGGCCGCAGGCCCGCGATCCACCAAATTTATTATCTATTATCTATTATCTATTATCTTTTATCTTTTATCTCTTATCTTTTCTATTATCTCTTATCTTTTCGCTTTGTCAAGGCGCGCCGGGCCTACCCGTCAGAGCAGATACTCCTCGAACCGGTGCAGGTCGTCGATCTTGACGGTGGCGCGGTAATACACGCCGTTTTCGCGGTATTCCTCGGCGGTGACGCTGCCGCGGCTGCGCAGGATGTCGGCCAGCGCCAGCTTGTCATAGGGCAGCAGGACTTCGATGCCGCGCACCCGGTGGCCCAGCACTTCGTCCAGGCGGGCCAGCAGTTCGGGCAGGCCGCGGCCGGTCTTGGCGCTGGTCAGCAGCAGGGTGGGGTCAAAGGCCGTCAGGTTGGCGGCGTCGCATTTGTTGTACACCACCAGTTGGGGGATCTGCCCGCAGTCCAGCGTGGACAGCACCTCGTCGGTGACGGCCAGTTGTTCGGGGGCCTGCGGGTCCGATGCGTCGGCCACCTTGACGATCACGTCCGCAAAGGCGGCTTCCTCCAGCGTGCTTTTGAAGGCGTCCACCAGATGGTGCGGCAGGCGGCTCACAAAGCCTACGGTGTCCACCAGGATGGCCTGCAGGCCGCTGGGCAGCGTCAGTTTGCGGGCGGTGGGGTCCAGCGTGGCGAACAGCATATCGGCCTCAAAGATCTGGTCGCCGCACAGAGCGTTCAGCAGGCTGGACTTGCCCACATTGGTGTAGCCCACCAGCGCGATGACCGGGACGTTGTTTTTCCGGCGGGCGCGGCGGGTCTCGCCCCGGCGCTTTTCCAGTTCGGCCAGTTTTTGTTCCAGGTGTTCGATGCGGTGGTGCAGGTGGCGGCGGTCCAGTTCCAGCTTGGTCTCGCCGGCGCCGCGGCGGGCGCCGCCCCCGCCGCCACCGCCGCCGCCCTGGCGGCTCAGGCTTTCGCCCAGGCCCTGCAGCCGGGGCAGTTGGTAGCGCAGCATGGCAAGTTCGGTTTGCAGTTTGCCCTCGTTGGTGGTGGCGCGGGCGCGGAAAATTTCCAGGATCAGCAGCGTGCGGTCCAGCACTTCCACTTGCAGCGCCGCCGAAAGGTTGCGGATCTGGCTGCCGGTCAACTCGCCGTCAAAGATGGCGGCGGCCGCCTGCACGTTCTGGCAGACGAACCGGGCTTCCTCCACCTTGCCGGCGCCCAGCAGCGTGGCGGCTTCGGGCGCGCTGCGTTTCTGCACCACCTCGGCCACGGCGTCCATGCCGTTGGCTTCGGCCAGCGCGCGCAGTTCCGCCAGGCTGCGGTCCATATCATAACGGCCCTGGTTCAGCGCCAGCAGCACCACGGGCAAAGCGTCGCCCTCGGTGCGCTTCTGCGCGGTAGTGCCAAAATCCAATTCGATCGTGTCGCTCATATTACCTCCTTACTTTCTTGGAAGAAAGTAAGCAAAGAACTTTTAACGGTTCATCCCGTCAGCGGGTCATGGCCGAAAAGCGGCTGCACCCGGAAGCGGGGATGTGTCTGTGTTCGAAAGTAAGCAAAGAACTTTTCATGGGTTGACCCGGAAAGGAACGGCGGGGTCAAGACCCCGCCCTACAGGGCCGCTTACTTTCTTGAAAGAAAGTAAGCAAAGAACTTTTACCTAAAATCGCACATTTGTGCGATTTTTATTGGAATTTCTTTGGTTCTTTCTTTGTAAAGAAAGAACAACGAGCCCCTTTTGACGAGTTCACTCGTTGACGCAGCGGTACGCCCGGCAGGGGACCGGCGTGCCGTCAAATTTATGGTCGGTCACGTCATGGTCATAGACGAACCCCGCCTTTTGCAGCACGGCGCCGCTGGCTACGTTGTCGTGGGCGTGTACGGCGGCCAGCCATTGGCCGCCCACCGTGCCGAACCAGTAATCCCGCACGGCGCACAGCGCCTCGGTGGCATAGCCGTGGTCCCACCATTTGCGGCCCAGCGCGTAGCCGACCTCCCAGGGGCCGCCCAGGCGCTCGGTGTTCAGGTGCCAGCCGGTTTTCAGCTCGTCGGCCGGGAACAGGCTGATGGTGCCGAACAGCACCGTGCTGCGCTTGTCGGTGATGCCCCACTGGTAATAGCTGGGGTCGGCGTAGTGCTTCTCCCACTCGTTGAGCAGTTCCGCCGTTTCGCTCCAACTGCGGTGGGGGTTCCACCGCAGATACCGGGTCACTTCGGGGTCGGCGGCCCAGTTGTTGAACATCATTTCACAGTCATCGGTGGAAAGCCGCCGCAGCAGCAGGCGGCCGCTCTCCAATGTTTGGGTGCCGCAGTGTTTCATCATAAAATGCGCTCCTTCGTTTTCGGGTACGCATGGCAAATGGGTATCGCTTTAGTGCCGGGGCGCGATGACACGCCGCAGCAGGGCCAGCGCCATCTGCCACAGTTTTTGCAGCTGGGGGCGGTAGAGCGTGCAGTAAATGAACACGATCATGCCCACCAGCAGGAATTTGAGTATAAAGTGGTCGTAGAACACCACGCCCACGCAGGTGGCCGCCAGCGCCAGCAGAAAGCCGGACACCGTGCGCCCGTAGTTGGGGATGGTGCGGTAATAATACTGCCCCGTGATGGTGCGGTACAAAAACATCGCCGCGTTGCCGGCCGCCACGGCCGCCGCCGCGCCGGTCACGCTGTACAGCGGCACCAGCCAGGCGCACAGGGCCACGTTGACGACCACGCCCAGCCCCACGCCGATGGTGTCGTGGTGGGGGCGGCGGGCGATGGCGTTGCCGTAGACCGTGCCTTCGATCAGGATGGAAAATACCGCCGACAGCATCATCACCGGGAAGAACCGCAGGCAGGCGGCCTTGTCCGGGAAGATCAGGAAGATCACGTCCTCGAACATGATGAGCACGCAGAAGAACCCGAACACCAGAAAATTCAGCACGTCATGGATGCGGCCGATGCGGTCCTGCTCGGTGCGGTAGTGGGCGTAAACATACGGACCCCAGTAGGTGGAAAAGCCCGCCTGCACGGTGGTCACCAGCAGCGCCAGCGTGTAGGCGAATTCAAACAGGCCCTGGGACGTGGCGCCCGACCCCGCCGCCAGGAACGACAGGCAGACCGAGCGGTACAGCGGCGTCAGGATGGCGGCCGGGGCCAGCAGCAGGCCGTAGGGCAGCATCATGCGGTAGATGCCGCGGTCCGCCTTGAGGGCGTTCAGCCCGTGCGGCGTGGCGGAAACTTCGTCCCGCGTGGTGCCGATGGCCCGGAACCAGAACGCGATGGCTACGCCGCCGAACCCCGCCAGCGCCGCCCCGATGAAGGCCCAGACGTTGGAGGTGAAGAAGCCAGGCAGCAGATAGATCAGGTTCAGGCAGGCGTTCATCCACAGGGTCTGCACGGTGTAGGCGCGCACGTCGTTTTCCAGGCGCAGCAGTACGTTCACATACCGCACCAGCATATACAGCGCGGCGTTCAGGAACAAAAACGGCACCAGCGCCGCGCCGCCCTGCCCCAGGCCAAAGGCCACCGCCAGCGTGGGGGCAAAGAACAGGCTGGCCCCGGCCCCTACCACCAGCATCACCAGCAGCGAAAGCCGCACGCAGGCCAGGAACATCCCCCGGCCGGTGGTGCCTTTGGGGGGTTCGCGGTAAAAGCGCAGCAGCGCCTGGTCCAGCCCCAGCATGCCTAAGTTCATCAGCGACATGGTGTACGCCATGAAGGTGGCGGGTACGGCGTAGGTGCCCGCGGGCAGGATGCCTTTGATGATGAGCGCCGCGCCGCTGATAAAGAACCCCAGATAGGTGGCGATGGAATATTTCATCACGTTGCCCACGAAGCTCTCGCTCCGGGCGGGCTTTTGCTGCGGCGTATCGGCCATAGGGCCACCTTCCTTTCTATGGGGTACGAACAAGAGAGTTTTTTGGGGGACGCCGCCGGCGCGTCAGTGCGCGACGGTTTCCCCTTTTGATGCAAGATAGGGCCGTATCCGCGCGGTCATGCGCTCGACTTCCTCCGGCGTGACGTGGGCCTTGTCCACATAGCCGTAGATGCGCTGGGCAAAGTTGGCCAGCGGCGGGCAGAACGCGAACACCCGGCGCGGCTCCCACCTGTGCCGGTAGAGGAAATGCACCCCCGCCAGCGCCACGAACTTGAGCAGGTTGAAGTGCGGCGTAAAGCCCGGCCCCATGGGCTCGTCCCGGGGCGGGTTTTTGTACACATCTTCCAGCAGGTCGGCCATCCGCAGGTAGGCGGGGCGGGCGCCGGGGTCAAAGTACCCCTCGATGACTTCCCGCGCGATGGGAAAGGGCGGTTCCGGGTCCGCCATGGCGGCGGTGAATTCGTCGTAGGTGGTCACATACCGCGCGCCCTTGTAGATGACGGGGTCATACTCGTGCTCGATGGGGGTGGGGCGCAGGATGTGGCAGCTTTTGCCCGCCATGTAGACTTCCGCGATGGCGGTGCTCATCCAGATGGAGATGGAATCCGCCGCCACGATCCACTGCTTGACGGAATCCGCAAAGATCACGTGGAAGTTGGGCCGCTTTTTCGCCAGTTCTTCCAGCGCGGGGCTGTTCCATTCGCTGGGGTGGCGGCGGTAGACCAGTTCCACTTCGGGGTGGTCGGCCAGATAGCGGTCGAACCAGCCGAGCGTTTCGGCCATCGAAACGCGGTTGGTCCGGGCAAAGCCGGTGAAGTCGGTGCCCGCCATTTTGGAAAGTTCGGCCACCTCGTCGTCGTTCATGCTGGCGTAGCCGAAGCTGGAAATATACAGGTGCAGCCGCTTGGCGGGGTCCAGGCCGAACTCCCGGCACAGCGCGGCTTTGTCCTTGAAATACCCGGCAAATTCCGGCCGCAGAAAGTCCATCATCACAGCGCCGGTCACGGGGGTGTTTTTGGGGTCCATGCCGTGGGCCTGCAGGCGTTTGGCCGTGCGGGCGCCCCAGCAGGTCTGCACGCAGCGCTTGGCGTTGCCGTTCATGTTGAACCAGTCGCCTTCCTCCTGCGTGTCCGAGAGCATCTGCTCCCAGTGCAGGTTGACGATCTTGTTGCAGCGGCCGATGTTGTTGTACACATGGCTGTTGATGGCTTCGTTGTCGTACATGCAGCTTGCGACCAGCACTTCCGGCTTGTCCCGGCGGAACAGCCGCAGGTGTTTGGGGTCCAGAAGCTGGCGGATCTCGGCGGAATAGCCGCGGCGTTCCAGTTCCAGCTTGAGCAGCAGGTCGCTTTCATATTCGCGCACGGTGTGCTCGTACAAGATCAAAAAATCCAGTGCCACAGGCAATCTCCTTACGCAGTCGCGGTCACATCGGTGAACAGTTCCTCGGTCCAGTCCGGCAGGCCGTAGCGTTCGTCCAGATGGAACCCGTCGAAAAACTGGGTGTCGTCGTCGGTGATGCAGCTCCCGCCCCACTCGTAGTCCAGCAGCGTGAAGCCGTCCGCTTCGCTCCAGGCGCGCAGGGTGGGCAGCACCTCGTTTTCCATCGCTTCGGTGATGCCGAACACATCGCACACTTCGGTGCGCACGTTTTCGGCCATGGGCGGCAGCACCACGATGAGCCGCACGCCCCGCGCGTTGCAGTCGGCGGCCAGCGTGCGCAGCCGGGCGAACTGTTCCTCGTTCAGCGTCCAGTTGCGGCACTTGGGGGTGATGGTGGCCGGGTAGTCGTACAGTTTGCGGTGCAGCGGCAGCACGGTGCCGTCGTCGGCCAGATAGTCGCTCTCGACCCAGTCGCCGGATTCGATGGCGTCCGGCGTGCCGCGCAGGGTGTCCATCAATACGGTCAGGGCGTTGACGTTGTATTCCAGATTCAGGCAGTAGGCCAGCGGGTTTTCCAGCGTTTCTTCCAACTGGGCGAAGCGGTCGGTGTCGTAGCTTTCGTTGAGGGTGTAGAAGGATACCCCCACCAGCAGCGTGTCCACGGGGTTGCCGCTTTGCAGCACATAGTCGGCCAGGTCCAGCGTTTCTTTCAGCGACGCGCCGCCGAAAGAAAGGTTCTGCCATTCGGCGCCGCTGACCGCGGCCACCTGTTCCATGTCGAAGTGGGCCAGGCGGCTGTCGCCCAGAATGAGGCTGCGGCCGGGGTCCTGCTGGTAGGCCCGCACGCGGGCCACCGGCTGGCTGGACCCGGCGGAATCTTTCAGGCCGAAGTAGTTGTTGGGTTCAAAGGCGATAAAGACCGCCAGCCACACGGCCACGGGAATGGCCAGCAGCGCCAGTTTTTTCAGAATGTTTTTCACAGGCCGTTCCCTCCTTTCCAAATGGTGCGGGGCTTTTTCAAATTTGTCTGTACGGCGGCGCGCTGTGGCGCATTGTAGGGCGGGGTCTTGACCCCGCCGTGGGGCGTCCCGGAGAGTGTGACGCTCCCGGTAGCAAACCCCTCAGGCCGCTGCGCGGCCAGCTCCCCTGGTAGGGGAGCCTTTTTGAGTGGGCAGCAATCGAAAGCGAGTCCCCAAAGGGGAGCCTTTGACGGGCAGTAGAGGAAAAGCCTCCCCTCTAGGGGCTGCGGAGTCGAGCGCCGCCTGCGGCGGATGCAGCGAGACGAAGCAGGGGCAGCGGTCGTAGAATGCAAGCGCCGCACCAAGGCGCGCGGCATGATGCGGGAACCGCAACCCGTGGGTGTCTGCCGCAGGCAGACGGAGGGGTGGAAACTTTCCAGGTGATGGTCACGTTACCTTTAGCAAGTGTGCCCGGTGGGCGCACCGCTTTTTAATCCGTCGCCATCGGCGGACATGTGCCGACGATGGCGACACCGACAGGGAAATTTCAGGCAAAATTGTGTGCGAGGCCAAAGGCCGAGTGCGCGGTTTTGGCTGAAATTTTGTCGAAGGGGAATCCAAAGGGGGAAATAGCCGCGTCAGGCGCAGCCGTGCGCGAGTGTTGCCCCTTTTGAAGCAGCGAAGCTGCGTTATCAGAACCCCGCGTACATCCCAAAGCCCGCGGTGCCAAACCCGCCGCTCTGCATGATGTAGCCCGCCAGCAGGAAGATCACCAGCAGGTAATACACCACCCAGCGGTGCTTTTCGCCCGCCAGCGCGATCTCCGACGGCTTGTTTTTATAATGGAAAGCCCGGCGGGCGTCCAGCCAGAACGCCAGCGCCAGCACGGCCAGCACAAAGCCGTAATAGGCCGCCACCATGATGGTGTTGGCATAGAACCCGGTGTAGACGGTGCTGTACAACTCCCCACCCAACCGGACGGGGTCCCAGCCCCGGAACCACCCCGCCAGGTAGCCGAAGGCGTCCCCGACCGTCATATGATCGGAAACGGGCGCCGAACCTACCCGGAAGAACACCATACTCACGGACCACAAGGCGAACACCCCGGCCCGCTTGGCCCACAGCACCCAGGCGGGGGCTTTCTTTTTGGGCTTGCCGAAGCGGCGGTGCAGCAGTTCCTCGCCCAGGCGGTAGCAGGCCTGCAAAAGCCCCCAGATGACGAACGGCAGCGTGTTGCCGTGCCAGAACCCCGAAAGGAAGAACACCGTGAACACGCAGACCTCGGCGGGCAGGCGCGAAAGCCGCCCGCGGGTGGGGCCGGTCAGGTCGGCCCAGGCCAGCGGCATGAACAGGTAATCCTGCAGCCAGGAAGAAAAGCTGATGTGCCACCGGCTCCAAAAGCCCGAAAAGTTGGTGGCGAAGAAGGGCGTCTTGAAGTTTTCCGGTAGGTCAAGGCCCAGGAACAGGCCCACGGCGCGGGCCACTTCGGAATAGCCCGAAAAATTGAAGTAAAGCTGCAACGTGTAAGCCACCGCCGCCAGGATCAGCATGGGGCCGCCGTAGTTGCGGTAATGGGGAAACACCTGATCCACCAGCACGCCCAGCACGTCGCTGACGGCCACCAGCTTGAACAGGCCCAGCGCCATCAGCCGCAGGCCGCGCACGGTGCGGTCCGGGTCAAAGCGGTGTTCCTCGCGGAACTGGGGCATCAGCGCCCCGGCCCGGCAGATGGGACCCTGGGTAACGGTGGCGAAGAAGTTCAAGAACAGCGCGCAGTGGATGGGGTTCTTCTCCACCTCGCAGTCGCCGCGTGCCGCGTCGATCAGGTAGGAGATGGCCGCAAAGCTGTAAAAGCTGATGCCCAGCGGCATGGCGATGGCCCGCCAGCCTGCCAGCCCCGCAAAAGCGCCGTTATATTTGAAGAAGGCCAGCACGGCCAGCAGCCCCACGACGCCCACGCGCAGCGCGGCGGTCTTGTGGCGGCCTTCCAGCGCGCGGCCGCACAGGTAGGTCAGCGCCGCAATAACGATGGTGACCGGCAGCATGGACGGCATCGCCATCCAGTAGAACAGCCAGCTGGCCGCCAGCAGAAAGGGGCTTTGGGCGCGCCGGGGCAGGTGCAGGTAGACCGCGGCCACCACCAGCAGAAAGCCGAAAAAGCTGAAACTTTGCAGACTCAACGCTGCACCTCCGATAAAACCGTTCGATGGGAATGTTCCGGGGCGTTTTCGCCGGGGAAAGACAAAAACCGGAACGTAACAATTTATTATACACGATTTAGCGTACAGGCGCAAGGATGGGAAGAAAGATAATAGAGAAAAGACTGAGAACAGAGAAAAGATAAAAGATAATAGATAATAAATAAGGTGGACCGCGGGCCTGCGGCCCGCTCAAAAAACGGCGGGGGCGGCGGTATGCGGGCGTTGTCAATACACAAACGTGTACGCTGGCAAAAATGCCCGGCGGCGCGTGGGCTTTGTCAATACACAAATGTGTACGTTGGTAAAAACGCCCGGCGGGGGCGGCGGCGCGTAGGTTTTGTCAATACACAAATGTGTACGCAGGGAAAAAATACCCGGCGGGCAGGGGGGAAAAAACGGGGCAGGGGAGAACGCCCCGCCCGGCGGGCGGGAACGGCGAAACCGCGCGCGATCTGCGCCCCGCGCCCGCGGTGCGGGCATATCCGGCGGGTGCGGCGGCAAGAATATTTGCGCAGTCCTCTTGACGCGCCCGGTGTTTCGTGCTATGGTAAAGGCGATATTAAAAGAATATGCAACGACGTTAAAACGGCGTTAAGACCGGGATAAGTGGTGGAGTCTGTCATAGGGCCGCGTGCCCTATTTATCCGGTGCGGCCGGGGCGGGTGCCCGCCGCGCGGCGGGACTTCCCTTTACGGGGAGGTACCCGCCCTTTTTTATACGCTGCGCCGCAGAAGGAACGATATGAAGCCAATCACAGATTTTATAAAACGGCAGCCCCCCGCGCGTTTGATCGCAATGAGCTTTGCGCTGGTCATCCTGCTGGGTACGCTGCTGCTCAAGCTGCCGGTGTCCATCCGGCCGGGGCAGACGGTCACATGGACCGACGCGCTGTTCACTTCGACCAGCGCCGTCTGCGTCACCGGCCTGATCGTGGTGGACACCGCCGATACCTTCACCCCCGTGGGCCAGCTCATTGTGGCGGCGCTCATCCAGGTGGGGGGCCTGGGCATCACCTCCATCGGTATGGGGCTGGCGCTGGCCGCGGGGCGGCGCATCGGCTTCAAGGGCCGCGCCCTCGTGCGCGAGGCCCTCAACGTGGACAGTCTGGAAGGCATGATCCGCCTGGTGCGGGGCGTACTGGTCCTCACATTGGGGTTCGAGCTGGCCGGGGCGGTGTGGAGCTTCCCGGTGTTCGTGCGGGACTTCCCGCCGCTGCACGCCGCATGGGTCAGCGTGTTCCACTCCATCGCGGCGTTCAACAACGCGGGCTTCGATATTCTGGGCGGCATGCGCAACCTGATCCCCTACCATGACAGCGTGTGGCTGAATCTGGTCACCAGCGTGCTGATCATTCTGGGCGGCATCGGCTTCCTTGTCATTATGGACGTACACAAATGCCGCTTCCACTTCCGCAAGTTCACGCTGCACACCAAAGTGGTGCTGACCACCACGCTGGCGCTGCTGGCGGTGGGCACGGTGCTGTTGCAGATCACCGACCACATGGGCTGGCTGGCGGCGTTCTTCCACAGCGTATCGGCCCGCACGGCGGGCTTTTCCACCGTGCCGCTGGCCGAAATGAGCAACGGCGGCCTGTTCGTGCTCATCATGCTCATGTTCATCGGCGCGTCGCCGGGGTCCACGGGCGGCGGTATCAAGACGACCACCTTCTTCGTGCTCATGCAGGAAGTATGGTGCATCTTTACCAAGCGGCAGCCCGGCGCGTTCCACCGCCGCCTGCCCCGCGGTTCGCTGGCCAAGGCGGCCACCGTGGCCCTGCTGGGCCTGATCGTGGTCTGCACGGGGACCTTCCTGCTGTGCGTGCTGGAACCGGGGCTGGATTTCGCCCAGATCCTGCTGGAAGAAGTTTCCGCCTTCGGCACGGTGGGCCTGTCCACCGGCATCACGGCCACGCTGCGGCAGGCCAGCAAGTTCGTGCTGATCCTTACGATGTATATCGGGCGCGTGGGCGCCTTCACATTGTTGTCCATCTGGGTGGAACGGCCCGAACCGACCGCCCGGTATATCGAGGAAGGCATCGCCATCGGCTGATGCCCGCAAAAAAACAGGCAGGTGCATAGGATATGAGAAAAAAGAATGATTCCGCTTTGTACGGTGTGATCGGCATGGGCCGGTTCGGCACCGCGCTGGTCAAGACGCTGACCCAGGCGGGCAAAGAGGTCATCGCCATCGACAAAAACGAGGAAAAAGTCCGCGAGGTGCGGGAATACACCGACTATGCCTTTGTGGTGGACAACCTCAGCGAAGCCGCCCTGAAAGAAACGGGCATCCAGAACTGCGGCACGGTCACGGTCTGCATCGGCGAGCAGGTGGATATGAGCATCCTGACGACGATGCTGGTCATCAAGATGGGCGTGCCCCATGTGATCGCCAAGGCCACCAGCGAAGTCCACGGCGAGGTGCTCAAGCGGCTGGGCGCGTCGGTCGTCTACCCGGAAGCGGACATGGCCGTGCGCATCGGGCGGCGGCTGATCTTCGGCAACCTGCTGGATTACGTGGCGCTGGCGGACGGCGTGGAGGTGCGCCGTATCGCGGCCGGGGGCCGCGCGCTGGGCCGGACCGTGCAGCAGATGGATGTGCGCCGGGTCTATGGCATCAACATCATCGCGGTGGAGCGCAGCGGCCATACCGACGTGGAATTTGACGCCGGGTACGCCTTTGCCGTGGGCGATACGATCACGGTCATCGGCAGCGCGGACAACATCGACCGCTTCGAGCAGGACCTGGAAGAGTAAGGCGCCGGGGCGCAAGTCCTTTCTTTGCAAAGAAAGGACCAAAGAAACTCCAGAGAAAATCGCATATCCATGCGATTTTTGGGGTGGACAGGACGTTTTGGGACCGGGCGGGAAACACGCCGCGGCCGGACGGCCTGCAGGAACATTTCGACATTTTCCAAGGGGGACGGGCGGCCGTTCCGGGGGCGGTGCTTCCGGGCCGGCCGCCCGGTTTTCTATGCGGGATGCACCTTGCAATCCCGGCGGGAATGCCGTACAATAGAAGCAACATCCGGCAGTATGCCGCCGTCCCCCACAACGAACAGGAGGTGCCCGTATTTATGGAGCATTACAACCCCATCCTGCAGGGCCAGCAAAGCCCGCAGAAGTTCATCACCATCGGCGAAGTCATGCTGCGCCTGACCCCGCCCAACTATGAAAAGATCCGCATGGCGTCCAGCTTTGAAGCCTGCTACGGCGGCAGCGAAGCCAACATCGCCCTGGCCCTTGCCAACCTGGGCGTGGATTCCACCTTCTTCAGCGTGGTGCCCAACAACTCGCTGGGCAAAAGCGCCGTGCGCTGGCTGCGCTCCAACGACGTACACTGCACGCCGATGATCCTTTCCACCAAAGAGCAGACCCCCACCCACCGTCTGGGTACGTATTATCTGGAGACCGGCTACGGCATCCGCCCCAGCAAGGTCATCTACGACCGTATGCACAGCGCCCTGACCGAGTACGACCTTTCCACCGTGGACCTGGACGAGCTGTTCGACGGGTTCGACTGGCTGCATCTTTCGGGCATCACCCCGGCGCTGAACCAGAACTGCGCCGATTTTATCCTGCGCTGCCTGCGCACCGCCAAGGAAAAGGGCCTGACCGTCAGCTTTGACGGCAACTTCCGCAGCCAGCTCTGGAGCTGGGAAGCCGCGCGGGATTACTGCACCCTCTGCCTGCCCTATGTGGACGTGCTGTTCGGCATCGAACCCTACCACCTGTGGAAGGACGAGGGGGACCACAGCAAGGGCGACTGGAAGGACGGCGTGCCCCTGCAGCCCAGCTATGAGCAGCAGGACGAGATCTTCCAGCGTTTTGTGGAGCGTTACCCCAACCTGAAATGTATCGGCCGCCATGTGCGCTATGTCCATTCCGGCAGCGAGAACAGCCTCAAAGCCTTTATGTGGTACGAGGACCACACCTTTGAAAGCCGCCTGTACACCTTCAACGTGCTGGACCGCGTGGGCGGCGGCGACGCCTTTGCCAGCGGCCTGATCTACGCCATGATGCACGGCTACCGCCCCATGGATATGATCAACTTTGCGGTGGCGTCCAGCGTCATCAAGCACACCATCCACGGCGACGCCAACATTACCGACGATGTCGAGAGCATCCGCAACCTGATGAACATGAGTTACGACATCAAACGGTAAATCTGTTTCCAAGGGGCGGCCGTCGCGCGCCCCTGCACGCAGAATCTCTGGCAGCGTTCCCCTGCCGGCACACCCCGCCGGCGGGGGAATGCTTTTTTCTGCCGCAGTACGGCAGGACTTTCCGCGTTTTTTTGCAAAAAACTTGTGCGCGGGCGCGGAATGCGGTATAATATTTGCATATGTCACAACGATCACCCTCACGGAGGTTTGCTTTTATGAGACGTACCCGCATTTTGAGCATGGGGGCGGTGGCCCTCTGCCTGGCGCTGAGCCTGTCCGCCTGTTCGCCCAAAGAGGCGTTGAAAGATGTCATCGTCAGCGCCTGCACGGCGCTGGGCTTTATCGACGGCGAAGCGTCCCAGGAGGACGAAGCCGACGAAACGATGGCCGAACCCGGCGGCGATGTGACCTTCCCCGAAGGAATGGACACCACCGAGAGCCGCCTGACCACCCAGGTGGAGGGCGACACCCTGTATGTGGCCTTCAACGGCATCCAGAACCGCAGCACCGAATACTTTGTGCCCGCGGGCGACAGCGTGACCGTCACCGGCTACGCCACCACCGAGTCCACCAACGAGAACTACCAGACTTTCAAGGTGGCCCTGTGGGAACTGTCGGAGGACCAGACCAAGACCAGCTATGTGATCGGTTCCACCGTCTATTACCCCACCGACGGCACCAACTACACCTACACGATCACCGGCCTGACCCCCGGCAAGCAGTATAAAGTGTATATCAGCTACGATTCCAGCGCGTTTTATATCACCGGCGGGCTGAAAGTGCAGGGCCTCGGCAGCGAGGAACTGACCGCCATTGAAGGGGAAGAAGAATAAGACCGAACGCCTCTGCCCGTGCCGTCTTTTTTGACAGCGCGGGCAGTTTTGTGGCTGACGGCAGGGGAGGAAGTTTATGGGAAAGAACGAACGCAGGCAACTGGAACATACCCTGATGCTGGTGGGCTGCGCGCTGATCTGGGGCACTGCCTTTGTGTTCCAGAGCGTGGGCAGCGGGTACATGGGGCCGTACACCTTTTTGGCAAGCCGAAGCTGGCTGGCCTGTGCCTGCCTGCTGGGCCTGCTGGTGGTGCGGCGGCAGGACCAGCGCCGTCATGGGCACCGCCTGCCTTTCTGGATCCACGGCAAAACGCTGGTCAAGGGCGGCGTGCTGTGCGGCATGGCGCTGTTTGCGGCGTCGGCTGCCCAGCAGATGGGCATCGGCACCACCAGCACGGCCAAAGCGGGCTTCGTCACGGCGCTGTATGTGGTGCTGGTGCCGGTCTGCGGCATCTTTTTGGGGCGGCGGCCCGGCGCCAAGCTGTGGATCTGCGTGGCGGCCAGCGTGGTAGGGCTGTACCTGCTGTGCCTGGCCGGGCGCGATACCCTGGAACTGACCGGGGGCGAATGGCAGCTTTTGGCGGGCGCGGCGCTGTTCACGCTGCAAATTCTGCTGGTGCACCATTACAGCCACCAGTTGGAGGGCGTGCAGCTCAGCTTCATGCAGTTCCTTACGGTATCGGTGCTGTCCACCGTGTTCATGTTTGTGTTCGAGAACCCCAGCCCCGCACAGTTCCAGGGCGCGGCGGTATCCATCCTGTACTGTGGCGTCATTTCCGGCGGTTTGGGCTACACATTGCAGATCGTGGGCCAGAAGGCGCTGGACCCCACCATCGCCAGCCTGGCGATGTGCCTGGAAAGTGTGTTCAGCGCGCTGGCGGGCTGGCTGTTGCTGGGCCAGACCCTTACCCCCGCCGAACTGGCGGGCTGCGGGCTGATGTTCGCCGCCATCGTCGCCAGCCAGATCCCGACTAGGCGCTGACGCTTCAAAAGGGGCAACAGTCGCGCACGGCTGGCGCCTGACGCTCCTGTTTCCCCTCTTTGGAATCCCCTTCGACAAAATTTACCCCAAAACCGCGCACTCGTCGCATAGCTCCTCGCACACAATTTTGGGGTAAATTTCCCTGTATGTGTCCCCATCGCCGGCACATGTCCGTCGATGGGGACGGATTTGAAATTCTCTGCTATAAAATCGCATGAATATGCGATTTTGGATAAAAGTTCTTTGGTCCTTTCTTTCAAGAAAGGACAAGAGGGGGGAAAAAGATGCAGGATCTTCGGCTGATCTTCCGTTACGGCAAACCATACCATCGGGACCTGATCGCCGCCGTGGCCCTGATCGTGGTGGAGTGCGGGTTTGAAATGGTGATCCCCGTGCTGATGTCCACCCTGATCGACGAGGGCGTGCCCGCGCAGGATATGGGCATCATCCTGCACCAGGGCGGGCTGATGGCGCTGTGCGCGGTGCTGGCGCTCGTCACCGGCCTGCTGTACGCGCGGTTCGCGGCACGGTACGCCAACGGCTTCGCGGCGGAACTGCGCCGCGCCGAATACGCGGCGGTGGAAAAATTCGACTTCGCCAACCTGGACCGCTTCTCCGGCGCGTCGCTCGTCACCCGCATGACCACCGACGCCACCGTGCTGCTCAACGCCGTCAACACCGGCCTGCGCCCGCTGGTCCGCAGCCCCGTCATGCTCTGCATGGGGCTGGGCATGGCTTTCATCCTCAGCCCGCGCCTGACGCTCGTGTTCGTGGTCGCCACCCCCATCCTGGCCCTGATGCTGGGCTGGATCGTCAGCCGCGTGGCGCCGCTGTACGGCCGCCAGCAGCGCGCCGTCGATCATCTGAACGGCCGCATCCAGGAATCCCTCACCGGCATCCGCGCCATCAAGGCGTTCGTGCGCGGCGACTGGGAAAATGAACAGTTCGACGCCGTCAACGGCGAACTGTGCGACGCCAGCACCGAGACCTTCCGCCACGCCGTGCTCAATACCCCCGCCTTCCAGGCGGTCATGTACGCGGCCATCCTGTGCATCATGTGGTTCGGCGGCACCTTCATCCTCGACGGTTCCATGAGCGTCGGCCACCTGACCGCCTTCCTCAGCTATGTGCTGCAGGTCCTCAACTCGGTCATGATGTTCTCCGGCGTGTTCCTGCAAATGACCCGCTCGCTGGCCAGCGCCCGCCGTATCAGCCAGGTGCTGACCGAACAGCCCGACCTCGCCAACGCCGAACACCCGGCCGCCGTCATCCCCGACGGCGCCGTGGACTTCGACAACGTCAGCTTCAAATATAACCCCCAGGCCGAGAAAAACGCCCTGTCCGATATCACGCTGCATATCCCGGCAGGGGCCACCGTGGGCATCATCGGCGGCACCGGCTCGGCCAAGACGACGCTGGTCCAACTGATCCCCCGCCTGTACGACGCCACCCAGGGCACCGTCCGGGTCGGCGGGCGCGATGTGCGGGACTATGACCTGGCGGCCCTGCGGGACGCCGTGGGCATCGTGTTGCAGAAAAACCTGCTGTTCTCCGGCACCATCCGCGATAATTTGAAGTGGGGCAGCCCCGACGCCACCGACGAAGAACTGTGGGCGGCCTGCCGGGCGGCCCACGCCGAGGAATTTCTGCGCCGTATGCCCGACGGGCTGGATACCGACCTGGGCCAGGGCGGCGTCAATGTTTCCGGCGGGCAGAAACAGCGCCTTTGCATCGCCCGCACGCTGCTCAAACATCCCAAAGTTCTTATCTTTGACGATTCCACCAGCGCCGTGGATACCGCGACCGAGTCCGGCATCCGCCACGCCCTGGCGGAACTGACCGATGTGACCAAACTCATCATCGCCCAGCGCATCAGCTCGGTGCAGAGCGCCGATATGATCGTCATTCTGGACGATGGCCGCCTGCACGCCGTCGGCACCCACGACGACCTGCTGGCCCATGACAGCATCTATCAGGAAATTTATTATTCCCAGATGAAAGGGGGCGCCGCACAATGATGAAAGTCACCGGCGGCCGCCGCCCCAAAAACCTCGGCTATACCCTCGGCTGCCTGGGCCGCTACCTGGGCCGCCACCGCATCCTGCTGGCGCTGGTGGCCGTGCTGGCTTCGGTCAGCGCCCTGGCGTCCCTGCTGGGCACCTACATGATCCGCCCGGTCGTCAACGGCCTGCTGGAAGACGGCACCCTCGCCCATCTGGCGCGGGGCGTGGGCATCACGGCGGTCATCTATCTGGTGGGCGCCCTCTGCACGCTGGGCTATACCCAGATCATGGTCCGCGCGGCCCAGAAAATTTTGCGGGAGATCCGCCGCGACCTCTTCGCCCACCTGCAAAAACTGCCGCTGCAATTCTTCGATACCAACCGCAAGGGCGATCTGATGAGCCTGTTCACCAACGACGTGGATACCGTGTCCGACGCGCTGAACAACAGCTTCGCCCTCGTGATCCAGACCTTCGTGCAGGTCGTGGGCACGCTGATCCTGCTGTTCGTGCTGAACTGGCAGCTTTCGCTGGTGGTGCTGGTGGGGTATGCCGCCATGTTCTGGTATATCAATTTCAGTACCCGCCGCAGCCGCGCCTACTACGCCCGGCAGCAGGGCTGCCTGGGTGAACTCGACGCCTATATCGAGGAAATGATCGCCGGGCAAAAGGTCATCAAGGTGTTCAACCACCAGCAGGCCGACCTGCAGGGCTTTGCCGCCCGCAACGAAAAACTGCGCCAGGCCGGTACCGGCGCCCAAAGCTACGCCGCCACCATGATCCCGGCGGTGGTCAGCATCGGGTATATCAACTATGCGGTCATCGCGGTGCTGGGCGGCCTTATGGTCATGAAGGGCTGGACCGACCTGGGCAGCCTGGCCAGCTATCTGGTCTTTGTGCGCCAGACCACCATGCCCATCAACCAGTTCACCCAGCAGGGCAACTTCCTGCTGGCGGCGCTGGCGGGCGCCGAGCGTATCTTCACCACCATGGAGGAAACGCCCGAGACCGACGAGGGCACCATCGACCTCGTGGCCGTGCAGGAAGCCCCCGGCGGGGCGCTGGTCCCCGCGGCGGACGGCGCAGGCGGCCGCTGGGCCTGGTGCGACCGCAGCCGCCCCGACGTGCCCTTTGTGCCGCTGTGCGGCGATGTGCGGTTCCATAACGTGGACTTTGGCTATGAGCGGGGCCGCCTGATCTTGCAGGGGCTTTCGCTCTACGCCAAACCGGGGCAGAAAATTGCCTTCGTGGGTTCCACCGGCGCGGGCAAGACCACCATCACCAACCTCATCAACCGCTTCTACGATGTGACGGCGGGGTCCATCACCTATGACGGCATCGACGTCCGGCTCATCCGCAAGGACGCGCTGCGCCGTTCCCTGGGCATCGTGCTGCAGGATACCCACCTGTTCACCGGCACCGTGGCGGATAATATCCGCTTCGGCAAGCTGGACGCCACCCAGGAGGAAATTGAGCAGGCGGCCCGCATCGCCAATGCGGACTCCTTCATACGCCGCCTGCCCCAGGGGTATGAAACGATGGTTACGTCCGACGGCGCGAACCTGAGCCAGGGCCAGCGGCAGCTTCTGGCCATCGCCCGCGCGGCGGTGGCGGACCCGCCGGTGCTGATCCTGGACGAAGCCACGTCCAGCATCGACACCCGCACCGAAGCCCTGATCGAAAAGGGCATGGACCGCCTGATGGAAGGGCGCACGGTGTTCGTGATCGCCCACCGGCTGTCCACCGTGCGCAACGCCGACGCCATCATCGTGCTGGAGCACGGGCGCATCGTGGAGCGCGGCACCCATGAAGAACTGCTGGCCCATAAGGGCGAGTATTACCAGTTGTATAACGGTATGTTCGAGCTGTCCTGAGCGCGCGAGCCGCGGCGGATTTTCAAAAAAACTGCTTGACATTTGCCCCGCACTGTGGTATTATAATCAGGCACCTAAAACAACGGTGCCGATATATCGCGGGGTAGAGCAGATGGTAGCTCGTCGGGCTCATAACCCGGAGGTCGCAGGTTCAAGTCCTGTCCCCGCAACCATATTGTCTTAACAAAAAAGATATGAGACCGAAAAACCCCGTAAACAAGCCGTTTACGGGGTTTTTTCGTGCCAAAAATTAGGTCCCAGTTTGAAAGATATTTTTCGCCCTTTTCGGGCTTTGGTGAGGACTTGAACTAACGACTACCGATTTTGTGGCTTATTTTGCCTGGTTTGGATCGGTTTTTCCGATTTTTGACCCGGTGAAATTGTAAACAAATTATGAACTTTTTGAAATAATCACAAGTAGCTACTCAGCTCCACTAGATTAGTCCCCAATTTCCCCCTTTTTAAGAAAATTTGTTGTAGAAATAATCGGCTTAATTTTGTTTAGGGTGCCGAAAATTCTGGTTTTTGCGTCTGTATTGGATTCGCCAAAACAGGCGCTTTTTTTATTTCCCGAAAACATCTTCATACATGGGCAGAAATTCCTCATTACACCCAGGGGGAGGTGCGTCTATTTTGCCCATGAAGCACGGTGCGCTACTTCCCCCCCTCTCATACTCTCCCCCCAAGTAACACTTACCTACTGGGAAGAAGATATCAATGCTTACCAAATGCACTCTTTCAGCCCCGGCAATGCAACTACACTATTCATCTCATTTTCTTCCCATTTACGAGAAAAAGGCCACCTTCCGGTGACCTTTTTCGACAGTCTGAAGTACAGGCAATTGGCTGTACTTCTTTTTGGTATTCCTATGCGAACATTTAGGTTTCGCCACCGCGGTTGAGGGTGCGCCGGTTGTTGGGGAACCAAATGGCCGGAGTGAACACCGCCAACCCCACCGCTGTGGTATCCCCAGGGTTGGAAACAATGTGGGGCAGGTTGGACTGCACCACCGTGGTATCCCCGGCGTTCAGGCGGATGGTCTCGGACTCCACCAGTACATCCAGCTGCTCCTGTTCCAGCAGCAGGATTTCCTCACTAGGATGGATTACCGGCAGGTCGCCGTCCTTGCAGTGGGGTTCCAGTTCAAAGCGTATGACCAACGACTGGGGCACAAAATCCCCGTTGGGCATGGGGGTGAGCAGATGATACCGTATATTGGAGTTGGGCTGGGAAAGGATCATCACGTCCGCCTGACGGGTCGTCAGGCCGGTACTGCTCTCGCCCCCCATAAACAGATAGGTGGGTATGTCCAGGGCGGCGCTGAGTTTGCGCAGGGTGGACAGGGACGGGTCGGTGAGGTTGCGCTCAATCTGGGAGATATACCCGATGGACAGGCCGGTCTTTTCGGCCAGTTCCTTGAGAGTGATGCCCCGCTTTTTCCGAATATTTCGTACCTGTTCGCCCAGCATAGGACCTCCTGCTTTTCTGTAAAGATTTCGTTTACAGTATATCACAAAACAGCCTGTGCGTAAATAAGTGAGGATTTTTTTGCTATTTATAAAATTTTACTCCAAAAATCAAACATATCCCCACCAATTCCTCCAAAATTATTCAAAAAAGTGAAAAAACCGAAAACACTTGACGATGATTTTTAGAAATAGTAAAATTGTATAAAATTTTACTGTGCAGGAGGCATCCCATGAAAATCACAGATGTAAAGGTGGAAACCATTCGAATCCCTATGAAAAAGCCCTTCCGTATTGCCTTTGCGGTACAGGACCATTCGGTGAACGTGCTGGTAAAGATCACCACCGACGAAGGCCTGTGGGGCATCGGCGAGGCTGCTCCCTTTGAGCCGGTGACCGGCGAGAGCACCGCCACCGTACTGGAAGCGCTGAAGCTGTTCCGCACCGGACTGATCGGCATGGACCCGTTGGATATTGAGGGCATCCATTGCATGATGGACCGCCTGCTGTCAGGCAACACCTCGGCAAAGGCCGCGGTGGATATTGCCCTGTACGATATCAAGGGCAAACTGATGGGTCAGCCTCTGTACAAGGTGCTGGGCGGCAGCGTGAACCAGATCGTCACGGACATGACGGTGGGCATTGACACACCGGAAGCCATGGCCGCCGAAGCCCGGGAACGGGTGGAAAAGGATGGCTTCACCATTCTGAAAATCAAGGCCGGCATCAACCCGA
>QAKI01000012.1 GCA_003343905.1 Subdoligranulum variabile
AAGCAGCAGCAGGAAGCCCGCGAGCGCGACCACCGCAAGATCGGCAAGGAAATGCACCTGTTCATGACCGACGACCTGATCGGCCGCGGCCTGCCCATGTTCCTGCCCAACGGCTACACCGTCTGGCAGCAGCTGGAAGATTATATCAAGCAGAAGGAGCGGGAGCGCGGCTACCTGCACGTCATGACCCCCTGCATCGGCACGGTGGGCCTGTACAAGACTTCCGGCCACTGGGACCACTACCGCGAGAATATGTTCCCCGCCATGGAGATGGAAGGCGAAAGCTACGTGCTGCGGCCCATGAACTGCCCGCACCACATGATGATCTACGCCAACCAGCCCCACAGCTACCGCCAGCTGCCCATCCGCATCGGCGAGATCGCCCACGACTTCCGCTATGAATCCAGCGGCACGCTGAAAGGCATCGAGCGCGGCCGTCACTTCTGCCAGAACGACGCCCACCTGTTCGTGACGCCGGAGCAGATCAAGCAGGAAGTGGCCGATGTCTGCGCCCTGATCTTTGATGTGTACAAGGATTTCCACATCACGGACTACCGCTGTGTGCTGAGCCTGCGCGACCCCGCCGACAAGAAGAAGTACCATGACGACGACGCCATGTGGAACCATGCCGAACAGGCCCTGCGCGAAGTGCTGACCGACCTGGGCATCCACTTCACCGAGGAGATCGGCGAAGCCGCCTTCTACGGCCCCAAGCTGGACGTGAACGTGCGCCCCGCCGTGGGCGCCGAGTACACCCTTTCCACCTGCCAGTTGGACTTCTGCCTGCCCGCGAAGTTCCACCTGACCTATGTGGACAAGGACGGCACCGAAAAGACCCCCGTTGTGCTGCACCGCGCCATCCTGGGCTCGCTGGACCGCTTCATGGCCTACCTGATCGAGGAGACCAAGGGCCGCTTCCCCACCTGGCTGGCCCCCACGCAGGTCAAGGTGCTGCCCGTCAGCGAAAAGACGATGGATTACTCCCGCGAGGTCTACGAAAAGCTGAAGGCCACCGGCATCCGAGCCGTGCTGGACGAATCCAACGAGAAGATCGGCTACAAGATCCGCCAGGCCCAGCAGGAGGACCGCGCCCCCTATATGCTGGTGCTGGGCGCCAAGGAAGTGGAAGCCGGCAACATCAGCGTGCGCAGCCGCAGCGGCGAGACTTCGGCCATGACGCTGGACGCTTTCATCGCCCAGGTACAGGACGAGATCCGCAACCGCACCTATAACGTGTAACGAGCTTGTCGAGAAACTCGACAAGCTCCAAAAGGGGCAACAGTCGCCTACGCTGGTATGATTTTTACAGGGAAGGGCCGCAGGCCCTTCCCTGCTTTTGTCTGGCAAGAAAGGCAAGAAAAATGAACAGTCCCCGGCCCGGTGTACACCGGGCCGGGGACTGTTCTGCTTATCTAAAACCGTGGCGGCCGCCGCTTTTACGCGCGGACGAAGAAACCGGCCAGCGTGCCGTCCTCAAAGAAGCTGATCGTGTAGGTCAGCTTGCCGCCCTCGTAGTTGGCGACCTGGATGACCGTGCCGTAGGCCTGGCCGTCGTCGGTCTTGCCGCCCACATAGGAAGCGTCGCCGTAGCCGGTGAAGGCCCCCAGCGCGGTCACGGCCTCGCCGCTTTGGGCAAAGGTATCCGCCGTGACTTCCGGGTTGTTGTACAGGGCCGCGATGCCCTCATAGTCCTGGGCGTTCATCATGTCGATGACTTCCTCGCCCTGCTTTTGCAGCGTTTCCTCATCCGCCCAGTCCGGCAGCGGCGAACCGCCGCAGGCCGTCAGGACCAGCAGTCCCAGAAGCAGGACCGACAACAGAATTTTATGCATGGTTTTCATTGGTATATACCCCTTTCCAGATTTTTACGGAGCCGCACAAAATCAGCACCGAGAAAACGAACATGATCGCTTCCCACCCGGCCTGCGGAACGCCGGCGTAGATCAGCACGATGGCAAAATCATACAGCGCATGCAGCAGGATCGCCAGCACAAAGAACCGCTTGCGGCGCAGCCCGCAGTAGACCAGGTACGAAAACCCGACGTGCGCCATCATGGCCGAAATGCGTTCCACCCCGGCCAGCGCAGCCGACGCGCCCGCCGCCTGCAGCACCCCGGCCGAGAAGATCAACAGCAGCAGGTTGTTCACGCCGACCAGCGCGGCTTCCAGCCCGCCGTGCCCCAGCCCGTACCACAGCGGCGTGCCGCGGTCCGTCCAGCCTTTGCGCACCACAAAATGAAGGATCACGAAGCGGGCGGTTTCCTCAGCCAGACCGGCGGTCAGGGCCAAAACCAGCAGGTAGCCCGCCGGGTTCTGCGCGCTGAAAAGCCGCCAGCCATCCACCTGCCCCAGCAGCGTCAGGATCGGCTGGCGCACCACGATCTGGGAAACAAAGAACCCCGCGACGCCCAGCAGGAACACCTTCCATCCCGCCTTGCTGCGCAGCCGCGCCAGCACGAACGCCGCCACCGGGATGCCAAGGCAGACGGCCACATTAAAGACCGCGCCAATGATGCCTAACATACGAACACCTCACGTTTTTACCCCCACAGTATGCCCATGGGATATTTAGATATTTTTCTAAGCGCCATTATAATACCAACCCCCCCCCATTTGTCAACCCCCGAAAATGCCCCGCCGCACCAAAATTTTTTCGGGCTTGACATCGCGGTTTTTGTGTGCTATTCTCTTTACACAATCTTAATTATGGTAACTGCCACCGGGTAGTGTAATGCTTCTGCATTCGTCTGCACATCGATAGGTCTTAGGAGATGTGCAAGCGGATGCTTTTTTTTGGGGGTTTTGCAATGTTGTCCAAATTGAAGTATTTTTCCAAAGCCGAATGGACGCTCTGGATCAGTTCGGTGGTGCTCATCGTGGGCACCTTCGTGCTGTTCCACCAGACCGACTATCTTTCCCTGACGGCTTCGCTGATCGGCGCCACCTCGCTGATCTTCAACGCCAAGGGCAACCCGGTGGGGCTGGTGCTGGGGCTTGCGTTCTGCCTGCTGTACGGCTATATCTCCTACACCTTCGCCTATTACGGCGAGATGCTGACCTACCTGGGCATGACCGCGCCCATGTCCCTGTATGCGCTGATCTGCTGGCTGCGCCATCCTTCCGGCGCGGGCCGGGCCGAGGTGAAAGTGGGCGGCATCACCCGCCGGGAAGCCCTGTTCGCCCTGGGCCTGAGCATCGTCGTCACCACGGTCTTTTTCTTCATCCTGCGGGCGTTCCACACAGCCAACCTGCTGCCCAGCACCATCTCGGTGACGACCAGCTTTCTGGCTGTTTACCTGACGGCCCGCCGCAGCCCGCTGTTCGCGGTGGCCTACGCCGCCAACGACGTGGTGCTGATCGTGCTGTGGAGCCTTGCCACCATGCAGGACCCGTCCTATCTTTCGGTGGTGGTCTGCTTTGTGATGTTCTTCGTCAACGATATTTACGGCTTCTATAACTGGTCGCGTATGCGGCGGCGCCAGGCGGCGTCCGCCTGAGCAAAAGGCGGCGGGACTGTACGTCCCGCCGCCTTTTTTGTACCCCTGTGCCGGAGGTTCACTCTTTTGACGCATAGGCCGGGTCGGCCTTTCGGACCCAGCCCGCATAGCGCGCTTTCAGTTCCACAAAAGCGTCCCGCACATCCGCCGGGATGTCCACATGCGCAATGAAGCCTTTCCCCTGCGGGCCGTACCCGTTTTCATCGTCGGTCAGCCGCGGGATTTCCCCCAGCAAAAGGCTGATATACCGTTCCATATCCCACATGCCCCAGATGTTTTTCTCGTATCGCAGGGCATGACGGTCCGCGACCACCCTGGCAGAGTACACCGCGTAGTTGATGATCTGCACATCGGGGCCTGCGTACTTCCGCAGCCCCGCCTCCATACGGCGCTGCATCGTGGCATCCTGGGCAAGGATGATGCTGTGGAACGGGATCCCCCGCTCACGCAGCAGTTGCAGCAGATATGTGATATTGTTCCCGCAGTTCGTGGAACTGCATTCCAGAAAATCCGGTTCCAGCCCGTACCGGCGTTTCAGATACGCCGCAAAGATCTGCGCTTCCGGCAGGCCCGCCGTTTCCAGTTCCGGGAACGCCCGGTGCATATTGGCGCGCAGCGTTTCGGTGGTGTGGCCTGCGCCCCCGACGATCCCATACCGTTTGGCGACCCCGTTCTGCATCGCCTGGGCCAGAACGTCCCCGCCGCACAGGATGCTGCCGCCAAACAGCACCATCACATCGGCCTGCGGCAGCCCGCACGACGCTTGCAGCGCATCCGGCGTCAAAGTTTCCACATCGCGCTTGCCGCAGAACCGCCCCAGCAGGTTGATGTCCTTTGCAATGTTCTCCATCTTTATTTCATCCCGTTTCCGTGGTCACGGCGCTGCGGCCGTGGCAGAATCATTTCTGCTATTGTATCATGCGTTTCCCGGCATTGCAACGCCGCTGCCGCAGGGCGGATTTTCCCGTTTCCCGCGGCGATGTTGTATTTCCACGGGTATTGTGGTAAAATGTAATATCTATTGGTATGCGATTTTAACAAGGAAAAGGTGCCCTATGGCTGAAAACATGCAAGCTTCCCGCCCGGCTGACGAGGGGTGGACCACTGTCATCCGCCCGCGCAGCGGATGGTTCGACATCAATTTGAAGGAGCTGTGGCAGTACCGCGACCTGACGCTGATGTTCGTCAAGCGCAACTTCACGGTGCTGTACAAGCAGACCATCCTGGGCCCCGCGTGGATCCTGCTGAACCCGCTGATCACCACCCTGATCTTCAACGTGGTGTTCGGCAACATGGCGGGCATGCCCACCGACGGCGTGCCGGGCTTCCTCTTTTATATGGCGGGCAACACCGTGTGGACCTTCTTCGCCAACTGCGTCAACAACACCGCCAACACCTTTGTGACCAACTCCCAGGTGTTCGGCAAGGTGTACTTCCCGCGGCTGACCATGCCCGTGAGCCAGGTCATCACCAGCCTGATCAACTTCATCATCCAGGCGGCCATGTATCTGGCCTTCTGGCTGTACTTCTACTTCACCGGGGCGGGGGTCCGCTTTACCCTGTGGGCGCTGGCGATCCCCCTTATCATGCTGCAGGTCATGCTGCTGGGGCTGGGCGTCGGCATCATCGTGTCCTCCCTGACCACCAAATACCGTGACCTTGCCATCGCCGTGGGCTTCGGCGTGCAGCTTTGGATGTACGCGTCCCCCGTGGTGTACCCCCTGTCGATGCTGGATACCAGCCCCCGCCTGCGGGTACTGGTGCAGCTCAACCCCATGACCGCCCCCATCGAGATGTTCCGCGCGGCCACCTTGGGCACCGGCAGCGTATCGGCAGGTTCTATCGTGTACAGCGTCCTGTTCACGGTGGGCGCGCTGGTGCTGGGCGTGGTGCTGTTCAGCCGCATCGAAAAGACCTTTATGGACACCGTGTAAGGAGGGGCCGCTATGAATACGACTGAAAAACGCCCCGTCATCCAGGTCACGGGGTTGAAAAAGCAGTACCGCCTGGGGCAGATCGGCGGCGGCACGCTGACCCACGATCTGCAAAGCTGGTGGGCCCGCGTGCGCGGCAAAGAGGACCCGAATACCGTCATCGGCACCGACCAGCGGCTGTTCGGCCAGACCTTTATGGCGCTGAACGGCGTGGACCTGACGGTGTACCAGGGCGAGGCGCTGGGCATCATCGGCCGCAACGGCGCGGGCAAGTCCACACTGCTGAAGCTGCTTTCCCGCATTACCGCCCCCACCGAGGGCGAGATCCGCCTGCGCGGGCGGGTGGCCTCCATGCTGGAGGTGGGCACCGGCTTCAACAACGAGATGACCGGCCGCGAGAACATTTATATGAACGGCGCGATCCTGGGCATGACCCGCGCCGAGATCGACGCCAAACTGCCCCAGATCATTGAATTTTCCGAGTGCGGGGACTTTATCGACACCCCCGTGAAGCGTTATTCCAGCGGTATGTTCGTGAAGCTGGCCTTTGCCGTGGCCGCCCACCTGGACAGCGAGATCATGGTCATGGACGAGGTCCTGGCCGTGGGCGACATGAAGTTCCAGCAGAAATGCCTGGGCAAAATGAGCGACGTGGCCAACCAGGACGGGCGCACCGTCCTGTATGTGAGCCACAACATGAGCACCATCCGCCAGTTGTGCAGCCGGTGCGTGGTGCTGGACAAGGGCCGTGTGATCTTTGACGGCGACGTGGAACAGGCCATCGCCGTGTATATGGACACCACCGACGTGAACGTGGTCCACTACGACCTGGCCGACGTGGCCCGCATGACCGGCAGCGCCGGCAAGCGCCTGCGGCTGGAAAGCCTTGACTTTGTGGGCAAGGAATCCAGCGTGTTTGCCGATACCGAGAAGATGCGCGTCAAGATCACCTGGCGGGTGTCGGAACCGTTCGCGGGCATCCACATGAAGATGAACCTGCACGCGCGGGATTCCACACCCGTAGGCATCACCCACCCGGTGGACCTGGGCGCCGCCGAACCCGGCCGCCTGTACACCACCGTGTTTGAATTTGACCCCAGCCTGCTGGGCGAAGGGCAGTATTTCTTCTATCTGGATATTTTCGACGGGTCGCTCGCCCAGGCCGTCTGCCTGGACAAGCCGGTGACCGAATTTGCCTTTGAAGTGACCAACAGCGACCTGACCATGCCCGAATGGGCCACCGGCTGGGGACGCATCCACTTCCCGCCCGTCAAGCTGCTGGGGGGCGAAGCATGAAGCCCAACCTGTATATCTGCCACACGGCCTATCAGGTGCTGGTAGACCTGCTGCGGGCGGGCCGCGCGCCGGGCGGCCCCCACACGATGGTGCTTTCCACCGCTGTGGCCGACGCCCCCGCCCTGGCCGCGCGGCTGGACAAAACCGGCGCTGTGCGCACCGTGCTGGTGGACGAAAGCCGCTGGCCCGGCACTGTGACCGGCCCGCTGGCCTCCCTGCGCGCCCGCCGCGCCTTTGAAGCGCGCTGCGGCTGGCGGCTGGACCGCGCCCGGTATGAAAATGTATATATCCACAACGACTGGAGCGTGCTGGGCCGCTACCTGCAGGACTGCCATGCCGGGTATATCCTGTGCGAAGATACCTTCGGCAGCACGCTCGGCCCGGACCAGCACCTTGTGACCGACCAGCGCGCCGCCCCGGATTTTGCCCAAAAGCAAAAGACCGGCAAGGGCTACCTGTACTGGGGGGACAGCCGCTGGTGCCGCGCGGTGGAAAGCGAGGACGCCGCCCGCTGCACGCTGTTCCCGGCCGCGCGCATGATTTCCGACAGCAAGGGCGCGCTGCTGCGCTCGCTGACTGAGGCCGAGAAAGCCATGGTCCGGGCGGTGTTCCTGACCCGCCCCCTGCCCGAACAGGCCGAGGGCGCCACCCTGCTTTTGCCCCGCAGCTTTGTGGAGGACGGCCTGCTGACCCAGGACCGGCAGAACGCCATGTTCCAGGCCGTGGCCGCCCGCTACGCCGCCGGGCCGCTGTTCATCAAGACCCACCCGCGGGACGCCACCGACTATGCGGCGCTGTTCCCTGACGCGGTGATCCTGGAGCGGACGATGCCCAGCGAGGTGCTGAACTTCTGCCTGCCCTTCACCTTCCGCCGGGCCGTCACCGTGCAGAGTTTTGTGCTGCGCGGCTTTACCGCCGCCGAAGAAAAGATCCTGCTGACGCTGGACGAGGCGCTGGCGCTGCTGCCGCCGTCGCCGTCAAAAGGGGAAACACTCGCGCACGGCGGTGCCTAACGCTCGTGTTTAACGGGTTGCGGTGCCCGCATCGTGCGGCGCGTGCTTTGAGGCGCGCTTGCACTCTGCGACCGCGGCCCCTGCTCCGCCTCGCTGCATCCGCCGCAGGCGGCACTCAGCTCCGCAGCCCTCTTTGGAATCCCCTTCGACAAAATTTTGCCCAAAACCGCGCACTCGGCCCAAGGGCCTCGCACACAATTTTGGGCAAAATTTCCCTGTATGTGTCGCCATCGCCGGCACATGTCCGTCGATGGCGACGGTTTTGAAGATTTCAACAACTTTCCGCGGCCTTCGGGCCGCCCAACCGCAGGAGGTTCCCCATGAAAACGATCGCTGTGATCCCCGCGCGGTACGCCAGTACCCGCATGCCCGGCAAGCCGCTGGCCGATGTGCTGGGCAAACCGATGATCTGGTGGGTCTACCAGGCCGCCAAAGCCTGCCCGAAGCTGGACGACGTGCTGATCGCCACCGACGACGAGCGCATCGCCGCCGCCTGCACGCAGTACGGCATGCAGTACCTGATGACCAGCCCCGACCACGACACCCCCACCGGCCGTATCTGGGAGGTCAGCACCCGCGTGGAAGCTGACCTGTATTTGCAGTTGATGGGCGACGAACCGCTGGTGAACCCCGCGGCCTTTGACCTGATCTTGCCGGATACCCTGCCCGCGGACCCCTATTATGTGGCCGTGCTGACCAACATCATGGACCACCCCGCCGACGTGATCGACTTTTCCAACCAGAAGGTCGTCACCAATGCGGCGCGGGAGATCCTGCTGATCTCCCGCAGCCCCATCCCCTACCCCAAAGGCACGCTGGACTTTGAGTACGAGAAAGTCACCGGCATCCAGCTTTACAGCCGGCAGGCGCTGGCTTTCTACCACGACACGCCCAAATCCATCCTCGAAAAAGCCGAGGAGAACGACATGATGCGCTTTATTGAAAACGGCCACAAGGTCCACGCCATCGTCAGCCCCTATAAGACGGTCAGCGTGGACACGCCGAAGGATCTGGCGCTGGTCAACAAGATTTTAATGGAGGGAAACCATGCCTGAGATCAAACTGCTGGACTGCACGCTGCGCGACGGCGGCTATGTCAACGACTGGCGCTGGGGGTTCGCTTCCGCCCGGCGCGTCATCCAGGCCCTGACCCGCGCGGGCACCGACATCGTGGAGGTGGGCTTCCTGCGCAATGTGGCAGGGTACGACCCCAACATCACCGTCTGCAACACCATCGAGGAACTGAACCGCCTGCTGCCCCCTGAGGACCAGCGGGGCCATACCCTCTACTCCGGCATGGCCATGCGTTCCAACTATGACATCCGCAAGCTGAGCCCCTACGACGGCCACGGCATCGAGGTCATCCGCATCACCGCCCATGACTACGACATCCGCGACGGCATGGACTTTGCCCGCGAGGTCAAGGCCCGCGGCTACAAGCTGTCCATCAACCCCATCAACATCATGGGCTACGCCGACAAGGACCTGCTGTGGATCTTCGACCAGGTCAACGCCATCCACCCGTGGCAGTTCTCCATCGTGGACACCTTCGGCAGCATGCGCCGCCGGGACCTGGAACGCATCGTTTCGCTGGCAGACCACAACCTGGCCCCCGACATCCGCCTGGGCCTGCATCTGCACGAGAATATGGCCCTGAGCTTCTGCCTGGCGCAGGAATTTATCGACAAGCCGCTGCTGCGGGACAAGACCGTGGACGCCAGCCTGATGGGCATGGGCCGCACCCCCGGCAACCTGCCCATTGAACTGGTGGCCGATTACCGCAACGAGACCGGCAACTGCCACTACGACCTGGACGAGATCATGGACGCTATCCAGGACCACATCGCCCCCATCAAGGGCGAAAGCACGTGGGGCTACACCCCGGCCTACTTCCTGTCGGCCCGGTTCAACCTGCACCGCAACTATGCCGAGCATTACCTGGGCAAGGGCGACCTGACCAACCGGGACATCAACCATCTGCTGGCCGCCATCGAACCGGGCAAAAAGACCGCTTTCGACGCCGCCTACGCCGACAAGCTGTACACCGAGTACCACAACCGCCGCATCAACGACGAAGAAGCCCTTGCCGCCCTGCGGGAAGCCTTCGGCGGCAAGCGGGTACTGGTGCTGGCCCCCGGCGCCACTCTGGCCACCGAGGAGGGCCGCGCCGCCGTGCAGAACGCCGGGGCCGACGTGAGCGTTTCGGCCAACTTTGTGCCGGACTTCCTCCAGCCGGGGTATGCCTTCTTCACCAACGCCAAGCGATTTGACGAGGGAGCCGCCTACCCCTGCCCGCTGATCCTGACCAGCAACCTGCGGGCCGACGCTTCGGCCACTGTCGTCAACTATGACCGGCTGGCGGGCACCGACGCCCAGGGCGGCAACAGCGTACTGATGCTGCTGCGCCTGCTGCGCCTGTGCGGCGCGGCCGAAGTGCTGCTGGCGGGCGCCGACGGCTACCGCCCCGGCTCCCCCGCCTACGCGGACGCGGGCCTGCACACCCACACGGGCCGCGGCGCCGCGTACAACGCCCAGGTGGCCGGTGCGATCCGCGCCGCGGGGCTGCCCGTGCGTTTTTTGACACCGAGCGAATACGAAAGGGCGTAACGCATGATCCGATTACTGGTTCTGGACGTTGACGGCACCATGACCGACAACGGCATCTACTACGATTCCACCGGCAACGAGCTGAAGAAATTTTCCGCCAAGGACGGCGCGGGGCTGCTGATCGCCCACGCGGCGGGCGTCCGGGTCATGATCTGCACCGGGCGCGAATGCGAGGCCGTGCGCCGCCGTGCCGCCGACCTGAAGATCACCGATATTTACCAGAACGTACACCGCAAGGCGGACTTCCTGGCCGGGTTCATGGCCCAAAACGGCTACCGCCGCGAGGAAGTCGCCTACTGCGGCGACGACGTGAACGATCTGGCCGCCATGGCCCTGTGCGGGTTCGTGGCCTGCCCCGCCGACGCGACGGACATCATCCGCGCGCGGGCAGACTACATCTGCCCCCAGCGCGGCGGCGAAGGCGCCGTACGCGGGGCCGTGCAGAAGATCCTGCAAGAAGACGGACGCTGGAACGGGGCCGTGCAGGCGGCCTTTGGCGTGACACTGGATTGAACCGGAGGGGGCTTGTATGCGGGGCACACCCAAACTGAAAAAACCGGATAAGCCGCTGCTGTGGGCGCTGGGCACGCTGGTGGTGCTGCTGGCGGCCGCGCTGCTGGTGTGGCTGGCGCTGGTGCGCCCCGAACTGGGCAAAGGCCGGGCCGAGACCATCAGCGACGATTTCAGCGCGTCCACCATTCTGCAGGACGGCCAGACGGCCAGCCAGACCTTCGCCTTTGACCGGGACCTGCTGGCCGTGGGCGTGGAATTTTACCTGCCCGGGGATCAGCCGTCCGGCGAGCTGGAACTGGTGCTGACCGACGCCGATACCGGCGAAGAACTGGCCCGCTCCACCGGCGTGATGGAATACATCGTGCCCGACCAGTACACCGTGCTGGGGCTGGACCGGCCCGTGACCGGCGCCGAAGGGCGGCGCTACACGCTCACCCTGACGCCCCATTACACGGGCGGCGGCGTGCTGGCCATCGGCCACAGCAACGGCGCGGCCCTCTGGCAGGACTCGATGACCGTGGACGGTGCGCCGGTGGACGGCACCATGGCCGTGCAGGTGACCTGGCAGCGCATCGGCGGGTATCTGACCCGCTTCTTCCTGCTCATCAGCGGGTTCGCGGCGCTGCTGGCGGCCTTTACGGTCTGGGCGGTGCTGAGCCGCCGCGTGCGGCTGCACCGGCTGGTGTTCACGCTGGTGCTGGGGTTGGGGCTCCTCTACTCCTTCGTGCTGCCCCCCTATGCCGCCCCCGATGAAAAATACCACATCAACCAGAGTTTCACCCTGGCCTGCCGGTGGGCCAATTTCTTCTCCGATGAGGACTGGGAGATGGGCCACGTGCCCACCACCACCAGTTTCCGCCGGGTGACCGACGTGGACCCCACCCTGCAGGATGAGAACACCACGGTGTTCACCTGGCAGGAATTCACCGATACCCTGTTCACCACCACCGACGCCGACTTTGACAGCCACCAGGAATATGCCGAGCTGCAGACCGACCAGAACCCGCTGCTTTACCTTGCCAGCGGGGCGGCGGTGTTCCTGGCGTACCTGCTGCACCTGGGCTTCACCCCGGCGCTGGCGCTGGGGCGGCTGGCCAACCTGCTGCTGTTCGCGGCGCTGGCCGCCTGGGCGGTCAAGATCACGCCCATCGGGCGGCGGATCTTCGCCGTAGCGGCGCTGCTGCCCATGACGCTGCATCTGGCCGCCAGCTTCAGCCGGGACGCCCCGCTGCTGGGGCTTTGCTTCGTCTTTACGGCGCTGGTACTGGACGCCGCCTTCGGCCCCGACAGGGACCGCGTGCAGCGCCCGGCGCGTCAGGCCGCGCTGCTGCTCACCGGCGTGCTGCTGGCCCCCGGCAAGATGGTCTATCTGCCGCTGGCGGCGCTGGTCTGCCTGCCCGCCGTGCGGCTGGGCCGCCATACCCGCCTGAAAAAAGCCGGCTATCTGGCCGCCTGTCTGGCGCTGGCACTGGTGCTGAACAGCGGCCTGCTGACCAGCGTATCGGCGGACAGCACCGCACCGCAGACCGTGAGCGCCGCCGACGCCGCTTCCGATACCGCGCGGGCGGGCAAGGCCCGCCCCGCCGAGCCGGACGAAGCCTACGAGGCGCAGATCTGCGGCGAGAATACCCTCGAAAACTACGTCCGCCGCCTGTATTACTATGTGGAGGACGACCGCAGCCCCGCCCAGAGCGAAGTCGATTTCTGGGTGCAGGCTTTGACAGAGGGGGATATTTCCCCCGTGGCGCTGGGGCAGAGCTTCCTGTTCAGCCCCGCGAAGATCGACACCTACACCAGCGGCAACGACATCCTGGCCCCCGCTTCGCTGGCGCTGCTGGGCGAGGACCTGGCCGCCGAGGGCTACACCGACCTGGCCGCCTACTATGACGAGGGCGGCGCAACGCTGGTGTACAAGGTCGTTTACAGCCTGGAACTGTGTACCCAGCGGTTCGAGGAACTGGGCCTGGAGCCCGGCGTCATGGACGACCGCATGCCCCTGGACCGGGACACCGTGGCCGCCGAGGTACAGGCCGCCCAGGCCACCCGCGCCACCCAGAGCGTGACCGACGAGGCGGACAGCGTGACCTACACGCCGGGCTACATCCTGACCCATCTGCCCGACACGGCGCTGCTGCTGGTGCGCACCGTTGTGGAAAACGGCGACCACTACCTGCGCACGCTGGTGGGCGGCAGCCTGAGTTATTATTCGCTGGACCTGGCCTGGGGCTGGGTGGTGGCGCTGTACCTGCTGCTGGCCTTTGCCGCGCTGCCGGTACAGGGCGCTGCCTGCCTGCCCGCGGGCCGCGGCCGGGCCGCCTGTGTGCTGGCCGTCGTGCTTTGCTGCGGGCTGGCGGTGGGCGGCTGCCTGCTGTGGACCCCCATCCGCTATGACACACTGTACGGCCTGCAGGGGCGGTATTTCCTGCCGGTGCTGCCGCTGTTGCTGCTCACCTGCCTGCCCCGCCGTCTGGCCCGCGTTCCCGATGGGGAACGGGCCTGCGGCCAGCTTATGGCCGCGCTGGCGCTGGTGCAGTTCGGCGTGCTGATGAATAGCATGCTGGCTGTCATCGCAAGATAACACAAAGGCCGCCCCACGGGCGGAAGGGTGCTTTATGACGTTCTGCTTTTTCACCGCGCAGTACCTGCCCACGCCGGGCGGCGTCGAGCGATATACCTGGAATCTGGCCCGGCGCTGCGCGGCGGCGGGCCACCGCGCGCTGATCGTGACCAGCGCCCTGCCCGGCCTGCCGGACCGCGAACGGGACGCCGACGGGCTGGAGATCTGGCGCCTGCCCGCCCTGCCGGTCATGAACGGCCGGTTCCCGGTGCTGCGCCCCTTCGCCCCCGCCGCGGACCTGTGGGCCCAGGGCATCGACTTTGCGGTGATCCAGACCCGTATGTACACCCAAAGCATCTGGGCGGCCCGCCAGTGCAAAAAACGCGGCATCCCCGCCCTGGTCATAGACCATTCCACCGGCTATATGATGCACGGCGGGCTGGGCGGGCTGCTGGGCCGCTGGTATGAACACCTGGCCTGCGGGATCATCCGCCGCTGCGGGTTCCCCTTCTACGGGGTATCGCAGGATGTGTGCGCCTGGCTGCGGACCTTCGGCGTAAAAGCCGCCGGGACGCTGCCCAACGCCGTGGATCCGCAGGAATTGCAGGCCCTTGCCAAAACCGATCCCGCCGACTGGCGGCAGAAGTTACAGGTCCCCGCCGGGGGGCGGCTGGTGGTGTTCATCGGCCGCCTGATCCCCGAAAAAGGCGCGCTGCGCCTTGCCAAGGCCGTGCAGCAGATCCCCGGCTGCACGCTGGCCGTGGCCGGTACCGGCCCGGAGGAAGCCGCCCTGCGCGCGCTGGGCGGGCCGGTGCGGGTGCTGGGGGCGCTGCCCCATGCCGAGGTCGTGCAGCTTTTGTGCCAGGCCGACTGCTACTGCCTGCCCACGGAATACGCCGAGGGCTTCCCCACCACCTTGCTGGAAGCGGCCGCCTGCCGCTGCCCCATCGTATGCACCCACACGGCAGGCACCGGGGAACTGCTGCCGGATGACGGCCACGCCGTCTTTGTGGCGGATACCGAACCCGCCACGCTGGCCGCCGCGCTGCGCGCCGTGCTGCAGGACCCCCAGGCCGCCCGCGCCCGCGCGGACCGTGCGTACAGCCGCCTGTGCGCGCACTTTACATGGCAGGCCGTCTTTGCTACAATGATGGAAACGGCCCAAAACGCCAAACTGTGAGCCAAAAGGAGCCAAGATGTCGAAATTACTCATCGTCATCCCCGCCCACAACGAGGAAGCGAACATCGTGAACGTCGTCGAAGATCTGACGACGCGGTATCCCGAATATGACTATATCGTGGTGAACGACGGCAGCCGGGACAAGACGGCCGCCATCTGCCGAGCCCGCGGCTACCACCTGATCGACCTGCCCATCAACCTGGGGCTGGCGGGCGCGTTCCAGACCGGGCTGCGCTATGCGGCCGAAAACGGCTACGACTGCGCCATGCAGCTTGACGCCGACGGCCAGCACAAGCCGGAATACATCGCCGCCATGCTGGAAGCACTGGAGGAAGGCAACGACATCGTGATCGGCAGCCGGTTCCTGACGGTGAAGAAGCCCAAGACCCTGCGGATGCTGGGCAGCTATATCATCAGTTGGTCCATCCGGCTGACCACCGGGCGGGCCATCTGCGACCCCACCAGCGGTATGCGGATGTTCAACCGCGCCATGGTGGAGGAGTTCGCCCAGAACCTGAACTACGGCCCCGAACCGGACACCATCAGCTACCTGATCAAGAACGGCGCCAAAGTCAAAGAAGTGCAGGTGACCATGGGCGAGCGCACCGCCGGGCAGAGTTACCTGAACCTGTGGCGCAGCGCCCAGTATATGGTCAAGATGTCCATTTCGATCCTGCTGATCCAGTGGTTCCGCAAACGCGACACCGAATCCCCCTACCCTGAAAGGAGCCTGTGACCATGTTCGACCAAACGCTGATCCGTATCTGCCTGATCGTGGGCAGCCTGTTGACGGCGGGGTTCGTGCTGCGCCGTGTCCGCCTGGCAAAAGTCCAGATCGAGGATACCATCTTCTGGCTGGGGTTCAGCGCGGCTTTGCTGATCCTTGCCATCTTCCCCGGCATCGCCTACTGGGCCGCCAACCTGCTGGGCTTCATGAGCCCCATCAACTTTGTGTATATCGTCATCATCTTTCTGCTGCTGGTCAAGCAGTTCTTCATGTCGATCCGTCTGAGCCAGTTGGACAGCAAGGTCCGCATGCTGACCGAACAGGTCGCCCTGGACCGGGAAAAAGTGGAGCGCGACAAATTGGATTTGTAATCTCCCCCCTGCTGTGGTATAATAAAACATAAAACGAGTGAAAGAAGGTTTCCGCGATGGCATACAAACCGAAACTGACCTATAAAGGCCGCCCGCTGGTGCGCTGCGGCAATGATATTTATTATGGCTCCATGACCGACCCCTACATCGTCTATCTGCAGGTATTGAGCAACCGTCAGGAAAACGGCGTGGAAGTGGCGGACAAAGTCCACCTGATCCTGCTTTCCACCGACGATTCCAAGCCGCTGCCGGAGCGCATCGTCCGTCAGGCCAACCGCGTCGGCCTGTACAACGCCCTTTCGTTCGGCGACATCATGCTGCAGGGCGCCTTGCAGCAGAAAAAGTAAACATATCTATGCGAAAAGCCCGCCTTTCGGCGGGCCTTTTTCTTTTATGGTATGCCGTTCAGTAAACCGGCTGGTGGGTCAGGTAAGCCGCTGTATAAGCCACACCGGCTGCCAGCAGCGCGGCAACGGTCACAGCAGTCAACACACGCCGCCCGCGCAGCAGGGCGGCCAGCGCGGCGGGCAGGCAGAACAGTCCCACCGCATACCGCGGCGCGCTGAGCAGCCAGGTCGCCCCCATCGTCACCAGCAGATAGGCCAGTCCATACCCCAGCCAATGGGGCGGCAGCGTGCGGGCCGCCACCGCCAGCAGCCCAAAAGCCAGCAGAATACAGATCACCGCGGTAAGGCAGATCCACAACGCCGCCGGGTGATTGCCCTGCCACCATTCCGCCATATAGTGCAGGTGGTAGCGGATCGTATCGGTAAACAGGCCCAGTTTCTGCCCCCAGTGTTCCCACTGATAAACGCTGTACTGGTCCCACCGGCCGTAAACCGCCTGATTCAGCGCAAAATAAAGCCCCAGCCCCGCCGCCGGGGCCAGCATGGCGGGCAAAGCGGCGAGGGGCGGCAGCCGCCGGCACGCCCGCGCCTGCTGCAACAGGTACAGGAACGCCAGCCCGGCCAGCAGCCCGCCGGGGGCCCGCGCCAATCCGGCCAGCAACCCCAGCAGAGTGGTCCAGCCCCAGCGCCGGGTCTGCAAACACCAGACATACCAGACCGTCAGCGCCAGAAACAGGCTTTCCGTCATCGGGGCAAAGAAAAACACCGACGCCGGGCTGACGACCAGCAAAACCAGCGCCAGCCATGCCGTGCGCCGGTCATACTGGCGGCAGACCAGCGTGAACAGGCCGCACCCCGCCGCACAGAACAGCGGCAACTGCACCACCAGCGCCAAAACACGGTAATCGAACCAGCCAAATATATTGAGCAGCCGCAGCAGCCACGGGAACAGCGGAAAGAATACGATCATCAAATACTGTTCGTGGAAAGCCTCGCCGCTGCCGTAACCATACTGTGCCAGGTCCAGATAATGCCGCGCGTCGGTATTGCCGTAGAACTGCGCTTCCAACGCCTACCCCAGGGACGCATAACTGCCCTGGTTCATGCACCAGACCACAAAGACGCCCTGCACAGCGATCCCCACCAGCAGGCAGGCCAGCGCCACTTTCCAAAGCCCCTCCGGCAGGGCGCGTTCCATCCGCGTCGGGGCTGCCGCCGGGGACAGTGTGCGCACCGCGCACTGCCATGCCCCCCATAGAAAACAGGCCGCCGCGATCAGCGGCAGCACGATACGGGCCGCTTCCAGCATGGGATCACCACCTTTCCCCTCTATAACAGGAAAGCCCCTTGCAGGAGCGCAAAGGGCTTTCTGTTTGACTATTCTGTTTACTCCGTTTTCCCGTCGTTGTCGTCCGGGGTGTCCTCGGTGCTTTCCAGCTCGATGTCAAAGGCCGCGCCGCAGTTAGGGCAGACGAGTTCCTGGCTCTGGTCCAGCAGCGTCTCCTCGTCCACGGTGGACACCGCGCCGCAGTTGGGGCAGGTCACTTCGTACAGGTCCTCGCCCTCGTCGTCGCTGTCCTCATCCTCCTCGTCGCCGTACAGGTCGGCCACCAGATCGTCCAGATCCTGGTCGAGGGTCTCCAGCTCGTCATACGCCTGATCCAGAGCGTTGTCATGCTCGGTCACGGTGGCCGCCATCTCTTCCAGCAGGTCCATCATGGCCGCAATGACCTTGCCGTTCTTGGAAGCAGGGTCAAATTCCATACCAGTCATCAGGCCGCGGATATAGGCGGCCTTTGCATTCAGATCCATCGCCATAGGGATTCTCCTCCGTTTGCTCGTATCGTAAAAAGGGCCGGGCGCGGCGGTATGCCATGCCCGGCCAGTAGATCAGTTGACGCGCTCCATGTACTCGCCGGTGCGGGTATCAATGCGGACCTTGTCGCCCTCGTTGATGAACAGCGGCACGCGGATCTCGGCGCCGGTCTCGACGGTGGCGGGCTTCAGGGTGTTGGTCGCGGTGTTGCCCTTGATGCCCGGCTCGGTGGCGGTGATCTCCAGCTCAACGAAGTTGGGGATCTCGACGCTGAAGACCTTGCCCTTGTAGCTCAGCAGCTTGCAGGTGTCGTTCTCCTTGCAGAACTTGAAGTTCTCGGGCACGTCGGCAGAGCTGACGGGGATATCGTCATAGGTCTCCACGTCCATGAAGTGGTACAGGCCGCCGTCCTCGTAGGAGTAGGTCACTTCCTTGCGCTCGATGAACGCCTGGGGGAACTTGGCGGTGGGGTTATAGCTGGTTTCGACCACGGAACCGGTGATCACGTTCTTGGTCTTGGTACGCACGAAAGCAGCGCCCTTACCGGGCTTGACGTGCTGGAACTCGACGACCTGAAGAACCTGGCCGTCCTGCTCGAAAGTAACGCCATTGCGGAATTCGCCTGCAGAAATCATATAAAAATGCCTCCAATAGTAGAATGGGTATTCATAGCTGCTTCTATTTTACAGGATAGTACGATTTTTTTCAAGAGCCTGCGGGCCCCTTTTTCCTGATTTTTTTAGTCTTCCAGCCCCGCATAGGCGCGGGCAAGGGTCTGGGCGTCCTCTGCCTGGGTCCCGGCGGACTCACAAATGACCGTGGGCGCAAGGCCGCGCGCCTTGAACAGCGCCAACAGCGGCTCGTGGGGCGGGCCGTACTGGGTATCGGCCAGGGTCAGGTGGCACTTTTCGCCCCCTTTGGTGTAGGCAATGCGGGAAAAGTGGGCGTGGAACCGCGCCGCGCGCTCCGGCCCCAGCACCTGCAGCCTGTCCAGCAGGGCGGCGTAGTCGGCGGCGGCGCTGTCCCCCGCATACTCGGTGCCCTGACTGCGGGCATACAGGTGGCCGAAGTCGATGCAGGGGGTGATGCGTTCATCCACGCCGCACAGGGCCAGCACTTCGTCCAGCGTGCCCAACTGGTTGACCTTGCCCATGGTCTCCGGGCAAAGCACGCAGTCCCCAAAGCCCGCCGCGTCGCAGGCTTCCACCGTGCGGCGCATGGTGTCCAGCGCCTTTTCCAGCGCGGCTTCCCGGCTCTGCTTGCCGCAGGAACCCGAATGGAAAACCACCCTGCGCCCGCCCAGCGCCTTGACCAGCGCGCAGCTTTGCAGGATATAGTCGATGCTTTTCAGCCGCTTTTCTTCCTCCAGGCTGGACATGCTGATGTAGTACGGCGCATGGACCGACAGCGCGATCCCCCGCGCCGCGCAGGCGGCCCCCAGCGCGGCGGCCTTGTCATGGGCCAGCCGCACGCCGCGGCCGCACTGGTACTCAAAGGCCGTCAGGCCGAAGCCCGCGGTGTAGGCGGCGATCTTTTCGGGGTCGAACGCCTTGCCGGGGTAACTGTCCGACAGGCCCGCCGTACCGAAGCGGGGCGTTTCATTCATATACGGTCCCCCCTTTGCGGAAGTAGCGATGCAGCCAGAAGGGTTCCAGCCTGCGCTTAAGCCTTACCCCGCGGCTTTTATCGTGCGGGGTGCGCGGCAGCAGGAACAGGCAGGGGATGCCGTACAGCCCGGCCGCCAGCCGGTCGGTATAGATCTGATCCCCCACCATGGCCATCTGGGATTTTTTGACCCCCAGGCGGCGGCGGGCCACCATCAGCCCCAGGGGCAGCGGCTTGCAGGCCAGCGGCACCCAGGCCAGCCCGATGCGCTCCGCAAAGGGGCGCACACGGCGGGCCGTATTGTTGGATACCACCGTCAGGCTCACCCCGGCCGCGCGCATCCGGTCCAGCCAGTCCTGCACGCTGCCGTCAAGCTGCTGGCTGCCGTCGCCGGTCAGGGTATTGTCCACATCGAGCACCAGCGCCCGGATGCCATGGCTGGCCAGGAATTCCGGCTGGATGGACTCGACGCGGCGGAAAATGTATTCCGGGGTCAGGATCATGGGTTTTCCCTCCTTGCGGGGATACAAAAAGTGCAGGCCCACGTTTTGCGTGGGCCTGCACAGTCGTTTCTGTAAGCGAGCTTACTTGAACTTGCGCTTGCGGGCAGCCTCGGACTTCTTCTTACGGCGCACAGACGGCTTCTCATAGGCCTCACGCTTACGAACCTCGGCCAACACGCCGCTGCGGGCAGTGCTGCGCTTGAAACGGCGCAGAGCGCTCTCGAGGGATTCGCCCTCTTTGACACGGATCTCCGACATCTTCTTCCCTCCCCTTGTACCTGAGACAGGAGTTTGCCGGTCAAAAACACTTAACCAGTAGAAATGATTATACTATACCGTTCCCGCCCTGTCAACCTTGAATCCGCCGTGCAGGGCGATTTTTTAATTTTTTAACATTTTTGCAATACCCATCCGGCGCAGCGTTCAGCGCAGGGCGTGCCAGCACCACAGCGCGCCGTAGATCACCGGCTGGTGCAGCATATACACAAGCAGCGTATGCCGCCCCACGAACGCCAGCGGCCGCAGCGCCCGCGGCGGCTGCCCGGCGCGGGGCCGCCACAGCCGGGCCAGGAACAGCCCGCACCAGAACAGGAACAGCCACGGCACCAGCGGGAAGTAATCGGCCGAGAAAAAGCGCGTCAGATCCGGCAGGCCCAGCCAGAACCAGTTGGGCGCGTACCAGCTTTGCGGCAGCGCGCACAGGCGCAGCCCCTCGAACCCCAGATAGCCGGACGGTACCTGGTTCAACAGCGCGAACAGCACGGCGCACACCGCCAGCCCCGCCCCCGCCGGGCACTTTTGCAGCAGCGGGCGCAGCAGGCAGGTCAGCAGCACGGCGGCCGCGTTCAGATGCAGCACCCCGAACCAGATGGCTTCCGACGGCATGAACCCCACGGTGACGACCGTGAGCACCACCGCGCACCCCGCCACCAGCAGGCCGTTTTTGAGCGGGCGGCGGGCCAGCGTGAAACTGTAGCCAGACAGCAGGATGAAACTCCAGCAGATATACTGCTGCCACACATGGCACCCCGGGGCCGAAATATCATACCAGCCGCCGGTGTGGCCGAACACATAGACCCAGTCATACAGCGCATGGTACGCCAGCATATTCACCAGCGCCGCCCCGCGCAGCACATCCAGCAGCCACAGACGCTTTGCCGCCATCCCCTCGCCCGCCTTTTTACAAAGTTTACAGTTTATTTATTGTAACACACCGCGCCCCCGGTTGCAATCACGGGCATTTTGCGGTAAAATTTCTGTGATACAAAGCAAGGTGGGAATAAAAAGTATGAAACAGATTCGTCTGGTCGCGTTGGATCTGGACGGGACCGTCTTTAACGACCAAAAGGAGATCACGCCGCGCACGCTTGGGGCCATCCGGGCCGCCCTGGAACAGGGGGTCACGGTGCTTCCGGCCACCGGGCGCACTGCCCGCGGCGTGCCCGAACAGTTCACCGGCATCCCCGGCGTGCGGTACGCCCTGACCTCGAACGGCGCTTCGGTGGTGGACCTGCACACGGGTGAAAAGCTGGTCCACCTGCCCTTTGACCCCGCGCTGGCCGCGCGCGTGTATGAAGCCCTGCTGCCCTGCGGCGGCACGATCAGCGTGTTCATCAACGGCGAGTGCTACATCACGCGGGAAAATTCCGAGATGAGTCTGGCGATCGTACCGCCCAACCTGCGCAGCTACATCCGCAGCACCCGCATCGAGGTGGACGATATGCACCGCACGCTGGCGGAACACGCCCACGAGGTGGAAAAGTTCAGCATGATGTACGCCACCGTGGACGAGCGCGACGCCGCCTGGCGCACGATGGCGGCGGCCTTCCCTGAATTGGAGATCGCGTCCAGCATCGAGCGCAACCTGGAACTGAGCGCCCCCGGCGTGACCAAGGGCCGCGGCCTGATGGCGCTGGCGCGGCACCTGGGGCTGGCCCCCGACCAGGTGATGGCCGTGGGGGATTCCGGCAACGACCTGACGATGGTGCAGATGGCCGGGCTGGGGGTCGCCATGGGCAACGCCCCCCCGGAAGTGCTGGCCGCCGCCGACGCCGTTACAGCGGACAACAACCACGACGGCGTGGCGCAGGCGATCGAGACCTATGTTCTGTAAATCCTAAAAATAAAAAATAGATGAGGTATATGAAATGAAAAACGTATTGGTAGGGCAGTCCGGCGGTCCCACCGCTGTCATCAACTCCAGCCTGGCCGGCGTCTACGAGACCGCCAAAGCCTGCGGCGCGCCCCATGTCTACGGCATGGAGTACGGCATCCAGGGCGTACTGGAAGGCAAGATCGTGGACCTGGACACGGTCCTGCCCGACCCGATGGACATTGAGCTGCTCAAGCGCACGCCGTCCAGCTTCCTGGGAAGCTGCCGCCACAAGCTGCCCGACCCCAGTGTGGACGACCGCCCCTACCGCAAGCTGTTCGATCTGTTTGCGCAGTATGACATCGGCGCCGTGCTGTACATCGGCGGCAACGATTCGATGGATACCATCGCGAAGCTGTCCGCCTACGGGCAGAAACTGGGCAGCGACGTCCGCTTCATCGGCGTGCCCAAGACCATCGACAACGACCTGATGATGACCGACCACACCCCCGGCTACGGCAGCGCCGCCAAGTACATCGCCACCATCCTGAAAGAAGTCATCTGCGACTCCAGCGTGTACGATATGCACAGCGTCACGGTGGCCGAGATCATGGGCCGCCACACCGGCTGGCTGGCCGCCGCCGCCAGCCTGGCCGCCGGGCCGGACTGCGCAGGCCCCGACCTGATCCTGCTGCCGGAGCGCGCCTTTGACGAGGAAGCGTTCCTGGCGAAGGTGGACGAACTGGCCCGCGAGCGCCACAACCTCATCATTGCCGTCAGCGAGGGCGTCAAAAACGCCGAGGGCGTGTTCCTCTGCGATCTGGTCTCCACCGCCGGGCAGCTTGACGCCTTTGGCCACAAGGCCATCCTGAGCGGCACCAGCCGTTACCTGGCCGAACTGATCCGCGTGCGCCTGGGCTGCAAGACGCGGGCCATCGAGTTTTCCACCCTGCAGCGGTGCGCCAGCCATCTGGCCAGCCGCACCGACGTGACCGAGGCCTACCAGGTGGGCGGCGCCGCCGTCGAAGCCGCCGTGCGCGGGGAGACCGGCAAGATGTGCGCCATCACGCGCCTGAGCGACCAGCCCTACCGCGTCCGCACCGAGATGGTGGATGTTGCCAGCGTCGCCAACCTGGAAAAGAAGGTCCCCGACGAATGGATCGCCGAGGACGGCATGCACGTCAACGAGCAGTTCGCCCACTACGCCCGCCCGCTGATCCAGGCGGAACTGACGCCCATCTACATCAACGGCGTGCCCCGCCACATTCACCTGCACTAAAATACACAATTTTTGCGGTCTGCCCGGCAGGCCGCAATTTTTGCAATCTTTTTTATCTTTCGCCGCAGACAATGCACGAATATTCCATATCATGGAACATTTGTCCCGGTTGCCAAAAGTAGCCGCCACAGGCGTTCCACGATGTGGAACACACGATTTTACAAAAAGACGTATATTTTTACGGCAACTCCTGCAATAGCCAAAAATCCGCCCACATGGTACACTGGAGGCATCCCGTGATCGCGCCGGAAGCCGCCCGCTTCCGGCGCGGCTTCCATTCCACAAAGAGCAGGAGGAACACTATGGCAAAAAACGCGATCGTCGGACAGTCCGGCGGCCCCACCTCGGTCATCAACGCCAGCCTGGCAGGCGTATATGAAAGCTGCTGCCACCGCGGCGCGGGCAAGGTCTACGGCATGCTGCACGGCGTGGCCGGCCTGCTGGAGCGGCGGGTCTGCGTGCTGAACGACACCCTGAAAAGCACGCTGGACATCGAGCTGCTCAAGCGCACGCCGTCCAGTTATCTGGGAAGCTGCCGCTACAAGCTGCCCGACTGGCACAGCCCGGAGGGGGAGGCCGTCTACCGTCAACTGTTCGAGATCCTGCGGGAGTTGGACATCGGCTACTTTTTCTACATCGGCGGCAACGACAGCATGGACACCATCGGCAAACTGGCCGACTACGGCGCCCATGTGGGCAGCGATATCCGCTTTATGGGCGTGCCCAAGACCATCGACAACGATCTGATGGTCACCGACCACACCCCCGGCTATGGCAGCGCCGCCAAATACATCGGCGTGGTGATGAAGGAGATCATCCGCGATGCCACGGTGTACGGCACCAACTATGTGACCATCGTCGAGATCATGGGCCGCAACGCCGGCTGGCTGACCGCCGCCGCGGCGCTGGCCCGGTCCGGCGACTGCGAGGGCGTGGACATGATCTGCCTGCCCGAACTGCCCTTTGACCTCGACCGCTTTGTGGAACAGGTCTACCACCTGCAAAAGCAGAAGCCGTCCATCGTCATCGCCGTATCGGAGGGGCTTCGGCTGGCGGACGGCCGCTATGTGTGCGAACTGTCGGACGACGTACACGCGGTGGACGCTTTCGGCCACAAGACGCTGACCGGCACGGCGCGCTTTTTGGCGAACACGGTGGCCCGCCGCCTGGACACCAAGACCCGCTGCCTGGAACTTTCGACCCTGCAACGCTGTGCCGGGCACCTGACCAGCCGCACCGACGCCACCGAGGCTTACCAGGTGGGCGGCGCCGCCGCCAAGGCCGCCTTTGAGGGCCACACCGGCGAGATGGTGGCTCTGGACCGCATCTCCAACGCACCGTACCAGTGCGGCACCAGCCTGCACCCCATCCGCGAGATCGCCAACCTGGAAAAGAAGGTCCCGCTGGAATGGATCAACGAAAGCCGCACCGGCATGACCGAGGATTTTCTGGCCTATGCCCTGCCGCTGATCCAGGCGGAACTGACCCCCATTTTTGTGGAGGGGCTGCCGCGCCACATCTACCTGCCGGAAGCCTGAACCTTGCCAATAGAGAAACGCCCCGCGGGACCATCACGGTCCCGCAGGGCGTCTTTGCTTTAATATAGCGATCAATAGAAGCCGAAGCTGGGCAGCACTTCCAGCGCGTAGGCCCAGGCATCGGGGACCGGCAGGCCGGAGAGCGCCGGATAATACAGGACGAACAGCACCAGCGACACCACGCACAGCCCCACGCCGATGCGCCGGGCCAGCCGCCCATTGCGCAGGTGGGAAAGCACCAGCACGATGGCCGCCAGGCAGAACATGGAACTGGGGAAATAGTGGTACAGGAAGGTGCAGCGGGGCACGAGCATCCAGGGGATCAACTGCGTGCCGTACAGGATCAGCACCCCGGCCCCGGCGCGGCTGCCGCGGTTGCTGACCTGATGCCACAGCAACCCCAGCAGGCAGGCCAGCCCGGCCAGCCAGATGACCGGCCCGCCCAGGCCCGCGATACTGCCTTTAAGCCCGGCAGCCAGATGGGTGTTCTGGTAATACCACACCGGGCGCAGGCCCAGCAGCCAGGTGTACCAGCGGCTTTCAAAGGGGTGGGTGGCTTCCAGCCCGGAATGGTACTGGAACATGGATACCTGGCACTGCCACCAGTCATTCAGGCCAAAGCCCGCGTCCTGCCAGTGATACGGGAAATAGGACGCCATGTAGATGCACAGCGGCACCAGCACATAAAACACCACGCCGCCCAGCGCCGCCGCGCGGAACTCCGCCGGGAAGCCGGGCTTTTTTTGCCGCCAGCGCGCGTACAGCACGCCCAGATACAGCACCGCCAGCCCGGCCCCGGCATAGATGCCGGTCCACTTGGCGGCGCACCCCAGCCCAAAGGCCACGCCGCCCAGCGCCATGGGCAGCAGCGAACGGGTCACGCCCTTTTGCAGCACGCTCTGGCAGTACCACAGCATGAAATAGGCCCCCAGCAGGATGAAGAAGGTGCCGTAAATATCAATGGTGGCGATACGGCTTTGCACAAAGCGCATGAAATCCAGCGCCAGCAGCACACCGGCCAGCGCCCCCAGCCAACGCCTGCGGGTCAGGCGGCGGGCAAAGCACCAGGCCAGCGGCACCAGCAGCACGCCGAACAGCGTGCCCGCAAACCGCCACCCGAAGCCGGTCATCCCGAACAGCGCCACGCCCGCCATGATGAGGTCCTTGCCCAGGGGCGGGTGGGTCGTTTCGTAAATGCGCATACGGTGAAGCTGCTCGTAGGCGGTGCGGCCGTGGTAGATCTCGTCAAAATACATGCTGTTGAGCTGGCTGATCGTATCGGGCACCGCGTCCTGTTCATCGAACAGTGCGCCGCCGCCCGTCACCGGCACCGCTCCCCCGTCGCCGTTGCGGAAGGAAAGTTCCATCATCTGGGCGTTTTCCACCGTGACGGTCAGCGTCTGCCCGGCCTGCACCGGCAGGCGGTTCTCGCTCCAGCTAAAGCAGGTGCTGTAGCCCAACTCCTGCACCAGCAGCACCTGGCCCTGTTCATCGGTCACTTTCAGGCTGCCGCCGAAGGACACGCCGGGGTAGGCCCGCAGCCAGACGGCGTCCCCTTCCACCGTGACATCCTCGGACAAAACGGTGTTGGTGGCGTCCAGCGGGTTCTGGGGGGCGTCGGTGTCGCCCAGATAAGTAAAGCTCAATACCGCCGTGGCTGCCGTAAGCCCCAGCAGGGCCAGCACCTCCCACCGCTGCCAGCGGGGCTGGCCCGCCGGGGCGGCCAGTTCCGGCCACGCGGGCCGGGGGCGCAGCGGCAGCGTATGGCCGTGCAGGGCCAGGTCCCACACCGCGAACAGCAACAGCAGGAAGCAGAGCGTTTCGCCCAGCCCCACCAGCGCCGCAAAGCCGGAACTGGTCGCGCTGCCCAGCCATTCATCGTCGGTGCCGACCAGCGAATACACTTCGGCCAGGTTCAAAAATCCCGTCAGCGACAGGCCAAACCCCGCCGCATACAGCCGCACATCGTTCCACCGCGCGGCCGCCAGCAGGACCAGCAGCACGCCGGGCAGCATATAGCGTTCGTGCATACAGTGGCCGAAGGTAAAGACCCCCAGCCCATAATACCCGGCCAGCAGCAGCGGCGAGAACGTCCCCGCTTTGACGCTGCGCATGGCAAAAAACACCAGCCCGCCCGTGACGGCCAGAATCATGAACCAGCCCACCGTCTGCCAGCTGATCCCGAACAGCGCCGGGGCGTCCAGCGGCTGCCAGTTGCCGCCCATGGCCGTCATCCAGTTGAAGGCGTTGATGGACGCATACGGATAGCTGGACACCGTGCCGAAATATTTTTCCAGCAGCGAGGGGATCAGGTCCCTGACGCCAAAGAAGGGCACGCCCATGACCAGCGGCGGCGCCAACGCCAGCGCCGCGCCGCCGAAGCACCGCCCCAGCGCGCGGAAGCGGTCCTGCTGCTGCACGATGGCCGCCAGGAAGCAGGCCGCCAGCACCGGGCCGAACAGCAGCGCCTGGGGTTTGATGGCCAGCGCCACGCCGTACAGGAAAGCCGCAGGCAGGTAGCGCCGCTGTTCCAGCAGCAAAAAGCACAGCAAAAGCGGCAGCGCAAACGCGCCGTCGATCTGCTTCCAGACGCCGGTATCGAACAGCGTCAGCGGATCGAAAGCCGTGAAAGCCGTCAGCAGCAGCGCGGGCGACGACGCCATCGTGCGGCTCGCCACCCGCCAGACCAGCCAGGCGGCCGCCGCATCGCAGAGGGTGGGCACCAGCGCCAGCAGCAGATAGGTGAACGGCGATTCATACGAGAGGGAGAACAGCGCGCGAAGCAAACCCACCAGCCCCAGCACCGGCAGGTAGCCGGGGGGATAGTCGGCAAAATATCCTTCGCTGTAAAAGTTGGCCGGGCCCTGCGCCGCCAGCTTGTCGCCCCAGGCCACAAAGCAGCTCATATCGTAGGGGTAGCCCTTGGTCACAAGGGCCAGCACCAGCCGCAGCACCACCGCGCTGCCCAGCAGCAGCCACAGCACGGGCGGGGCCGCCTTCTTTTTTTGGTCGATCATCGGCATAAAACCACCAAAGCCTGCCCGCACCCGCCGCCCTTACACGGGACGGGGACGCAGGCAGGCACCCATTTGTGTGTTACAGTTTTGCGATCTTGGGGCCCTGCGCGGTATCGGTCACGCTCCAGCCCATTTCCGTCAGTTTGGCGCGGATGGCGTCCGCCTTGCCCCAGTCCTTCGCCTTTTTGGCGGCGGCGCGCTCCTCCACCAGAGCGGTCACTTCGGGCGGGACCTCGTCCTTCTTGCGGTTGTAGAGCAGCCCCAGCACGCCGGTCAGTTCGTCAAAGACCGCAGCCGCCTGTTCCAGCGTGGCCTTGTCGGACCCGTCGGACAGGGTGTTGATCTCCTTGACAAAGTCAAAGACCGCCGCCAGCGCGTCGGGGGTGTTCAGGTCGTCGTCCATCGCCTTGCGGAACTTGGCGCGGGCTTCCTCCGCCTTGGCCGCCAGGGCGGTATCGGCGCCGTGGGCGTGCTCGATGGCAAAGTCCAGGTTGTCGCGGCAGGTGTACAGCCGTTCCAGGCTGCTCTTGCAGCTTTCGATCAATTCCACCGTGTAGTTCAGCGGCATACGGTAGCCCGCCGTCAGCATAAAGTAGCGGATCGGCTCATAGCCGTACTTGTCCGCGATCTCCCGCACGGTAAAGAAGTTGCCCGCACTCTTGGACATCTTCTCGTTGTTGATGTTCAAGAAGCCGTTGTGCATCCAGTAGCGGCTGAAGGTGCAGCCGTTGGCGCACTCGCTCTGGGCGATCTCGTTCTCATGATGGGGGAAAACAAGGTCCTGCCCGCCCGCGTGCAGGTCGATGGTCTTGCCCAGGTGCTTGCGCGCCATGGCGCTGCACTCGATATGCCAGCCGGGGCGGCCATGGCCCCAGGGGCTTTCCCAGTAGGGTTCGCCGGACTTGGCGGCTTTCCAGACTGCGAAATCGGCGGGGTCCTCTTTCAGATCGTCGTCCATCTGGCTGCGCAGGGCGCGGTTGCCGCTCTCCAGGTCGTCCAGGTTCAGATGGCTGAGCTTGCCGTAGCCGGGGTCGGACTTGACCCGGAAGTACACGTCGCCGTTGCGGGCCACATAGGCGTGGCCGGAATCCACCAGATCCCTGACGATGCCGATGATCTCCCCGATATGCTCGGTGGCGCGGGGGCGCACGGTGGGCGTTTTGACGTTCAGACCGTCGGAATCCTTGATATACTCGGCCTCGAACCGGCGGGCCACCTCCTGCATGGAGACGCCCTCCTCCCGGCCTTTCTGGATCAGCTTGTCGTCAATATCGGTGATGTTGGAAACATAGTACACCTTGTTGCCGCAGTATTCCAGGTAACGGCGCAGGGTATCGAACACGATCATCGGGCGCGCGTTGCCGATGTGGATATAGTTGTAGACCGTGGGGCCGCAGACATAGATGCGGTATTCGCCGGGGGTCTGGGGCACGAACTCCTCTTTCTGGCGGGTCATGGTGTTGAAAATCTGCATAGTAGCACAATCCTTTCCGAACAAAAAAGCTTCGGTGGTTCTATTATAGCCGCAGCCGGGCGGCGTTGCAAGGGCTTAGCCCGCATTTGCGAACTGGCTTTCGAGCTGGTCCCATACCGCGCTGAAATTATTGGGGAACTGGGCGTCCTCCTCAGCCAGCCAGGAACGGTAGGTATCCAGTTCCGCCACGGTGGGCTGCTGGACCCGGCGGTAGGCGGTGATGGTGTAGCCGTTGCCCATATCAAAGACGGCGGCTACCTCAAAGGGATGGTACTTTTCCTGATTTTCCAGGAAGGCGTCGTTGATCTTGCCTGTATGGTTGTTGGGGTCGAACGGGTTGCAGGTCAGCACCACCTGGCTGGTGAACAGTTCCCGCGGGAAAGCGTCGTTGCCCGGGTTCACCGCGCCATAGGGCAGGATCTCCCGGATACTCTCGTCAGGCAGGGCCGATTCCCGGAACACATCGGCGCTGTAAACCACGCCGTGGCAGATCATATAGGCGGAGTTTTCGCCCTCGCAGTTGGCGCGCAGCCAGTCGTTGACCTGCTGGATCTGCGCCATATCGTCCCGCGCGTTGTCCATATAGAAATACAGGCCGCTGTACAGTTCGGTGGGGAAATACACCGGCAATAACTGGCTGCACCCGCCGAAGTTCAGCACACAGCAGACGCCCAGCGCCGCCGCCAGCCCCCCGCGCAGGACCCGCTGCGCCAGGGAGGTCACAGCCAGCGCGCAGAGGAAACAGGCCAGCAGATAGAACGGCGCCACCGCTAAAGACTGGTGGTCGTCCATGTTCTGCACGCGGGTCACCAGCAAGATCGTGACCACGGCCCCCGCCGCAGACAATACAGAAAGGCATCTCAGGCTCTTTTTATACAATCCGTATAGAACGCCCACCGCCATGACGGCCAGCAAAAAGCCGCCCAGGTAGACGCGCTGGTTGTCCAGTTCGCCCAAAAAGCCGCCGGTCTGGTAGGTAGCGTAGCGGTTGCTGTAATCCGCCCGCCAGATGCGCCAGAACATGGGGGCCAGCGCGCCGCCCACGCACAGCACCGACACGCCCGCAAACTGCAGGAACCGCCGCAGCGCGCCGCGGTCCTTACGGCGGGCCGCCCGCACCAGCACCCACAGGCCGTAGAACAAAAACAGCGTGACCACCGTGAACATATAGCTGCGGCGGGTGACCATGAGCAGCCCGGTGAACACGGTCAGGCAGATCAGCCGCGACGGCGCCGGGGCCGAGAAGTCGTACCCCGCCATCAGCGCCATGAGCATAAAGGCGAACGCCACGCCCAGCACGTCGGGCATGCCGCGGTACAGCGCCACATGCAGCAGCGGCATACACAGCACGAACACCAGCCCCAGCGCCGTGAACAGCCGCGGGGCGCGGGGCGTCAGCCTGCGGCGCAGCACCGCCAGCAGCACCAGCGCCCCAAAATACACCAGCGCCGGGAACAGCACCGCGCAGAGCATGGCGAAGGTGTTGGCCGTGCGGTCGGTGAAAGTAAAGAAAGGTTCCAGCAAAATATTGATGACCATGGGCGCGTAGTCATTGAACCAGGTCTTGTAGACCGTGGCCCCCACGCCCATGAACACACCGTCCGCAAAGTTGGATTCCAGCCGCACCTGCAGGTTGTAGTAGGTGGCGTTATCCCAAAGGTACAGGCATTGCCGCCCCCACATGGAATAGAGGTAGAAAGCCGCGCTGAGCAGGCAGCAGACGGCCAGCACCACCCCGTCGAACCGGGTCAGCCGCAGGTCCAGCGCGCGCAGCGCACGGCGGTACAGGCAGTACATGCCCAGCAGCGCCGTACAGCAGAGCAGCAGCAGCCAGACGTCCACCGGGCGGCGGCCGCTGCCCAGCGCGTCGATGCCCTGCAGCGCAGGCACAAAGCGGGCGGCGGTACTGAACAGGAATTTAACGGCAAACAGGCACAGCAAAACCAGAACGGCCCGCTCGGGGCGGGTCATTCTGGCCTGAAAACGCTGTATCTTTTTGCCCAAAGCAAAATTCGGCAATGGTAGAGTCCCCCGTCGTTATTTTGCCTGCATGAAGCAGGCGCGGTTCTGCCACAGGTAGATGCCGCCCGACAGCACAGTGAGCGCCGCCACCACCCAGCACAGTACCTGGGTGATCAGGCCAAAGGCCATGATATCGGTGGAACCCATAAAGAACGGCACCAGATAGTAGTAGATGACCGTCAGCATCTGCACGACCGTCTTGACCTTGCCCCAGATGTTGGCGGCGATGACGGTGCCGCTTTCAGCAGCGATCATCCGCACGCCGGCCACCGCGAACTCCCGGAACAGGATCACGGCCAGCACCACCGGCGAACACAGCCCGTCCACCACCATGTAGATAAAGGCGGCGGTGGTCAGGCATTTGTCGGCCAGGGGGTCCATGAACTTGCCGAAGTCGGTCACAAGGTTGTTTTTGCGGGCCAGGTAACCGTCCAGAAAGTCCGTAAAGCTGGCGGCCGCGAACACGATGCCCGCCACCAGATGGGCGGTGGCGTTGTAGTCCGGGGTGCCGATGCGGCCGAACGCCGCGAACACCATAAAGACGGGCACCAGCAGAACACGCAGCATCGTGAGTTTATTGGGCAGATTCATCGTTCAATCCTCCAAGATTGCCAAAAATCCAAATGGTTCCCGCCCGGCGCGCCTGACAGGCCGCCGGGCAGGACATTGCGGGGGAAGCCGGGCCGGCCGCGCACGGGGCGCTGCCCGCCCTTTTGCCGCACATCAGTCCTGCGGCGCGGCCGGTCCTTCCAGTTTTTCCTCCACATAGCCGTAGAGGTCGTAAGTATCGGCATCCGTGATGGTCACACGGTAGAACGCGCCGGTCTCCAGCGGGGTGTCGGCAGGGGTCAGCACATTGCCGTCGATCTCCGGGCAGTCCGCCTGGGAGCGCAGCAGGTACATGCCGGTCTCCTCGTCCACGCCGTCGCAGATACATTCCAGCGTCTGGCCGACTTTTTCCTGTTCGCGCCCTGCGCTGATCTCGGCCTGCAGCTCCATGATATGGTCGGCGCGGCGCTGTTTGGTCTCCTCGTCCAGTTGGCCGTCCATCCGGGCGGCCACGGTGTTTTCTTCGGCCGAGTAGGCAAAGCAGCCCAGGCGGTCGAACCGCATCTTTTTGACGAAGTCGCACAGTTCGGCGTACTGTTCCTCGGTCTCGCCGGGGAAGCCCGCGATCAGCGTGGTGCGCAACGTCAGGCCGGGGATGGCCGCCCGCAGCCGGGTGATGGCGTCCTCGATCTCGGCGCGGCCGCCGCGGCGGTTCATGGCCTTGAGTACCGCGTCGTTGCAGTGCTGGATGGGCAGGTCCAGATAGGGCACCACCTTGGTGTTGCGCACCATGGCCGCGATGAAATCATCGCTGATGCGTTCCGGGTAGGCGTACAGGATGCGCACCCAGCGGATGCCCTCGACCTGCTGCAAGGCATCCAGCAGGTCGCAGATCGCGCCGGGCTTGCCCCAGTCCTCGCCGTAGGCGGTGGGGTCCTGGGCCACGACGATCAGCTCCCGCACGCCCTCCCCGGCCAGCCAGCGGGCTTCGGCCACGCAGTCCTCCAACGGGCGGCTGCGCAGCGGGCCGCGGATCAGCGGGATGGCGCAGTAATGGCAGCGGTTGTTGCAGCCCTCGGCGATCTTCAGATACGCATAGTGCTGCGGGGTCGAGATGACGCGCGCGCCGCCCAGGGGCATATCGCTCTTGGGGCCGTAGCTTTCCACCTGCCCGGCGCCCGGCGTGCAGACCCGCTCGATGATGGCGGGGACCGCCTTGTTGGAACCGATGCCGATGACGGCGTCCACCTCCGGCATTTCCTGGATGATCTGCTGCTTGTAACGCTCGGCCAGGCAGCCGGTGACCACCACCTTGAGGTCGGGGTTCTGCTGCTTGTACTGGCAGGCCATGAGGATGTTCTCGATGGCTTCGGCCTTGGCAGACTCGATGAAGCCGCAGGTGTTGATGAGGATCACGTCGGCCTGGGCCGGGTCGGCCACCGTCGTGTGCCCCGCCTTGATCAGCGCGTGGCAGAATACATCGGCGTCCACCTGATTCTTCGGGCAGCCGAGGGAAATGATAGCAATGTTCATAAGTACATCCTTATTCTATAAAATCAGCGTCGTCCTGTTCCGCAGCGGCCAGTGCTTCCCGGATAACGGCATGGGAAAAGCCCCGCCGCGCCAGCGCCGCCGCCACCTGGTCCCGCCTGCCGGCCGCCAGGCGCGCGGCATAGCGCCGCTCGACCAGCGTGCGCGCGGCGGCCAGTTCCGGGTCCTTCCCTTCCCCGTCGGGCGCGTACAGGTCCTCCACCGCCGCAGCGGCGGTGTCCCGGTCGATGCCCTTGGCGGCCAGATCCTGCAGGATCTCCCGCCGGGATTTATGCTTGCGCAGCAGTTCCGCCGCGCGTCGCCGGGCAAAAGAGGCATCGTTCAGCAGCCCCAGTTCCCCGGCGCGGGCCACGGCCCAGGCCGCGCTTTCGGCATCGAATTTGCGGCAGAGTTTGCGGTACAACTCCCCCGTCGCATGGTCCCGCAGCGAAAGGTAGTCCATCGCCTTGTCCAGCGCGCGGCGGGTATCGCTCTGTTTGCGCAGTTCTTCCAGCCGCCAGAGTTCCAGTTCGTCCTGCTCATGCAGGCAGGCGCGGGCAAAGGTCTCCTCGTCCAGGGAGAAAGCGAACTCCCCGTCCAGAAACAGCGCCAGGCGGCCCTTTTTTGTCTCTTTGATCTGAGTCAGCCGCGGCATTATTCATCGACCATGATGTCCAGGTCCACTTCGCTGCCGGTGGTCTTGGCCGCAGGGGCCGCCGCTGCCGGGGCTTCGCCCGGGGCGACCGGCTTGACGATCTCGCTGGGGTCCAGCGGCTTGACGGTGCCCTTCTTGCCGGCGGCCAGCAGGCGGTCGGCGTTGGCGCGCACGATCTTTTCGATCTCGTCAGACACTTCGGGGTGTTCTTTCAGGAACTGCTTGGCGTTGTCGCGGCCCTGGCCCAGGCGCATATCGCCGTAGTTGAACCAGGCGCCGCTCTTCTGCACGATGCCCAGCTTGACGCCCAGGTCGAGGATCTCGCCCAGTTTGGAGATGCCCTCCCCGAACATGATATCGAACTCGGCCTCCCGGAAGGGAGGCGCGACCTTGTTCTTGACGATCTTGGCGCGGGTGCGGTTGCCGATGAAAGCGCCGGTGGAGTCCTTGAGGCCCTCGATGCGGCGCACGTCGATCCGCACGCTGGAATAGTACTTCAGCGCGCGGCCGCCGGTGGTGACTTCGGGGTTGCCGTAGACGACGCCGACTTTTTCACGCAGCTGGTTGATGAAGATGCAGACGGTGTTGGTCTTACCGATGATGCCGGTCAGCTTGCGCAGGGCCTGGCTCATCAGGCGGGCCTGCAGGCCCACGTGGCTGTCGCCCATTTCGCCCTCGATCTCGGCGCGGGGCACCATGGCCGCGACGGAGTCCACCACGATGGCGTCGATCGCGCCGGAGCGCACCAACGCTTCACAGATCTCCATGGCCTGCTCGCCGGTATCCGGCTGGCTGACCAGCAGGCTGTCGATGTCCACGCCCAGCGCGCTGGCGTAGGCGGGGTCCAGGGCGTGTTCCACGTCGATGAAGGCCACTTCGCCGCCCATCTTCTGCGCTTCGGCCAGCACCTGCAGGGCCAGCGTCGTCTTACCGGAAGATTCCGGCCCGTACACTTCCACGATACGGCCGCGGGGCACACCGCCGATGCCCAGCGCCAGATCCAGGCCCAGGCTGCCGGTGGGGATCGCGTCCACCTGCATCGTGACGTTCGCGCCCAGCTTCATGACGGCGCCCTTGCCGAACTGCTTTTCGATCTGCGCCAGCGCCGTTTCCAGCGCGGCCTTCTTATCGGACGCAGGACCGGCGCTCTTGGGGGTGGTATCTTTCTTAGCTGCCATGTTGTGTTACTCCTTTTTCCATGCAATCACACATATCGTTTGCGTTTGTTCCTATTATATACGATTCGCGGAAAAATTACAACCTTTTGTTGTGCATTTCTTTTGTTTGGAAGTCCCTTTGGCCGGACTTCCAGCCAAGGCCGGGGCTTTTTACGGCTTTTGCAGCAGAATGGCCCGGTCGTTGCCGCCGTAGTCCTTGCGGCAACTGCCGTTCTGCCAGCCATGCTGCCGCCCCAGGGCCAGCACATCCGCCGCCTGGGCGCAGCCGATCTCCAGCACCAGCCAGCCGCCCGGCCGCAGCGCCGCCCGGTAGTGTTCGGTCAGCAGGCGGTAGAACGCCAGCCCGTCGGGGCCGCCGTCCAGCGCCAGCGCCGGTTCGCGGGCGGTCTCCGGCATCAGGGCGGCCATCTCCGCCGCCGTCAGGTAGGGCGGGTTGGAAAGGATCAGGTCCACGCTGGCGGGCGCCAGCGTGCGGTGCCAGTCGAACACGTCCGCCTGCACGGTGCGCACGCCGGTCCCCGCCGTATTGGCCTGCAAATAGGGCCAGGCTTCGGGGCTTTTTTCCACACAGGTCACCTGTGCGCCGGGGCAGGCGCGGGCCACCCCCAGCCCCAGGCAGCCGGTGCCCGCGCAGAGGTCCAGCACCACCGGCGCCGGGCATCCGCGCAGCTTTTCGATGGCGGCTTCGCAGACCACCTCGCTGTCCGCCCGGGGGCAGAGTACGCCCGGCCCCACCTTGAGGGTAAAGTCCAGAAAGTCCCACTCCCCCAGCAGGTATTGCAGCGGTTCCCGCGCCGCGCGGCGCTCGCCCAGCACTTCCAGCCGCCGGGCTTCCTCGGGTCCGGGGGCGTCCTCCAGCCGGGGGTCCCGGCCGGTGACGAAGCGGTAGAGCTGTTCGGCGTCAAAGGCGGCATCGGGCACGTCCGCCTGTTCCAGCCGTGCGCGGAGCGCGCGAAATACCGTGTTCACCAGCGCCCATCCTCCCGGTTTTCCGGCAGGACCGGCGTGACGGCGGCGATGGCGACCTCGATCATGGAATCGTCGGGTTCAAAGGTCGTCAGACGCTGCATCCACAGGCCCGGCTGGGAAATGATGCGGGACACGATCCCCTGCGACCGGCCTGCCCATTTGAGGATCTCGTAAGAGATGCCCACCAGCACCGGGAACAGGCACAGTTTGTACACCACCCGCAGGCCGGTACTGGTCCAGGGCAGCACCGCATACAGGAAGATGCTGATGATAATGACCAGGATCATAAAGCTGGTGCCGCACCGGGGATGAAAGCGGCTCTGTTTGCGGACGTTTTCCACGGTCAGAGGCAGGCCCGCCTCATAGCAGGCGATGGTCTTGTGTTCGGCGCCGTGGTATTCAAACATACGGTGCAGTTCCGGGTAGCGGGTGCACAGGAACATGTACGCCAGGAAGATGGCCATTTTGAGCACGCCTTCCAGAATGACGCGGGGCCAGCGGCCCAGGTCCACGGCCTCCCCCACCATGCCGGTGATCCAGGTGGGCAGGAAGGTGAACAGGAACAGCGCCAGCACCACCCCGGCGAAAGCCGCGCAGGCCATCAGCGCGTTCTGCACCGCCGGGCCGGTGTGGGCTTCGAGCCAGCGGTCCAGCTTGGACTGGGGTTCCTCCTCCACGCCCTCCATGGCGATGTCGGCGGCGTGCATCAGGTAATGGTAGCCTTTGTACAGGTTTTCGGCCATATTGCAGACGCCGCGCACCAGCGGGACTTTGTTGTACCAGTGGGTGCGCACCTCGTCATAGCTGAGGTCGATGGTGCCGTCCGGGCGGCGGACCGCGCAGCAGATCTTGTGCGGGCCGCGCATCATGATTCCTTCCATCAGGGCCTGGCCGCCGATGGAAGTGCGAAATTCTTTGGGCATTTGTACTCCTTTATGCGTCGTGTCGCGGTTGGGGTCAGATGGTATCGTGCAGGTGTTCCTGGCCGGGGTGGTAGACCGGCAGCGTCACGCTGACCGTCGTCCCCTGCCCCAGTGTGGACGTGATCTCCACCTGGCCGCCCAGCGCGTGAACGATCTCGTCCACCACCGCCAGGCCGATGCCCGAACCGCGCACGGCGTTCCGGGCCTTGAAAAACTTCTGTTTGACCTTGTCCAGGTCCTCCGGCGCGATACCGCGCCCCTGATCCCGGATCGCGGCCGTGACCGTATCGGCGGTGCGCGTCAGGGTCAGGAAGATGGTGTCGCCGGGCGTCGAATACTTGATGGCGTTGTCAAACAGGTTGACGAACACCTGCCGCAGGCGCGCCGGGTCCGCCCAGACCGGGTAGGGGTCCGGCGGTTCCTCATAGACAAATTCCAGCCCTTCCTGCCGGATGCGCGCTTCCACAAAAAGCGCGGCGTCGGTGGCCTCGGCCACCAGGTCGAGCACCTGGCACTGCATCTGGATGCCGTTCTGCATGCGGGAAAAATCCAGCAGTTCCTCCACCATCGTGTACAGGCGGTCGGTCTCAGTGCCGATGACGGCCAGCCCGCGGCGGTAGTTTTCGTCGCCGGGGTCGTTGATGTTCTTGATCGTTTCGACCCAGCCCTTGATGGAGGTCAGCGGCGTGCGCAGTTCGTGACTGACCGAGGAGATGAACTCGTTTTTCAGCCGTTCGGTCTCCGCCAGGTCCTCGGCCATCTGGTTGATGGTGTGGCACAGGCGGCCGATCTCATCGTTATGCCGGGTATCCGGCAGGCGGGTGGCCAGGTCGCCCCGCGCGATGCGGGTGGCGGTGGCTTCCACTTCGCCCAGGGGGCGCACGATGGAGCGCACAAAGAACAGCCCGCTCCACAGCATGAGCAGGAAAGCCAGCACGCCGGTCCCCACCGAGATCAGCAGATACTGCCCCCACTGCCGGTCCACCTGGGTCAGGCTGGTGACCATGCGCATGGCGGCGATGTTGCCCGCCGTGTAGGGCACCAGCGTCGTGACGGCCATGACCCGCTCCCCCTGACCGGTGGTGAAGATCGCGCGGCCCGTGCCGTCGGCGGAAGTCAGCGCCTGCGCAAAGTCCGCGCCGTTGCTGAGTTCCTGGGTCATCGTGCCGCTGCTGGTGGAAAGGATCACGCCGCGGGCGTCCAGCAGCATAAACTCGAACTTGTCCTTCTCGTCGAACTGTTCGACGGTGCGGCGCAGCGCCTGGCCGCGGCTTTCGGACGTTTCCAGGCTGTCGCCCGCCGTGCCGGTGGCCTGCAGGCGGCCCGCAATGGTGGAAAAGCGGCTTTCGATGGCGCGCTGCACGCCGCCGTACAGGTCGCGGTAGCTGGTGTAGAGGAAGATCGCCTCGGCGGCCACCAGCACCAGCACCATGATGAGCAGGCTGCCCCGCACCCAGCGGTGGATAATGCTTGAACCCCTCACGGCGATCCCCCTTTCCGTTCGTTATGACCGTTCAGGCATTCCAGCGGTAGCCGTAGCCCCACACCGTCAGGATGTGCTGCGGGTTGCTGGGTTCGTCCTCGATCTTCATACGCAGGCGGCGGATGTTCACGTCCACGATCTTCACGTCGCCGTAGTAATTCTCACCCCAGACACCTTCCAGGATCTTCTCGCGCACCAGCGCGGTGGCCGGGTTGCGGAAGAACAGCTCCATGATCTGGAACTCCACCTGGGTCAGGTCGATGGGCGTGCCCGCCTTATAGAGCACGCGGCTCTTTTCATCCAGCACAAAGGGGCCGCTGACCAGTTGTTCCGGCGCGTCCCCGGCTTTGGCCGAACCGCTGCGCTTGACGCGGCGGGTCAGTGCTTCCAGCCGGGCCACCAGTTCGGAGACCGAGAACGGCTTGGTGATATAGTCGTCCGCGCCGATGGACAGCCCGCGGATCTTGTCGCTCTCCTGCCCTTTGGCGGACACGATGATGATGCCGATGTCGCTGTCGTCGCGGCGGATGGTCTCGCACAGGCTCAGTCCGTCCATGCTGGGCAGCATGATGTCCAGCAGGGCGGCGTCACAGGGTTCCCCCTGGTGCATCAGTTCCAGGGCGCGCTCGGCGCTGCCGGCTTCCACCACGTCCCAGCCTGCCATCTTGAGGTTCAGCGCCAGCATCTCGCGGATGCTGGCCTCGTCCTCCACGACCAAAACTCGCTTCATACTCGTTCCCCCTTGTCGTTATTCCAGCCCCAGCAGCACGACGTTGTTGACGATGGATTCGATCGTCAGGCCGCTGTACGGCGTGACGATGCGCGCCTGAAGCTGCTGGTTGCCGATGTTCGCAATGCGTTCATAATGCAGGGTGGCGTCGGTCTCCTCCTGTTCGGCGGGGTCCACCACCCGGAGTTCACAGTAGATGCTGCCGTTCCCGCTGTCGCAGACCAGCCAGCCGGTGCCTGCCAGGTTGTTGCGGATCAGGATGTTGCCGCGCATGGATTCCGGCAGCGGCAGATAGAAGTTGTTTTTGCTGTCATACACGCCGAAGCTGCGGTTGCCGCCCTCCACCGTGGTGTAGTCCTGCCACAGCAGAAAGACGAGGCTTTTGTCCACAGGGTTCTGCAACACGCCGCCGTCGGCCAGTTCCACCGGGATATCAATGGTGGCGTTGCCGTCGATGTCGCGGCTGAGCAGTTCGGTATGGTAGCGCATGGTGCTGCGCTGCAGATCGGCCAGCCCGGGCGGGTGGTAGGGCTGCATGAAGCCGGTATCGCCGTCATACAGCACGATGTCCGACGCGATGTTGCCGGTGCCGATCCAGACGTCCATCACCAGATACATGGCGTCGTCATTGCCCTGCCCCGCGTGCAGGGCCGCGCACCCGCTGTAGGAGCCTTCGCCCAGGTTCAGCGTCTGGTAGGAGCGGAACTCCCCCTCCACATTGGTCAAAAGCTGCAGCGTCACGCCGCCGTATTCGGTATCGGTGGGCAGGGCCAGGACGAGGTCCTCGGTATCGCCCTTGCCGGTAAAGTCCCCCAGCACCATCTCGCTGTAGCGGTTGCTGCTGATGGTGGAAAGGCTCGTGCCGTCATATTCATAAACCACCAGATAGCGGTCGCCCTGGGCGCTGCCGTACCCAGCCAGAATCTGCTGGCTGGTGGCGTCCCGCAGATGCGCGGCGGAGAAGGTCTCCACCTCGCTGGAAAGGCCCTCCACGGTCTGGCTGACCTGCCAACTGTTTTCGCCCGTGGGTTCCAGCACGGCCAGCGACACGTTGGACCCGGCGCTGTCGGCGGTATAGAGCACGGCGGCCTCGTCGGTGCCGTCGCCGTCCCAGTCACCGAACGCAAACGGCGAAAGAAAGTCGCCGCTGGACGGGTACTTGAGCGTGGCGCTGGCGCCCAGATAGCTGTTCAGCGCCCGCTGCAGCGCGGCGCTCTCGCCGGAAAGCTGGGGCGCGCGCAGCAGGGTCTCCACATCGGTACCGGCACTGCACCCCGCCAGCAGCAGGGCAGCCGCCGGCACGGCGTATCGGATTCGCATACAGCACCCCCTTTCCCCCGGTATTTTTGAACAGGAATACAGGGTATAGTATACCACATTCGCGCCGCCGCCGCAATGCCCGCGGCGCCACGGCCGCCCCCTCAGACCTTGAGCAGGATGCGGTTCCGCTCATATTCGATCACACCGGCCCTGCGCATTTTGGAAAGTTCGTTGCACATGGCGCTGCGGTCCACATTCAGATAGTCCGCCAACTGCTGGCGGTTATAGGGGATCAGGAAAGAATTGCTTCCGGCGCGTTTGGCACACTCCGAAAAGTAGGACATCAGCCGCCCCCGGATGGATTTGGAACTGGTATGCTGGACCCGCTGGGAAAGCTGCAGGCTTTTGTGCGCGCAGACGGTCAGCAGGTTGCGCACCAGCCTTGTGTGGAACGGGCAGGCCTGCGTACAGGTCGCCAGGACCCGCCCGACGTTCATGAACAGCACGGTCGTATCCTCGGCGGCGGAAACCGCCGCCAGCATCGGCTGCCCCGGGATGCAGGCATACGCCTCGCCAAATACGGCGCCGGGCGGCACGCTGCCCAAAACGCTGGTGTTGCCCCAGATATCGCCGCAGGACACCACCGCCATGCCGGACAGCACGACCCCGATGTTTTCGGTCACGCTGCCTTCCGCAAGGATGACTTCCCCTTTCTGGAAGCGGCGCTCCACGGCGTTCAGGCAGCTTAACAGGGACGCGATCTCGGCTTCCTCCAGTCCACGGAAAAGCTGTGTATGGGACAGGTTCATATTTTTTCTCCATTCGTTGTTATAACAACAGACTTTCATTTTGAATTATAGTACACTTCCAGCAGAAACACAAGCGAAAGGATGGATTTACCGTGATCCGAAAAATCATTCAGATCGACGAAGAAAAATGCACGGGCTGCGGGGCCTGCGCCGAAGCCTGCCACGAAGGGGCGATCGGCATGGTCGGCGGCAAAGCGAAGCTGCTGCGGGACGACTACTGCGACGGCCTGGGCGACTGCCTGCCCGCCTGCCCGGCCGGTGCGATCACCTTTGTAGAGCGGGAGGCCGCCGCCTACGACGAAGTGGCCGTACAGGCTGCCCGGTGCGAAAAACAGGCAACCCCCGCCGGATGCCCCGGCAGCCGGCCGCAGCGCCTGCACGACGCGCAGGAAGCGGCCTGCCCCGCCCCGGCGCAGGCGTGTTCCCGGCTGGGCCAATGGCCCTGCCAGATCAAACTGGCGCCCGTCAACGCCCCCTACTTTGACGGTGCGGAACTGCTGATCGCCGCCGACTGCAGCGCCTACGCCTATGCCGCGATGCACGAAGATTTTATGCGCGGGAAGATCACGCTGATCGGCTGCCCCAAGCTGGACAGCGTGGATTACAGCGAAAAGCTGACGCAGATCTTGCGGGGCAACGCCATCCGCAGCGTGACCGTCGTGCGGATGGAAGTCCCCTGCTGCGGCGGGCTGGAGTTCGCAGCCCAAAAGGCCCTGCAGGCCAGCGGGAAAGCCATCCCCTGGCGGGTAGTCACCCTGTCCGTCGGCGGCCGGATCCTGGAATAAGGCCCCGGCGCGCCGCTTTCGCCGGGGAGCTTCCCCCACTTTTCATTTTGCGATTTTAGGAGATAACCATGGAACAGAAAATGTTTTGCTACCAGTGCCAGGAGACCGCAGGCTGCAAAGGCTGCACGGTGTCCGGCGTATGCGGAAAGACGCCGGACGTGGCGGCCATGCAGGACCTGCTGGTGTATGGAACGAAAGGGCTTTCGGCCGTCACGACCGCCCTGCGGCGTCAGGGTAAGCCTGTGCCCGCGGCAGCCGACCGGCAGGTCATCGGGAACCTGTTCGCCACCATCACCAACGCCAACTTTGACAAAGAGAGCATCACGGCCAGGATCCGCGCGACGCTGGCGGAAAAAGAGCCCCTGCTGGCGCAGATCGAAGACCCGTCCACCCTGCCCGAAGCCGCCCAATGGGACGGGGCGGGCGACTGGGAGGAAAAGGCCCGCACCGTCAGCGTGCTGGCCACCAGGGACGAGGACACCCGCTCCCTGCGGGAACTCATCACCTATGGCCTGAAAGGGCTGGCCGCCTATATGCAGCACGCCAACGCCCTGCAAAAAGACGACGCCGAGATCAACGCTTTCCTTCAGCGGGCGCTGGCGGCCACGCTGGACGACAGCCTGCGCGCCGACGATCTGATCGCCCTGGCGATGGAGACCGGGAAGCACGGGGTCGCGGCCATGGCGCTGCTGGACAAGGCCAACACGGACGCCTACGGCGCCCCCGAGATCACGACCGTTGCGCTGGGCGTGCGGAACAATCCCGGCATTCTGGTATCGGGCCACGACCTGCACGACCTGGAAATGCTGCTGGAACAGACCCAGGGGACCGGCGTGGACGTGTACACCCATTCCGAGATGTTGCCCGCCCACTATTACCCGGCCTTCAAAAAATATCCCCACTTTGCCGGGAACTACGGCAACGCCTGGTGGCAGCAGCGGGAAGAGTTCGAGGCGTTCCACGGCCCGATCCTGATGACGACCAACTGCATCGTGCCCCCCAAAGACAGCTACAAAGACCGGCTTTACACCACCGGCGCCGCAGGATATCCGGGATGCACGCACATTCCCGGCGGTCCCGGCGAACCCAAAGATTTTTCCGCGCTCATTGCGCAGGCCAAAACGTGCCCCGCCCCCGCCGAACTGGAAACGGGAACGCTCGTCGGCGGGTTTGCCCACGCGCAGGTCCTGGCGCTGGCCGATCAGATCGTCGAAGCCGTGCAAAGCGGCGCGATCAAAAAGTTCGTCGTCATGGCGGGCTGCGACGGCCGCGCCCCAAGCCGCCGCTACTACACCGACTTTGCCAAAGCCCTGCCCCGCGACGCCGTGATCCTTACCGCAGGCTGCTCCAAATACAAGTACAACAAGCTGGCGCTTGGCGATATCAACGGCATCCCCCGCGTTCTGGACGCCGGTCAGTGCAACGACTGCTATTCGCTGGCCGTCATCGCGCTCAAACTCAAGGAAGCGTTCGGCCTGGACGATATCAACGACCTTCCGATCGTCTATAACATCGCCTGGTATGAGCAGAAGGCGGTCATCGTCCTGCTGGCGCTTTTGTCCCTGGGCATTCGGAACATCCATCTCGGCCCCACGCTTCCGGCCTTCCTCAGCCCCCATGTGGCGAAGGTCCTGACGGAGAATTTCGGCCTGGCGGGGATCGGCACGGTGGACGAGGACCGCAGGCTGTTTCTCGGCGCGGACGCATAAGGCAAGCCGTGCTTTCAGGAACATAAAGATCAAGGCCGGGAACGGTGCGCCCGTTCCCGGCCTTTGTTTTTGCCGCCGCGGGGGCAGCCGCGGCGCTGCACAGTCCCGCCATTACAGCCAAAAAGTCCCCGCCTGGGTACAGGCGGGGGCTTTGGTCATGAGGGAACGGCGGCGATCAATACCCGCTGCCGGATTCGCCGGTGGTCAGCAGCTTGACCGCACGGGAAGTGCCCAGCCGGTCGGCGCCCAGGTCGAGGAACTTTTCAATGTCCTCCACCGTGGAGATGCCGCCCGCCGCCTTGATCTTGCAGCGGCCCTTGACGTGCTCGGCAAAAAGCTGCACATCGTGGAAGGTGGCGCCGCCGGTGGAAAAACCGGTGGACGTCTTGATGAAGTCCGCGCCCGCTTCGGGCACGATGTCGCACATTTTGATCTTTTCTTCCTCGGTGAGCAGGCAGGTCTCGATGATGACCTTGAGCACCTTGTCACCCACGGCAGCCTTGACGGCGGCGATATCGGCGCGCACGTCGTCGTACTGCTTGTTTTTCAGCCAGCCGATGTTGATGACCATATCGACCTCGGCCGCGCCGTTTTCCACCGCCGTTTTGGCTTCAAACGCCTTGCTGGCGGTATCCATCGCGCCCAGGGGGAAGCCCACCACGCAGCACACCGGCACGCGGCCCGCCATATATTCCACCGCCTGCTTGACGTAGCAGGTGTTGATGCAGACCGACGCACAGTGGTTGGCGATGGCTTCATCGCACAGGGTTTGGATCTGGGGCCAGGTGGCCTCCGGCTTGAGCAGGGTGTGGTCCACCTTGCTCAGCATATATTCCTTCGAGTATTTCAACGGAACGTTTCCCCTTTCCCACAATGTTTGCACAGGCGGGCCTGATGCACGCCCAGCGACGCGAAAACGATCGCGGTGACGCTGACCGTCGCCCCGATGATCCCCAAAATCAGCCCCACCAGACGGAACCCATGGCCACGGATCTTCTTGTTCATACGGATGCCTCCTTAAAAGAAAATGATCGTATCCAGAACGGGCCGCCCCTGCCGGGGGAGCCCGTTTCTTTCAGTATGCGCAGAACGCCCCCTGCCCTTACTTTTTCTTGAAGGTGAACAGTTTGCTGAACACATAGTTGGACAGGATGACCACCACCTGGCTGAACAGCTTGACGCCCATGGCCCACAGCTTGGAGGGCGCCATGGCGTCCGACGAAGCGGCGCCCGCCACTGCAAAGCCGATGGCCGGGCCGACCAACTGCACGCCGACGGTAATGATGACCTGATCCAGGATCAGCGTGGCCAGCCGGAAAAATACGAACTGACCGAACTCGACCAGCGCGGCCTTGCCGTGGTTCTTGCTGCGGAACACGAAGGTGCGGTTGGTCCAGTAGGCGAAAAGGATACAGATGATATTGTCGATGATATTGCCCACGCCGGTGGCGAACCCGGTGCCGAACGCCGCCTGAAACACGGCGAAGATGACCAGGTTGAGCAGCGTGGCAATGCCGCCGAAGAACAGGTAGGCCAGCCCCTCGTAATATTTTGTGATCCAGTCTTTGATCTTTTGCATGATGAACCCTTATGTTGTGAAAAAGGGGCCTGCCTGTGGCTACAGGCAGGCCCCTTCACGATCGCGGAAACGGGAAGATTATTCTGCGTCCTCGCCCTCGTCCAGGCAGGCCTTCATGGACAGGCTGATGCGCTTGCGCTCGAAATCGACGTTGATCAGCTTGACGCGGACTTCGTCGCCAACCTTCAGCACGTCAGAGACCTTGTTGACGCGCTCGTTGCTGATCTCGCTGATGTGGACCAGACCGTCGATGCCCGGCATGATGCGCACAAAGGCGCCGAACTTGGTGATGGAGACCACGGGCGCGGTGAACTCGGTGCCGATGGGCACTTCATTCTCCAGCTTGACCCAGGGGTTGTCCTCTTCCTTCTTGTAGCCCAGGGAGACCTTCTGGTTCTCGGGATCGTAGCTCTTGACGTAGACTTCGATCTCGTCGCCGACGTTGACGACCTCAGAGGGATGCTTGATGTTGGACCAGCTCAGCTCGCTGATGTGGCACAGGCCGTCCACACCGCCGATGTCCACGAAAGCGCCGTAGGAAGTCAGGCTCTTAACAACGCCGGTGTACTTCTTGCCGACCTCGACATTGGCCCAGAACTCTTCGCGCTTGGCCTTGTTGGCTTCGGCCGTGACCTTGTTGATGCTGCCGACGATCTTGCGGCCGGCGCACTCGGTGATGACCAGCTGCACGTGCTGGCCCACCAGCTTGGTGTAGTCCTCGTCACGGCGCAGGGTGGCCTGGGAACGGGGCACGAACACGCGCACGCCCTTCACATTGACGACCACGCCGCCCTTGTTGGCTTCCATCACGTCGCCTTCCATAACGGTGCCGTTCTCGGCAGCCTCGGCCACGTCCTTCATGCCCTTCTGGGCCTCGAAACGAACACGGGAAAGGGTATCCACGCCTTCCTGGTCGTTGGTCTTGACCACGACCAGATCCAGCTCGTCATCTACCTTAACAAGGTCTTCCATCTTGGCGTTGGGGTCATGGCTCATCTCGCGCAGGGTAACAACGCCCGTGTGCTTGGAGCCATCAATGCCGACGACGCACTCCGTCGGGGAAACGCTGATGACCTTGGCTTTAACGATCTTACCTGCATACAGGGGCTTCGCTTCGGACGCTTCCAGCATCTCGGCAAAACTCATGTCTTCACGGATCTCTTCACTCATACTGTTAAGTACCTCCTCAATTATAGACGAAGGCGTTGAAGCCCCGGCCGTCACGCCCACTGTACCGGCGCCAGCCAGCCATGCGGGGTCGAGTTCATCAGCAGTCTCGACGTTGATGGCTTTGGTGTGCCGGGCAGCGACCTGCAACAGCTTTTGGGTATTGGAAGAATGATGACCACCAATGACGATCATACAATCGCATTTTTGGCTGAGGTCTTCCGCTTCCTGTTGCCTCGCCCACGTTGCGTTACATATTGTATCAAAAATTTCGGCTTTTGTACACTCTTTTTTTAAAAAAGCTTTGCAACTTTCCCAACTTTCTACGCGAAAAGTGGTCTGCGCGACCACATGGATGGATTCTTGTTGCAAAAGTTCGGGCAGCAAGTCCTGCAAGCCTTTCAAGTCGGCAAAGACACGCACCGGACCCGTCGCATGACCCACAATTCCCTGTACTTCGGGGTGGTCGGCGTCCCCCGCCACCAGCAGCAGCGCACCTTTTTTGCCCGCCTGGGCTGCCAATTTGTGGATCTTTGCAACAAATGGACATGTCGCATCATGATACGCCAGGCCGCGTGTGCTTATTTTGTCATACACGCTGCGGGGCACGCCGTGGCTGCGGATCATGATCTCGTACCCGGCGGGCACATCGTCCACATCTTCACAGGTCATGGCGCCCTTGCTTTCCAGGTCCGCCACCACCTGGGGGTTGTGGATCAGCGGCCCCAGCGTGGCGACCCGCCGCCCCTGGGCCAGAAGGTCATAGGTCAGCTTGACGGCGCGGTCCACGCCGAAGCAGAAGCCGGCGGTTTTTGCGCGGATAACTTTCATGGTCGTGCTCCTTCGTCCTGTATTATGCTTCCGGTTTCTGGTCACCGGCGGGCGGCACCTGCGGGGCGTCGGCGGCCGGGGCGATCTGTGCCGTGTGGACGGGGAAATCGTTGGCCGCCAGCAGGCCTTCCAGCGCGTCCCGCAGCCGGTTCTTCATGTGGCGCAGCGCCGTGACCTTGTGGGCCGCGTCGGTGATCTGCAGTTCCGCCGCCGGGATGGCCGGGCCGAACACGATGCGGATGCGGCAGAACAGGTGCAGCCGGCCGTCCTTGGTGCTGTAGATGATGCGGCAGGGCAGCATATCGGCCCCCGCCGCCCCGGCGATCACAAAAGCGCCGCTTTTCAGGGTGCCCAGCTTGCCGTTCTTGGTGCGGGTCCCTTCGGGGAAGATCAGCACGCCCCGGCCCTTGCGGCAGTCGCTGGTGACTTTTTCCAGCGTGGTGGTGTCGCCCTTGCCGCGGTCGATGGCCACCGCGCCCATGCAGCGCAGGAACCAGCCGATGAATGGGTTCTTGAAAAGTTCCTCCTTCGCCAGGATGCACATGCGGCTCCAGTCCACGACGGCCACCGCGATGAACACCGGGTCCAGGTTGGCGATATGGTTGCTGGCGATGACGAAGGCGCGGCCGTCGCGCACCGCCTTATAGTGTTCCATGCCCACCACTTCGATCCGCCACAGGATCCGTGCGAGCACCCACACGATCGGAAGAATGATCCAATACAGCAGCATGATGGCGCCTCCCGTCTTAGAGATGTTCCAGGATCGTGCGCTTCAGCAGTGCGAAGCTCTGATCGAAGTCGATGGTGCTGGTGTCGATGCGGATGGCATCCTCGGCCTGGCGCAGCGGCGCGATGGGGCGGTTCATGTCCTGCTCGTCGCGCTGGCGGATGTCGGCCAGCACCGTATCATAGTCGGCGTCCTTGCCCTTCTGGCGCAGTTCCAGGCAGCGGCGCCGGGCGCGGGCTTCGGGGCTGGCGGTCAGGAAGATCTTGACCGTCGCGTCCGGCAGCACCACAGTGCCGATGTCGCGGCCATCCATCAGGACGTTCTGCCCGGCAGCCATGCCGCGCTGCGTTTCCAGCAGGAAAGCGCGCACCGCCCCATGGGCCGACACGGCCGAAGCCGCCATACCAATGGCCTCGGCGCGGATAGCCTCGCTGACATCCTCCCCATTGAGGTAGACGCGCTGGGTGCCGTCCACCAGGCGGATATCCAGCCGGATCTGCGGCAGCAGTGCCGCCACCGCGGCCTCGTCATGCAGGTCGGCCCCCTGGCGCGAAGCATACAGGCCGATGGCACGGTACATGGCCCCCGTATCTACATACACATAGCCCAGGTCGGCCGCCAGCCGCCGGGCCAGGGTCGATTTGCCCGCCCCGGAAGGGCCGTCGATCGCAACTGAAATCATAGTAAAACACCTCATTTTCGTATTCCAGGCAGGGCGCGCGGTGCGCGGCCCGCCGTTTTTCACATCCCGGCCACCGCCCGCGCGGCAGCCTGCGCCGTGGACCAGGCGATCTGCAGGTTATAGCCGCCGGTGCGGGCGTCCACGTCCAGCACCTCCCCGGCGAAGTACAGCCCCGGGCATCGCTTGCTGGCCATGGTCTTGGGGTCCACTTCCCGCACGTCCACGCCGCCCGCCGTGACCACCGCGTGTTCGCGGTCGCCCAGGGCAGTGACGGGCACCTGCCAGTGCTTGCACAACTGCACCAGCGCCTGCTTCTGTTCCCGCGTGACCTGGGCCGCCCGGGCGGCGGGGTCCACGCCCCATTTTTCCACCGCCACCGGGCGCATGGAATGGGGCAGCAGCTTTTCCAGCGCGCCCTGCACGCTGTGGCCGCCCAGCGCCGCAAAGTCCCGCGTCAGCCGGTCATAGAGCGTCTTTTCGTCCAGCGCGGGCTTCAGGTCGAACTCGCAGACCCAGGTGTGCCGGGGCAGGTCCTCGATGTAGGTGCTGGCCGACAGCACCAGCGGCCCCGAAAGGCCGAAGTGGGTGAACAGCGCCTCGCCCTGTTCGGTGAACAGGGCTTTGCCGTCCCGCAGCAGGGTCAGGCGCACATTGCGCAGCGAAAGGCCCATCATCCGGCGGCAGGCCGGGTCGGGGCTGATCAGGCTGCACAGGCTGGGCTGGGGCGGCACGATGGTGTGCCCCGCCTGCCGGGCCAGCTCGTAGCCGCTGCCGTCGCTGCCGGTGGCCGGGTAGCTGATGCCGCCGGTGGCGACCAGCGTTGCCACGGCGCGCAAAGTCTCGCCCCGGTCGGTGACGGCCCCCTTGCAGACGCCGTCCTCCAGCAGCAGCTTTTTGGCGCTGCCGCGCACAAAGCGCGCATCCCGCGCGTAGGCGCGCAGGGCGGCCAGAATATCCGCCGCGCGGTCGCTTTGGGGGAACACCCGCCGCCCGCGCTCGGTCTTGAGGGGCACGCCCAGTTCTTCAAACAGTTCCATCGCCGCCGACGGCGGGAAGGCGTACAGGCTGGAATACAGGAACCGGCCGTTATGGCGCACAAAGGGCAGAAAGTCCCGCACGTCGCTGTCGCTGGTGACGTTGCAGCGCCCCTTGCCGGTGATGAGCAGCTTCTGGCCGGGGCCTTTGGGGTTATGCTCCACCACCGTCACGCGCAGTCCCCTGGCGCAGGCGGCCCCGGCGGCCATCAGCCCCGCGGCGCCGCCGCCCAGGATCAGAAGGTCGGTCATAGAGCACGCTCCTTTCGGCGGATGGGGCGGCCATAGGCCGCCAGTGACAAAAACGCATACAGTAAAAACAGCGGATGCACCGTGGACAGGTACATGGTGCTGGTGCCGATGCCGAAGCTGGATACTTCCACAAAGGCGATCATGGCGCAGCGCAGCAGGGCTATGCCCAGCAGCCCCGCCAGCAGCAGCCAGGGCACCAGCGCGTCCGGCGCCGGGCGGCGCAGTATGCCGGGCAGCGCCCGCAGATGGCAGACAAGCCCCGCCAGCAGCCCCAGCCACAGAAACGCCCGGTAGACCCAGGCGATGGCCTCCATAAAGCCAAAGACCAGCTTTTGATAGGGGCTGTAGTAGGGGGTGTCCTTCCCGGCTTCGGCGGCGTTGTTGAAGCCGCAGTGCAGGTAGCCGGACCACTGGGCGATGTCCTCGGTGGTGCCGATGGAACGCGCTGTTTCATAGGGGGCGCAGTCGGCAAAGGCCAGCACATGGACGACGCTGCGGGCCGTTTCGGCCAGCGTGGGGGCCACATAGGAAAGTTTGACCGGCTGGCTGGTGGCCGTGCGCTGCCCGGTGCGGCTGGGCAGTGTGCCGTCGTCGCAGGCCGCGTTGATGGCGTCGGCCACACCCTGCCAATAGTCTGCCGCAGTCTGGGCGGAATCATAAACGCCCTCGTACTGGGCCGCGCGGCGGATGGCCCAGTAGAAGCTGCCCGCGCGGTAATCCTGCCGCTCCGGGTCCTGGAAGTCGTTGATCATCTGGGGGTCCTCCTCCAGCCAGTAGGCCAGGGGTTCAAGCTGCGGGACCGCCGCATAGATCTTCTGCCGCGCGTCGGCAGGCACCGAGAGCAGCGGGTCGTCGTTGCCGGTATCCACCCGCATCATGGCGCCCATGGCCGCCGCAAAGGGACCTTCCGAAAAATCCGACCGGGCGAACAGGCCGTAGTGGCTCTGGTTCATGCCGCAGAACGCCAGCACCGCGGCCGCCAGCATCCCATAGGGGATCAGTTGGGCAGCGCAGGCGCGCCAGCGGCGGGCGCGCACCAGCACCACCAGCAGGATGACCGTGGCCGCCGCCCCAAAGGGCAGCAGGAACAGCCCGGCGTCCTCCCGGTCCAGATACCCGCAGGCAAGGCCCGCGCCCGCGGCCAGCAGCCAGGGCCACAGGCGCTTTTTCTCCGCCGGGCAGAGCACGGCCCGCAGGGCCGCCCCCGCCATGCCCGCAAAGAAGAACAGGCAGAGCGCCGGGAAGATGTTGTCCCGGTAGACCCGCAGCGTATAGGCCGCCCAACTGGACGGCAAATAGGCCAGCAGTGCGAACAGCCCCAGCGTGTAGAGCCGGGCGCGGCCCGGTTCTTTTTTGCGCCACAGGGGCGCCGCGGCAAAGGCCGCCAGCAGCGACGCCGCGCACCACAGCCCGGCCCCCGCCACCAGATAGGGCAGGTGCAGAGCGTGGAGCAGCGCCAGCCACAGCGGGAAGAACATGGCCTTGGAGAGGGTCAGGTAATCATAGGCCCCCAGCCACTCCCCTGCCGTCAGGGCGTTGGCAGCGCGGAACATCAGTTCGTCGTCCAGCGGCGCGCCGCCCACCCATATATATGCCTGCTGGAACGCCGTCAGCGCGCAGCGCAGGCACACCAGCAGCGCGGCGCACAGCCAGAAAGCGCGGACGGACAGCCCCAGTTTTTTGGGTTTTGCAGCCGGCATGGCAGGCGGCCTCCTTTCTTTCGTCAAAGCGTATGCGGGGCGGTAAACGCCCCCGTGTTTTCTCTTATTCCGCGCCCGCGCGCACCGGCAGCATGAAGTAGTAGGGGCCGCGGGGGTCCTCCACATCCCAGGTCACAAAGCGCACGTCCGAATCCGCAAAGGTCTGCTGCCATTGTTCATAGCGCGCGCCGTCTATCGTGACATAGATCGTATCCTCATCGTATTGCCCCTGCTGCAACTGTTCCTGCGTCTGGTTCATATAGTACCAGTTGGGGCCGGTGGCCGCCGGGCTCGTGTTGGTGTCCCAGGTATTGGTTTTCATGCCGGGGCCGTAGACGGCGTAAAGGACGTTCCGGGACCCCCACGACACCAGTTCGTCGGTAACGTAGAGGAACCGATACCCCGAAAGGTCCTGCAACTCCGCAGGCAGCCCCAGGGTGTTCTGCGCGCGCCGGTCCATATCGGTATGCTTCTGCACGATGGCGCCGCTCAGGTCAAACAGTTGCAGCCCGGCAAACACCGCGATGCCGGCCAGCAGGAACCGCTGCTTCCCCAGGGCCGCCAGTTCTTTTGCAAACGCCACAACGGCCGTCAGCATCAGCAGGTACAGCACCGGGTAAAACAGGCGGGAACTTGCCCGGAACACGCTGCACAATGCAAACAGCGGCTGCGGCAGCGGGACCGTGAACAGTTCCGCCCCGTCAAAGCAGACCACGTTACTGACTGCGAACAGGGTCAGCAGCAGGCACACGGGCAACAGCGTCCCGTTGCGGCCCAGCGCCTTTTTCAGCCGTTCCCCGGCACCCGGGCGGCGGGCGATCATCCAGAGAAGCAACACAAGATCCAGCGCCAGAAAGGCCATCACGCCGACGCCCAGATAATTGAAGCCGTCGTACTGGCCGTACAGCTGTTCCCGCTGGGGCAAAAACCGCGACCAGGTATAGCCGCCGCAGGACCTTGGGTTGATGACCGCGTTCAGGTTCATCGAATAGTTGCCGTAGCCGTCCCGGGCCGCGGAGTAGCCGTGCCCCACCGAACCGATGGCAAACGCGGCGGCGATGCCGCACGCGCAGCTTCCCAGAAAGTACAGCAGCGGCCCCGCAGGCTTATGGGAGATCCGCACCTGATCCACGCACATCGCCAAAATAAAAATGGCGACCATGGGCAAAAAATAGGGTGTGATCCCCACGGCCACGGCGGGCAGCAGGAACATCTGCCAGGGGTATTTCCCCGGCGTGCGCCGGTACTTGAAGTAGAAATACAGCGCAAACAGGATCAGATAGTGGGAGGCAAGGCTCGTGTGGCGGAACTCCCGTTCCAGCAAAACCGGCGAGAAAGTAAAAAACAGCGTCGCCACAGAAATCGTCCGGTAGCTGTTCAGGAACAGCGACAGCAGCATGGCCGCCGCCCCGCCCTGCAGCGCAAAGCTGGCCAGCGCGTAAATGCCCTCCCACTGGAACGTCTGCGGCAAAACAGGCGACAGCAGCTTGAACAGCACGCAGACCCAGGGGACCGAATCGCTGAACGCGATGTTGATGCCGTTTTCCGCCGGGTAGCCCCAGGCGTTGGCATCCCCCAGCGGAAACCGCCAGTCGCTGTTGCGGAAAGCCATCCACCCCGCATAGCGTTGCTGGATGTCCCACTCATCGTACCCCAGGCCGATCCAGTTCACCCGCGTGGGGTCCAGCGGCGTCACACCATATACGATGAGGAACGACAGGACCCCGATCAGGGCCCCCAGCAAAAAGATTTTGTAGACCGGCTTCCGCATGGCGCTTTCCTTCCCGTCCCCTTACTTTTGCAGTTTTTCGATGCTTTCCACAAGATATTTCTGCTTTTTGAAGGTCAGTTCCAACAGCAGCGAGAGGTACTTGACCACGATGGTCAGCACGGCGAACAGCCCCGCGAAGCCGAGGGTCAGCACGAACATGGTGGTGGTCCACCCGGCCACCGGCTTGCCCGTAAAGAACACGATCAGCGTATAGAGCAGTTCGGCCAGCGCCAGCGCCAGCATGCACAGCGTGACGCCCATGCTGGCCTTGAACCCGGCGTCGGTATAAAGCGCCAGACTATCCACTGCCAGATTGAAACGCCCGGGCGTTTTTTCTTCCATGCGGCCCGCAAAGGTCAGGTCGGTCATTTTCAGCCCCGACGCCGCGTAAGCCGCCTTGCGGTACGGCAGGTGGGCGCTGGTGGCATGTACCCGGTTGATGGCCCGCCGGGTGACCAGCCGGAAGGCGTCGGTGCGCAGCTTGTAGGGCGAATGGGCGTTGGCATTGAACAGCCGGTAGAACAACCCGCTACCGCGGCGGGTGCTGTCGGGGCAGACCGAAACGATGTCGCTGCCTTGCAGCGCCGTACGGTAGGCTTCCCAGATCAGTTCCGCCGGGTAGGGCATGGCCGTGGAATCGAACTCATACACATAGTCGCCGATGGCGGCGTCCAGCCCGGCGTTCATGGCGTTTTCCAGGCCATGGTACAGGCTCATGTGCAGGATCGTCACGGGTGCCGCCTGCTCTTTGGCCCAGGCGCGCAGGGCTGTCACCGTATCGTCGGTGCAGGCGTCGTCCACGGCCACCAGTTCATACTGGGCAAAGTGGGCGTCCAGTTGGGCCGCCACGGCCCGGCAGAATTCCACGCCGCGCGCCCCGTCGTTGTGCAGGTAGACCACCGCCGAAACAAAGTTTTTTTCTTTTGTATTCACCGTATTCACAGTTCCAGCACCTCATCCAAATCGTAGACGGTATTGATCTTGCCCGACAGCACGCTGACCATCCGGGGTTCGTCGCACATGACGCGGATCACCGTGGGGCGCGAGTCGTCGATCTCGCTGGCTTTCAGGATCGGCTTCATGCTGAACAGGCTGCTGTGGTAGGCAAAACCGTATTCCTCCCGCAGATACTTGCGCGCCAACTGGCTCATGTAGGGCCAGGCGCTGGCCGGTTTGGCCGGGCACTCGTTGCAGTTGTACAGGTCGCCCGGCGCGCACAGGCCGCCGCTTTGCTCCTGGCAGGGGAACGTCGCCACGCTGTCGTAGCTGGTCTCGTGGGGGGTGAACGTCACGCTGGTCAGGCTGTGCAGGCCCGTCTGGCCGAAGGGCATCAGGCTGAAAAACGGCCCGTCCATCACCGTGATGCCGGTATTTTTCAGCCGCTCATCCACCGTGCAGAGGATGATCTCGCACTTTTCGTATTTGATCTGGAACGGCGGCAGCCCCAGCAGGCCGTGTACATCGTTGACGCCCGCATAGGTGCCGTTGAGCAGGTAGGGCGCTTCGGCGGTGCAGTCCCCCGCCGTCACCCGCCAGGCGCCGCCCGCCCGCTCGATGCGCTGCGGCTTGTGGCCGTACAGCACCGTCACGGCGGGCAGCTTTGCCAACCGTTCCAGGAACCAGCGTTTGAGCACCTGGGCGTCATAGGTGTATTCGGTGGTCAGGAAAGCCCCATCGCACAGGCCAGGGTTAAAATACTTCGTGGGCGGCACATCATCGCAGCGGATGCCCGCCGCCGCGCAGAACCGCCGGAACTCCGCCGCGTTGGTCCAGGAAAAGTGGGCGCTGGTGGCGTAGATCTGGTCAAATTCCGTGTGCAGGCAGAACCCGTAATCCCGGCAGAACCGCTCGAAATAATGGGCGCTTTTGACCGCCGTGGAATAGCTGCGCGGGTAATGGTAGCCCATGTGGACCCGCGCCTGGTTGATGTAGGTCGCCCGCATGAAGGGCGCGGGGTCCCGTTCCAGCACCAGAACGCGCTGGCCCGCCGCGCCGCACTTCTGGGCGGCATACAGGCCGTACAGCCCGGCGCCGATGATGATCTTATCGTAGGTCATGCTCGTACTTTTCTCCTTATGCTCTGCCGCAGAATGTCCCGCACCGCGGGCAGGATCTCCGCCAGAGAAAGCGCCATCGAAACCAACAGCAGCAGCAATGCCGGGAACCAGTAGCGGAACTCATGGCTCTGGGTCGTCAGCAGGAAGGCCCCCTCATAGCACACCGCTACGAACAGCAGTTTGGCGGCCGAAGCCACCGGCCTGCGCAGGAAGAAAGCGATGCCCAGCAGCGCGAGCGCCGTGCCCAGCACCTTCCAGGGCGTCCGGCCCCAGTGCCATGCGTCGGCGAAGCCGGTCACGCAGTCAAAAAACAGATGCCGTTGGGGCGTGTCGGAAAAGCGGTATTCGCTCATACCGCCGTCGCGGTCATATTCGTATTCCTTAAAGGGCAGTTCCCCCAGCGTCCGCTGCGCCATCTCCCACTTTACCTGGAAGAACGCGCCCGGCTGTTCCCGGATCAGCGTCACATACCGGGAAAGGAACTGGTCGGAGCTGTTCCTGCTCCACGGAACGGACCAGTAATCCAGCGTATCGCTGAAAAGATACAAAGATACATCGAATCTTCCGGTTCTTCCTCCACCGCAAAGATCTTTTCCGTATTGCCCGCGCCGATCAGATCGTCCAGATAGGTGTCGTAGCCGTTGCCTTCCCCGATGCGGTTCAGCATACAGGCCGTTTCCCACATAGGTCCCACGACGCCGTTGCTGACGGGCTGCACGCCCGCCATATGCGGGACCCGGAACGCCAGCAGCGTCCCCAGCAGCAATACGCCGATCCCGGCGGCCCGCCAGCGCCTTCCGGCTTTACAGCGCCAGAGCGCCACGGCCTCCCACACCGCAAACCCGGCGATGGCCGTGGCCGCGTTGGGGCGGTATCCCGTTGCCAGAAAGCTGCACAGCCCCATGCCGGTCAGGCGCAAAACCTGCCCCCCGGCGCGGAGCCGCTGCCATGCGGCGTCGGTCGCCACCACGAGCAGCAGCAGGCAGGCCGCCGTCACCGTGCCGGTCTCCCAGTACACGGCATACCCGAAAAAGATCGGGCAGCCCACAAACAGGGCCGACAGGACCCACGCCGCCTTGCCGGAGAAAAACCAGAAAATGCACACAAGGCCCGCGGCCTCAAAAAATGCCGCCTGCATCCAGGTGTAGAACGCATAGCTGCCGGTCAGTTCCAGGCACAGGTCGATCACCAGTTCCGGCAGCAGCGAAAGATACGACCCCATCGAAGCATGGTCGGCCTGACTGAGCAATTCCACGGCTGTTTTCGCGCGCTGGTAGCTGTCCGAATACCAGATACCGGGGTATGTGATCATCGTGAACAGTCCGCCCGCCAGCAGCGCGACCAGCAGGATCTGCGGCAGCACCCGCCTAAGGCGCGCCTGCTGCGTCTCTTTTACTTCCTCCAACGCACAATACCCCTTCCCGTTTTTGACAGTCCCGGACCGCCACACCCGCCTCACGCCCTGCCGCCAGGGCCTTTTGTTTTTACGGATCGTACCGTCCCGCCATAGCGGCCAGCAGGATCTTGAGCAGGTCGCTGTTGCCCTTGAACCCCGTGATCTTGGTGGGGGTCTTGCCGGTGGCCGGGTAGGCGCGGGTCACCGGCACTTCGCAGGCCCGCAGGCCCAGCCGGGTGGCGCGGATGCTCAGGTAGGCCAGCAGTTCATACCCCATGAACACATCCCGCAGTGGCCGCACGTCGGGGTGGGTCAGGTATTCCCGGCTATAGGCACGGTAGGCGTTGGTGGTGTCGGTGAACCACTGGTGCGCAGCCAGACTGGTCAGCGGCGCATGGACCAGCCGCACCGCCGCATAGCGCACGGGCGGCGTATTCACCGCATGGCCGCCGCGAATAAAGCGGCTGCCCTGCACAAAGTCGTAGCCCTCGCGCAGCTTTTCGATAAAGCGGGGCACGTCCTCGATGGAATCCTTGTTGTTGCCGTCGATGGTCAGCACGCCCTTATACCCGCGGTCCAGGGCAAAGTAGATGCCCATGCGCAGTTGGGCCCCCTGCTTGCCGGGGCCGGTCTTGGTCAGTAGCGTGTTGACGCCGTACAGGGCCAGCGTTTCGGGCTTCATGCTGCCGTCGGTGGAACCGCCGTCGCACAGCACGATGTCGCACAGCTTGTCGATGCCGGCCCGCTGAGCGCGGCCCAGTTCGGTCAAAATGCGCGCGCCCTCGTTGATGACCGGGATCAGCAGGCAGTATTCGCTGCGGCGGGGTTCAAACTCCACACCGCGGTAGTCCGGCACGCCGGTCAGGTCATGGCGCTCATATTCGATCATGCGAACACCTCCGCAATGTAATCCAGCGTGCGGCGGATGGTCTCCAGGTCGGTGCAGCCCATCTCCACCGAAACATAGCCCTGATACCCCACCGCGCCCAGCAGCAGGGCCAGTTCCTTATGTTCGGGGCGCTTCTCGATCGGCGCCAGGCCCGGTTCGCTGATATGCACGTGGCTCACATATTTCATATCGTCCACAAAGCTCTGCAGGCTCTCGTCCTGGGCCAGCATGGTGGAAAGATCCAGGTTCACGGCCAGGCCGGGGTTATCCAGCCGCTTGACCAGCGCAAAGGCTTCGGCCGTGCCGTTGAGGTAGTTGGTGTAGACCGGCGGGTTGGCCTCGATGGCCAGCCGCACGCCGTAGCGCGCCGCCAGATTGCCCGCCTGGATAAAGAAGGCTTCCGGCACGGCGTCGTCCGCCCCCAGAGGCCGCATACGGTTTTTGGGGCAGCCGAACACCAGCGACGGGCAGTTCAGGCTGTGGGCAAAGCGGAACGCCCCCGCCGTGTAGTCCAGCAGTTCCTCGCTCTGGGCAGCGTCGAAAATGCTGCCCTGCTGGCCGTACCAGATGCTTTGCAGGCTGGGGACCGCAAAGCCCCAGCGGTTTTTCAGGTAGCCGCCGAACAGTGCAGCGGCGGTCAGGTTTTCATAGGGTTCTGCCGGAAAGATCCGGGTGGGGGCGATCTCCAGGCCGGTAAAACCGGCCTGCTGCATCGCCGTGTAGACGGCTTCATCGTCGCTTTTATGCCATGCGATATTGGAGATCGCCAGCTTACATACGGGCATCGGGCCGCTCCTTTCTCTGGCGCACAAAACGCCGGATGTCATCCAGTTCCTGTTCTTCGGTGCAGAGGTAATACCCGCTGCCGCCGAGCTGCTCGGAATAGCGGCTGTGCAGGTCGTAGTCAAAGGGGGTGCCGGGCAGTTCATTGCGCCAGCCGGTCCGGCCGGTCACCGCTGTGTAGACCGCCGCCGCCGACACCGGCGGCGTGCACAGGTGCAGCAGCCGCAGCCCGGCTTCCTGCGCGGCGCACAGGTCGCCCCAAAGGCGGCCCAGGTCATAGAACTGGTAGCGGCTGCGGGAATCGGTGAAAGAAAGGGCGTTGAAATCGTTGGCGGCAAAGGACGCCCGCAGCGCGGCGGCATCCACCGCGCCGGTCTGTTTATAAAAGCCGTTTTCGGCCAGTGCGTAGCCGTCCCGCACCAAAGGCGAACGCTGCGCCAGTTCGGCGTACTTTTCGGGCTTGAGCATCGACGGCGTGATGGTGCAAAGGTCGAACAGGAAGTTCTTCTTCAGCCCCCTGCCGTAGAGCGCGGGCAGCCGCACGATGAGCGCGTCGGGGAAGTCCTCCCGCACCCAATGTTCCAGTTGCAGGCGGTTGCGGCCGTAGGCGGAAAGACCCTCGGTGCCGGGTTCGTCGCCCTCATCCCGGCCGCGACTGTCGGCATAGACCGCGATGCTGGAGACCAGCACCACCTCTTTGGGCGCGATACGGCGCAGGTTTTCGCGGGCCGCGCGCATCACGGCCAGGTCGGCTTCGGGGTCGGCGTTGGCCAGAAACATTGCCGCCGGGACCCCCGCATAGACGCACAGGTCAGGGCGGGCATCGTAGTATTCCGCCACATCGCTGCTGTGGCAGGCAGCCGCAAAGTCATGGCTTGCCCGCAGATTGCCCCCCACAAAGCCGGTGGAACCCACCAGAAGATCGTTTCCCATACGCCGGGCCTCCATTTCTGCACATTCATACAGAATATATTATAAACGATGGGTATATAAAAAGCAACGCCCCGCGCCTGCTTTGGCGCGGGGCTGCGGCTTATTTTTAACAAATGTTCAGGAATTGATGAAGGATGTCTCCCATTTTCTAAAAGCAAACACAGCATCCATTATCCCCTACAGCAAAAGTCCCCCGACGGCGACCGTCGGGGGACTTTCCTTAAATATAATCCAGTTCAGATATCAAAATCCAGGCAGCTGCGCAACTGGGTATAGGGGCGCACCTTGCCGTCGGCCACGGCCACATGGGCCGGATGGACCGAATACGCCTGCAGCGCCGCCGCATCGGTAAAGGTGGAATCCAGCATCAGGTCGGCGTTGGAACTGGGCAGGCATTCGGTCTGCACATGGATGTCCACCAGCCCCGGGATCTGCCCGGCCAGTCCTTCCAGACCGGCTTTGATGCCGGCCTTTACCTGCGCTTTTTCTTCCGCGCTCAGGGTCTCTTTCAGCGTCCAGAGAATGATGTGTTTGGTCATGGCGTGCTCTCCTTTCCAGAATCTGTCAGGCCGTAGGTCTTGTACCAGCCCAGGATCTCGCTCAGGGTCAGCTTGCGGGCAAACAACTGGCGATAGGTGGCGGTCTTTTCCCGCCCCTGGGCTTTCAGGGCCGTCATTTTTTCCGCCGCGCGGTCATACTCGGCCTGCACAGCCGCGTGCATGGCGCGGTAGGCCGCCAGTTCCTGCTCCGGCGTTTTGTCGTTCGGCATGATCTTCTCCTTTTGCAGCAGTCAAAAATGGAGCTGCCCGTCCAGCCAGCTTTCCTGCCGGGCGTCCCGGACCTCGTCGCCGGGCAGCGGCCCGCCGATGAGGAAAGGCGAAGCCGGGTCATGCAGCCGCCGGTTGCGGCGCACGGCTTCCGGGCTGGAGTTGGCGTAGCAGTAGCGGCACAGGTGGCCGCAACTGTCATAGGCGCCGATGTCCCCGCCCAAATAGCAGGCACATTCTTTCCGGCCGGGATGCACAGTGCCGGGCGGCGGGGTCAGCCGGGCATGGAGCGCATGTTCGTACACTTCCATCGTCATGCAACCGGTGCAGTCCACCCCGTAGGGGGCCAGTTCGTCCCCTTCGGCGCAGGCTTTGAGCCGCATATGGTGGCTTTTGGCGATGCGCGCCATCTCCCGTCCCAGCCGGATACGCAACGCCGCAGGCACGGCCTGTGCTTCGGGAAAGTTGCGCCGCACCTTTTGGTACAGGTCCAGAAAGCTGATGACGCAGACCTCCACACAGCCGTCCAGCGCGGCGGCCATCTCTTCAAAAGCCGCCAGATGCCGTTCCTCGGTGTACGCGCCGTTGAGCAGGATGGGGTCGTAGCGCCACGCCACCGCCGCCGGGCCGACAGCCGCGGACAGTGCGCGGATGTTCTCGATCACCTGGGCCTTAGGCGGCACATGGGGTTCGATCTCCCGCCCGTAGGGCGTCAGCGTCACCGACCAGTGCTGCCCGGCATAAGGGCGCAAGGCGTCCAGGTGGGGTAGCATGGGGCCGGGGTTCTTGGTGCAGAACCCGATGAGGTCCACCACGTCGGGCGAAAGCGAATACCGGGTCACCCGCTGGGGCGCGTAGGGGCTGCGCACCAGTACATAGCCTTCTTTCAACCGGTTGAGGAACCAGGGCGTGTAAAAGGCCGGGATATCGGTGCGCATGCCGGTCTGCAAAATCATCTTACTTCTGCGCCCAGATGGGGTCTTTCAGCACCCACTCGCCGTATTCGTTCTTCTCGAACAGGTCGGTGTTGTAGAACTTGTCGATGATGGACCAGAACTCGCTCTCGGTGTAGCCGCAGAACTCACAGAAGTCCCGCACACACAGCGGGTCCAGCTTGCCGTCCCGCGCCTTGATGATGGGAATGGCTTCCTCGCGGGTCATCAGGCCGTAGCGGATATAGCGGGCGGTGTAGTCGGTGGCGGCGGCATGGCCGAACTTGGGGTACTTGAGCCAGGAATGGACCAGGTAGGCGCGGGAGTCGATCTGGTCGAAGTTCTCGGCATGGTGGGTGCGGTCCCACTCGTGGGTCAGATCGTGGAAGCCGTGGGCCTTGGCGATCTGGTAGTTCTTGTAGCTGTTCCAGGGCACGAAGTAGCTCATGTAGAAGGGATCGAGCTTCTTCAGTTCCTCAGCGTCGGGGGCCAGGGTCAGGCTCAGGTCTTTCTCGGTGACGCCGTCGCCGATCAGTTCTTCCATCGGGAAGCCCACGGCCACGCCGTTCTCGATCTGATCCATGGCGGAGTAAGTTTCCTTGTCGTTGCCGCCGCCGTACTCAAAGCTGACGTTCTCGCCGTAGCAGAGCATGGGGGTGTTGAACTTGGCGGCCATGTGCAGCGGGAAGGTGTAGATCAGGCGATCCACATACCAGGTGGGCTTGCCGTACTTTTCAAAGAATTTGCGCATGAGGGTCTTTTGGATCTTGATGTTGGGCTTGCAGGAGATGATGGTGCAGCCGAACTCCTCGCTGATGTTCTTGAGGTTGTGGATGCCCGCCTGGGTCATGGGGAAATTGTCCTCCACGCTGAACAGGATGGGATTCATGTGCATGACTTCCTTGAGCATCCAGACCTGAAAGTGGCTGTCCTTACCGCCGGACACCGCCACGGCACAGTCATAGCCGCCGGGGCCGTTCATGCCGCGGTACTTGTTACAAAAGGCCTCGAACTCCTTGAAGCGGGCGTCCCAGTCCACGTTCTTGCGGTTTTCGTAGTGGCGGCAGGCGCTGCAGACGCCTTCGGCATCAAACGTGATGCCGGGCCGGGTGTCGGGCATGGTACATTTTTTGCAGTAACGCATGGGAATTCTCCTTTTATTCTGTGGCCCGCCATAGCGGCGGGGTGGCCATATCGTCCTCTGATCTTACGTTGGTATTTTACCCCATTTGCCGCGGCGATGCAAGGGCGCGCCGGCAAAATTCACATTTGGCGGCGGCGCTCTTGCATTTTTGCCTGCGGTATTTTACAATAAGATATGAGCAAAACACCCATGAAAACAGGAGGCATCCCATGTCTGCATCCAAAGTATATTTCACCGATCTGCGCACATCTTTTAACGAGAACCTGCCCCAGAAACTCGAACGGCTCATCAAGACCGCCGGGATCGGCCAGATCGACTTTACCAACAAATTCACCGCCATCAAAATCCATTTTGGTGAGCCGGGCAACCTGGCTTTCCTGCGCCCCAACTACGCGGCGGTGGTCGCCAAGGTCGTCAAGGAACTGGGCGGCAAGCCGTTCCTGACCGACTGCAACACGCTGTACGTCGGCGGGCGCAAGAACGCGCTGGACCACATCGACGCGGCCTACGCCAACGGTTTCTCGCCGTTTTCCACCGGCTGCCATGTCATCATCGCCGATGGCCTGAAAGGCACCGACGAGGCCCTGGTCCCCGTGGAGGGCGGCACCTATGTGAAGGAAGCCAAGATTGGCCGCGCCATCATGGACGCTGACGTGTTCATCTCCCTGGCCCACTTCAAGGGGCACGAATGCACCGGCTTCGGTGGCGCGCTGAAGAACATCGGCATGGGCTGCGGTTCCCGCGCCGGCAAGATGGAGATGCACTCCGCGGGCAAGCCTTTCGTCAACCAGGACGCCTGCATCGGCGTATGCCCGATGGACGCCGTCTGTGCCGCCCAGGACGAGAGCAACGACATCCTGAACTGCAAGATCGCCGAATACAGCAAAGCGGTGGTCAGCGGCCGTCCCCAGTTCCACATCAACATGGTCATCGACGTGTCCCCCTACTGCGACTGCCACGCCGAGAACGACGTGCCCATCGTGCCGGACATCGGCATGTTCGCCAGCTTTGACCCGGTGGCGCTGGACCAGGCCTGTGTGGACGCGGTCAACCGCCAGCCCATCATGTCCGGCAGCCATCTGGACGAGGTAGCCCACGACCACCACGACCACTTCACCGATTCCAGCCCCGCCACCAACTGGAAGAGCTGCCTGGAACATGCCGAAAAGATTGGCCTGGGCACCCGCGAGTACGAACTCATCAAGATCTGACGGCAATTTTTGCCATCCTTATAAAATCCTTAGAATCTCCTGTTATGCTGGTTCCGTACCAAATAACAGGAGGTTTTTTCTTATGTCCCACGCTTCTTCCGCTTCCCTGCCCCGCGCCGGGCGCGCCCCCGCGGGCCTGAGCGACACCGCGCTCAAAGTGCTGGCCCTGGTGCTGATGGTGATGGACCACATCCACTACTTTTTCGGCTTTACCGGCATGATCCCGGAATGGTTCTCCATGCTGGGGCGGCTGTCGGCGCCGCTGTTCCTCTTCTGCACGGTGGAGGGCTTCGCCCACACCCATGACCGGCGGCGCTACTTTTGGCGCATCTGGGCCATTTCCGCCGGGATGGGCTTGCTGCAATTCCTGATGATGTACGCCAAGATCGGCGTGCGCCCCGACGGTTTCTTCCCCATGAATGCCATTTTTATGAACTTCGTCATCCTTATCCCCATCTGGCAGGGTATCGACTGGCTGCGGCAAAAACGCATCCTGCCCGGCCTGCTGGGCGTGGTGCTGCCGTTGGCCTGGCCCTTCCTGTTCATCATCCTGTACAGCACGGCCGACGGCACCCCGGCGGCCTGGCTGCTGGATTCCATTCTGGCGGCGCTGGCCTACACGGTGCTGCCCGCCTGGACTTTCATCATGGACGGCGGCATCACCTTCATTCTGATCGGCGTTGCGCTGTACCTGCTGCGCAGCCGCCGCGGGCTGCAGGCGGCGGCCTTTGTGGTGCTGACGATGCTGTTCAACTTCGTCCTGCCCTATATGCAGCTTTCCGGCACGCCGGATTTCCAGCTTTCCCAGATGTTCACGCAGTATTACGAATGGTTCGGCGTATTGTCAGTGATCCCGATGCTGTTGTATAATGGGACCCGTGGGCGCGGCATGAAAAAGCTGTTCTACGTCTTTTATCCCGCCCATGTCTATATCCTGTACGCCCTGTCCTGGGCGCTGTACCTGATTCTGCACTGATCCGCTGCCCCGGCGGCAAGAGGAGGTCTTAGTTTGGCTCATATCCTTGCGGTAGACGATGACCGCGACCTGTGTGACCTGCTGCGCACGGCGCTGGAACGCGACGGCCACACCGTGACGGTGCTGCACAGCGGCGCCGAGGTGACCGAACGCCACTGCACCTGGGCGGACTGCATCCTGCTGGACGTGATGATGCCCGGCGAGGACGGCTTTTCCACCTGCCGCCGTGTGCGGGCGCTGGCGGACTGCCCCATCCTGTTTTTGACAGCCCGCACCGAGGAAGCCGACGTGCTGCGCGGCCTGGGCCTGGGCGGCGACGATTACCTAACCAAGCCGTTCCGGCTGGCCGAACTGCGCGCCCGCGTCAACGCCCACCTGCGGCGGCAGAACCGCGCGCCCAGCCACCGGATGCAGCGCGGCGGCGTGACCTTTGACCTGCAGGCGGGCGAAGCCTTCTGCGGCGAGGTCCCGCTGCGGCTGACCCGCGGCGAGTACGCCATCTGTGAGTATCTGGCGCTGCACGCCGGGCGCACCTTCTCCAAAGAGCAGCTCTATGAGGCCGCTTTCGGCTTTGACGGCACCGCCGACACTTCGGCCGTGACCGAACACGTCAAGAACATCCGCGCCAAGCTGCGCGCCTGCGGGCTGCAGCCCATTGAAACAGTCTGGGGGATCGGATACCGATGGAAAAGCGAATGAAACGCAGCCGCCCCCTCAGCCGCCTGCTGCTGGGCTATCTGGTCCGCACCGGGCTGGCCTGCACTGCCACGGCGCTGCTGTGGTTCTGGGGGCTGATGGGCACGATCCAACTCGGCTTCGTCCTGCCCGCCTACAGCGGGTCCAACGCAGCCCTGCAGGCCATGGACATCCTGCCCGAAATGTCGGCCGATCATTTTGACGCCGACGCCCTGCCGGACCTCTGCCGCTGGGTGTTGCTGGATGAGACCGTCGCCCCGGACGAAGCCGCCGCGCCCGAAAACGTGCTGGCCACCAACATGGACAGTGCCAGCCTGGATCTGGCGCTGGCGCTGGGCACGATGCCGGTCAACACGCAGTTTTACCGGGACGTGCCCCTCATCGACGGCACGCTGTGCCGTTTGCAGTATGACTTCGCCATGCCCTACGCCGACCCGGCGCTGCGCGGCGTGCTGCCGGATTTCCAGGCCTGCATGACGGTCCTGCTGATCCTGCTGCTGGTCGCGGTGGTGTTCGCCATGACCCGCCGCACGGCGCGACGGCTGCGCGCCATCACTGGGCAGTTGACCGAAGCCTGCCGCCTGCTGGCGGGCGGCGACCTGGAAGCCCCCATGCCCGCCCCCACCCATGTGCGGGAATTTGACGAGGCGCTGCAGACCATGGACAGCCTGCGCGGGGAACTGGCGGGTTCGCTCAAGGCCCAGTGGGCCATGGAACAGCAGCGCACCGAGCGGATGGCGGCCCTGACCCACGACCTGAAAACGCCGCTGACGATCATTCAGGGCAACGCCGAACTGCTGGCGGAGGAAGAACTGACCGCCGCCCAGCGCCCGGCCGTGGACGCCATCCTGCGCGGGGCCGGGCGCGCGGGGCAATATCTGGCCGCGCTGCGGGACATCTGCCGCGTGCAGGACGCCCCCGCCCTGGCCGAGGACTTTCCCCTGCCGCCCTTCTGCGAGAATCTGGCCGAAACGGGCCGCGCCCTCTGCGCGCCGCGCGGGGTGCGCTTTGCCTGTGCGTTCCGGCTGCCGGACGGCCTGACGCTGCACGCCCGGCGGCAGGACCTGGCCCGCGCGGTGGAAAACCTGCTGGCGAACGCCGCCCGCTTTGCCCCGCAGGGCGGGCAGGTCACACTGGCCTGCCGCGCGGAATCCGGGCAGGTCCTGTTCACCGTGCAGGACGACGGGCCGGGCTTCCCGGAAATGATCCTGCACAACGGCGGGCAGATGTTCGCCACCGGCGACGCCGCCCGCAGCGACGGCCACCAGGGCCTGGGGCTTTACTGGGCCCGCACGGTGGCCGAAGCCCACGGCGGCCGCCTGACCCTTGCCAACACCGGCGGGGGCGCGTTGGCCGTGCTGGCGGTGCCAATGTATCACGGCAAATCACAGTAATCAGCGTCTTAATCTCGACAAATTTTGCAGTACGCGTTTTTGTCTTTTTCTTATTAAGGCAAACTCTCGCGGTATTTGTCAAAAGATGCCCGCCTTAAAGGCGGGCATCTTTGCTATCAACAGGATTTTTTTCTTTATACACCGGCATACATCAAGATAAGCAGCACCAACACCGCCATAGCAGCCAATACAACAACTATTTGCTCAAATTTTTCCCCATTTGTTTGCTTGCGGGAATCTACACCGTTTTTTTCTCTTGCAATTGCCTCATCTGTCCGAGCAAATCGTATGTCCTTTTCCTCATTCATTTTCTTACGGGGTTCCTCGCCGGGTCCCACGCATACAAGCCCTGCCCCCGTTTGACCAACCCCAGCATCCCCTTCTCCTTCCTTTTGGAGAAAGCTTTCCACGCACATCAGCATAGTGCCACAGCCAAAGGAAAGTACCGCTGTAACAGCACTAGCCCCTGACAAAGCCGCATATCCGGCAAAGTATCCGGCATTAATTATATAGTTGTATGCATCTCCTCCAACATAGGCATTTTCATTGTGCGATGTTGAGTATTCTGAATTATAATAATTATTCTTTTTATCGTAGGCCTCATAGCCAAAAAAGAGCATTGCCATAACGGCCACTATACAAATTCCATAAAAAATCTTCTTTATTTTGCTGACATTCATAAAATTATATCCCTGCTTTTAATACCCATTTTCTCCCACACCATACACGGCCTGCGAATAAGTGAAACCTTCAAATTCCAACTGGTCAATCAGTTCACTCCTTGAAAAAGCCGAGTATTCCAAATACTGTCGCGCTTTTTTAGCTGCCTGTTCATTCCAATCCGCACCACAATGATCTGCTGCATACATTGCCTCGCTGGTACTAAAACCCTCAAATTCCAACTGTTCAATCAAGCCAGTATATGAAAAAGCACTGTATTCTAAGTATTGATACGCTTTCTGCAACGCATTTTGCTCACCTAATGTAGGTTGATGGTCTTCATCCTCGTTGCTATTACGCGCATTTTCTATTCCTTCTGCGAAATCTTCTACCGCTTCTGCTAAAGAGAAGAACTCGGTTGGTTCCTCGCTTATCTTTCTAAAAATCAACATAGCTTCAGGGACATCCTCATTTGTAACGCAAAGGCGTCCAACCAACCCTTTATCTCTACTTGCCCCCTCGGAAACAATCTCTGCTTCACTCACAAGTTCTTTCTTTCCTTCTCCGCCCTCAGCAGACTGCGAATCATCCACTACACGGATTTGATAATATTGGCCTTCTTGGTTTTGGCGAATGTATTCCCACCTAAAATCCTTTGTCAAGAGTTCTTCAAAAGACAGTTCACCCGTTCCATCTTCGTAAACACTTAAACGTGTATTAGATAAATCACCGGTTATTTCGTTCCCGTTTTCATCAATACTTTTTTCGTATTCCCAAGTTCCAACCAACGTCTCTTTGCTGTCAACTTCCTGTATTTGTTTTTGACTATACAAGCAAACCGCCAACAACACCAAAACACTTAAAAAGATCACCCATCCTGTTTTTTTCTTTTTTGCATTACCGTCCATAGCACTCTCCTCTTTCTTTCGCCTTTGTTTTTAAATTATACCCCATTTATGTTTATATTTCAACATGTTTTAGATATATAATTGTCCCTCCGAAAAAGTCATAATATCTACAGGTGGTGATATTATGAACGAACTCAAAATCACAAAGAAAACCGAACCCGTAATGTTCACTATACGTGTCGATAAATCCATTGTCGATTTTTACGACGATTTGGCAAGAAAAACCAACCGTTCCCGTAACGAGTTGATTGGGCTGGCACTGGAATACGCAAAAGATAAGATCATCATTGAACCATAAAGTTTATATCCTGATATAAAAAAATCCTGCGGTTATTCCACACAGGAAGACCGCAGGATAATTTTATTAAATGCCTTCAAACACAAAAAGCGCCGCCGCGCCCCATGGGGAGCGCGGCGGCGACTTTATGCGGGAAGATTTCGATTACAGCTCCGCGAAGTACTTGATGGTGCGGACCATCTGGCTGGTGTAGCTGTTCTCGTTGTCGTACCAGGACACGACCTGAACCTGATAGGTGTCGTCGTCGATCTTGGTGACCATGGTCTGGGTAGCATCGAACAGGCTGCCGTAGCGCATGCCGATAACGTCGGAAGAAACGATCTGATCCTCGGTGTAGCCGAAGCTCTCAGAGGAAGCAGCCTTCATAGCGGCGTTGATGCTGTCCTTGGTGACGTCCTTGCCCTTGACAACGGCGACCAGGATGGTGGTGGAGCCGGTGGGGACGGGAACGCGCTGAGCGGAGCCGATCAGCTTGCCGTTCAGTTCGGGGATGACCAGGCCGATGGCCTTGGCAGCACCGGTGGAGTTGGGAACGATGTTCTGCGCGCCAGCGCGGGCACGGCGCAGGTCGCCCTTACGCTGCGGGCCGTCCAGGATCATCTGGTCGCCGGTGTAAGCATGAAC